>CADCIP010000017.1 GCA_902801485.1 uncultured Bacteroidales bacterium | reverse complement strand
ATTATTCAGTTGCTTCATATTTTACGCTTCATGTTTTACGTAGCGCAAATTACGCAAAAAAACTGAAACTACCAAATATTTTGGGATTTATTTGCATGTTTTTAGTAAAATGGCTCATGCCTCATGGTCATATCGTCCATCAGAGTCAGGAAAAACGATTCTGATACTGATGAGGATTTAAAAAAAGGCGGACAGCTGAGTGCCGTCCGCCCTCTTTATAGGATTTACTATTATTTGTGTTTTGCTAATAGAGATTACTGATTACGCCACTTGGGAGCACCAACTTGCTTCTCAACAAGCACATTGTTGAAGTTTTTGAAGTGGAGGTCAACCATACCTGGCTGATAATCGCTGCGGATTTCTTTGTCCACATTCGTAACGGTACCGTCAATACCATCACACTGGTGATCCCAGTGAGATACGTTGGCAGGGTCAAACTTGTGAGGCGGATTCGGCTGAACCATCAAGTCCTTAGCCGAGATGTCGGCCACCTTCACAGTCAGTCCCTCTGCACCAGCATCACCCCATGTCACATCATAGTTCTTTGCCAAAGAACCAAAGGTGTTCTTCTGGGTATAGTCAAATGCAGATGCGGTGTTGCTCCATATCTGACCACTGGTCAAGTTGTCGTTGGTCGAGTAGTTATCCTCGAAGTCAAGTGTTACTGTGCCTGAACCATTGATTGTGCGGATGTCACAACCAGCCTGTACCATGTCACGCTCTGTATCATTGTCGTTGCGTGTCAGGACAAAGAGGTTGCGCTTGATAGTAAAGGTGGAACCGCCAGGTATCCAACGAGTGTTGAATATCATACTGTTACCAGCATTACAAGTATTCAGGTTGATAAACGTGTTGTTCTCAAGCGTAATGTTGTAATGTAGGCTGGCGGGCCACTCTATCGACTGCTGCTTGTTGTGGTTGAACATATAACCCAGTGGGTTGTCATAGATGGTACAATTCTTCATGACGAAGTTCTCCCAAATGTTGATATTCACGTTTGCCTCAGGGTTGGCGTGGAACCAGTTATATCGACGTCCGCTAGTAGAATAGTAACCTCCATTGTAGAAGTCAACATTGTCGATGATGAAGTTCTTGATACGGACACCGTAATTGGCTTGTACGCGGTAGAAACCACCCACAATACCCTGGAACGAACAGTTCTTCAGAGATATTTCTTCTACAGTAGACCCCATACCCTTGCTATACATATTCATGAAATAGCTATTTGTAACAACTTTAGAGCCGTCACCGATGTTTCGGGCATACGCAATGGTAAAGTCAAGATCTTCCAATACAATCTTGTCAATGTCAATGGTAATCATGGGGTTCTCTGAACCAATCGGGTTGCGGCTCAGCATGAAGAAAGCGGGTGAAGGCGATGTGCCACCGCTGATGTCAAGTACCTGTGGATAGTACAAGAATACCTTTGCACGGCCCTTGCCTTCTGCAAGGTCTTCAGGTAATGTCGCCAGTTTGAAGCCTTTGTATACCTCTAAACCTGCGCGTAGGAAGTATGCTTCTCCACCGCGAAGGTAGAACACCTTGTTTTCTGCATACTCATTGCTCTTCATGAATTCCTCTAACTTAGGCTGGATAGAAGTGGCCGGAATCGGTAAACTAATCGACTTCAGTGCATCACTCTCAGTGTACATCATAGTATCCTGTGGAACAGGATCAATGACGATTGGCTCACCGGGATCACCCTTGGTACGTACGGTGACATCCAAATTCTGCTGAGCATAATTCAGACATTGCTGTACGGAAAGCTTTTTCTTGGCCTTTTCAGCAAAGATGCTTTCATCGTATGTATACATGTTGTACACAGAGTTAGAGTCGAGTCCTTCTATAGAAACCATAGCCACACCGTCAGAACCGAACATGCTTTCTTCAAGTTTAATGCCTGGGTATTGATACTGAGTCGGTACTTTTGCATCAGGGTTCGATGAAGCAGGTTCAATAACCAATCGGTCTGCTTTCCATACTTTGTTTCCACTGGCATCAGTGAGAACATGGAAGTATTCACTCATCTCTTCCAACTCGTCGGCAGTGTATTCATAGTTACCACTCTTGGCATAACTACGGTCCAGATAGAGATCGAAACTGTTTTTTGTGATGTTGGCTTTCTGTGCAATGATGGAAGGTACTTTGTATTTGTCTAACATGTCATAGTATACCATGTCAGTCCATTGATGCAAATTTCCTGTTCCGAACCATTGTGAGTTATGCTCTTCGCCACGCTCGGAGAGAGCGCGGATGGCAAAACGATAGGTCTTGGAGAATATCAGGTCTTCCAAAAGCATTTGATCCTATTCTTCACCCCAGACTATAGTATCAAGTACGAGCATAGTGGCATCATCCCAGTTCTCCGGGGTGTTTGCAATGCTCTGTTCATAAGATGCTTTGATTTGGTAACCTTTTGCACCTTTCACTTGTGACCAATAGAGCTGCATACTGTTGCGTCCTATTACCTGGCATATAATAATACTTTTTTCATATCCTTTTTAAATATAGTTATTAGTAACCATAATAATTCTTTAACCTTCCTTCTGAACGTGTGATGGCTTCACGAGGAATAGGCATCAGATAACGTACAACAGGAAGATCAGTCTGTTCACTTGTGATGTCAAAAGTGGTATAAACACCATTTCGGTTCATCTGGAATGTGGTCTTGTTGTCGCGGTCTGCCTTGATGAAGCCATAGAGTGAGTAGAGTACAGAGTTCTCTGCATAATCATTACCGTCTTTCCAATATTTAGTGGCAAAGTCTGCAGTCTTCATCTCATATTTTATAGTTCCTGCAGGATCTTCTGGGTCGCCTCCTGGCTCATAAGCTGCAACAGGAGAATTGGGGTATTTCTGTTTGATGTACTTGAAGAACTTTTCTGCTGTGTTGTACTCGGTTTTGAACTTTTGGTTGGCAGCATAGGCATTGAACAGATAGAGCACATTTAAATCATGGTTAGCAAAATAACTGTTCTTCCGTGGGTTCTTCATATATACCCAGTAGATGTAAGCAGGAACAAGTTGATCCTTGGCAGCACCAGCAGATTTGCCAAAGGCATTGTCGCCTGGAATGGCTGCGTCAATCTCCTCTTGGGTATAGGTTTCACCCAATGTCCCACCAAAATAGTCAATGTTGTCGTGATAGGTCACCATGTCGTTGACAACGGCATCGCCCTGTCCTCCCATCTCAGCTGCAACGGCGTAGTTGCGAAGGAAGGTGTAGTAGAGTTCCTGAGCCAGCATGTTGTTACGTACCAAGTCCTTCCAACGGCTGTTTTCACCCGCGAACTCCCACTTGCGTTCGTCCAGAATTTCCTTCAGGAAGGCATCTGCGTCACCACCCGTCACTGCGGGAGCACTAATAGTAGAGCCTTTATATGCACGGTTGCGTACCTGTTGTACGGCAGCAATAGCCTCTGTGTCAACAGTAGTCTGTAGTAATGCTGGTGAAAGCACTGGTAGTATTGAACAGTTTCGACCACTTGTTATTGTATACAGTGATGTTGGTGTTAATCTTAGGCATACCATCAAAGGTGTAGTACCACCAGCCGATAGTCGCATCGCGGCGTGTGTCTCCTTCCTTGTAACTGAAGCGGAACAAATTGTTAATCTGCTGGTTGCCACCGCACTCACCCCACTGGAAGTTTGTGGCACCACCGCTTGACTCGAACTTTGGCCCCTGACGATAGCCGATATAACCTGAAACCTCTTTTGTGAAAGGAATCTCGAAGATGGGGTCGTCATCGTTGATTACTTTGAAGTTACACTCATTCAAGAAAACATCCTGATAGGAGTTGTTCAGGGAATGTGTACCAGAATCAATTACTTTCTTGGCGTAGTCACGGGCCTGAGTTAGGAACCATGTCTCCTCTGTAGCAGAGGGTTTGCCCATATAGCCATAGCTAGTGGCATCGTCTGCATTGTGACGCAGAGAATAGCCGGCAGCCTGCAAGCCAATGCGAGCGATCATAGCCCAGCATGCTTCTTGGGAAATGCGCTCAATGCCTTCAGACAACTGTGAGGTTGGCTTCATGTTAGGAGCTACAGCAATGAGGTCTTCCATAATGGTTTTGGCAATAACATCACGCGAAACGATTTCTGGGTAGAAATTGTTGGTGACACGTGTGGGCTGCATGGTGAAAGGTACATCACCCCAATAGCACATCAACTCATAATAGAGCATAGCGCGCATGACTTTGGCTTCGCCCATATACTGCTGCAATGATGCATAATCGTCGTTATTCTCTTTATAAATGTTGCTGTTTTCTAAAAAGTAGATGAAGGCGTTTGCCGTTTCAATTGCAGAGTATGTGGCATTCCACACGCCATTGGCCGTTGAACTGGCAGCGGTCTGGTCGTAACGCTTAGGCGTATTGGTCTCATCATTTTCGCTGCTGTTGGTGACAAAGTCAACGTCGCTGTTCAGGATGAGGCTATATGTATAAGCTTGTCCGAAGCAGTTGCTTGACATAATCTCTGCGTAGACACCATTTAGGGCCATGCCGGCATCCTTTACGGAGCTATATATGTCCTCCGGGGAAAACTTGGAGGGAGCATCCACTTCCAGATAGTCGTTACAAGAACTGAACGCCAACAGACCAAGTCCACCGATGATAATATTTTTTAGTTTCATATTATTTTGAGTTTACTTATTTGTTGTTTTTAGAAAGTCAGGTTTACACCAAATGAGAATGCACGATTACGTGGATAGCGGTTGTAGTCCATAGAGGGAGTCAGACCGGTCTGTACGTCAATCTCAGGATCATAGCCTGAATATCCGGTAATAATGAATAGGTTGCTAGCACTGACATAAGCACGGAGTTTGGAGAGTCCCCACTTTTCAGTCCATTTCTTGGGGATGGTGTATCCAATAGTGACATCAGTACAGCGCAAGAATGAGCCATCCTCAATAAAGTAAGAGTTGATAGTGTTAGTTACGACATCAGCGGGGTTCCATAGGCTCTTGCCTGTGTTTTCAGCCAAATACTCGTCAATGGTGAATGGCTCAGTCCAGTAATCCTCGTGGCGGCCGGTGTTGGTGGTGTAAACCCAACGGTTATCACGAGAGAACTTGCTGTATACATTAGTATAAGTAGACTTGTTACCAGAACTTGATGACAGGGCGTACGCTGTTGCATTGTACACATCAAAGTTCAGCATATAGGTGAAGTTGGCAGTAAAGTCAAAATCCTTCCAAGTGCCATTCAAACCGAAACCGCCCTGGAGGGTCGGGTTCGTGTTACCAATAACCTCGCGGTCCTTCAATGTAATCTTGCCATCACCGTCCAAATCTTTGAACTTCATCTTTCCAGGCATATTGGGATCGCCTGAATTTGATGCAGCCAATACGTCTGTCGTCATCTGGGGTACACCCTCTTTCAACTCCCATTTAGACTTCTGAGCATATCCACTTTCTTCGAAGTCGTCAATGGTGTAAAGGCCGTCATAGACATAACCATAGAACAGACCGACCTCCTTGCCGACCTCTAACAGATAGTCGTCTTTACCCGATGAGTAGAAGCGGCTTGAATAGTTGTACAATTTAGAGTCTGTAGCATTCAGTTCCTTGACGGTCATCTTGTTGTGACCCAGTGTGAAGTTAGCACTCAGTACATAGTCCTTACCGCGCAGAATGTCGCCATTGATAGTCAGTTCGAAACCGTTGTTCTGTACCTTACCGATATTCTGCTGTTGCTTGGTGTAACCTGAAACGGCAGGAAGACCTTTGCCACGCAAGCGCATCACTTTTCCTGGCTGTGTTCCCGGCTCAATCTTTATCTTAACTTTCCCGTCGATAGTAGGTACTTCTGCAGAGCCGCCAAGAACAGCTGTTGGAACATCCAACAGGAGGTTGTATTCAAGATTTTGTCCATTTCGCTGAAGTTCCTTGTGCGGTTCAACCTCGATGAAGACCTGAATATCCCCTGGTACTCCGTTTTGCTTTCCTGCATGTCCTTTTCCGCTTGCCGTTACAACCATTCCGTCTTCAACACCTGCAGGAATAGCAACCTCGATGATTTCTTCGCCATTTACTACACCTTCGCCGTTACATTTGGGGCATTTGTTCTTTATAACACTACCAGTTCCGTTACATGACGGGCAAACTGTTTGTGTCTGCATGCGACCAAACATAGAATTGATTGTTTTGTAAACGCTTCCGGAACCCTTGCACTGGGAACAGGTGTCTTTCTTACCGTCAGCACTTCCAGTACCATTACATGCCGTACAGGTAACATGCTTACGAACTTTAAACTTCTTGGTAACGCCGGTGGCCACTTCTTCGAGTGTAAGACGAACTTTCAGACGAAGGTCGGCTCCCTTGTAGGTCTTATGACCGGCACTACCTCCGCCAAAGCCTCCGAATCCGCTAAAGCCCTCAAAGCCTCCGAATCCGCCATGGCCTCCAAAGATGTCTCCGAACATAGAGAATATATCATCCATATTCATGCTGGCTCCACCGAAACCACCTTGTCCGCCCATTCCGGCAAATCCGAACTGGTCGTACTGCTGGCGTTTCTGTGGGTCGCGCAGCACATCGTATGCTTCGGCAGCCTCCTTGAACTTTTCTTCGGCCTCTTTATTACCCGGATTGCGATCTGGGTGATATTTGATGGCCATCTTCTTGTAGGCTGCTTTTATTTCTGCGTCAGAGGCGTTCTTTGCTACGCCAAGGACCTCGTAATAATCTCTTTTTTCTGCCATAATGTTAATTCATATAAGTTTCTGGAGTTATAAGATGAAGTTAAATAGGGAGTTATGCGCTACGCGCAGGGAGTTAAGCCAGCAGCTGGCTGGACGATAGTTTAGTATGCTGTCTGCTATATGGTATTGTCCTTTTATAACTTCCACGAGCGTAGTGAGTTAACTTCCAATTTTACTTCCAATTTTACTTCCGAAACTTTAATTTATTCATTCATAAGCCCACCACAACCTGAGCGTGGCGGATAACCTTATCGTTCAACTTGTAACCGGTAAGAGTGCAATCCATCACTTTTCCCTTCAGTTCTTCTGTGGGAGCAGGCAATTGGGCAATGGCTTCATGGATATCTACGTCAAAGTCTGCATCTTTTGTTTCAATAACGCTAACGCCTTGCTTGCTGAGGATATCCATAAACTTCTTGTAGATAAGTTCTACGCCCTCAAGTACGGCAGTCACATTATCAGCATTCTGCATGTTCTTGAGTGCGCGTTCCATATCATCTATTACGGGAAGGATAGCCACAATGGTTTTCTCTCCGCCATTCAGGATAAGCTCAGTCTTTTCCTTGAGGGTACGCTTGCGGTAATTGTCAAACTCGGCAATCTTACGAAGAAGTTTATCATTCAGTTCTTCAATCTCCTTTTTGGAAGCCTCTAACTGCTCCTCCACAGAAAGTTCTTTCTCTGTTTCCTGACCAACCTCTTTTTCTGTATCTGTTTCAGTCTGAGCATTGGCAGTAGTCTCCTGAGGCTCTTGCTGCTCTTTTTGTTCTTTGTTCTTCAATTCTTCGCTCATTTTCTTGTATATATTTGTTCTGACAAATGTTTTACAAAAAGTGTGCCAATTGCTACTTTGTCAGTTATACGGCATACATTCTTTCTTTCTGTTCCTTGATAGCTTCGCTGCTGATATAATCGTCATACTCCATCAGCTTGTCAATTGTCCCGTTGGGTGTCAGCTCAATGATACGTGTGGCAACGGTCTGAATAAACTCGTGGTCGTGACTGCTGAAGAGGATATTCCCCTTGAAGAGCTTCAGGTTATTATTGAAGGCCTGAATACTTTCCAAATCCAAATGGTTGGTGGGTGTGTCAAGAATCAGACAGTTGGCGTTTCTCAGTTGCATACGGGCAATCATACAACGCATCTTCTCGCCTCCAGAAAGTACGTTTACCTTCTTCAGGACTTCCTCTCCACTGAAGAGCATACGTCCCAGGAACTGTTTGAAATAGACCTCGTTTCCTTCTCCGAACTGGCTAAGCCAATCAACCAGGTTCAGGTCGCTTTGGAAAAACGCTGTATTGTCGAGGGGCAGGTAAGCTGTGGTGATGGTAATGCCCCAATTATATGTGCCGGCCTGTGCCTCACGGTTACCGTTGATAATCTCAAAGAGTGCAGTCATGGCACGAGGGTCGTGACTGAGGAATACCACTTTGTCACCTTTCTCGATAGTGAAGTTTACGTTATCGAACAGGACCGTTCCGTCCTCCATAGTAGCCTTAAGGCCTTCTACTTCGAGAATCTGATTGCCGGGCTCACGGTCCATCTGGAAGATAATGCCGGGATACTTTCTTGTAGAAGGTCTGATTTCCTCTACATTCAGTTTCTCCAGCATCTTCTTGCGACTGGTGGTCTGCTTGCTCTTTGCCACATTGGCAGAGAATCGACGAATAAATTCCTCCAGTTCCTTTCTTTTTTCTTCAGCCTTGGCTTTTTGGTTTTGAGCCTGACGCAGTGCTAACTGGCTACTCTGATACCAGAAGCTGTAATTGCCGGCAAACATGGTTACTTTGCCAAAGTCGATATCTACGGTATGTGTACAAACACAATCAAGGAAGTGACGGTCGTGACTTACAACCAACACCGTATGCTCAAATTCGCTCAGGTATTGCTCTAACCATTGAACGGTGTCAAGGTCGAGGTCATTGGTGGGCTCGTCAAGCAACAAGTTATCGGGGTTGCCAAAAAGAGCCTTGGCCAACATGACACGAACCTTCTCCTTGCCGGAAAGCTCTCCCATCAGTTGGTGATGTTTCTCTTCTTTGATTCCCAAACCTGAAAGAAGTGCAGCCGCATCGCTTTCGGCTGTATAGCCTCCCATTTCGGCAAATTTATCTTCCAGCTCTGCCACGCGAATGCCGTCTTCGTCTGTAAAGTCTGACTTAGAGTATAGACTTTCGCGTTCCCTCATCACGTCCCACATGACGGTGTGTCCCATTAATACAGTATTCAAAACGGTTTCCTGATCATATTGGAAATGATCCTGACTTAAAACGCTTAATCGTTCTCCAGGGCCCAATTCAACGGTTCCCTTTGTGGGCTCCAGTTCACCGCTAATAGCTTTCAGAAGTGTTGACTTTCCTGCTCCGTTGGCACCTATGACACCATAGATGTTGCCACTGGTGAACTTCATATTTACGTCTTTATAAAGGACTCTTTTGCCGAATTGTACAGCAATGTTAGATAATGTAATCATATAGTCTTTCTGTTCTTTTTATCTGATTCTAAGAATGTCGCCTGGCTTAATCTCGTGCGAAGGGTCAAATTGGTTTAGTTTATACAGGTACTTCAGGCGTATGCCATAAAGTTGTGCAATGTCGAACAGGCTTTGGTTTTGCTCTACAATATGGATGGGATTTTTCCTGAACTGCTTGCTAGCACATTTTTGCTTTTTCTTTAAGTAAATAAGATCGCCTTGTGTGGGTGCATAGTCCAATGGAAGATCGTTGTACTGATAGAGTTTCTTCAGGCTGAGACCTGTTTCTTTGCTTATGGTTGCCATATTGTCGCCAATTTCCACAATAATAAAATAGTTTTTGTTGTGTGAGTATATGGTGTGGGTTTGGAAAAAGTCCTTTTTTTCGTTATTGGCGGGTGCTACCACTTTCTTTTCCTGTTTGAACTTTCCGTTATCAAACAGATAGAGGTTATACATCTCGATAATTCTAATCAGGGACTCTGCGTATATAGGTGAGGTGGCATATCCTGCAGCCTTGAGTCCTTTTGCCCATCCTTTATAATCTGTAATCTTCAGTTGGAAAAGGCCTTGGTAACGTCTTCCTTTCAGAAACTTGGAATGGTCTTCGTAGCTTTCTCTTGCATTTCTGTATTTGCGGAACTTCTCGTTTGGTGCATCGTCATTCCTCAAGACGTACGGCCCTGTCCAGTTTCCACTTACCTTAATGCCAAAGTGGTTGTTAGCCTTTGTTGCCAAAGTACTGCGTCCTGCTCCACTTTCCAGAAGCCCCTGTGCCAGAGTAATACTGGCTGGTATATGGTATTTTTGCATTTGTTCTATAGCAAGACCCTTGTATTGGTCAATGTACGACCAATAGGCTTGGTTTGTTCTCTGTGCAAGAATGCTGGAATTCAGGAACAATAATAGCAAAAATAAAGGAAACAGCTTTGACTTCATTTCTCGTTTTCTCAATTTCGGGCGCAAAATTAGCTAAAAATTACCGCTTTATGAAGAAAACTCATATATTTGTGCCTAAAAAGTGATTCAAACGATTATTTGATTGACATCTTTACAATCTTATGGTCTGCATTGAGCAAAGCATTTACCTGATATGATTTTGTGCCAGGTTGGCTTGTATCTGAACGTGAGATGATTTCCTGTAAAGGGAAGTCAACAGCATATCCGGTTGTTCCGTCGGAAATAGTTTGCTTGCGTACACTGAATTCTTCTCCAATTGTATAATGAAGGCCCATAACGTCTGTTGCCATCTTGTTCTTGGCAAAAGCAACAATCTGCTCGGGGGTGGCATCCGGTGTTCCGCAGAAATTTTCCATCTTCCCAATTATTGCCTCGGAGATGAGAGAGATGTCTTGCTTGCTCATAGCAACGGTAAAGAAGTTTTCCAAAGCACCTCGGATGATTGCCTTGTCTTGGGCTGTTATCTTCATCAATCCCAATTCGTTTTTCTTTAGAGAGGCTTCTTCGGCATATCTACCACTTGGATGTACATTAAGATAGTTTACGATTGCTTCTTCTGTGTTAAGTTTTTTGGCCTCATTCCAATCGATGGAATCTATCATGTCCTCGCATACATGCTTGCGTATGGAATAAGGATGAACGTTCATGAATTTTTCGATTTCTGAGCGACTGATATTTTGTATCAATTTTTCCCATTCTTCTGTTTCATCCAACAAAACATTCAGACGTTCCTTGACTTCCTTAAAATGTTTGCTTTTGGGATATTTTGCCAGGAAATCGTTATAGTATTCAGGGTTAGAGGTGTCCTCGAGTCGGGCAAACTCTTCTTCTTCCCGATCTATGCTATTTTTGTAATCCAATAAAATCAGTCCGCCAATGATTAAAACTAATAGGGTTGCAATGGATATTGAAAAGATAAGGGATTTGTTGCTCTTCTTTTCAGTCTTTTTTGTTGTCTTTGTACTCTGCATATTCTTATCCTGTTCAATGGCTTCTTCTGTGACTACGGAAAGAGTTGTGCCACAATGTGGGCATTTGTCTTGTGAATTCTGGCAATATTCGTTACAATTGGGACATTGTTTCAGGTTTCCTGCAATTTTTATTCCACAATGTGGACATGTGCCAGCCATTGTGGACACTCTTTCTCCGCACTCAGGACATTTAATCATACTCATAGTTTTTGTTATTTTGTCGGCCCCCTCTCCGCTTCCCCTTTGGGGGAGTACTTTGTTTAACAGGTCGTATTGTTATTATTTTTGTTTTTGTTTAGACATTTTTTATCTTTAACATAATAATTCTTCTGGTGTTCTTATCCACTTTATAACGGTTGTCGGACCTGTGTCCAACTACCCAAATTATATCTTCTCCGCACAAGGCAAGAACTTGACTTTCTTTTTCAAATCTGGTAGCTTTAACATCTGTAAGATAGTCACTTATCAATTTCTTCCCTTTCATGCCAAAGGGAATAAACCAATCACCTTCCCTTGCTCTCCGATAGGTGATGGGGGATATGATTTTTTCTTTGTCAAAGTAGGCTATGTTGGGACCGGTTTCAGAAATATGGTCAACCTCTTCTTGTATAATTTGTGGCATTAAGGCTTCCTTGTCATTCTCTTGAAGAATTAGCCTGTTCCTATCCTTTAAAAGACGATGCGTCTTGCTTTCCCATATTTTTCCCGATGTACTACCTAGCGATTCCGCAATTTCCGCGTTTTGTGAGTAGGTAAATCCTTTGTCTTTCAGCCATTCATAAATTATAACGGCAGAATTCTTGCTTTCCAGTAATGGCCTGATGTTAAGTTCTGCATCATTTACTTTCACTTGTTTCAGCTCCTCTTGAACAGCCTGCTCGTAAAGGGGAATGCTTGTCATCATAATACTGCAAGTGTCTGAAAGCGTGTTTATAATATTGGGATTAATTGCTGTAAGCCGGGGCAAGATGTCCAAGCGAATCTTGTTTCTTGTTGCATCTCTTTCCAAATTAGTGCTGTCTGTTACATACTCTTGTCCGATTAGGTTCAGATAAGACAAAACATCTTGGCGGGTAATGCAGAGTAATGGACGTGCAATCTTGTTACGTAAGGGGTGCATCCCAGCCAGACCTCGTATTCCTGTTCCTCTAATCAGGTTCAGAAGTATGGTTTCCGCCTGATCGTTCTTGTGATGGGCAACAGCAATACATTGTGCGTTTTTTTCGGTCAATACTTCATAGAACCAGTTATATCTTAATTCTCTTGCAGCCATTTCTATGCTGATATTATTCTTGACAGCATAGTCCTTGGTATCGAAATGTTTGGTAAGTAAAGGAATGTTGTTCTTTTCGCAAAGGTTGAAAACAAATCTTTCATCTCTGTCGGATTCTTCTCCTCTGAGTCGAAAGTTGCAGTGAAGAGCTTGAATCTGATATCCTAACTCTTTTAGTATTAATAGGAGTGCTACAGAATCGGCTCCTCCGCTTACTCCCACCAGAACCAATCCTTTCTGGCATAATATCTGGTTTGTCAGTATGTATTTCCTTATTCTTTCTTTCACTTCATCTTATCAATAATGCCAGATGCCAAGGTGTCACCCAGATCTATTGCTTTCTGAAGGTATTTTCTGGCCTCGGCCTTATTCCCTTTCTGGTTGTAGCAAACACCTATTATACGATAGGCGTCGGCGAATTGTTCATCTATTACAATAGCCCTTTTTGCATATTCAATGGCATCGTCTATTTGACCTAATCTATAATTAAGTGCTGCGGCTTCTGCATAGTACAAAGCCTCTTTGGGAGCCAGATTGATGGTTTTTTCTATATCGGAGAGTGCCTGTGGATACATGCGACATTTTACTTCCAGTTGTTCTCTTCCGTAGTAGAAGTTAGCATTCAAATTATCTCCGGCCAAACGCTCATAATCATTCAGTCCTAACACAGCATCTTTGTTCTTTCCTGCTTTTGCTAATGCGTCAGCTCTTATCAAAATGATATTAGCCGCAGCTATAGGGTAAGGCTTACTATAACAAGCAAGGGCACTGTCAAGCAGTTCCAGTACGCCATCTTCTTTGTTCTGAATGATTTGGCATTGTGCAGCACTCAAAAATATATCAGCATTACGAAGATTGGTCTTTGTCAGGGAGATGAATTTCTCACGAGCCTCGTCGTAACGTTTCATGGCAAAAAGGCAATTTGCTTCCTGTTGTGTATAAATGGGCAATGGATTGTTGTTAAAGGCATTCCTTGTTTCCTCTAATGCTTTTTCCATACCCCAATCGTTGTATTTACTATATGCTTTATTCAAATTCAGCGAATATATGGCCCTTGCTTTCGAGAACAGGACTTCGTCTTTGTTGATTCCATTGGTATTCAGTGCTTCTTCGTATATCTTGTCTGCTTCTGCGTATTTTCCTTGTTCAATTAATCTTTCTGCTTTCAACATCCTTCCTGAAGCGTTTGTCGGGTATTTAATGATGAAATCTTCTAAACTGGCCATGTATGTGCTGTCTTTCTTGTCCAACAGGTACAGGTAGGTCAGGGCGTCTTCTTCGGTATCTGGGAGCGATTTCTTTATGTAAATGGCTTTCAAGTCGTTATTCCCGGCATCTATTGGCTTTATCTTCAGGTCGGAGATAAATCTCCCGTCTATAACGTATGCATTATTTCCTTCTTTAGCTGCTAGTTGCAGCAGTCCGATCATTTCACCGTTTTCGTTTAATACTGCGCTGTTCTTTAGTCGCTCGTTGGCGGGATCGCTTATGGTATAATAGTTATAAGTATCCTTGAATGTTTCAACTTTAGTAATGGTCTGTTGTGTGCAAGATGCATTTTTTCCTGCTTTTACATTAGGAAGGATGTAAACCGTGTTATTTTCCTGAGCTGGTACTGATGACGGACTTAAATATGTGATTTTCCCCTTTACGAGTTCAATCTGCAACTTTGCGACATTATACATGGCATTGGCACCTAAGACCTCTTTTACAGGATATTCTTTTCCGTTTGCATCTACTACAATGGCACGGGTTGCCTGCTTCAGGGCATCATACTCAGTAAGTACTGTTCCTTGATCTTTTGAGAAGACACCTTGTGTCTCCTTCATTTCGCCGTTTTGGTTATATACCATAACGGCAACTTGAGCCCCTTTAACCTTCTTGAACCATTTGTGAGACTGGGCCTGAGATGGTAATAAATATAATAATGTATATATAAGTATAATCAGAGTTCTCTTCATTGTTTCAATAATTGTTTTGCATTAAGGATGGCTGCTTCAGAGATTTCAGTTCCACTTAACATGTGTGCGATCTCTGTCACCCGTTCTTCGGGAGTCAGTTCGCGTATATGGCTAAATGTCCGGTCGTCAGTATCTTCCTTATAAACCCAATAATGTGTTGTACCGCATGATGCTATTTGGGGCAGGTGTGTGATGGTTATCACCTGATGCTTGTTACTTGCAGTCATTTCTTTCATCAAATTGGCCATTGATGAGGCAACCTTCCCACCGACACCTGTATCTATTTCGTCAAATATGATAGTGGGTAGATTCTCCCTTTTGCTTGTGAGGGCTTTTAGTGCGAGCATTAGACGGGCTATTTCACCACCGCTGGCTACTTCCGATATGGCTCTCATGGGTGCATTTTTGTTGGCCGAGAAGAAGAAAGTAACCTTGTCGATTCCGTTTTCTGTCAATTGATGATTCTTCTCAATCTTAACCTCAAACTTGTTGTTGGGGATGTCCAACTGTGTCAGCATGCTTGTAACGGCAGCTTCCACTTCTCTGGCTGCAGAAGTTCTCCGCATGCACAGTTGTTCTGCCAGTGTTTTTGTTCTGGCAAGTTTTTCCTTAACAGCTTTCTCCAGTTCGTCGATTCTTTCCTCTCCGTTGCTGATAATGTCTAGCTTTTGTCTTAGACCCAGCATAAAGGCTTCCAAGTCGGCAGTTGATTTTACCTCGTGTTTCTTTTCTAAGGTGTATAATTTGTCAAGGCGGTTGTTTATCTCCTCTAATCGTGCCGGATTGTATTCTACTCTCTCAGCTAAGTCGCCTAGTTCCGCATTTATGTCCTTTAGTTCTATGAGTGCGCTTTCTAATCGTTCTGCATATTCTTCTATGGCAGGATATATACGGGTGAGGGACTGAATATCTTGGATAATATGCTTCAGAACCTCAATGAGACCTCCTTGGTCGCTGTCGTTGCTGAATTGGGCTTCTGCTTTAAACAGTATATTCTTTATTTCTTCTGCATGACTTAGTTCGCTCTGCTCTTTCTCCAGTTCCTCATCTTCTCCGGCTTTTGGATTCAGCTCCTCCAGTTGTTCCAGTTGGAAAAGCAGATAGTCTTCCTCTGCTCTCGATTTTGCTATATCCTCTTTTGCTTTCTTCAACTCTTGCTCAGTTTGTCTGTACTCAGAAAAACTAGTATGGTATTGTTCCAGCAACGAATGGTTTTGCGCCATTATATCTAAGATGTGAAGTTGGAAATCTTCTTTGGAAATGAGAAGATTCTGGTGCTGGGAGTGAATGTCTATTAGATGAAACCCCAGTTCTTTTAGGAATGTGAGGTTGGCAGGCGTGTCATTCACAAAGGCTCTGCTTTTTCCGCTGGTGGAAAACTCGCGGCGGATGATACATTCCTGTTCATAAAAGTCTGTGTCGTTTTCTTCGAACAAACTTTTCAAATCGTATCCTTCTATGCTGAAAGTTGCCTCAATGGTGCACTTGTCAGCTCCTGGCAGAATGCTCTTTATATCTGTCCTTTGGCCCAATAGGTAGTTAATGGCTCCCAACATGATAGATTTGCCTGCACCCGTTTCACCCGTAATAACGGAAAACCCCGGCTGCAGATCAATGTCCAACTCCTTGATGAGAGTGAAGTTCTTGATATAAAGATGTTTAAGCATAAAGTCTTACTTCTTTATTTTTTGCCATTCCTGATCCTGCGAGGCATCTATGGCAAATAGAACGTCGTAGGCTTTATTTTTCTCTTCAGTTGTGCCTTTTCCCGAATAGATATTTACCAATTCGTTTCTTTTGTATTCAGTAAAAAGCTGAGCCACACGGTTCATGTTCTTTGCTTTATGAGCTTGAAGCAGAAGGTCTAGTCCCTCTGTAATGGCAGCTCTGGCAGTATCTGGGTTCTCTGTCATTTGGTCTAAACCTTTTCTGTGATAGATATATTGGAATTCGCGCATGCATTCCATTGAACCGTCAAGGTAGTCGTTTAGTAAGCCAAAACGGTTGCTAGCGTCGCTGAACGCTTTCCAACCGGGGAAGTCCAAATTCTGACCTGCCGATACAATGTTCTCTGCTGTTTGGAAGCAGGATGTCCCGCCTTTGGGCGACATGGTGTCTAAGTCCATACCTATTATCATATAAGCATAGTAAGCAAGCAGTGCTACAAGATTATTGTCAATCTGATTCTCCTGATACTCTATCTGGTCGAATTCCGAGAATTTGAAAACAAACTCCTTGTCGTTCACAGAATAGCATACAGTATTGTAGCTGCTGTTGAAGACAGGTCGGTTGCTAGTCATTAAAAGCGTGCACTTAAACGTGTTCTCGGAAACGTTATGCTCAGAAACGGTAATGTTGAAATTGCATTGAATCTTTTCGTTCTCGCGGAAAGCGATTTCTGTCCATTTATGGTTATTCAGAAACTCCTCTATTGTGGTTTGCAGTTTAGTGAATGTCTCTGTTTTTGGGCTCTCTATTTGGGAATAGTTGATGTTTACCCTTGCATTCAGTTCTTGGGCGGAAAGATTAGCACCGGTTAGAACAAATACTGTTAAGACAAGAAATAGTTTCCTCATTTTATGATTGATACCAATTTGTTTACAATATCTTTTGCCACTTCTCTTTTTGACTTCAAGGGAAAGCTTTTCTCGCCTTCCTTGTCTATGAGTGTTACCTTGTTGGTGTCGTGTTGGAATCCGGCACCCTCGTCATGTAAACTGTTTAGGACTATGAAGTCCAGATTTTTTTTCTGTAATTTTTCCTTGGCATGATTCTCCTCGTCGTTTGTCTCTAAGGCAAATCCTACCATCACCTGATTTTCGCGTTTCATCTGTCCCAGGGCTTGGGCGATGTCTTTGGTAGGCTCCAATTCCAGAGTCAGGTGGTTACCTTTGCGCTTTATCTTATTCTCAGCTACGCAAGAAGGTGTAAAGTCTGCAACGGCTGCACAAAGTATGGCTACATCTGTACTGGGGAATAAGTCTGTTGAAGCCTGGTACATCTGAGCTGCGCTTTCCACGTTAGTCCGTTTAATATTTGGATGATTGGTCTTGATGTTGACGGGGCCACAGATAAGTTCCACTTTTGCGCCACGTGTTGCACATTCTTCAGCTATGGCAATCCCCATCTTGCCGCTGCTGTAGTTACCGATGAAACGTACTGGGTCAAGTTTTTCGTATGTTGGACCGGCGGTAATCAAAATTTTTTTGTCCTTCAGATCTGCTTTCTCTGCAAAGAAGGCTTCAATTATTTCAATGATGCGTTCCGGCTCTTCCATACGGCCTTTTCCTTCCAGTTTGCTGGCAAGGAAGCCTGTGCCCGGCTCTATAATATGGTTTCCGTATGAACGGAGTGTTTCAAGGTTCTTCTGTGTGCTGGGATGGGCGTACATGTCCAAATCCATAGCAGGTGCAATGAACACGGGTGCCTTCATGCTTAGATATGTGGTAACGAGCATATTGTCGGCTATGCCATTGGCCATTTTACCTATGGTGCTGGCACTGGCAGGAGCTATAATCATGACATCGGCCCAAAGTCCTAACTGCACATGTGAGTGCCATGAACCGTCTCTGCGGTCAAAGAATTCGCTTACTACGGGTTTACCGGTAAGGGTACTCAGCGTAAGCGGAGTGATAAACTCCTTACCCGATGGGGTGATGACAACCTGCACCTCGGCACCCTGCTTGATGAGGCCGCGAGTGATGTAACATGCCTTATAAGCGGCTATGCTGCCAGTTATGCCCAGAACTATTTTCTTACCCTGCAGCATATTTGAAACGGAGTTTTGTAAGTATTTGCTTTGTATTCATGGTAAAGTCCCCTTGCATAATCCATCCATAATAGCCGGGGTCTTTATGCAGGACTTCTTTTACGGGTTTTCCTTTGTACTTGCCAAAGTTCACTAATTCTGTTCCGTCTTCGGCATAAACGAAACGCCCGGCGAAATCGATGTTGTTTCCCATCTTTGAGAAGTCTGCCAGGAATTGCATGTCGTTTTTTAACTCGTCAGGGTATTTATCCAGTTGGGCCTGTAGCACCTCGTAGGTAGCTTGAGTGTCGGCTAGCGCACTGTGAGCGTTCTCTAAGTCTTTTCCGCAGTAGTATTTGTACGCTGCTATGAGTGTTCGCCGTTCCAATTTGTGGTAGATGTTCTGCACGTCCACTAACTTGCGCTTACTTAAATCTATTTCTACTCCGGCCCGCATGAATTCTTCTACAAGCAAGGGAATGTCGAATTTATTGCTGTTGTAGCCTGCCAGATCGCAGCCCTCGAAGGTTTGCCATAGCGTCTTGGCAATCTGCTTGAAGGTTGGGCAGTCCTTTACGTCTATGTCGTAAATACCGTGTACGCGGCTTGCTTCCTCGGGGATGTGTACCTCGGGGTTGATGCGCATACTTTTGGATTCCTCGTTACCATTAGGCTCGACACGGATATAGCATAATTCCACTATGCGGTCTTTTGCTATGTCAAGACCAGTAGTTTCCAGGTCGAAGAAAATAATAGGATTCTTCAGATTTAGCTTCATGCTTTGCCGTGTGTTTTAATCCTCAACTCTCATGGGCATCAGCAGCATCAGCACTTCATCCTCGGTATTGTCATCAACGGGACGAATGATACCGGGACGGCTGGGGTCAGCCACTTCCAGTGTAATAGAGTCGCTCTCCAAAATGTTGGCAATCTCCAGCAGAAATTGGCAGCTGAAACCAATACTGATGGGACTTGAGTTGTAATCACATGTGAGGAATTCTTCGGCACTGGTAGCATACTCATTGTCCTGTCCCGTCAACTTCATGCTGTTGTTGCTTAGTTCCACCTTAACCAGACCGCTGCTTTGATTGCAGAAGACAGCGACACGTTTTAGGGCACTGGACAATGCTATACGGTCAACGGTAGCCTTGAAGGGATTGCTCTGTGGAATTACAGCGTTGTAGTTGGGGTAACGTCCCTCTATCAGTCGGAAGTGCATAGTCATATCTTCTGACTTGATAGTTGCCTTGTCTGTGTCGAAGAGAACTTCAATTTGCTCGTCGTCTTTGTTTAGGACGGTCTTTAGAATAGTGCACACCTTTTTAGGCAGAATAAAACCTGCGGTCAGTCCAGTTTTGATGCTGTGCACAGTATTGCGGACTAGTTTGCGCCCATCGGTACCGGCAAAGATAAGATAGTCTGGGGTAATGTCCACGTAGATGCCGTTCATAACCAAACGAATCTCGTCATTTGCTGTGGCAAACAGACAACGGTTGATGCCATTTAGCATCACTTCTGCTGGCATGGTCAAGCAGGTGGCGCTATCGCTTACCTGTTTAGCCAAAGGATAGGGGGCTGCATCCTGAGCCATCACGCTAAAACTACCACTGCTGTGTTGGCCCTCTACTTTCATGGTTTCCTCATTAAAAGAAATAGTCAAAGGCTGTTCTGCCAATTCTTTAATAGAATCTATAATAGTTTTGGCTGGGATGCAGAAACGTGCGTTGCCATTCTGTTCAATAACGGGAGCCGTTGTAATATAATACTTTTCACTATCCGAAGCGGTGATAGTTATTTGGCCGTCCTTAACGTCAAATAGGATGCAATCAAGGATAGGCATGGAGTTCTTTGACCCCATAACCTTACTAGCCGCAGTCAGGCGGCTGTAAAGTGCTGAACTTGAAACTTTGAATTCCATTTTAATAATATGTATTGTTTATTTTTGTACAAAGATACTGATTTTTCCCGTACACCAAAAAAAACAATCCGAAAAAAACACATAGTAAGTTATTTTTTCATACCTTTGTGCCACGATTTTTAATATAACATATATATAACAATGGAAATAACAGGCAAAATCATCGCAGTACTCGAACCAAGAAAGGGTACGTCTAATAGAACTGGAAATGAATGGATTTGCGGTCAGTATGTTCTTGAAACTATGGATCAGTACCCACGTAAACTTTTCTTTGAGGTTTTTGGTGCAGACCGTATGCAGCAGTTTAATATTCAATTAGGTGAGATAATGACAGTCTCCTTCGATATTGATGCTCGCGAGTATCAGGGTCGTTGGTATAATGGCGTACGTGCTTTCCGCGTTGACCGTAACGTTCAGACAGCAGCAGCTACAGCCGCTCCTTTGGCTCCCGACACAACTCCTTTCGGTGGTGCTCCTGTTCCCACTCAGGCTCCTGCCGCTCCTGCTGGCGAGACGACTCCCTTTGCTCCTGCTGCTGATGGAGAAGATTTGCCGTTCTGACTTTTTGCCAAAATTGGTTTTTGTAAATTAATTAGAGGAGCAGATTAGGTAGAGTCCAGGCCTGCTCCTCTTGTTTTGTCAAGAGCATGCTTGGGGGAAGGTCTCAATCGGGGCCATGTTTGCATACAATTGTTTGTTACATCAATTCTTTTTGGAGAGAAACCACAAGCCAAAGAATGTTAATGATGCGTTAATCAGCAGCAGTTCATAGCTGAAATGATAGGTAAATAGAATGGGAGTAAGATAGTCTAAAAGTATGCATGCTATGGACGAAAAAATGGCTAAATAAGGTACGAACTTGTCAATAACTAGCCTATGTGTAAAAAGGCCAAAGAAAAAGATTCCTAAAATTGGACCGTATGTGTAGCCTGCCAAACGGTAGATGGTGTCTATGATTGTTCCGCTACCAGCTATATGGAAAATGGCTATACAGAGGGCAAAAGCCAGAGCCACCGTAGCATGTACGGTATAGCGTGTCCGCAAAGCTTTTTTTTCATCATATCCCTGTCGTTCTACTTTCAGTATATCAATACAGATACTGGTAGTCAGCGATGTCATGGCACTGTCTGCACTGGATAATGCCGCAGCAGTGATACCAATTGTAAAAGGGAAGATGACAAGGTGTCCTAATGCTCCGCAACCTACAAGCATAGGCAGCAAACTGTCTCCATCTTTTGGAATGGCAATGCCACTTTGGGTAGCAAAGGTATATAGCAAGACGCCGAGAGTTAGAAAAAGTAGGTTTACAGGCAGTATGCAGAATCCGTATAAACACATGTTTTTTTGTGCAGCACGCAGAGAGGGACAAGTAAGATTCTTTTGCATCATATCCTGGTCAATTCCGTTCATCGCAATTGTTATGAACATGCCGTTTATGAACTGGCGCAAGAAGAACTTGGTACTTGTTATATCCCAGCAGAACATCTGTCCCATAGGGCTCTGAACCACAACGTCAGCAATGCTTGAGGGGGAGAGATTCATCTTTGCAGATACGCCCCAGGTGATAAAGGCTGTGGCAAGAAGCATACAGAAAGTCTGCAGGGCATCTGTACGAACAATGTTTTCTGTGCCACCATGGTGAGTATAGAAAAATATTGCCAACAAAACAATACTTATCGTAAACCAAAAAGGAAGGCCGAGTTGACGAATAGCCATTTCGTGAAGTACTGTACAGGTAAGATATAGACGTGCAGAAGCACCGGTCAGTTTGCTTAACAGAAAAAAGCAAGCAGCCGTAAGATGACTTCTTCGTCCAAAACGCTCTGCCAGATAACAGTAAATGCTGGTCAGACGCAGTCGGTAATATAAAGGGAGAAGCAGAAAGGCGATGACCACGTAGCCGGCAAAGAAACCCAGACACATCTGAATATAGGTCATGCCATTCTGATTCACCCAACCTGGTACGCTGATTAAACTTACGCCGCTAATGCTGGATCCTATCATGCCAAATGCAACAAGAAGCCAAGGAGACTTCCTGCTGGCACGAA
The DNA here is from genome assembly GCA_902801485.1 of uncultured Bacteroidales bacterium. GTDB lineage: Bacteria > Bacteroidota > Bacteroidia > Bacteroidales > Bacteroidaceae > Physcousia. The sequence goes on along the minus strand of CADCIP010000017.1, from coordinate 39,880 downwards.
AAAAAGCATCATTGTCGCCCTTAGATTTTGCCTTCCGTGCAAAAGCAAACAACAGAAGGATGTAAAAGGCGAGAGCGGAGAAAACAATAAAATTAGTCACAAATGGGTTTTACTTCTCCATTATTTCAATCTTCATTTCACCGCATTCGTTGATGATGCCAACGTTCTCGATGAATTCTGGCGTTTTGCTGTGAGCATCCAAAGATGTCTGATCGGCCCATGTTTCGATAATACAGAAGACATCAGGACGGGTCGCACTTTCGAAAACATCATAGGCAATGCATCCAGGGTGATTCTGAGATTTTGCAACCAGTACAATAGCAGCTTCTAAAGCTCGTTCATACTGCCCCTTTTTGGCTTGGAAAAAACAATTTAGTCTTAACATAACTGTGTCAATTTTAATTAAACAATATATTTTCGTTATACAAAATTACGAAAATTCCCTGAATTTTATTATCTTTGTGGCCACGAAATAACATATATTAATAATAACCATACAAAATGAAACGTTTTTCTTTAACCCTGAGCATGTTTTTTGCTCTTATGCTGAGCATTATCGCCCAGCAGTTCAATAAGAATCAAGGATATCGTCTTGAGATAGGCGATGGCTTGGCTCTTGATTGTCAGAATGGGACAATAACATTCAGTCCCGTTAACAAAAAATCAATGACACAAGTTTGGCAGATTCATCCATCTGCCCGTGGTGACTACAGCGTTCTTTTCAATCCCTTTGGAAACGTTGCCCTCGACAACGGTAATAACGGAACCAGAGAGGCTGAGGTTATCACTTGGGACACTAACGAAGGTAATCCTAATCAACAGTGGAAGTTGCAGACTCAGGCCGACGGCTCTGTAACACTGACTTGTGCTGCTGGAGGTCTGAAACTGGGTTATAACGATAACTGTCAGCCTGGTGGACATGTTTGGCAGATGAAGGCTAGCGATTCTGACGTCTTTGTAAAGTGGCAATTGGTGAAAACCGACCTGAAGGTGGTTTCTGAAGCAGAAAAGAATACCAGCAAGCATGAGTGGGAGAACCAAGCTGTCTATGGCATTAACAAAGAACCAGGTCGTGCTACCATGTTGCTCTATGCCAGTGAAAAGGAAATGAAGGCAGACGAGGCTTACAAAAAACCTTGGCTCTGGCCCAACAGCAGCCTGCGTCTGATGCTGAACGGACAATGGCAGTTCAACTGGGTCCCCAAACCTGAGGACCGTCCCGTAGATTTCTATAAGACCAATTATGATGCTTCTGCCTGGAAGACCATTCAAGTTCCCAGCTGTGTGGAGATGCTTGGCTATGGAACTCCTATCTATACCAATATAACTTATCCCTTTAAGAACCAACCTCCATTTATCCGTGGACAAGAAGGTTACACCGTTGTTAAAGAACCTAATGCCGTAAGCAGCTATCGTCGCACCTTCGAGGTTCCCGCCTCATGGAACGGACGCGAGATTTATCTGCATTTCAATGGCATCTATAGTGCAGCTTATGTCTGGGTAAACGGACAGAAAGTAGGATACACACAAGGTCCCAACAACGATTCTGAATTCGATGTTACCAAATACCTGAAGATTGGTCAGCAGAATCTGGTTTGCGTCGAGGTTTACCGTTGGAGCGACGGCTCATACCTCGAGGATCAGGATATGTTCCGTCTGAGCGGTATTCACCGTGATGTCTATCTCGAGGCCCGCCAGAAGGTTCAGGTTCAGGATGCTTATCTTACAACCCGCTTTGGCAGAAGAGGTTACCGTCAGGTGACACTTAATATCGACCTCACTTTACAGAACCTCGACAAGAAGGCACAGGATGCTGTTGTAGAGTGCAAGCTGTACGACCCCAACGGTACGCTGATTCAGATTTGTAAGATGACGGCAGCCCAGCTGCAGAAGGGCGAGAAGCGAACCATCCGCCCGTTCTTCCAGGTTCAGCAGCCTCAGCTCTGGAGCGCAGAGACACCTTATTTATATACGGTAGATATCAATGTTAACGGAGACGTCTCAACACAAAAATACGGATTCCGTAAGATCGAGAATCGCAACGGTCAGGTGTTCATCAACGACAAGCGTGTGATGTTCAAGGGTGCCGACCGCCACGATACCCATCCCGTTTACGGAAAGGCCATTCCTGTAGAAAGCATGATAGAGGACATTCTGCTCATGAAGCGTTACAACCTGAATACTGTTCGTACGAGTCATTATCCCAATGATCCACGTATGTATGCCCTCTACGATTATTATGGTATCTATACAATGGACGAAGCCGATGTGGAGTGTCATGCCAACCACAGTTTGTCCAAGAATCCTCTTTGGGAAGGACAGTACGTAGACCGTCAGCAGCGTATGGTACTTCGCGACCGTAACCATGCCAGTGTTATCTTCTGGAGTATGGGTAACGAATGCGGTGGCGGTCAGAACTTCGTTGCCAGCAAGAAAGCCATTCAGGCACTTGACGGACGTCTTATCCACTACGAGGGAATGAACGAAGTTGCCGATATGGACAGCCGTATGTACCCCAGCATAGATCACATGATCCAATTGGATAGAGACCAGCGTCTGGCCGACCGTCCCTTCTTCCTCTGCGAGTATGCTCATGCTATGGGTAATGCAATCGGAAACCTGAAGGAATACTGGGATTACATCGAGTTTGGAAGCAAGCGCATGATTGGCGGTTGTATCTGGGACTGGGTAGACCAGAGCCTATGCAAGTACGGCGAACCACAGACCAATATGTATTATGGTGGCGGATTCGGCGATTATCCCAACGATAATGACTTCTGTTGCAATGGTATCATCACGGCAGACCGTCATGTAACTCCCAAGTTAGAGCAGGTGAAGAAGGTTTATCAGTACGTCGATTTCCGTAAGACCGATGAAGGCAAGATTCGCATCCGCAACCGTTACTGCTTCCACGACCTGGGTGCTTATACCCTGAAGTACGAATTGCTGCGCAACGGACGTATCATTAAGAGCGGCACCACCAGTATGCCAGCCGTTCAGCCAACCGACAGTATAGATTTGGATATGCCTGTAACTGTACCCGAAGATGCTAAAGACGGCACGTATTACCTGAATCTGTCTCTGGAACTGAAGGAGGCTACAATATGGGCACCAGCCGGTCATAGTGTTGCAGCAGAACAGCTGTTACTGAAGAAGAGTCCTAATCCGGAGAAAGTGATATCCAATCCTTCTGCAGAGAATGTTAAGGCCAGCGAGACAGCAGACCGTATTAATGTATCCGGCAAGAATTGGAGCTTTGGTATCAGCAAAAAGACAGGAGCTGTTGTAGATTTGACATACGGAGGCAAACAGATGGTGGCAGAAGGAGAGAACTTCCTCTTCAACGGATACAGAAGCATCAATAACGATCGTGTCGGCAACCTGAATGCCAAACGGGAAGATGTGATCGTAAAACTTATTCAGAAAGACAATAGCACAAAGATCATTACCACTCAGATCGTCAAAGGCGGCAGGGATTCCCGTTCTGCTGTTCCCGTAGCCACAGAATACGAGTTCTTGGATGATGGTGACATATTAATGACCGTTACGATGTTTAACAACGAGAAAAACGTTGACTTCCGTCGTCTGGGTCTTCAGGCATTCCTCGATAAGAGTCTCGAGAACGTAGAGTATCTGGGTCGTGGCCCCATGGAGAACTATCCCGACCGTAAGGATTGTGCCTTCGTAGGTTGCTTCAACACAACTGTAAGTGGTATGCAGGAAGAATATATCAAGCCCCAGAGTATGGGAGAGCGTTGCGATGTGGAATGGCTTCAGTTGACAGATAACTCTGGCAAGGGTATTCGTCTTATAGGTATGGGATTGCCCTTTATGTTCAGCGCCCAGCATTATACCGACGAGGATCTGTGGCAGACAAAATATCTGCATGAGTTGAAGAACATCCATCGTCCGGAAGTTGTATTGCATCTCGATGCGGCTATGCGCGGAATCGGCAATGCCAGTTGCGGCCCCGGCCCATTACGGAAGTACGAAATGGAGAAGGGACACCACAGATTGTCTGTTTGCATTTCACCGGTAAAATAAGAGGATAGGGGAGATTTCGGCTCCCCTTTTTTTTCAATATTGACATAAGTCAAAAAAACAGGAAAGATTTCTTGCAATCGAATAATTGTTATACCTTTGCATGCGATTTAAAAGCATAAGACATCAATTTAATGGCAAATAAGAGTTTATGTCCCGACTTCATCTTTGAGAGCAGTTGGGAAGTATGTAATAAAGTTGGCGGTATTTATACCGTACTCAGTACCAGAGCAAAGACACTTCAGGAAACGATAAAAGGCAATTTAGCCTTCATAGGGCCTGATTTTTGGTTGAACAAAGAGAATCCTCTATTTATAGAAGATAAAAAACTGTGGCCTTCCTGGACAAAGAAAGCGGCGGAGGAAGGGTTGCTTATTCGTGTTGGCCGATGGAATATTCCTGGTCAGCCTTATGTAATCTTGGTTGACTTCACCCCGTATTTTGCCATAAAGAATGATATTTACGCAGCCGCCTGGAACTATTATCAGGTTGATAGCCTACATGCATACGGTGACTACGACGAAGCTTGCATGTTTGCATATGCAGCCGGACTGGTGGTTGAAAGTTTCTATCGCCATAACCTGAGCAAGAAGAAAAATGTAGTATATCAGGTTCATGAGTGGATGACTTGTATGGGTGCACTTTATATTCAACAGCATGTGCCTGAGATTGCAACCATCTTTACCACCCACGCTACCAGCATTGGACGCAGTATAGCCGGCAACCATAAACCCTTGTATGATTATCTGTGGGCTTACAATGGTAATCAGATGGCTCAAGAGTTAAATATGGAGTCTAAGCATAGTATCGAGCGTCAGACGGCACATAATGTTGACTGTTTTACAACTGTAAGTGATGTTACTGCTAACGAGTGCAAGGAGTTGCTGGATAAAGAATGTGATGCTGTTCTAATGAATGGCTTTGAGCAGGACTTTGTTCCTCGTGGCACGAAATTTGCTTTTGCCAGAGAAAAGGCTCGCAAGCAAATTTTCCGTGTAGCAAATGCTTTAACTGGAACAGAAATTGCAGATGATACAATGGTGCTTGCTATCAGCGGTCGTTATGAATATAAGAACAAAGGCATTGATGTGTTCCTTGAGACTATGTATAGAGGCTTGTATGAACAAGGTATTCAGCGTCCCGTTCTTGCTATGATTCAGGTTCCCGGTTGGGTGGAGGCTCCTCGTGCAGACCTTAAAGACAGATTGAAGTATGATACTGTTTATAAAACGCCACTGGTTGATCCACTATATACCCACATTTTACACAATCAAGAGTCCGACAGGGTGGTTAATTTTCTTCATTCGCACGGCATGCATAATAACAAAGAAAGTCGTGTTAAGGTTGTCTTTGTTCCCTGTTATTTAGATGGAGATGATGGTATCTTTAATATGCCATACTACGATTTGTTAATTGGCGATGATCTTGCTATTTATCCTTCTTATTATGAGCCTTGGGGCTATACTCCGTTGGAAGCGGTAGCATTCCATGTTCCCTGTATCACGACATCGGTTTCCGGTTTTGGTATGTGGGCTAATAAGCTGGTGGGGCATCAGAGTAAGATCTCGGATGGTGTTGAGGTTATTGCTCGAAACGATTATAACTTTAACGAGATTGTAGATAATATCTTATCTGTCATTGCGGAATATTCTACATTTGATGCCAGGAAACAAGAGGCGGTACGAAAGAAGACGTCAAAACTCTCAGAGAAAGCTCTTTGGAAACACTTTATTGCATATTATTTTGATGCCTATAGTTTTGCTTTAAACAAAAGAAATAAAAGATTGTTAAAATAAATATTCATTATACTATTAAAAAAATAAATGAGAATAAAAGCAAGTAATACTAATCAACCTTGTTGGAAACCCATTACTGTAAAGAGTAATGTTCCGGCAGAGTTGAGCAAGTTGGAAGAACTCGCACATAATATGTGGTGGTCATGGAACCACAACGCTAGAAGTCTGTTTCGCCTTCTGGACAAACCCTTGTACGAGAAATGTGCACAAAACCCAGTTTTGCTGTTAGAGCGTATCAGTTTTGAAAAAATGGAGAAATTGGCTAAGGACAAGGCTATCATCCAGAAGGTGAATGATGTGTACGATGAGTTCCGCGCATATATGGATGTTAAGCCAGACAAAACGCGTGCCAGTGTAGCCTATTTTTGTATGGAGTATGGACTGAATCAAGTGCTGAAGATTTATTCTGGCGGATTAGGTATTTTGGCTGGTGATTATCTAAAAGAAGCTAGTGACTCCAATGTGGATATGTGTGCTATAGGATTCCTGTACCGTTACGGTTATTTCACTCAGACCTTGAGTATGGATGGCCAGCAAATTGCTAATTACGAGGCACAGAACTTTGGCACTCTTCCTATTGAACAACAGATGAATGAGGACGGTACACCTTTTGTTGTAGATGTACCTTATATGAATTATCATGTACATGCTTATGTGTGGCGTGTTAATGTTGGGCGTATTAAGCTTTATCTGCTGGATACAGACAACGAGATGAATTCTGAGTTTGACCGCAGCATTACTCATGCCTTATATGGCGGCGATTGGGAAAATCGTTTGAAACAGGAAATTTTACTCGGCATTGGTGGTGTGCTTACGCTTAAGAAGCTGGGTATAAAGAAGGATGTATATCATTGCAACGAGGGACATGCTGCACTTTGCAATGTTCAGCGTCTGGTAGACTACGTTAATGAGGGTATGAGTTTCACTATGGCTCTTGAACTTGTTCGTGCTTCATCTCTATACACTGTTCATACACCTGTTCCTGCTGGTCATGATTACTTTGATGAGGGCCTTTTCAGCAAGTATATGAGTGGTTATTCCCAAATGCTGGGTATCAGTTGGGATGATTTTATCGGAATGGGTCGTATGAACCCCGATGACCACTCAGAACGTTTCTGTATGTCAACATTCGCCTGCAATACTTCTCAGGAAGTTAACGGCGTAAGTTGGTTACATGGCGAAGTAAGCAAGAAAATGTTTGCTGGTATATGGAAGGGATATTACCCAGAAGAGAGTCATGTGGGGTACGTAACAAATGGTGTCCACTTCCCCACTTGGTGTGCTAATGAGTGGCGTCAGCTTTACGCTAAGCATTTTGATGCCAAGCACCTCAGTGATCAAAGCAACCAGACCATATGGGAGGCAATATATAATGTAAGTGATGAGGAAGTTTGGGAAACGCGTATGAAACTGAAGACCAAGTTGGTTGAATATATTCGCGAGCAGTTCCGTGACAGCTGGTTGAAGAATCAGGGCGATCCTTCTCGTGTTGTAAATTTAATGGAGAAGATTAATCCCAATGCCTTGCTAATTGGTTTCGGTCGACGTTTTGCTACATATAAGCGTGCTCACCTTTTGTTTACAGACCTCGATCGTTTAGCTAAGATTGTTAACAATCCAGATCATCCTGTTCAGTTCCTTTATACAGGAAAAGCACATCCTGCAGATGGGGCGGGACAGGGACTTATCAAGAAAATCTTCGAGATAAGCCAGCGTCCAGAGTTCCTTGGCAAGATCATTTTTTTAGAGAATTATGATATGCAACTTGCCCGTCGTTTAGTTAGTGGTGTTGATATCTGGATGAATACACCAACTCGTCCGCTTGAAGCATCAGGTACATCTGGTGAGAAAGCCGAGATGAATGGCGTTGTAAACCTTTCTGTCTTAGATGGCTGGTGGCTTGAGGGCTATCGTGAAGGTGCGGGATGGGCCTTGACAGAAAAGCGTACCTATCAGAATCAAGAGTATCAGGATCAGTTGGATGCCGCTACAATCTACTCGCTCCTTGAGAACGAAATAATGCCTCTCTACTATGCCAAGAATGAAAAAGGATTTAGTCCGGGATGGATTAAAGTAATTAAGAATTCCATTGCACAGATTGCACCTCATTACACTATGAAAAGACAATTGGATGATTACTATAACAAATTCTACAATAAGTTGCGTGATCGTTCGTTAGCCCTCAATGCTGATAATAGAAGGTTGGCACACGAGATTGCACTTTGGAAAGAAACTGTTGCAGAACGTTGGGATGCTATTAATGTGATTGACATCAGAAAATCTGAGGAAGTGATGAATGGCAATATCGAATCAGGCAAGAAGTACAATGTTGAGGTTGTGGTGGATGAGGCTGGCCTGGACAACGCCATCGGTATAGAACTGGTAACCTTGCAGACAGATGTTCATGGCGAAGACCATATTTACCATGTCAACGATTTTGAACTGGTGAATGTTGAAGGCAACCGTTATACCTTCCGAGCATCGCATAGTGTGGATAATGCCGGAAGTTTCAAGGTTTGCTACCGTATGTATCCCAAGAATGAGAACCTACCTCATCGTCAGGATTTCTGTTATGTTAAGTGGTTTGTATGATCCAGCATTCAGACAGTTTCTCGTCTGTCGATAAGGTTAACATCAAGTTTGCCGTCATAGACAGTAATGTACTTACGTGCATTGGCCTGCAGCATTTGTTAGGCCGACTGCTGCCTATGGCAGAAATACAAGTTTTTACAAGTTCCAAAGAATTGATGGAACTCGGAGATGTGTCCGGGTTCCTTCACTTTTTTATTTCTTCCAATATCTATTTTCAGCAGCCCACTTTTTTCCGCCAATATCCTAAGAAGACAATTGTCTTAGTGAAGGGTGACATGCAGATAAAGGGTTTCCATACGCTTAACATCTGCCAGACAGAGAAGCAGATAGTAGGTGATATCATGGCTTTGCAGCATATGGGGCATGATCATGCAATAAATATGGCTCGCCAGATAGAGCAGAAAGAAATTCTCTCTTCTCGTGAGATAGAAGTTGCAATACTGCTTTGTAAAGGTTATATAAATAAGGAAATAGCTGATTTGCTTTCTTTAGCAACAACTACCGTGATATCTCATCGTAAGAATATCATGGAAAAGATTCACGCTCGTTCCCTTGCAGATATTATTATCTATTGTGTAGTAAAAGGCTTTGTTAGCATAGATGAGTTGTAATGATTTGTTTATACATTACAAAGATAAGAAGTTGAAGGGTTATTTATAAACATATTTGATGTATCTTTACAATTAAAATGATACGTGATGTTCATTATAGCTTTCAGGTTGACAGAAGGGTAAAACCATTAATTTTAGCCGAGGACTATAATGCTCTTTCGATGTTGTTGAGTTCTTTTTCACATTCCGATTTCCGCACAGCGGTTTATATGCTAGGCGAGAAATATGCATTGGAACTTGCTCCGGATGTCTTCTGGCGTCTTTTCTCCCATTTGTTTCAGAATAATTCCAAGGCATTCTTGTTGGTTATGTTGAAAGCTCTTGTCCAACGTGTTGAAAACGGCGAAGTTTCCATTTGGGATGATAGATTCATAGGCCTCTGTCATATGATGAACAACATAGACCAAAAGAAGACTCTTTCTTTCCTACTGCCATATATGAGGAACCATGAAGAAGTTCGCCACCTTTTTGATTGTTTTTCCATGGAAACCTATGAGTGGATTCCATTCCTGATAAAAGTTAACACCCTGCCTTGCGCTTTTGTCTTGTTTTCCAGTTTGCGTTACATTGAGCACGAAAGAGATTATCTGGTAAGGATTGCTTATTACTTGATGAAACGAGGTGATGGTCTATCCTTTAATTTAGCGAGCTTAATAAAGGCATATTTCGGGTTGGAGGAGTTGAAGGGCACTTTTTCCCTTCAACTGAAACCCTTTGAACTAGCAAGATTAGAGACTTCTTACAAAGCTTTCTGCGACAAAATGACGTAAAATCATCATTTCAATACAGCATCGGCTAATGTTTCCAGTGCTGGAATGTCGTTTTGTTTCATTGCAGAACGAATGGTAACGATTGGCTCTGCAACAGTGACGTTTTTCATCTGTTCTATTATGGTCTGCATGGCTTTACCTGCCGAAGGTGCCCATGTGCCGTTTTCTAAGATGCCTATGGTACGGTTTTGATATGCCTTGAGTTTCAACTTCCAGAGAAACATGTGCATGGGTGGGAAAACGTCACCATCGTATGAAGATGCGCAAACAACCAACTTGTTCATACGGAAGGCATCCTCTATTACTTCTGCCATATCATCGCGGCAGAGATCAGCTACCACTACCTTCTTCGCACCTTTTTCCTTAAGTATTTCTGCCAGCTTTTCTGCAGCCTTTTTGGTATTGCCGTGAATGGAAGCATGAGCAACTAGCACACCTTCTGTCTCTATGCCATAGCTGCTCCAAATAGTATAGAGGCGGATGGCTTCTGCAAGTTTATCGTCTTCAAGAATTGGGCCGTGCAAAGGACAGATGGTCTGAATATCCAAGGCTGAAGCCTTTCTGAGGAGAGTACTGACGGGAGCTCCATATTTTCCACAGATATTGAAGTAGTATCGTCGGGCTTCGCAAGCCCAATCGTCAGCATCGGCATCTATCACACCGAATTTCCCAAATCCATCAGCAGAGAAAAGTGTCTTTTCTTCGGGACAGTATGTGACTATTACTTCGGGCCAATGGATCATCGATGCACCGATGAACTGAAGGGTACGCTTGCCCAAGCTGAGTGTATCGCCTTCTTTGACAGACATCGTGGGACCAAAGTTGGTGTTCTCGTCAAATTGTTTCATAATGGCGAGGGCTTTCTCGGAGGCGACGATAGTGGCTGAGGGGTATGCTTTTCTGAAAGTTGCAAGAGAGCCGGAATGATCGGGCTCCATGTGCTGAACAATCAGATAGTCTGGGATACGGCCTTCAAGTGCCGCAGATAGGTTCTGCATCCACATATCAGTTTTTCTGGGATCAACGCTGTCCATTACTGCAACCTTCTCGTCAAGGATAAGGTAACTATTGTAGCACATTCCTTCTGGGGTTATATACTGACTTTCGAAGAGACTCATTTCTGCGTCGTCACAGCCTATGTATTTTACGTTTGCTTTCATATAATAATAGTTGTTTTATTTGTTTTATCTTTTTTTCATCATGCAAAGATAATGATAAAAGCCGAATAAAGGTCATTACACGTGTTTTATTTTACATTAATTCAGAAATGTTGTTTAGTTATATCCATTTATTTTGGTTATTTGATATAAATATGTATTTTTGCCAAATAAAACCAAATTAATTTTAAAATAGGATACCATGAAGTATAGTTTAGATGATTGGTGGATACAACTCACCATTTCTGAAAAAGAGAGAATCGCGGGCAAGTTGTTTAAGGACGATAACAAATATCCTCGCTGCACTGAGCACTGGTTAGCCTTGAGTGATGAACTTAAACAGAAGATTCACGACCATGTGACTGATAAACACGGGAAGGTGATGACGGAGTTCTCCGAAGGATTTACTTACAGCTATTAGTTTTACGCAACTCTTTTGGGGTCATTCCAAAGTGTTCTTTCACGTACTTGCCGAAGAATGAAGTGTTGGGAAAATCTATATGATTACAAATTTCCTTGTTGCTGAGGTCGGTTTGTTGCAGGTAGTACCTGATTTCTTCCAATATACGTTCGCGAATCCACTCGTTTGCTGTTTTTCCAGAACATTTCTTGCAGACATATGAAAAGTATTTGGGCGAAATACACAACTCGTTAGCATATGCATTCACAGTGCGGTGTCTTACTCCTTTGTTATTCAGCAGTTCCAGAAATCTTTGGAAATGCATATTGGCCATATTTGTTTCGCTGATGAAATCTGCTGTGGGTAAATTTCTTTTTATGCTTCCACAAAAGGCTAGAATGGCAGCACGCAGTAGGGAATGAACTACCTCGCTCTGGAAGGGATTATTTTGAAACTTATTGATGGCCACGGTTATCATGTGATAGAAGTAGTTGTAAAATTGTATTGCATCGTCCTCCAAGGTTATCACATTAAGGCGGTGTATATACATCACTGAATTCCAAACACTCATTTGGTCTCGTAAGAAACTCTGAAGAATACGCGTCGTGAGGAAGAGGCCTTTAGATTCAAAGTTGGGGCTGATCATCACATCAGTAATGGTCATGTTCTCTGGTATAATAGCGATTTGGTTTTTGTGCAACTCGATGGTGTGACCATTGATAATTCCCTGGACTTTTCCGTCAAGACAGATAATAACAGCGTTCATTGCCACATGGGCCTCACTAATTTTAGTAAACATCTGAATGCTATCAATGATGACAATATCATTGTCTGAATAACCAATTTGTATTTCGTCATTCTCTGCCAGCGTCTGGAATGTTATTTCTTCTTTATGCTTCATATCGGATAAAATTTGAATACAAAATTATTGATTATGTAATAATAGAATGGTAAAATCGGTCAAAAAGATGTTCTATTTAGCGCATATAGGTAAAACAGAATGTTAAATGAGAGAAATGGGATATCTCTTTTTGGGGATAATGTGATATTTTTGCAAAAAAATAAAATTAAAGACATGAAAAAATTGTTTTTTCCGTTTTTTATGCTTTTGCCAGTTTTATGCTCATGTTCAGGTAAACAAACAGATGGCAATAATAAAGATAACAATCGTGAACAACCGGTTCCCATAAGGGTTAAAACAGAGGTAGTAACGCCAATTATTGGCGAAGGCCTCCAGACCTATGTTGGGATTGTTGAGGAAAGTGAAGCCACAGCAGTAAGTTTTACCAGCATGGGTGTTATAAAACGTTTGTATGTGAACGAAGGTCAGGCGGTCATAAAAGGACAATTAATTGCAGAGATGGATGATACACAGGCACGTAACCTACTTGCTGGTGCCGAAGCTCAGATGACTCAAGCTAACGATGCCTTGCAACGCTATGGTATGTTGCACGAAAACGGCTCTTTACCTGAGGTTCAATGGGTGGAGATTCAAAGTAAGGTAGCACAAGCACAGTCTCAGTTAGAGGTTGCAAAAAAAAATCTTTCCGACTGTCGGCTGATAGCTCCCGTAAGTGGCATCGTGGGCAACAAACAAGTTGATGCCGGTGAAACAGCTTTGCCCTCTCAGGCTGTGGTGAACATCCTAAATATAAATAAGGTAAAGATAAAGGTAGCTATTCCCGAGGCGGAGATTAGTGGAATCAGCTCGAATACCCCTTCAAATATTAAGGTTGATGCTATTAATCAACAGTTCAAAGGAACTACTATTGAGAAGGGGGTGCAGGCAGATGCGTTGACGCATACTTATGAAATCCGCATCATTGTAACAAATACTGGCCACCAATTGCTTCCTGGTATGGTTGCTTCTGTTACGTTTAATCTGTATTCACAGCAAGCACAGGATGCAGGGCAGTTAACGCTTCCCGTTACGGCTGTGCAAAAGAAAGCCAGTGGAAAGTTGTTCGTCTGGTCTGTGGATGAGTACAATAAAGCACACCGTACAGATGTTACAGTTGGAACAACAATGGGCAATAGAATTATTATTGTTTCTGGCATTGGTTCCAACCAACGCATTGTTACAGAAGGATACCAGAAATTGAGTGAGGGAACAAAGGTCATTTTTTAGTTGAGAGTTGAAAGTAGAGAGTTAATAGTTATGCAAACTAAGATGCAGAATTGGCTGGCATGGCAATTGGAACACTATCCTATATCCTTGCTTATCATAGGTATCCTGTTTGTGTTGGGCATCATGGGTATGTATGAAATGCCCAAAGACGAGTTTCCGCAAGTTACCATCCGTCAGGGAGTAGTGGTGGCGGTTTATCCTGGTGCCACCAGCGAGGAAGTAGAACAGCAGGTAGCCCGCCCGTTGGAGCGCTATCTGTTCACATTCGGAGAAGTTAATCGTATCAAGACCACCACCACATCGCAGAACGGTATGTGCATAGTGATGGTTGAACTGAACGATGATGTAAATAATAAAGAGGAAGTCTGGAGCAAGATTAAGCATGGAATTAATACCTTCAAACATTCTTTGCCACAGGGCGTTCTGGGTGTTATTGTGAATGACGACTTCGGCAATACCTCAGCCTTGTTGATTGCCATTGAGAGTGAGCAGCGTAGTTATCGTGAGTTGAAAGAGTACAGCGACAATCTGAGTGACCGCCTGCGTCGCATCCCATCGGTTGCCAATGTTAAACTGTTTGGCGAGCAGAAAGAACAGATTTCCCTTTACGTTGATCGTCAGCGTTTGCAGGCATACGGTATAGGCCAGCAGTTGCTATTTACACGTTTGCAGGCGCAGGGCCTTATCACCACAAGTGGCAGTCTTAGCGATGACGACCAGCAGATTCCTATACACGTAGAGACCATAGAAAACACAGAAGAGGAGATTGCCAACCAGATAATCTTCTCCGACCCTGCTACTGGCAAGGTAGCTCGTGTGAGAGATGTGGCCCGTGTGGTTAGGGAGTATGACAGTGATAACAGTTTTATCAATCAGGACGGACATCCTTGCGTATTGCTTTCTATGGAAATGTCGCCAGGCAATAATGTGATTCAGTATGGACGTGAGGTTGACAAGGTACTGAAGGCTTTCCGCCAGAACGAATTGCCTTCCGACGTAAATGTTACCCGTATTGCCGACAAACCCAAGGTTGTTGCCAAGAGTGTGCACGATTTCCTTCGTGACTTGCTCATCTCTATGGTTATCATTATTCTGGTTATGATGGTGCTGTTCCCCATCCGTTCGGCCATTGTAGCCTCGGCTACCATTCCTATCAGTACATTTGTGAGCGTGTCTATCATGTATATGATGGGTATCGAACTGAACATCATCACGCTGGCGGCACTTATTGTAGTGCTGGGAATGATAGTGGACAACTCCATTGTGGTCATCGACGGCTATCTGGAGTATCTGGGAAAGGGCTACGAACCTAAGGCGGCCGCCATTGCATCAGCTCGTCAGTACTTTATGCCTATGATGCTGGCTACCGTCTGCATCTGCAGTATCTTCTTCCCCTTCCTGGCTACGCTGAAGGGAATGTTCCTGGATGCACTGTATTATTTCCCAATGACCATCACCATCAACCTGATGGTTTCCCTGCTGTTGGCTGTTACTGTGATTCCCTTCCTGGAGGTACGTATCATCAAGCCAGGGAAGGTAAGTACCGAGGGCAATGCCATTACCAACTTTGTGCAGAAGACGTACGATCACGTTCTTGATTTCACTTTCCGCTTCCCCTGGATTACCATTGGCGGAGGTGTGGTAGTGATTGTCCTTTCACTACTCATTATTCCCACGCTTAAAATCAGGCTTTTCCCGTATGCCGACCGCGACCAGTTTGCTGTGGAGATATATCTGCCTGACGGAAAAGGCTTGGCAGAAACCCGCGCAGTGGCAGATTCTGTACAAAGCGTCCTTGCTAAAGATAAGCGCATTACCAACATCACCAGTTTCATAGGCTGTTCTTCGCCTCGCTTCATGGATTGTTATGCACCTCAGATAGCAGGCAAGAATTATGCTCAGTTTATTGTGAATACAAAGTCGAATAGTGCCACACTCGACCTCCTTTCTGAGTATCAACCCCGTTTAGGCGAGGCATTCCCCAATGCTTACGTCATGTTCAAAAGACTGGATTTTATGAGAGTACCCGAGTTGGAGTACCGTTTTTATGGTGAGAACATCGACTCGCTGCACATTGTGGCTGAAAGGCTGATAAAGCGTATGCGCCAGTTGCCCGAGTTGGAATGGGTGCATACGGATTACTTACAGCCCTTCCCCATGGTCAGTGTGCAGCTCAACCCTGTGACTTCTGCCCAGTTAGGTGTTAGCAGGGCTACGGCTGAGTTGGCCTTGAATGCTACCTCCAGCGATTTACGCGTTGGGCAGCTTTGGGAGGGGAATTACGAGGTGCCTATCGTTGTTAAGGATGATGCCGACATGACGTTCTCCGATATTGAGAATCTGGGTATTGCTACACCTGTTACTATGGCCTCAACAGTACTTGGCCAAAAAAATACCACCATCCCCTTGCGTCAGATTGCTGATGTGAAGCCCCGTTGGACTGAGAGTCGCATTGTGCACCGCGGAGGCGAGCGTTGCATTACTGTAACGGCACATTTTGAACAGGGAATATATACAACGCCTATCGAGAAGAAGATTGCCAAAATTATGGAGAAAGAAATCCTCATTCCACAAGGTGTGCGCTCTGAGGTGGGCGGTGAGTTGGAGAATGGCGCCGAGGCTATGCCGCAGATTTATGCCGGTATTACTATAGCCATGGTTATTGTGTTCTTCTTCTTGCTGTTCAATTTCAAGAAGTACGGTATAACCATGATATGTATGGTGGCACTGGCGCTTCTGATTCCTGGTGCCCTGATAGGTTTAGGATTGATGAACCGAGCATTAGGTCTTACATCCATCTTCGGGCTTATAACACTGATGGGTATGATTATGCGAAACGAGATTCTCATCTTTGAGCACGCCATAGACTTGATAAAGAAGCATGTTGCCGAGCATGGCGACTGGACGGTTGACCGCAAGGGTTATAACGAAGCTGTTAAGCAGGCTGCCTACGATGCAGGAAAGCGCCGCATGGTGCCCATTTTCCTTACTACGGCTACTACGGCCGTTGGTGTTGTGCCAATGATTATTGCACAGTCCAGTTTCTGGATGCCTGTTGGTGTTACTATTTTTGCCGGTGGTATCGGTTCGCTTATCATGGTCGTTACAATGCTGCCTGTGATTTATTGGAAAGTGAGTCAGAAATAAAGATTATCCCTCCCCAGTTCTTCCACGCGAGAGAGGGAGAAAATATAAAATGAAGAAATGAAGAAGATATTTGCAATCATAATATGTCTTGTTTGCTGCAGCATCGTAGCTGCACAACCCAAATATACCTTGGAGCAGATACTTGATTCTGCCCTCCACAACAATATTGCCATCCGTAATGCCCAGCTGGGCATAGAGGCTGCCCAACAGCAACGTAAGGAGGCATTTACCAAGTATTTCCCAAGCGTAAGTGCTGCCGGTGTGTGGTTCAATGCCACCAAGGATATGGCCAAGATGACCGTGAACCCCGGTGAGATGCTCTCGCCTCAGGCGGTTCAAGATTTGGCCGAAGTGCTTCCTGCCTCTGCTCTTGCTGCACTGGCCACTCCCACCTCTATTACCATGCTCAGGAAGGGTGTCATCGGTACTGTTTCTGCCATACAACCCGTCTTTGCTGGCGGACAGATTGTCAACGGTAACCGACTTGCCAAGGTGGGGGAGGATGTTAGTAAAATACAGTTAGAACTTTCTGAGAACGAGGTGGAGAAAACCGCCGAGCAATACTTTTGGCAGCTGGCCTCTGTGCAGGAGAAGTTGAAGACTATCCTGGCAGCGGAGCAGTTGCTTGGCAATATTCATAATGATGTGGATGTGGCCGTTCGTGCAGGAGTGGCCATGCCCAACGATATGTTGCAGGTTCAACTCCGAGAAAATGAGATTGCTAGCCAGAAACTGAAGATAGAGAACGCTATTACGCTTGTTCGTATGCTGTTGGGGCAGTATTGTGGACTCACTCATGATACCGCATTTGAAATTGTGGTGCCGGACATGAATCAGCCTGAAAATATTCTCCCCACGTCCATTGAAGAAGGACAGGAGGTGAAGCTTCTCCCTGAGTACCAACTCTTGGACAAACAGGTAGAGGCAGCCAAGCTGCAGCGCAAGTTGGCCGTGGGGCAGAACCTACCCTCCGTTGGCGTTGGTGTGGGCTATAACTACCATAATCTACTGGATAACGATCGCTCCTTCGGCCTTGTTTTTGCTACGGTTAACATTCCTATTTCTGACTGGTGGGGCGGTTCACATGCTATCAAGCGTAAGAAGATAGAAGTACAGAAGGCTGAGGAACAGCTGGAAGATAATACACAGCTCCTTCAGATACGTATGCAGAATGCTTGGAATGGAGTTCAAGAATCCTATCAGCAGTTGCTGCTTGCGCAGCGTAGCATTGAGCAGGCTCAGGAGAATTTACGTCTGAATCGCAACTATTACAATGCAGGCACTTCCAAGATGTCAGACCTGTTGCAAGCTCAGTTGCTCTTTCAGCAGGCACAAGACAAACGCACCGACGCTTTCTCTGATTATCATAACAAACTATTGGAATACAAGCATTCTATAGGTCAATAAATAATAAAGTAGTATTTTTTCACATACCTATAAGTTTATCATCTTACGGCTTTCCACGGTTCCGTCATCATAGATGATGCGTCGTATAACGATATGTTCATCTTTTGGACTGCTCAAACGCTGACCTGACATATTAAAATATTGTATAGATGCAATCTGTCTGTTTTTTTGCATCAATACCGATTTCTTACCTGTTTCCCAGTCGGGGGTGGTGATAACTGTATGAGTATTGATACGGTTACTATCTTCAATTGTTATACGGTCGAACAATGCATAATTGTCAGTCCCGTCAGGGAATCTGCCGTAGCTCTGCCAGCGGCCTTGAGACTGATAGATTAGGCTGTCTGCCCACGACCCATCAGCAGCCCTTATGCCAACGTAGGCGTTGTCTGTGTTTTCTAATCTGAATGCAGCATGTAGTTGGGTTATGGGTACGTTGTTATCACACCAGACAATGCGGTAGCCGTGTGGTGGAATAATTAATTTTGAGAGTTGAGAGTCTAAAGTTGAGAGTTGGTACTTATATGGTTTGTCGGGATTGTCTGTAAGGTAAGCGCCAGAGATGTTAATCGCCTCATCGGTAGTGTTATAGAGTTCTATCCAGTCGCTTTTCTTAAGATAGTCGCTTATGTAGATGTCATTTGCAGAACTGACCTCATTAATCCTGATGGGATTGACCGTTTTATTGCGTTTCAAAGCCAGAGTGATGTGTGGATTCAAGTTTGCATAGTTCATGGCATTCAATACGGTATCTGTTGAAATGGTTTTGCCGTTTACCTGCCAACCTATGAACTGGTAACCTTCTGGAATTACGGCTGTGAGTTCAGCCTTCTCGAATAAGGTGCCGGAAAAATAAGATGTTGGAATTTCCTGCCCGTTCAGTAAGATGCGTGCCAATGGGGTGGTGGTTTCTATTCGGGCACTCATCTCTTTTGTAAGGCCAAACTGAGCCTTCAGACTGGCCATGCGTTTCTCATGCTGATTCGCTCTATCTGTAAGTGTGTTACAGAGGCGGTCAGCACGGGTATGTGGCTCATTGCCTTCCCATGATAGGGCGGGTGTTATATTGGCTTCCCATTGGCGGATGATGGGAACGCATCGCTCTGGCAGGAATATGCTGCCGCCCATTAGACAATAAGCATCTATGAACTGCTGACGGAAAGGCTGATATTTGAGCATGTTTTTGAATATATCCAGTTGTTTGCCGCTGCCTTTCCTGTAGACTTGCTGAATCATGTCTGTGTCTCCGAAACACCCGTCTAGATCGAATACCACGATGTGAATCTTTCCGTCGTCTTTGTTGCAGTGGAATCCCTTAATGTTTTTTAGTCCTCCACGTAACCAATCCAGGTTCCCCATGTAGATTTCAGCCGCCATATAATTACAGTATTCATCTACATCCACAATTTTGCAGATATCTTTCCATATGGACTCGTTAGTCGGGTTGGCACTTAACTTTTGGCATAGCGTCTGCCATGTTGTGTATATTGCACCGGTACCTGCTTTTATCAAGAATTCGTTTTCCCATTGGTCTATTTCGTCGTTGCCTATACCATAGTTGCTGTAGGCGTAGCTGCGGTTGCTTGCCTCTCGCAGATTAAACATGCCTAGTGGAAGACCGTTCAAAAAGATGTGTGCTGGCTGAGAGGCTTGACAGTCTAGGTTGATACCGCTGCTGATTAACAGGTCTTGGATTACGGCATCCCAGATACGGCCGTGTTGGTCTTGTCCACCGTTACGCACTAACAATGTTTTGTTCTTGATGTAAGGTTTTGCCTGAAAAACGGGGTAGGGATAGAAGTTCAGACCTTCGCATAGCTTATCAGCTTTTAATTTGAATGATGGCTTGTATTGGAAAGTTTCGTCACCATCATTGAAACGTGTCCATCCGCCAAAAATACTAAACAGCGCACCTTGATTCAGTTCCTCCTTCCATACTCCTTGCTCGTCTGATACGAAGTACTCCACATTTACGGGGCGTTCCCAGTCCATATTCTGGTTCATGGGTATTCCTTTGTTGTTGCCTGTTCGTCCGTTTACTCCTTGTACATATAGGCCTATGGAGTCGCCGAACAGATTGTCCGGGTGAGTGGTAACGCTTACTACGGGCAGGTAATAGTCCCGGTTTTTCTTAATGAATGATCGGGTTGTCACGGGACTGTTTAAGTAGCCCTCCTGAGTGAGCATAAAGCGGTAAATGCAAGTTTCTGTAACGGAGAATATGCCGGAATCTGAAACTTGGCTTTTACCTGGAATGGGTGTAGCACCGTCTGTCGTATAATAGAGCGTTGTTCCTGCAGGGATGTTTACTTTGAAAGAGAGTGATTCATTAAACAATCCGCCCTTATGGTCTGTTTCTGGCATGTTGAGTCGTTCATCAGAGAAAGTGCTTTCGACATTTGAACGCTTGGGACTAGGTTCTGAAGTCATGCCCCATGTATTACCTCCGTCGGGAAAGCGGGCAAAGGAACAACGTGTTACGGCTGGCGGATAGCTTGTAGCGTCCTGTAGAATATTTATGGAATTATAAAGTTCTACTATGCCACCTTCTTCATCCATCTTAAAAGGAATTTGCTGACCGGCTGTTCGGCCATAATAACCATCTTTGCTGTTATGATCGAACCACAAAAGCAGATACCCGTCGGGTGGTAGTGTTCCGTGCAGTTCCGTCAGTTTTTGTTCATTTATCTTACCTTCTGAGTTTGTGTGGCGAAGTTTCATGCCCGAGAGTGATATGCTTTGCTCTGTGGGATTATACAACTCTATCCAACTTCCATAGTTGAACGAAGGGTCAATGAACATATCCACGTTGGCCACCTGAATCTCGTTTATTATCACCTGACTATTTGTTCTGCCCGGCAACAAAACCAATGCACAAAGAATCAAAACTATTAACTTCATGATTCCAATTAAAAAAAAAGGATGCGACATTTTATTTGCCACACCCTCTTTGTTTGTGATTCGGAAGGGGCTCGAACCCTTGACCCGCAGCTTAGAAGGCTGCTGCTCTAATCCAACTGAGCTACCGAACCGACCTTAATCGCTATTAAGCGGGTGCAAAGATAGTGATTTTAATTCATAATTCACAATTCACCGTGGATAATTTTCTTTTTATATGTTATTTTTTATCTATAATTATGCATTATGCTTTGTGAATTATGCTATAGTCTATATTTTCTTTGCCTTGAAGTTGGTAATCTGACTGCTGAAAGCACCTGTTTTCTGGAGGGGGAAGATGAGGGTGCGAATGTAGTTGTATTGTTTCTTTTCGCTGGCAAAGCGTTTTTCTATACCTAACTCCTGCACCAGTTTGCCATCAATGTAAAGTGTTGTGCTACGGTTGGTTCCCTTGATGCTGATGTGTTCCTTTCGGCCTGCCTTGCCTTTATAATTGAAGGTATATAGGTAACCATCGCGTGAGTAACCTAACCAGCCGCCTATGGGGTCGGAGAGCCAGACACAAGAGTAGGGGTTCTCCAGCAGAATGGTACCCTTTGGCTCGGTGTCCCAAGTAATGTCGAAGTCCACCTGATAGTCGTAACCTATCTGAGCTTCATCGCTCTTGTTGATGACGGTCTCAGGTTTTAAGTTTGAAAGTTCCACCTGAGTGTTTCCTAATTGATTACAGGTATATCCTTCACCTAATGCTTTACGTTGTTTATCCCAAGCGTCATAGCCCAGGGTGTCGTTGACTGCTCGCCACGTTTTTTCTGAAATAACCTGTACAGCGGGGAAGATTCTATGATGGATGTCACCAACGGAAATACCGTTGCCGCAAATGTCATTCCACACGGCAAACATACCGCCGGAGATCTGCGTGTCGCGTTCTTCAAAGTGCTGGTCGGCAATCTGTGCCGGTGTCCAACGTTCATAGAGGTTTTTGCAGTTCAGGTAGTTGTAATAGTATCCTGCCTCGGGAACTATATAGACAAAACGGTCGGGGATACTAATCATCTGGTATCCCTGAGCCTTCATGTCCTTGGGGTTTGCATAGCCGTTGTACCACATCTGCATCATAACGTTATCGGCCTTGACGGGTGTCTTACCTTTGGCGTGTGTGAGTGAGCCCCACAGCACGGCTTGCTTGCCAAAGCTCTCCACGTGACGGATCAGATGGTCGGCTAGCGATCGGAACAGTTCCACCACAGCGCTGTCCTTATTGCTGTACTCATCCGTTCCGATGTGCATACGCGGGCAGCAAAAGACGGGGTCAGGACCATCCAGATATTCAGTATAGAGGCTGTCTAAGAAAGGAATGACAGCAGGATTGCGAAGGTCTAGATGGTCGGCTCCGTATTCCTCGCAAGCCAACGATGGACGGTAATGTGTGAAAGCCAGCGAATGTGCCGGAGCATCAAACTCCGGGATAATCTCCACGCCCATCTGCTTGGCATAAAGGATAAAATCGTGGAACCCTTTCTTGGTATAGTAGCCGTCTTTAGCCGTCAGTTCGGGGAAGTAGTTGCTTTCCATGCGGAAAGCCGAATAAGTCTCGTTCCAATTTCCGTGAAAGAAATCGCGGAATCCATTATCGTTCAGATGCACCTGCAGGGTGTTCATCTTGTAATAAGAGAGCAGATTAACCAAGCTGTACAGATAGGATAGTGGGATGTACTTACGGCCCACATCTATCATCATACCGCGCATAGGATAGGCAGGTGTGTCGGTAATGGTGCCGCAAGCGAGGGTCTTGCCCTGAAACTTCAACTGTTGCAGCGTCTGTATGCCCCATAGTATCCCTTGCTCTGTTTGAGCTTTAATGGTAATGCCCTTGGTGGTGACGATAAGCTGGTAACCTTCTGCCCCCAACTTCTTGTCTTTGCAGAGTTGAAGGCTCACAAAGCCGCCTTTACCTAATGTGGCAGGAATCTTGCCCATGAAGCCCGAGAGGTATTGGGCTTCGTCTTGCAAGGATGCATCGTTGTAGGTGATATTGGCCAGCTGGTTCCATTGTAGTTCTCCTTTTCCGGCCTTCCAGTTCTCTACGGTTGGAACAACGAAGGGTTTCTCCTGAGCAAATATAGCTATGCTCACCAAAAGGGTAAAAATTGATAGACGTGTTCTTTTCATATTGTTTGAGTTTAAAGTTATACATTGATATAGAGGTATGAATTGAAATTAATCATCTTCCGCAAAGTAGTTTGAAGTCGCAGTTGGCGCAGTCCTTTACTTCGGGAGTCTGTGTAAAACTGTAGTCGGGCGAGAATATCTGCTTCACTACTTGAGTCAGTCCCTTGTAAAACTCGTCGGCCAAAGGTGCAAAATCCTCTATAACATTTTTGTCTATGGTGAGGGTTGGGTCGTAATCCTCCTTGTACGCCTTACCGGGATAGAAGAGGGCTGGAACGAGCGGGAGCTGCGGTTTGTCGTTCTGCAGCACGGCATACGAGTAGAGGAATGCTTGTAAGAAATATCCTTCATGCTTGCCTGCCGTATTGGTGACGTCATCCATGCTCTTGATACTGGGCACATGATATCCTGTCTTGTAATCCACCACACGGATGCGGCCGTCCTGTTCATCCAGTCGGTCTATACGACCTCCGGTGGTGATGTTTAGTTGAGAGTTTAGAGTTGAGAGTTCAGAGTTAGTTGAATTGTTCATTGTTAATTGAACATTGAACATTCTGTCTGTTTCTGTAGCGATGATGCGGAAGGGCGTGTGGCGAAGGTCGTAACGAAGCAGGTTGGTAAGATACTGCATAAGTACACGACGTATGATGATGAGTTCGCCTGTGTATTGGTTTCCAGGACGGGAATCTCGACAGACCATCTTCCAAGCTTCCTCTGTGCGCTGCCAATGGTCGGCTGGATGGAAATAGACAGTGTCAAAGACGATATCCAGTATAGGACCGACAAGCCCCTCCATATCGGAAAGCAATTCGGAGAGCGTGTTGCGCTGGATAATATGACTTCCTGTTCGTTGTATGATACGTTTGTAGATAAGTTCTGCCGTATCGTGGAAGATGTCACCTATGAGCGGGGCGTTGAGTCCATCCTGCGGATCGACATCGGCACGGAGGCCCGAGACGTGAGCCAGAAAGAACTTCAGAGGGCACGTCATATACGTATTAATAACAGACGGGCTTAGTGGGATGGCATTCTTTCCGCTGGTATTGATGTCATAGCGCTCTAGCATGCGCTGCAGTATCTTAGGTGTCTTGGGGACAGAAAGCGTCTGTGCATCCTGGATACTTGTATCGCTACGTAGCCAGAGTGTGCGGATAGGAATCTCCGTCTCGGCCAGCATCTGACGCAGGAAACGCGACATCTCGTGTTTGCTGTTTCCAACGCAGTTCTCGTTGTAAACACAGGTCAGATGTTCCGTTCGCTGTATCAGCCGGTAGAAATAATACGAAAAGACAGCTATGCGGTGGCGTGGAGTTGTCAGTCCGAATGCCTCGCGTATATCGGCAGGGATCATCGTGTTGCCCTGCGTGTTTTTGGGGAGCATACCTTCTTCTACGGACAGCATGAGCATGTGGGAGAAATCGAGGCATCGCGTCTCCAAGACACCCATTACCTGCAACCCGTGAGCCGGTTCGCCGTGGAATGGAATACTGGTACTGCACAAGAGTGTACGCAAGAGACGGCGTAAGGTGATGTGCTGGACTACAAGCGGATTCTTATCGCGACAGGTCAACTGCAGGAATTTTGTCAGTATTCGATGCGTCTGGAAAATCGCCTCGATGTATAGCTGCTCGTAAACATTGGGTTCTTGTATTTCGGAGAAATGAACACCCACCTTCTCCACCATCTCTATCAGATAGGCAAGCAGTTGCATGTTGTCCGTTGCCTGATACCTGAGCCATTGTTCTTCTTCCAGGAGCGGTGCATATACATGGTGTTGTACAACCTGCACAAAGGGATGACGGAAACGTTGTTGTGTAAGGTCGAACCCGTCTGTCTGCAACGACAGCAAGGCCATAACAAAGCTGTAGATAGGGGCATCGGTAAGGGGGAAGCCCATTGTAATGTTGACCTTCTCAACCTGCTGGGGCAGGGAGTGCAGGACGGGTTGCAGAAGGTTCTCGTTGCAGAGGATAACAGACCCTCTCCTGGCCTCCCCCTTTACGGGGAGGAGATTCTTATCCTTCAGGAGTGTTAACCACTGATGTGCATAGCGGGCCGCTGCATTATCGGTATTACAGGAGATGAAGGTAACATCCTGCAAGTGACGCAGGTTGTCGTAGTTCTCCTTACCCAAGGCGCAAGGGAAGTCCTTGAGATTCTGACGCATAAATTCACCAGCCTCGTGTTCGGGATTCTCTACATAATAGCAGTCGTAATCCCAATAGAAGAGTGCCTTGCCCTGTTTCAGAATAGCAGACATTAAGGCGTGCTCTACATCGTTCAGGACATTAAATCCTGCAAAGACGATGGTTTGCCGGTCGGCCAGGAAGGAGGTCAGGAGGGTGTCATCTTTTTTTAGTCTTTCTATTACGCTACGGAAGATAGCCCCTTCGTAAACGGTGCCTGCCTGCATCTGCTCTTTGCG
This sequence comes from uncultured Bacteroidales bacterium, assembly GCA_902801485.1. GTDB lineage: Bacteria > Bacteroidota > Bacteroidia > Bacteroidales > Bacteroidaceae > Physcousia. Next base: position 14,336 of record CADCIP010000017.1, on the reverse strand, counting down.
TAAGTCTGTGTACATCTGGTACATCTTAGACCAGACATTTAAGAAACGTTCCTTGATGAGAGAATTGCCCTCGGCCGAGAAATTCTTAAAGAAATGTTGGAGTGTATCTTTCTGCTCGTTAGTCAGATAATCCAAGTTCTCCAGTTGCATCTGTTCGTACACATTGGAGAAGATAGCTTCTGCATCGGCAAGGTGTTTGTCGATATCATCGAAATCGGAAAGGATAATCTCTCCCCATCCCCAGAACTTATCGAGCGAGTATTCTTCCTGTATTTCCTCCGTGAGGATGGTTTTGCTGAAAATCTGATACAAAGAGGCAATGCTGTCTATAGGGTCAGCCTTCACGTAGGGTGAGAGGCTGTAGAAGAGGTCGCTCATGGTGATATAACGCGGAGCCCAGACGGGTGTATCGCTTGCCAGAGCCAGTTCCTGATTAAGGAAAAGGCTGGCGCGCTTACCAGGGAACACGACCGTTACGTTGTGCATGTTGTTACCAAAACGCTTCAGAAGGTCGTTGGCTACTAAACTCAGAAATGTCTTCATGCCTTTATCTCCTCTGTTTTACCTGAATATATATACCACAGATATCCCTCCACCTGCTTATCGGGGTACATTGTACGCATCAGTTCTTTGTAGGCCTGCACCTGAGCGTGATGCTCTGCTTCAGGTCGTCCGAACTTGAAATCGATAACTGTAATCAGGCTGCCGTTGACGATAACGCGGTCGGGGCGCAGGGTAATGGGTTCGCCCGTATCTTTGCTGATACTGGTTATGCTGCACTCGTTGAATACCTGATTGTCTGCACTGAACCATTGTGCTATCTTGGGATTCGAGAATCCTTTTTTTAGCCTGTTTATTACCACATCCATCAGTTTATGGTCTGTTATGATGCCTTCGGCCATACAACGGTCGAGCACCTTCTGAATCTGACCTGTATGTTCAATCTGACTGAGCACATAATGCATAATTTTACCCACCTCCAGATAGGTTTGCTGACCTGTTTCTGCCTCTTCTTCTGTGCCCAAACTGCCAATGAACTTACGCGACTGATTGCTCTGCATAAAGTCGAGTGTCGGTGGGTTGGATGTCATGGCTACTGGGAGGGAATCTTCTTTCGTGCGAGAACTCTTCATGCGGTTCTTATGCTCCGTCTTTGCTTCTTTGTGCGATGTGACGGGAGATCCCGATTCGTATTTTAGTTGAGAGTTGAGAGTTGAGAGTTGAGAGTTGGGGATGGCGGCGCGGATGAGGTCACCTGCAATGGTAACGCTACTTTCCTTTTCTGCTGTCAGTCCCCACACGTACAAATTATTCTCGGCACGTGTGAAAGCCACATAAATCATGTTTAGCGCATCCACACGACGTTGTAAATGCTCCTCGTTGTAGTCTGGGGCAAAGTCAGATTGCTGCATATTCTTGCCTGCATTGATAGGCAAAGAACCCAAAGCGTTGAAGGGTTCCTTTTTGGCCTGGCACCAAATAGTATCGTCGTTACGGTCCTTCTCGATGGTCCAATCCATGTAGGGCAAAAATACGGTATGAAATTGTAATCCCTTACTCTTATGGATGGTAAGAATGCGGATGCCGTCCACCTCGCTAGCTGGGATGGAATGGTTGTGAATGCTCTCGTCCCATGCATTCAGGAAAGTATGGATATCCGAAGGATTGCTGCGCAGATGATTCTGCAGTTCGTCCATAAAGGTGAAGATGTAGGTATCTTGTCCTTGTATCTTGTCTAATTGGAATAGCTGATAGAGCCGTTCGCAAAGCAGATAAAGCGGAAGTTGAGCCAGTTCCTGCTTGTGCTGGGTGAATGCTTCAGGCAACAGGTCATCGGCTTTGGCGGTTGCTATCTCCAGCACCTGCTTCGGTTGTCGGAGCACGTCATTGTAGTAATGCATCATCAGATAACGTTCGGGAACGGGGTTAAGATGCTTGTTGTCGTTCAGCACGAAAAGGGCAGCCACCAGCATCTGTACGGCTACGCTGGATTCCAAAAGGAAAGCCTCGTCGCTGACCAATTTAATCTCTGGTGCCAACTGATGAAACCATTGCAGCAGGCTTTCGGCATTGTCTTTCTTGCGCACCAGTATGGCAAAATCCTGCGTGGTCAGGCCTTCCTTCATCAGGTTGCGGATGTGGTTTATCATATCCGTAATCATGCACTCCTCGTAATCCTCTGGGGCAGAGTTGCCGCTCTTGGTGTAGAGGGTTACAGAGGCATAACCTTCTTCTTGGGTATGACGGGTAAGCTGCTCTACATCGCTATAGATATCCTTTATCTTAAAGCGTGCGTCCGGCTCAAGGTCATCGAGCACCTGGGCAGCCTTGGGGAAGAACGCATTATTGAAGTCGATTATGTTTTTCTTGCTGCGGAAGTTATAGCGCAGTTCCTCGTCTTGAGGTGATAGGTTGGCCAACTCCTTCTTTACGTTCTTCAGGATGGCCCAGTCGCCGTTTCGCCAACGGTAAATACTCTGCTTAATATCGCCTACCAACAGATCGTTACCGCCCGTTGACTGATTCTCTATCAGCAGTACCTTAAAATTGTTCCATTGCAGCCGGCTGGTATCCTGGAATTCGTCAATCATCACATTATGGAACTGTGTGCCAATCTTCTCGAATACAAAGGGCGCATCGGTTTTCTCTACCAGTTTGCTAAGTAGAGTAGGTGTCTTGCTCAGGTTGAACTGGTTGTTCTCGGCATTGATGCTGTTAGCTTCCTGCTCAATAACATTCAGCAGGCGTAAGGGATTTAGGTAGCGAAGCGATAGCTTGGCTGTATTGATGGCAATGCTGTTCCTCTCGTATAAGTGTAACAGTTCAGCAAGAGCCGTTTGTATCTCTTGTGCCTCTGCCGCCAGAACAGGGTCGTTCTTGTCTTTGGCTCTCAGCATTACCTCGTAATCGTTGGCAGCTTTGTAGATGGTGTTAGAAGCTTTGTCTGATTTTTCGCTTCTCACGAGGTTTAGGAAGCTAATGTAGTTCCTGCCATTGCTAATACGATCAAAGTCCAGAGTCTTGCTGTTCACCAGTGTCTCGAACGAGTCTGCAGCTTCTTTAAGTTGGTTTTTGCCGCTATTGATAATGCTGTGCATTTCCTTCTTAAAAGCGTTCATTTCCGAGGAGTCGGAAATTTTCTCCCGTTCCTCAGCCGAGCGGTTCTGGAAGGCTTCTTCGAAAATACAACGGGCAAACTGCTTTATCATACCTGTGATGTTCCATCGTTCGCCTGTCTGCAACTGCTCCTCCACATAATCCATAATCCAGCCCTCTACATCCTTGCGGTTTTGCATATTCTCAATCACCCTGTCCACGGAACGTGAGATTACTTCGTCGTTATTCAGTTCTACCTGCAGATTGGCTGTCAGGCCCAGTTCGTGAGCGAGATTGCGCAGTACGCTTTGGAAGAAAGAGTCGATTGTTTCTACACGAAAATGTGTGTAGTCATGCAATATGGCGCTTAGCGCTTCTGCGGCTCGCTGGCGAATTGTTTCTTCGCCCATCTCTTCGTTGAGCTCTTTCAGCCGCTTATGAATGACTTCCATGTAGCCATCACATTCAGGTATGTGGCGCGACAGTCCATAAAGTGTTTCCAGGATACGTTCTTTCATCTCGGCGGTAGCCTTGTTGGTAAAGGTTACGGCCAGTGTGTGCTCGAATTCCTTCCGTCCTTTGCGTAGCAAAAGCAGAATGTATTCTACGGTCAGCGTGAATGTTTTGCCAGCTCCTGCAGAGGCTTTATATATAGATAATGTATTGTTCACAGCGATAAATGCAATTGATTTTTTGCAAATATATGGTTTTTATCTGAAAATGTTGTACCTTTGTAACCGCAAAAATAAAAAATAACACAAAATGGCAGCATATATTGTTGAAGATACAAAGAAAATAACAACCCAGAGAATCATGCAGATGAAGAAGGATGGCAAAAAGATAGCCATGCTTACTTCATACGATTATACGATGGCACAGATTGTTGACCAGGCTGGTATGGACATTGTTCTGGTGGGCGATAGTGCAAGTAACATTATGGCAGGCAATCTTACTACATTGCCCATTACCATCGATGAGATGATTTATCATGCCCGTTGTGTGGCTCGTGGTGTAAAAAGAGCGATGGTAATCTGCGATATGCCCTTCGGATCTTATCAGATAAGCCGCGAAGATGGTATTCGCAATGCTGTGCGCATGATGGCCGAGTCTGGTGTAGATGGCTTGAAACTGGAAGGCGGCGAAGAGTTTATAGATACTATCCGCGGTATTGTCAATGCCGGAATTCCTGTAATGGGCCACTTGGGACTCACCCCTCAGAGCGTATATAAGTTTGGCGGTTATTCAGTTAGAGCAAAAGAAGATGCAGAAGCTTCTAAGTTGCTGAGTGATGCCAAGTTACTTGAGCAAGCCGGATGTTTCTCTTTGGTTTTGGAGAAGATTCCCGCCGAGCTTACCAAGAAGGTTTGCCAGATGGTTTCTATTCCTGTTATCGGTATAGGTGCCGGCATAGCCGACGGCCAGGTGCTGGTAGCTCATGATATGTTGGGTATGAACGATAGCTTCAAACCAAAGTTCCTGCGCCGCTATGCCGACCTTCACGCTATCATGAACGATGCTATCGGTCAGTATATTACAGATGTGAAGGACGGTAGTTTCCCAAATGAAACGGAGAGTTATTAACATCAACCATAATCATCAATCATAAATTATCAATCTATTATGAAAGTCCCCTACAAAATTTATCTTGAGGAAAACGAGATTCCGACACAATGGTACAATGTCCGTGCTGACATGAAGACCAAACCTGCACCGCTTATCAATCCTGGAACGGGAAAACCTCTGACATTAGAAGACCTTAATCCTATATTCTGTGAGGACTTGAACAAACAGGAACTGGATAACGAGACTCCTTACTTTGATATTCCCGAGGAGATACTCAATTTCTATAAAATGTATCGTCCTTCACCACTTGTACGTGCTTATTTCCTGGAGAAAGCATTAGGTACGCCTGCCAAGATATATTACAAGTTCGAAGGTAACAATACCTCGGGCAGCCACAAGTTGAACTCCGCCATTGCCCAGGCTTACTATGCTAAGAAGCAAGGCCTGAAAGGTGTTACCACCGAAACGGGTGCCGGACAATGGGGTACAGCCCTGAGTATGGCTTGTGCCTATTTCGGTCTGGATTGTCGTGTGTATATGGTAAAGTGTAGCTACGAGCAGAAGCCATTCCGTCGTGAAGTGATGCGTACCTATGGTGCTACCGTAACCCCTTCTCCCAGTCTGACAACAGAGGTAGGCCGAAAGATTCTGGCAGACCACCCCGATACCACAGGTTCTTTGGGATGTGCCATCAGTGAGGCTGTAGAGGCTGCAGTAACCAGCGACGGCTATCGCTATGTTTTGGGTTCTGTGTTGAATCAGGTGCTTTTGCATCAGACCGTTATTGGTCTGGAAGCCAAGAAGGCGTTGGACAAGTATGGCATCAAGCCCGACATTATCGTTGGTTGTGCCGGTGGCGGCAGTAACCTGGGCGGTCTGGTATCTCCCTTCATAGGTGAGATGCTGAGAGGCGAGGCTGATTATAAGGTAATTGCCGTAGAGCCCGCTTCATGTCCCAGCTTTACCCGTGGCAAGTTTGCTTATGACTTCTGTGATACCGGTATGATCTGCCCTCTGGCCAAGATGTACACCCTCGGTAGCCAGTTCATTCCCTCTGCCAACCATGCAGGCGGTCTGCGATTCCACGGTATGAGTCCCATCCTTTCTCAGTTGTATCACGATGGTTTGTTCGAGGCTCGCGCCGTAGAGCAGACTCAGGTCTTCGATGCTGCCACCCAGTTTGCACGTGTTGAGGGTGTTCTGCCTGCTCCCGAGAGCAGCCACGCTATCCGTGTTGCCATCGATGAAGCCCTCAAATGCAAAGAGACAGGCGAAGAGAAGACAATTCTCTTTGGTCTGACCGGTACCGGTTACTTCGACCTCTATGCCTACGAGCAATATAACAATGGTACGATGACAGACATCATCCCCAGCGACGAGGTTATTAAGGAGTATTTGGACAAACTGCCAAAGATGTAATTTTATGTGGCTGTAAGGCTCTTAATTATAACTGCTATCTGTAATATATAGGTTATGGGTAGCAGTTTCTTGTGTTCTGTCTCAGGAAAATTCTGCCTCAGGAAAATAAGAAAAATTAAATTCAAGAAAGATGGACGAAATTAATAGCCTTTTCTCTCTACTCAGCTCTGTGCTTTGGGGATGGCCGATGGTCATCATGTTGCTGGGCACACATGTATTCCTCACTTTCCGGCTTCGTTTCCCGCAACGTCGTTTGCTGACGGGTATTCGTCTGTCGGTACAGAAAGACAAGGATGCCAAGGGCGACGTATCTCAGTTTGGTGCATTGGCTACAGCACTTGCTGCTACCATTGGAACGGGTAATATCGTTGGTGTAGCTACGGCTGTGGCGCTCGGAGGACCGGGTGCCGTACTTTGGTGTTGGCTGACGGGTATCTTTGGTATGGCCTCCAAGTATGCCGAGGGGTTATTAGCCGTTAAATACCGTGTAAAAGGTAGTGACGGCCGAACCTACGGAGGTCCTATGTACGCCTTGGAGCTCGGACTTGGCATGAAATGGCTGGCCCTTGTTTTTGCCATCTTCACCGCCTTAGCCAGTTTCGGTATCGGTTGTACTGTTCAGGCCAACTCCATTGCTCTCTTAGCCAGCGAGACCTTTGGTATTCCCTCTTGGATAGTGGGTATATTCGTCAGCGTGCTCACAGCCGTTGTTATTATGGGAGGCGTTAAGTCCATTGCCCGAGTCTGTACGATTCTTGTGCCATTCATGGCATTACTCTATGTGATTGGCTGCCTGTATATACTATATATGAACTATAGTTTTGTCTGGCCAGCTTTGCAACTTATCGTCGAATCGGCCTTCAACCCAATGGCGGCAGGCGGAGGTTTTGTAGGAGCTTCTGTAATGATGGCAGCCCGCTATGGTATTGCCCGTGGCTTGTTCTCTAACGAGAGTGGTATGGGTAGCGCTCCTATCGTGGCTGCAGCAGCCCAGACACGTAATCCCGTTCGTCAGGCTTTGGTTTCCAGTACAGGTACTTTCTGGGACACGGTAATCATTTGTGCCCTTACAGGTTTGGTACTCGTCAGCAGTATTCTGGCACATCCCGATATCAGCTATGCCGACGGGGCAGCATTGACAAAGGTAGCATTCTCCAAGATTCCTTATGTCGGCGCTCCGTTGCTTACCTTCGGTATTCTTACATTTGCTTTCAGCACCATCCTCGGTTGGAGCTATTACGGCGAGAGTGCAGTCAACTACATCGAACATCAACGCATCAACCGCTTTTATCGCATTCTCTATATTGTGGCTTTGTTCTTCGGCAGCATCATCAGCCTGGATGTTATTTGGAACATCGCCGATACGATGAATGCCCTAATGACTATCCCCAACCTTGTGGCTCTGCTTTTGTTGAGTGGCGTTGCTGCTCGCGAAACAGACAAATACCTCTGGGGCGGCCGTTTAGACGAAGATTCATCCTTAACTTAACATTTTCCTGTCTGCTGCGTATTATAGATGTATGACACGCTCAGAATTCGAACATATAGCTGCGCAGTTGCGTCAGAAGGTTCTGAAGGTAGGACTTCAGTTCTTCGGTTCCCCAGAGGATGCCGAAGATGCCGCACAGGAGACGATGGTGCAGTTGTGGCGTTACTGCGAGCAGATAGATGCCAGCCGCAACATTGAGCCCCTGGCCGTCAGAGTGGCTAAGAACTGTTGCGTAAGTATGTACAGGAGAAACAGACCTGCCCCCATCCCCTCCCTCTATGGAGGGGAGCTTGGGAGTTCTCCTCAGGAAATTATGGAGGCTAATGATACGCAACGGATGCTGGAAGAGGCACTTGACCTGTTGAAACCCCGGGAACGGCAGCTCTTCGAGATGCGGCAGCTGGAGGGTCTGTCGGTAGATGAAATATCTACGGAAACGGGAATCCCCAAGCCGTCCATCACGGCAATGGTATCAGCAGCACGAAAGAAAGTCTTCACGGAACTTAAAAGGAGGATGAAATAATGAAGGACAAAGATATAGAACAACTGATCAACAAATACCTGGAAGGCGAAACTTCGCCGGAAAAGGAGCAAGAAATTGCCTTGGAACTGCAACGTCCGGATATCCCTCAGGAATGGAAGGCCATCCGCCTGATGTTGGGTGAACTGACCTTAGGCGAGGCAGAGTATGACACAATCGTGGCAAAAAAAAGCCTCCCGTTTGGGGGAGGTTTGGAGAGGGGCCGCAGGTGGTTTTCTATCATTTCCTCTATGGCAGCTGTATTGCTGGTGGGCTTGTTCCTGTATCAGCATCTCCCTACAGAAAACACGAATGAAGTACCTCATTATTATACATCAAACCTCTCTGCCGGCAGCACCCTCAGGAATGTGTACACAGGCCACCGGCATCAGGAGAAACATTTAAGTTACACCCAATTTAAAACGATGCTTTATGAAAATAAGTAAGTTGGTTTACAGTTTACGGTTTACGGTTTACGGTTTACGGTTTGCGGTTTACGGTTTACGGTTTGCGGTTTACAGTTTGCGGTTTACTGTTTACGGTTTGGTGGTGGGGCTGCTCTTTACCTCATGCTATCAGCCTAAGGTTTTGATGCATACTACAATTCACGGCGGTTTCGGAAAGGATTGCACTCGCGAGGTCAGCTACAGTAATGTGATGTCTAAGGAAAAGAGGGATTCCCTTCTTGGTAAAGACCTCTGCGGATGGTCTCAACCCATGCCTGAGTGCCTGAATGTTGATGCTTTCTGCAAGAGTCATACAGAAGTTGGCGAGGGCGATACAGTTAGGACGACATTTATCTGCCCCTTCTCCTCTGTAGAAGAAATGTGCGAGCAGACACCTTTGCAACTGAACGGGGTACGCCTTCGCTCGAACGCCAAGCTGGACAAGCGCTTCCGCTGGTTCTATACCGAATATGTCTTTACCGAAACATTCTACTGCGTAGGCGATAGCTTCAAGCTGCCCCCAACAGATTATGCCGACAAGGATGCTGTAAGCTATTGGTTTACGGGCCAGCCCAATCTGTTGCAAGGACTGAACGGAGCCGAAGCATACGAGAAACTGGGCAACATGGAGCCTGCCGTCACCAAGTGGCTCAACGATAATCTCTTCAAGGTGGGCTTCGACTTCATCGTCTCTCACTACGATTCTATTCCCAATCCGCCCGTCAGCCGTGAGCGTTTCATAGAGCTTCAGGATTCATTGGTACACTTTATGATGGCTGGGGAGGAGGATATCCTGACTGCTCAGCCGGAAGAGAAGCTTCGGGTGTTCTTCCACTCGGATGCCTATGCGTTGTTCTTTGATGAAGGCAATCCTCTTGGCGAATCGTTGAACCGGGAATTCATGAACCGCCTGAACATCTTCTGGTTCAATGTGCCCTACACCCTTACCATGCCTGGCAAGGTTACCGATACCGGAAACGGCATGTTGCAGCCCGACGGGACCGTCTTCTATCCCTTCACGGGTGAGCGCCTGATTCCTCAGGATTACACCATTACCGCCACCTCGCGTGTCACCCACATCTGGGCCTATATCGTCACGTTTCTCCTTATTCTGCTCTCTATCGGCGGTTTCCTGCGCAGAAAACACTTATAGTGAAATGAAAGACTTTCCAGATAAGATGACGGCCGAGGAGGCACAAGCATTCAGGGATGCTGTGCTCAGCATTGTAAGTCAGATTCCGCGGGGTCGTGTCACTACCTATGGTCTTATTGCCACCTTGGCCGGTTGGCCCAGCCATTCGCGTATGGTGGGCCGTACGCTCCGATATACACCCGGGGCAGCTCTTCTCCCATGTCATCGTGTAGTCAACAAGGTGGGACGTACCGCTCCCGGCTGGAAATGGCAACGCCCTCTCCTGGAGGAAGAAGGCGTTACCTTTAAAGCTAACGGTCATGTAGATATGGCCCGGCATTTGTGGGAACCTGACCTCGCCTGACTAAATCCTCGGTTTCTGGCAGAGGTGAACGATAAGGGAGATAAGAAGGATGATGATACCGTAGATAACAGGAACTAAGGCGCACTTGTATCCGCCATATATAACGGGGGACATGTCTACATCTGTGGGGGTTACATAGCCCGACTCTTCTATGGTTTTAAGCGTTTCTTGCATATGTTCTTGCATGTAGCCAAACATCTGATTGAGGCCTAACGCTCCGAAGAGTAATCCACAAACAAACGCGATAGCGCCTATGTTACGTACCCAAGCGGGAGCTTTCCATGCTGCCAGGAATACCAACGCCAGCAGAAGGGTGAGAACGGCCATGAACCAAGGGCCACCCATCACAAAGAAATCAGTAATTGCTGTCATAATCATTTTTAATTTAAAAGTTAAACATCTTGTTTTTTTGCAGCTGCTGGTGCAAAGGTACGGCATTAGGGTAGGGGCACCAAATTTTTTGGCTGTTAAAACCCCTCGTTTGCCTGCTGAAACCCTCTATAAGGGGATTTTTCCCTCCTACAATGGCTTTTGAACGGGGGAAATGTATTATCTTTGTTCCCGTTATGAAACGTACAGCGCTTATTATTTCCTATTGGACGGTGGCATTGGTTCTGTTTGCCATTGTACTTTCCAGCACGGGTTATACATTTCCCGATGCTTTCTTCCTTGCCAGCTCCCTTTTGCCTGTGGCCGTACTGTTCCGTTACCTGTTGGCACAGATGCGTTTTACCTCGCGATGGCAGGGAATACGCGATGTATGTTTCCTGGTCTTGTTCATCCTCACAATGGCATTCCTGGCTGTTCATTTGGCACACACACTATTATCGGCACTACATCGTCAGCTGTATGAAACCGATATGGTCATCTCTCCCATATTATTGAATCCTATATTCCTGCTGGCCATGCTGCTGCTGATTATCGTGGGCGATTATTTTGTGGGGCGGATGATTGAGGAACGTTTGCCTGAAGCAGAGGAGTCTATTACCTTCACCAGTGACCGCCAGCCCGTTACGCTTCAGCGTCAGGAGATTCTTTATGTGGAGAGTTGCGACACGGAAACGTGGATTTATGCTACTGAGGGCCGTAAGTATCGCAACAAACGTCCCATTTCTGCATGGGCTAATCTCTTAGGGGATGACTTCCTGCGCATCCACCGTTCTTACTTAGTCCGCATTTCTGCCTGCCAAGGGACTGAGGGCGAAAACGTCATCCTTGGTGACCTTCGTCTTCCCGTCTCACGCAAATATAAGGCCGAAGTGCAGGCGGTTCTCTAATTGAACATTGATTAATCTTGGCTCATTTCATCTTTTTTGTTGTTTTCCAAAAAAAAGTTGGGGTGGGGTGTAATATTTTTCCGATTCCGTCGTATAACAAGTAGAAAGGCATAAACAAAACGTTAAAAGTGCAGACAGAAAAGCAAATAGTGGAATCCGTTAGGAAAGGCGAGCGTGAAGGGCAAGACGAAATGTTTCGCCGCTTCGTCAATCAGGTCTTCTGTATGATTGTGAAGCAGGTGCCTGATATAATGGATGCTCAGGAGCTGACGCAGGATACTTTCCTGAAAGCCTTCCGCCATATCGACCGCTACGATGCCCGCCAGTCTTCACTCTCCACCTGGCTTTGCCGTATTGCTTATCGCCTGACGCTTGACTTCCTGAAACGCCGCCGACCCATAGTTGTCTCTATAGAAGACAGCTCTGTTTGGCAGACAGATATCAGCGACGAGGAGCTGGAAGCAGCCCTCTCGACAGGCAACGAGCAACGCATAGAGAAACTGCAGGAGTTGGTGCAACAGTTGCCCAACGAGGAACAAATGCTGCTGACGCTCTACTACTTCGACGACCTGCCGCTCAAGGAAATAGCCTACATCACAGACGCCGACCCCAAGGCCCTGGCCGTAAGGCTTTACAGAATAAGAAGGAAATTGTATAATTCCCTAACCGCTAACCTCTAACCGCTAACCATTGTACAATAATATAATGAACGAGAAATTCAAAGATACAGACCTGCGTGAAGCCCTGAGGCGCAATTACGCCAATGTGCCTGAGATGAGGACCCCTCTCCAACTCCCCCGAGGGGGAGAGGCAAAGACTCGCCCTATGCGCCGTTGGCTGTACCCCATCCCGGCCATTGCTGCCAGCATACTAATCGCCTTTTTGCTTTGGCCCAAGGGCGAAACGGTTCCCATCGCGCAGCCAGAAACACTACAACCGGTTGTAGCAGAAGTTCATGAGCCCCATAAGTCCTATGAGCCCCATAAGTCCTATGAGCCCCGTGAGTCCTATGAGCCCCGTGAGTCCTATGAGTCCCGTGAGTCAAGGCAGCCGCAGCAGCCAGCTGCCGAAGCACAAAATACTCCCCTCGCTACAAGAGAGGGGCAGGGGGAGAGTCCACTGGTGGAAAGTCTTCCCCTTTTGGCCGAAGCACAAAATACTCCCATCCCGGAGGAGCAGGGGGAGAGTCCTGTAGAATTGCCCGTCCTTCCCCCTGATCGCCAGGCATTGGTAGATATGTTTCTGGCAGAAGAGGCCTTACAAGTTGCCTATATGCAGCAGGAACAGACAGAAGAGCTTCGTGCCTTTACTGCAGGACTGGAAGGTAGGGTGCCCGAAACATCACACCTTATTATTGCATTTTGATTAATTCATAATTTTCTGCTTTATGAGAACGATTATATTAAAACTATTATCAAAGATCTCTTTCCCCTCCATAGAGGGAGGGGTTAGGGGAGGGTCTCTTCTTCTTCTCATTTTACTCGCTCCCTTTACAGCTTCGGCACAAAAGGTCATAGTTCAGGATTTGGAGTCTTGGATGAGCAGTCTCATCACTCAAGCTATCGATAACAAGGTTGTGGTTGACAAAAACCTTGGGCAAGAGCGTGACATACAGAAGGAGGGTAATCCGCTGAAGTGGCGTTGTGACATTCTTACCTTCACGCTTTCCAAAAAACAACGTTCTATGCTCGAGGATATGATAAGGGCCTTCGAGGAAAACGGTCACCATAATCCCAACTGCTACGGCATCAACAGCAAGCGGACGGGAACCAGTCAGACAGAAGGCAAGCGCAACCTGATGATTGGCGACAACCCTAACAACTACGTCACCATCGGCGAGAACTACGGCAATTACCTGAACGTTAATATCCTGGATGCTACGGATACCACCAAGACCCACCGCTACGCCTACGCTCTGGAATGGAAAGAAGACCGCAAGGGCAACGCCTTCGTGCGCTACATCGTAACCTACGCCAAGATTCCCTCTGCCTTTACCAGCTATAATGCAACCGTCAAATACCCTTCTGTATTAGACTGGAAGCTTCCCAAAGAAAAGCTCCAGCGGGCAGAGAACAAGGCAAAGGCGTGGTATTTGAACAAGGATAAATTAGCCAAAAGGATTGGTAAAGACATTCAGGAGATATACAAACAGGCAAATTCTGAGATTGAGAACGTCTTGAATCGCCAGCGCCTGGATTCCATTCGCGTTGAATACGAACGCTCCTTTAACATACCCGATACCACCTTTGAGGTAAAGGGCTCTGACGGCGTGTGGAAGCCAAAGGATGCTGCGGAAGCCGTAAATGATATGCTTGATGACGAAATCGTTCTGCTCATGTTTTCTAACCTGAAGCAGTATTACGGCAATCATCAGAATGCTGAGTTTACTGCCATTTCTATCTATTCGCTTTGCAAGTACTCCAACGAATTGAATTTCTTTATCGACCCGTATTCCAAGGAAGAGCTGGAGCAGTTAATGCGCGAGGTGGACAAATTGATTGAAAACGCCAAGACCGAAACCGACCGCAAGTACTTCAAGATGGCATTGTATCAGTTAGATCAAATAAAGAAAAAAAATCACTAAAGATACGGAGGGAGAGATTCTCCCCTTATAATGTTGTTTTAAGGTGAGGTAGGGTGCTCCTGCGAAGAGCCTAACACCTTATCGCTGCGGATAAGACCGGCCTTCATCACGCCCACGGAGATACCGCTGCGGGTAGATGCCTCCTTGAACACTTTCTTCTCCTGTATGGGGATGTAAAGGTCGGGACGCATCACGAACTTCTTCACTCCAGGGTTCTTGCCGATTTTAAGCACTCGGCGCTGTGCAATTACTTTAATAGCCATAATTAAGGTTTAGTTTTAGTTGTTTGTAAATAATTTTCTCTTTGTCACCTGATGGGGTTACGACTTAGGGCTTTAGGGGTCGCATTTGCTAGTATTAATGCGCGCAAAAATTAATATTAATGGTAGCAGTTGTTTCTCTTAATACCCGCCATTTTTACTCCTTATCTTTTTGACACTGCAAAG
>CADCIP010000016.1:94342-95362 GCA_902801485.1 uncultured Bacteroidales bacterium | reverse complement strand
GTTGGCAGAGAGCCTGGTAATTGATGGCAAAACCACAGTAGATGGTGGTGATGCATTGAGCAAAGAAGACAAGAGTTGGGAAATCTGGTCAGACGACAAAGAATAGTCCCGACTATTCTATTGAAGAAAAGAATGTTAATCCCCGGCACGTGTTCCGTGTTCGGGGATTACTTACAAATAAGACGAGGGAATAATTCTTAACTATTAGCTTCCTTTACCTTGCGGAAAAGATCACTGGCAAAGATGAAGGAGTTAAGCTTCTCGTTGGTGCTTGTCATAATTTGGTCTTTGTTGCCCTGCCATTCCTTACGACCTTCACAGATATAAATAATGTTCTCGCCAATACCCATTACAGAATTCATGTCGTGGGTGTTAATGATGGTTGTCATCTTGTACTCTTCTGTGATGCTATGGATAAGTTCGTCAATAACAAGGCTGGTCTTGGGATCTAGGCCAGAATTGGGTTCGTCGCAGAAAAGATATTTGGGGTTGAGGGCGATGGCCCGAGCGATGGCAACACGCTTTTGCATACCACCACTGATCTCACCGGGGAACTTGTCCTCGGCACCTGCCAGATTTACACGATCGAGGCAGAATTTAGCACGCTTTATACGATCTGCTTCGTTTTTGCCAGAGAACATGTCAAGGGGAAACATGACATTCTCAAGAACCGACATGGAGTCGAATAGCGCAGCACTTTGGAATATCATTCCCATCTCACGGCGGATGAGCACCTTCTCGCGCTTGGACATCTTCACGAAATTGCGTCCGTCATAAAGAACCTCTCCCTTATCGGGTTCAAAAAGTCCTACAATATTTTTTACCAATACCGTTTTACCGCTGCCACTCTGACCAATGATGAGGTTTGTCTTACCTTCTTCGAATATTGCATTGATATCCGTTAAGACGGCTCTACCCTCGAACGACTTATATAAATGTTTTATTTCTATCATTGAGAACTGAGAATTGAGAACTGAGAATTGAGAACTGAGAGTTGAGAATTGAGACGGGAGGGCCGGG
>CADCIP010000016.1:0-94313 GCA_902801485.1 uncultured Bacteroidales bacterium | reverse complement strand
GCCGGGGGTGGGCTTTTCCCTTATGAAAGTAATGGCGTAAGGAAGATATCGGCAAATAGGATGAGCATACTGCTTCGTACCACAGCATCGGTACTGGCCTTTCCTACATCGAAGGATCCGCCCTCCACAGTATATCCGTAAAAAGAACTGACACTGGCAATGATAAAAGCAAAAACAAAGCTTTTAATCATAGACATCCAGATAAACCACTGCCGGAAATCATGTTGCAAACCTATGGTTAGGTCGTCAACAGATACGATTCCCACTAAGGCACTAGCGTAGGCACCCACAAATCCAGCTGCCATACTGAAGACTACCAGACAGGGAATCATGGTCATAAGCCCCAGAATCTTAGGCAGAATCAGAAACGAAGCCGAGTTAACACCCATAATCTCCAAAGCATCTATCTGCTGCGTTACACGCATGGTGCCAATTTCGCTGGCTATATTGCTGCCTACCTTGCCGGATAGAATCAAACACATAATACTACTCGAAAATTCCAACACCATAATCTCTCGCGTGGTATATCCCGTAGTGAAATTAGGCATCCAAGGACTGGCAATGTTCAACTTAATCTGGATGCAGATAACCGCACCGATAAAGAAAGAGATGAGCAAGACAATACCAATAGAATCTACCCCCAACTGAGAAAGTTCTTTTATGTATTGCTTTAGGAACATACGCCATCTCTCGGGGATACTGAAAGTACGCCCCATTAGCATAAGGTAACGTCCAAAAGCGGACAGAAAGTTAACGATAAACATGTATTTCTTGTCTTTTTACGGTGCAAAAGTAACAAGAAAAGGGAAAAGGTAAAAGTGAAAAGTGAAAAATTCATATCTTTTTTCGTACTTTTGCATTCAAAATAAACAAGAATGGACAACGAAACAGATAAACTGGAGCTAAGAAGCGAGGGACTTGTTAAAATATATGGCAAGCGCATGGTGGTAAACAATGTCAGTTTTAGCGTTCAGCAAGGCGAAATTGTGGGCCTGCTGGGACCTAATGGAGCAGGAAAGACTACATCGTTTTATATGACTACAGGACTTGTGCTTCCTAACGAGGGACATATCTTTCTGGGTGGACAGGAAATAACCAAATTGCCAGTTTACCAACGTGCCCGTCTGGGAATTGGCTATTTGGCTCAAGAGGCCAGTGTATTCCGTAAGATGAGCGTTGAGGACAATATAGCCAGCGTGTTAGAAATGACAGATAAACCGTGGAGCTATCAAAAAGAAAAGTTGGAGAGCCTGATTGCCGAATTCCGTTTGGAAAAAGTGCGTAAGAATTTGGGCGATCAGCTTTCTGGAGGTGAACGCCGACGTACTGAGATTGCCCGCTGCTTGGCCATCGACCCCAAGTTTATCATGCTTGACGAACCTTTCGCTGGTGTGGACCCCATCGCTGTAGAAGATATTCAGTATATCGTGTGGAAACTGAAACAACGCAATATAGGTGTGCTGATAACCGACCACAACGTTGAGGAAACCCTCTGTATTACAGACCGGGCTTATATGCTTTTCGAAGGACAGATTCTGTTTAAGGGCAGACCTGAAGAACTGGCGGCAAATCCGATTGTAAAAGAGAAGTATCTGACGAACAGTTTTGTACTCAGAATGAAAGATTTTGAGGCCATCGACAGGGAACGCAACATAACAGAATAGCTTCCAACATAATAAATAAGGTATATTAACAAATAATTATGAATTCAGAATTATGAATTATAAATTATTTGTCGTACCTTTGCAGCCAATTTTGAAAAAGAGGTATAATTATATTAAAGAATAAGCAATGAATATTTCATTCGAAAACGTAGACAAAGTGAGCGCATTGCTCACCATGAAGATTGAGAAATCAGATTACGCAGAAAAAGTAGAAAAAGCATTGAAAGATTTCCGCAAGAAAGCAAATCTGCCCGGTTTCCGTACCGGCCAGGTTCCCATGGGACTGCTGAAGAAACGCTTCGGCACAGAGATTCTTGCAGATGAGATAAATAAGATTTTAAGTCACGAACTCTATAAGTACATCCGCGAGCAGAAAGTAAACATTCTGGGCGAGCCTATGGCAAACGAGGAGAAAACTCCTGCTATTGATTTTGCTACACAGGAGGAGTTTACCTTTGCATTTGATATTGCATTGGCTCCTGAGTTTGATGCTAAGCTCTCGGCAAAGGACAAACTGAACTATTACGCAATCAACGTTGACGAAGCTATGGTTGACCAGCAGATTCAGGCATACTGCCAGCGTGGTGGACAATACCAAAAGGTGGACAGTTACCAGAACAATGATATGGTAAAGGGCCTTTTGGCACAGTTGGACGAGAAGGGTAACACCTTGGAAGGTGGCATTCAGGTAGAAAACGCCGTTATGCTTCCTAACTACATGAAGAATGATGATGAAAAGAGTAAGTTTGAAGGTGCTAAGGTAAACGATGTAATTGTGTTGAATCCCGCAAAGGCTTACAACGATAGTGATGTTGAGCTGGCAAGCCTGCTTAAGATCAGCAAGGAAGATGCCGCTAACGTGAAGTCGGACTTCAGCTTCCAAGTTACAGAAATAACCCGTTTTGAGCCCGCTGCTCTGAACCAGGATCTCTTTGATCAGGTGTTGGGAGAAGGTGTTGTTAAGGACGAGAAGGAGTTCCGTACACATATTGCTGAGGACATGAAGAAGAGTTTCGTTGCCGACAGCGATTACAAATTCCTGCAGGATCTCCGCGCTTATTTGGTTGGCAGAATCGGTGAACTGGAATATCCCGAGGCTATGCTCAAGCGCATCATGAAGCAGAATAATACCGACAAGGATGATGCATACGTTGAGGAGAGCTTCAAGGCTAGCCTTGATGAACTGACTTGGCATCTCATCAAGGAGCAACTCTCCGACCAGTTCGAGATTAAGGTGGAACAGGCCGACGTAATGGAGACTGCTAAGGCTGCTACTCGTATGCAGTTTGCTCAGTATGGTATGACAAATTTGCCCGATGACGTGCTTACAAACTATGCCAACGAGATGCTAAAGAACCAACAGCAGGCAGAAGGTCTGGTTGCCCGTACGGTAGAAAACAAGATTGTCGGTAAAGCAAAGGAAACTGTTAAACTGACAGAAAAGGCAGTATCTTTGGAAGAGTTCAACAAACTCTTTGAGTCGGAAAACAAAAAAACAAAAACCAAAAAAACTAAATAGGAACCGCGCGTACAAGCAATTAATATAGTGTTAGCAGAATGAGCAACGACTTTAAAAAATTTGCTACTCGTCATTTGGGAATGAATAGCATGGTATTGGATGATGTTATAAGCACACAAAACCAGTACCTTAATCCATATATTCTGGAGGAGCGTCAATTGAATGTTACCCAGATGGATGTGTTCAGCCGTTTGATGATGGATCGCATTATCTTCCTTGGCACACAGATTGACGACTATACAGCCAACACCCTGCAGGCTCAATTGTTGTATCTTGACAGTGTTGACCCTGGTAAAGACATCAGCATTTATATTAACAGTCCTGGCGGTAGTGTATATGCCGGTTTGGGTATTTATGACACCATGCAGTTCATCAGCAGCGATGTGGCTACCATCTGTACAGGTATGGCTGCCAGTATGGCTGCCGTATTACTGGTGGCAGGAACAGAGGGCAAGCGTAGTGCACTGACTCATAGTCGCGTGATGATTCACCAGCCGATGGGCGGTGCTCAAGGGCAGGCCAGTGACATAGAGATTACTGCTCGCGAAATTCAGAAACTGAAGAAAGAACTTTACACCATCATTGCCAACCATTCTCATACCGACTTCGACAAAGTATGGGCCGATAGCGACCGCGACTATTGGATGACGGCTCAGGAGGCACAAGAGTACGGCATGATAGATCAAGTATTGGCAAAGAAACAATAAAAGATGGCAACATACAAGACAGACAAATGTTCTTTTTGTGGTCGGCCCGAAAAGGAAGTCCCCTTATTGTTAGCTGGCATCAACGGTTTCATCTGTAGCGATTGTGCCATGCAGGCCTATCGTATTGTGCAAGATAACTTAGGTGGTAAAACGTCGGGGCCATCCAACATTTTTGGCTTGAACGATATTCCAAAGCCCAAGCAGATTAAAGAGTATCTCGACCAATATGTAATTGGTCAGGATGATGCTAAGCGTTATCTGGCCGTTTCTGTTTACAATCACTATAAGAGATTAGGGCAACAGAAACAAAATGATGGTGTTGAGATAGAAAAGAGCAACGTTATAATGGTTGGCTCTACTGGAACAGGAAAGACTTTGCTGGCAAGAACTATTGCTAACTTGCTTGAAGTTCCTTTTACAATTGTTGATGCTACAGTATTCACAGAGGCCGGATATGTAGGTGAGGATGTAGAGAGTATCCTTAGCCGACTGCTTCAGGTTGCCAATTATGATGTGAAAGCTGCAGAACGTGGTATTGTATTTATTGACGAGATCGATAAAATTGCCCGCAAGTCAGATAATCCCAGCATCACACGTGATGTTAGCGGAGAGGGCGTACAGCAGGGATTACTGAAACTTTTGGAAGGAGCAAAGGTAAACGTTCCGCCCAAGGGGGGCAGAAAGCATCCCGACCAGGATTACATAGAGGTTGACACAAGGAACATCCTGTTCATCTGTGGCGGTGCCTTTGATGGTATTGAGAAAAAGATCGCCCAACGTCTGAATACACATGTGGTGGGTTACAATAGCGTACAGAATAAGCAGAAGATAGACTCAAAGAATCTGATGAAGTACATTGTACCGCAGGATTTGAAGAGTTTTGGCCTGATTCCCGAGATAATAGGCCGCCTTCCGGTACTTACCTATTTGAATCCACTCGACAGGACAGCTCTGCGTAACATTCTCACCGAGCCTAAGAATTCCCTGGTTAAACAGCAAATAAAGCTTTTTGAGATGGACGGCATTAAACTGATATTCGAACCAGAGGCTCTGGAATATATAGTGGATAAGGCTGTAGAGTATAAACTGGGGGCCAGAGGCTTGCGCAGCATTATGGAAGCTGTTATGATAGACGCACAATACGATGCACCGTCAGGCAAGGTGAAGAAATTCGTGGTGACAGAAGACTATGCTCGTAAACAGATTGAGAAATCGCATCGTCTTATAGCATAAACCTAATGAAAATATAAAAAATGGGAAGAAAAGCAAAGTTCCTCCCATTTTTTTTGTGTTGGATATCAAAATAATTGTTTCAAAACTTGTTTGATATAAAAAAAATATTATATCTTTGTAAGGAATTTTGGAATGTCAATATGGAGAACTGGAATCTGACAGAACAATTGAAACATTACTTCGGCTTTGATTGCTTCAAAGGCGACCAGGAGGCTATTATACGGAATGTTTTGGCAGGACATGATACTTTTGTGCTAATGCCAACAGGAGGAGGTAAATCTTTGTGCTACCAGTTGCCGGCTTTGCTGATGGACGGAACAGCAATAGTGATTTCTCCGCTTATTGCTTTAATGAAGAATCAGGTGGATGCCATCCGTCAGGTAAGTGAAGACGACGGAATAGCTCACTTTTTGAATTCATCACTCACAAAGACACAAACAGACATCGTTAAGAATGATGTAAAATCGGGTCGCACCAAGTTGCTATATGTTGCCCCTGAATCCCTGACAAAGGAAGATAATGTAAGTTTCCTGACAAGCGTGAAAATATCGTTCTATGCCGTAGATGAGGCTCACTGTATCTCAGAATGGGGACATGATTTCCGTCCGGAATACAGGCGAATCCGCCCCATAGTAAATCAGATTGGCGAAGCACCCATTATTGCACTGACTGCAACTGCTACGGATAAGGTTCGTGGTGATATCAAGAAAAATCTAGGCATGATGGATGCAGCAGAGTTCAAGAGCTCGTTCAACCGTCCCAACTTATATTATGAAGTTCGTCCAAAGACAAAGGATGTGGACAAAGACATCATCCGTTTCATCATGCAACATAAAGGCAAAAGTGGTATCATTTACTGCTTAAGTCGCAAGAAAGTTGAGGAATTGGCAGAAGTCTTACGTGCTAACCAGATAAATGCCCGCGCCTACCACGCAGGTATGGAGTCGGCAGTACGAAGCCAAACGCAGGATGATTTCCTCATGGAACGTATAGATGTTATCGTGGCCACAATAGCATTCGGAATGGGAATAGACAAACCAGACGTGCGCTTTGTGATTCACTATGATATTCCTAAGAGTCTTGAGGGATATTATCAGGAGACTGGCCGTGCCGGACGAGACGGTGGTGAGGGACATTGTTTGACGTTTTATTCTCCCAAGGATTTGCGTAAACTGGAAAAATTCATGGAAGGCAAACCCGTTGCCGAACAGGATATAGGACGGCAATTGCTACAGGAGACATCTGCTTATGCAGAAACCTCTATCTGCCGTAGGAAGTTCCTGCTACACTACTTTGGAGAAGAATACGAACCCGATAACTGCGGGAACTGTGATAATTGCCGATTCCCTAAGGAAAAGCAGGAGGCATCAGAAGAGCTCATATTGGCTCTACATGTGATAGATGCTATAAAAGAAAACTTCAAAGTTAACCATGTAATAGATGTGCTGGTAGGTCGTGAGACGGAAGAGGTCATATCTCACAGACATGAAGATTTGGAATGCTTCGGTAGCGGTGATGAACATGAGGCCAGTTTTTGGAATGCGGTCATACGCCAAGGTATGATTTCAGGCTATATAGAAAAAGAGGTGGAAAACTATGGTCTTCTGAAAATTACAGAAGAAGGGAGACGCTTTATGCGTAAGCCTGTTGAATTCTGGATATCCAAGGACAATGAGTTTGACGAATATGAAGAACCCGCCATTGGCGAATCGGCCGTTTTGGACGAAGTTCTTTTCAGTATGCTTAAGTCATTGCGTAAGAGTATAGCAGAGAAGAAGGGCGTCCCCCCTTATGTGATTTTCCAAGATCCTTCTTTGGAAGATATGGCAACTACCTATCCTGTCTCACTTGATGAATTGAAGAACATAAGAGGAGTTGGAGATGGGAAAGCTGCTCGTTATGGTAAAGAGTTCTGTGAGTTGATAGCTAAATATTGTGAAGAAAACGAGATTGAGCGTTTGGAGGATTTACGTGTCAGGACATTACCCAACAAAAGCAAGAATAAAGTAAGCATCATAGAAGGGATAGACAGGAAGCAGGCATTTGAAGATATAGCGAAAGCAAAAGGTCTCACTTTGGAAGAACTGCTGGATGAAATTGAATCTATCGTATATAGCGGAACCAAACTGAACATAGACTATTACATAGAAGATGTAATGGACGAGGACGACATGCAGGACATCTATGACTACTTCATGGAAGAGTCAGAAACAGATGATTTGGATGAGGCGTTAGATGCATTGGGAGAAGACTATACAGAGATAGAAATAAGGCTGGTTCGCATCAAGTTCCTTTCAGAAATGGCTAATTAAGAAAATTTGGCATTTTTTGTGTCGGTATAATCAGTTTTTTTTTGTACTTTTGCACGCAATAAATTCTATATAAGATATGGCTTCATTTATTGCAGACAAAATTGTAATGGACGGCTTAACTTATGACGACGTCCTGTTGGTTCCCGCTTACTCCGAGGTGTTACCTCGCACGGTAGAACTCTCAACCCGTTTTTCGCGTAACATAGAGTTGAAGATTCCCTTTGTAACTGCCGCTATGGATACTGTTACAGAAGCTACAATGGCAATTGCTATTGCCCGTGAAGGAGGTATCGGTGTTATTCATAAGAACATGAGCATCGATGAACAGGCCCGTCAGGTTGCTATTGTTAAGCGCGCCGAAAACGGTATGATTTATGATCCCGTGACCATTCAGTTAGGAAGTACAGTAGCAGATGCACTGGACTTGATGACCGAATATCACATTGGGGGTATTCCTGTTGTAGATGCCGAACGCCATCTGGTTGGTATTGTAACCAATCGTGATTTAAGATTCGAACAGAACCTTAGCCGTATGATTGAGGATGTTATGACCAGCGAGAATTTGGTTACCACACATGTTCAGACTGATTTGGTTGCTGCTGCTAAGATTCTGCAAGAGAATAAGATAGAAAAACTTCCTGTTGTTGACGAAGACAACAAACTTATTGGTCTTATTACCTATAAGGATATCACCAAGGCTAAAGATAAGCCTATGGCCTGCAAAGACAGTAAGGGACGTTTGCGTGTAGCTGCAGGTGTAGGTGTCACAGCAGATACTTTGGACAGAATGAAGGCATTGGTGGATGCCGGTGTTGATGCCATTATCATTGATACGGCTCACGGTCACAGCAAGTTTGTGATTGAAAAACTGATAGAAGCCAAGAAAATGTTCCCCAACGTAGATATTGTTGTGGGTAATGTGGCAACAGGTGAAGCTGCACGTATGCTTGTTGATGCCGGAGCTGATGGCGTGAAGGTTGGTATCGGTCCTGGTAGTATCTGTACCACTCGTGTCGTTGCTGGCGTGGGTGTCCCGCAGTTAAGTGCAGTCTATGATGTTGCTTGTGCACTGAAGGGTACTGGAGTTCCTTTGATTGCCGATGGTGGTTTGCGTTATAGCGGCGATGTTGTGAAAGCTTTAGCTGCTGGCGGCTATAGTGTAATGATAGGTTCACTGGTTGCAGGTACAGAGGAAAGTCCCGGTGAGACAATCATTTTCAACGGACGTAAGTTCAAGAGTTACAGAGGTATGGGATCACTTGAAGCAATGGAATGCGGTAGTAAGGATCGTTATTTCCAGGCCGGTGTGAAGGATGTCAAGAAACTGGTTCCAGAAGGTATAGCCGGACGTGTTCCTTACAAAGGTTCCGTCCAGGAAGTTATCTACCAGTTGATTGGCGGTTTACGTAGCGGCATGGGGTATTGCGGTGCAGGAACAATCGAGCAACTGCATAATGCCAAGTTTGTCCGCATTACAAATGCTGGTGTTTTAGAGAGTCATCCTCATGATGTAACAATAACCAGTGAGGCCCCTAATTATAGTCGCCCTCAGTAGGTGCTTTCAATTATCAATTCATAATTCATAATTTCTAATGGATATGAAACGAATCCTTTTTCTGATTATTAGTTTTGGGCTTGTTTTTTCCGCTTTCGCTCAAGATGACCCTATTGTGATGCATGTGAACGGACAGCCCGTTCCCAGAAGCGAGTTTGAATACAACTACAACAAAAATAACTCTGAAGGTGTCTTGGACAAGAAGAATGTGGAGGAATATGCACAGCTTTTTGTCAATTACAAGCTAAAAGTATTGGCAGCCTTAGACAACCATTTGGATACACTTTCCAGCTACCAGAAAGAGTTCCGCCAGTATCGTGACCAACAGATTCGTCCTTTGTTGATTCCGCAAAACGCTATGGAGGAAGAATGCCGGAAGTATTATGAACAAATGCTGGCCAGTTTACAAGGAAAGGAGCTTTTACAGCCAGCGCATATCTTTTTGCGTGTTCCTCAGGCTGCAACAGAGGAAGTTCAGGCCACAGCTAAGGCTCGTATAGATTCTGTTGCTCAGGAACTGAAGAATGGAGCAGATTTCGCAGAATTAGCCAAGAAGGTTTCTCAGGATCCAGGTTCTGCTGCCCGTGGCGGTTTATTACCATGGATTGGGCCCAATCAGACATTGAAGGAGTTCGAGGATGTTGCCTATAGTTTGGAAGTTGGTCAGGTTTCTGATCCTTTCCTTTCTACTGTTGGATACCATATTATTAAACTGATGGATAAAAAGCCTTTGGAGAGCTATGATGAATTGAAAGACAACATCCGTCGTTTCCTGGAAAGTCAGGGCCTGGAAAACCAACTCGCAGCTCAGGTGTTAGATTCTATGTCTCATCATTCTTCACCTCAAAAGACCGTTGAGGAAATTCTTGACGAGGAAACAGAACGTCTCTGTGCTCAGGATAATGAATTGAAGTATTTGGTTCAAGAGTATCACGACGGGCTGTTGCTTTTCGAGGAATGCAGCAGAAATGTGTGGGAACCTGCCAGCAAGGACACAACAGGCTTAGTTTCTTATTTCAAGACTAACAAAAATAAATATGCCTGGAAGGAGCCTCATTTTCGCGGTTTAGTCTATTATTGCAAGAATCAGGCCGATGTTAAGGCGGTAAAGAAGTGTCTGAAGGGCGTTCCTGAGGACAAGTGGACTAATAAGATTCGTGAGCAGTTTAACAAAGACAGTGTAACAGTTCGTATGGAACGTCGCCTTTTCAAAAAAGGGGATAATGCCAATGTTGATGTGCTGGCTCTGAAAGACAAGAGTGCCAAGCTGAATCCTCTGAAAGACTATCCGTATGCAGCTGTTGTCGGAAAAGTATTGAAGAAAGGACCGGCAGAATGGACAGATATCAGCAATCAGGTTGTAACCGACTACCAGCGGATGCGTGAGGATGAGTATGTGGCAGAATTAAGAAAGCGATATCCTGTTGAAATTCACGAGGAAGTTCTGAAAACAGTAAACAATCATTAATCTTTGTATGAAGTTTTACGGCAGATATATATTTCTGATAAACTTATTTCTCTATAACATTTGTACTTTTGCTCAAAGCACTCAAAATAATGTAATAGATGAAGTCGTATGGGTTGTGGGCGATGATGCTATTCTGAAGTCGGAAATTGAGCATCAACGTTTGCAATTCGGAAGTTCTATCTCCGGTAATCCGTACTGTGTTATACCAGAGCAACTGGCCATACAGAAACTCTTTATTCATCAGGCTGCCATAGATAGTATTGAAGTAGCAGATGCAGACATTAATCAGTACGTAGAACAGAAAGTCAATGAAAACATCTTATTGGCGGGTTCCAAGGAGAAACTGGAAGAATACATGCAAATGACTATGACTCAGATTCGTGAGGACTATTTTGATCAATACAAAAATGAGTTAACGATGCTTAGGATGCGCGAGAAGCTTACAGAAGATGTTAAGGCTACTCCTGCAGAGGTCCGACGTTATTTCAAAGATTTGTCAGAAGACAGTTTACCCCTGATTCCTACTCAAGTAGAAGTACAGATACTGGTGCAGCAGCCGCGTGTTCACCCCGAGGAATTAGACCGGGTAAAGAATACGCTCCGCGAATATGCCGAGCGCGTAAATTCAGGGACAACCTCTTTTTCTACTTTAGCACGTCTGTATTCAGAAGATACTGCATCTGCCCGTCAAGGTGGAGAGATGCCCTATATGGGACGTGGTGAGTTGGATCCCGGCTTTGCTAATGTTGCCTTTGGCCTGACCGATCCCAACAAGGTCAGTAAAATAGCGCAGAGCGAGTTTGGTTTTCACATAATCCAGTTGATAGACAAACGCGGTGACAAAATTAAATGCCGTCATATTCTAAAGCGCCCTGAGATTATGCAGGAAGACATTGACACCGCAATGGCTCATCTGGATTCGATTGCTCAGCATATACGATTAGAGAAAGTTACGTTCGAAGATGCAGTAAAGATTGCCTCTGACGATAAAGACACGCGTAACAACCATGGTATCATGTCCAACACCAAAATCGAGGACGGAGGCCATGTGACAACCACAAAGTTTGAAATGGGAGAGCTATCTTCCCTCTCGCCAGAATTAGCACGTGTTGTAAGTACATTGGAAGTGGGTGAAATCTCCAAGCCGTTTACAATGGTAAACAGCAAGGGCAAGACAGTCTGTGCTATCGCCAAACTGAGAAACCGCATCAATTCTCACAGAGCAAATATGGCTGAAGATTTTCAGATTCTGAAAGCAGAGGTTGAAGCTGAGAAAAAACAAAAGGTTATTCTTGATTGGATAAAGGAAAAACAGCGCACAACGTACATCAGGATTAATCCTGATTGGCGCGACTGCGAATTCCAATACCCTGGTTGGATTAAGTGATGAATCATCGTCTGTCCGTAATATGTACACTCATCTTATTTGGCGTTTGTCTTCTATTTGCAGTTACTCCAGTCGGGAATTCGGCAAATAATAATAGAAAAAAAACGTCGGACAAAGACAGCCGTGTCCATTTGCTACATGCCGACAAATTGTATTACAACGACCATCTTCATCAGACTGCTCAGTTTTTGGTTGGAAATGTCAAGTTCGACCATGAGGGCACACTCATGTATTGCGACAGTGCTCTTTTTTACGAGGCTACAAATTCATTTGATGCTTTCGGAAACGTACGCATGGTGCAGGGCGACACGCTTACGCTTACCAGCGAGGTGTTGTATTATAATGGTATAGACCGCCTGGCACGTGCCCGTTATAATGTAGTACTGAAACACTTGAAAACAGTTCTGTACACAGATAGTCTGGATTATGATAGGATTTATGACCTGGGATATTTTTTCGAGGGTGGCCGGCTCCTGGATCAGGGCAACGAATTGACCAGTGATTGGGGGCAATACCAGCCGTCCACTCACCAGGCAATCTTTAACTATAATGTCAGGATGGTTAATCCAGAACCTCCGGAACCTCCAAAGACTGTTCTGCTCTCTGATACATTATACTATAATACTAATTCTGCCATTGCTCATGTGGTCGGACCTTCCAATATCGAGAATGGAGAAAGCCACATATATTCCGAACTAGGCTATTACAACACAAAGACCGATGAGTCTTATATGCTGGACCGGAGTATTCTCGTAAATGAAGGAAAACGCTTAGTGGGCGACAGTGTTGTCTGGAACGGAGAAACAAAAATCGGCGAGGCCTTTGGCAACTTTATCTATACAGATGACGAGAACAAGAATATGCTAACAGGTAATTATTGTTATTATGTCGATAGTATAGGCTATTGCGAGGCATATGACAGTGCTTTGGTGATAGACTTCTCTCAGAAGGATACTTTGTTTGCCCATGCAGACACCTTTAAGTTATTTACATACTTTATAGATACAGACAGTATGTACAGAGTTCTGCATGCATACAGACGAGTACGTGCTTTCCGCGAAGATATGCAAGCTGTGTGCGATTCGATGGTCTACAATTCCAAGGACTCCTGTTTGGTTATGTACTACGACCCTATCTTGTGGCAAGAAGGGCAGCAGATGTTAGGCGAAGAGATAAAGTCGTTTTTTAATGACAGCACGTTAGATAGTGTTCAAGTCTTACGCCAAGCCCTTTCCGTAGAAAAGATAGACAGTATTCATTATAACCAGATAGCCGGTAAAGAAATGCATTTCTATTTCAAAGAAGGCGAAATGTACCTTTCTACCACTATGGGTAATGTATATTTCAACTATTATCCCTTTAACGAAGACAGCGTTATGGTGGAGATGAACCACACTGAGACCAGTCTGCTGAAGTTATTTATCGAGAATCGAAAGGTCAACTATGTGTGGATGCCGGCTGCTACTGGTACCATGTATCCTGTTCCGTTAATTCCGCCTGATGAATTGTACCTTGCGAACTTTGCCTGGTTTGATTATATCCGCCCTGTAGATAAAATGGATGTTTTCAACTGGCGAGGAAAGAAAGCGGGAAGTGAACTGAAGAAGAGTGTACAGCGTGTTGCTCCGAAACAGAAGTTGTCAGATATTAAACAAGATAAATAATTAGGATTATGGGAATGTTCAGCACCAGACAGCCTCGCAAGTTCAGACGAGTGAGCATTTATACAGATGAGCGCAAGGAAAAACTGCAGAAGTTAGTTGAGCAGGCAAAGCGTGAGAATGGTGAACTTACACCCGAAGACAAAACCTACAATACAGATAAGTTCAAGGGCACCTTTATCAACTTCACCCCTCGTGCTCAACGTTATAAAGAGAATGGCGCCCGGATAGGCTGGCCGTTGGCAGCAGTCCTTATTGTCGTCTTACTTATTATTTGGAGATTTATAATGACAGGTACGAGATAAAGCTATGGATATCATTCATCTTCTTCCAGATTCGGTTGCCAATCAGATTGCCGCAGGTGAGGTCGTTCAGCGCCCCTCTTCTGTTATCAAGGAACTGATGGAAAATGCTGTTGATGCAGGTGCATCAACGGTGGATGTACTTGTGGCAGATGCAGGCCGGACCTCTATCCAAGTAATAGATGATGGAAAGGGAATGAGTGAACAGGATGCCCGTATGGCTTTCGAGCGTCATGCTACCTCTAAAATCCAAAAGGCAGAAGACCTGTTCTCGCTGCATACCATGGGATTCAGGGGTGAAGCTCTACCTTCCATAGCTGCCGTCGCACAGGTGCACCTTCTTACCCGAACAATAGAAAGTGAGTTGGGCACGGACCTTACTATCGAAGGGTCTCATGTTACCGGGCAGGAAGTATGTTCGTGCCCTATAGGTGCCAACATCGAGGTTCGCAACCTTTTTTTCAATGTTCCCGCCCGGCGTAAATTCCTAAAATCCAACCAGACGGAATTGAATAATATCATCCAGGAATTTGAGCGCATCGTATTAGTGAATCCAACTGTCAGCTTCTCCCTTTCCCATAATGGCACGTTAATTACTAAGCTTCCTGCCTGCAATCTCAGACAGCGGATAGTAAATGTATTTGGGAAGAAGTTGAACGAGCAACTTCTATCGGTCGAGGTTGATACCACCTTAGCCCGCATCAAGGGTTTTGTGGGTAAACCGGAGGCAGCACGTAAGAAGAATACTAATCAGTACTTCTTCGTAAATGGCCGTTATATGCGCCATCCCTATTTTCACAAGGCAGTGCTTGAGGCCTTTGCCCATCTCATTCCCGAGGGCGAGCAGATTCCTTACTTCCTTTATTTCGAGGTAGATCCTGCAAACATAGATGTCAATATACATCCTACCAAGACGGAGATAAAATTCGAAAACGATTCGGCCATTTGGCAAATTCTTGTCGCAGCCATCAAGGATTCGTTGGGTAAGTTCAATGCAGTTCCCACTATAGATTTTGACGTAGAGGGAAGGCCGGACATTCCCACCTTCGACAACACCCAAATCTCTGATGTCCATGCGCCTCGTGTGCAAGTCGATAATAATTATAATCCTTTCCGGTCCAATGAGGGGAAACATCTGAAGCAGGCCCCTGTTAATTGGGAACAGCTCTATTCAAACCTTCCGAAAGCAGAGAACGCAGAAGATTATCACATAGAAGAACAGACAGAACAAACAGATAACCTTTTTACTGACGGAACTCAGAAACAGATGGAGATGAGCAACAGCCATTTCCAATATCGTGGTCAGTATATTCTCACACCGATACAGACGGGCTTGATGATGGTGGACCAGCACAGGGCTCATGAACGTATTCTATACGAAAAATTCCTAAAGCAAATAGAGGGGCAGAAAGCATCCTCGCAAGGGCTCCTTTTTCCTGAACTATTGCAACTGACTCCCTCTGATTGCATTTTGTTCCAGGATATGACAGACGAATTGCGCTCGCTTGGATTTGATATTGAATCGTTAGGCGGAGGAAGTTTTTCCATTAACGGCGTACCTTCTGAACTGGAAGGTGCCAATCCTGTAATAGTACTTAACCAAATGGTGGAGACTGTCAAAGAAAAAGAAACCGGTGCGGAAAATGAATTACAGCATCGCATAGCCCTGGTAATGGCACGCAACGCAGCAATTGTAGCAGGTCAGGCATTAACCAACCAAGAAATGGAAACATTGCTTGGCGAACTGTTCCAATGCCAGAATCCTAACCTTACACCTACCGGAAAAGTGATTGTTTCTATCTTGGAACATACTCAGATCGACAAATTATTCGGGCGCTAATATCAATTAACTGAAGTTTCGGAAGTAAAAATGGAAGTTATAAAAAGGAAAATACCATATAGGCAGACAGCATCCAACTCTATCGTCCAGCCAGCTTGCCGGCTTAAATTCCTGCGCGTAGCGCATAACTCCCTATTTAACTTCATCTTATAACTCCAGAAACTTAAATATATTAATTACATATAAAGACAATGGAACCAAAAGAAAAGATTATTCTTACGGGCGACCGCCCAACCGGAAAGCTGCACATCGGCCACTATGTAGGCTCACTCCGCCGTAGAGTTGAGCTGCAGAATTCAGGCTTGTACGACAAGATTTTTATCTTCGAGGCCGATGCGCAAGCATTAACCGATAATATCGAAAATCCAGAGAAAGTACGTCAGAACGTCATAGAGGTAGCACTGGATTATCTGGCTGCCGGACTGGACCCTTCCAAGAGTACCTTATTTATTCAAAGCCAGATTCCCGAGCTCTGCGAACTCTCCTTCTACTTCATGGATATGGTTAGCGTAAGTCGCTTGCAACGCAACCCAACCGTTAAGACCGAAGTTCAGATGCGTGGTTTTAACGGAGAGAGCATTCCCGTAGGATTCTTCACATACCCGATCTCTCAGGCTGCAGATATAACAATGTTTAAGGCAACCACAGTTCCAGCTGGCGAGGATCAGGAACCTATGCTGGAGCAGTGCCGCGAAATTGTGCGCAAGTTCAACAATATTTATGGCGATACCCTGATAGAGCCCAACATTCTTTTGCCCGAGAATGCTGCCTGTCTGCGTCTGCCCGGCACAGATGGTAAGGCAAAGATGAGCAAGAGCCTTGGTAACTGCATTTATCTTTCCGACTCAGCCGATGAAGTAAACAGGAAAGTAAAGGGTATGTACACAGACCCCACACACCTTCAAGTAAACGACCCCGGACATCTCGAGGGCAATACCGTATTTACCTATCTGGATGCCTTTGCAACAGATGAGATGGTAGCTGCGATGACCGCAGATTATCAGACCCTGCAGGAAATGAAGGATCACTACACACGTGGCGGTTTGGGCGACATGAAATGCAAGAAACTCTTAATGAGTGTATTACAAGAAACATTGGAGCCTATTCGTCAGCGTCGTGCAGAGTTCGAGAAGGACATTCCACAGGTATATGAAATCCTGAAGAAGGGGTGCGAAGTTGCTCGTGAGACAGCCTGCCAGACAATGGACGAGGTGCGTCGCGCCATGAAGATAAACTATTTCCAGGATAGCACCCTTATCGAGGAGCAATCACGCAGATTCGCATCTAAATAAAAATATTTATGGAAATGTTTTGGTAGTCCGAAGAAAAGTACTAACTTTGCTCCGCATTTCTTGAAGGGGGCGTGTGAACGGGCGTTTAGCTCAGCTGGTTCAGAGCATCTGCCTTACAAGCAGAGGGTCGGCGGTTCGAATCCGTCAACGCCCACCACTTTTGCACAGAAAAAAAAATTGAAGCACGTATTAGTAGTTTAGCTATGGAACTAAATTTGTTAACGGCCATTTCCCCTGTTGACGGTCGCTATCGTAAAAAAACAGAAACCTTAGCTGGTTATTTTTCAGAGTTTGCTCTTATCCGTTATCGTGTAAGGGTTGAAATTGAGTATTTCATTACTCTTTGTGAATTACCCCTCCCTCAGTTGGCTTCTTTCCCCCAGAATCTGTTTGTGGTTTTAAGAAAGATCTATATGGACTTCTCCGAGAAGGACGCACAACGAGTAAAGGACATAGAAAAGGTTACCAATCATGATGTTAAAGCTGTCGAGTATTTTATCAAGGAACAGTTCGATGCTATTGGCGGATTAGAGCCTTACAAGGAGTTTATCCATTTCGGACTTACCTCACAGGATATCAATAACACCAGTGTACCCTTAAGCGTAAAAGAGTCGCTGGAGCAGGTTTACTACCCACTTCTTCAGGAACTGATAGATCAACTGGCAGCTTATGCCGAAGAGTGGAAAGACGTTCCCATGTTGGCAAAGACACACGGACAGCCCGCCAGCCCCACCCGTTTGGGTAAGGAGGTAATGGTATTCGTGTATCGTCTGCAGCGTCAGCTGGAAATGCTGCGTCAGTGTCCTGTAACTGCTAAGTTTGGTGGTGCTACAGGAAACTTCAACGCTCACCATGTGGCTTATCCTCAGTATGACTGGCGCGAGTTTGGGGCTAAGTTCGTCGCAGAGAAATTAGGCTTGGAACGCGAGGAATACACCACCCAGATTAGTAACTACGACTGCTTGGGCGCTATCTTCGATGCCATGAAGCGAATCAACACCATTATTATCGACCTCGACCGCGATTTCTGGCAGTATGTTTCTATGGAGTATTTCCGTCAGAAGATAAAGGCCGGAGAGGTAGGATCCAGTGCTATGCCCCATAAGGTGAATCCCATCGACTTCGAGAACTCAGAGGGCAATCTGGGCATTGCCAATGCCATCCTGTTGCACCTCAGCCAGAAGTTACCTGTAAGCCGTTTGCAACGCGACCTTACGGATAGCACCGTTCTGCGCAATATAGGTGTTCCCATGGGCCATATGCTCATCAGTATTGGCAGTACTCTTAAAGGCTTGCGCAAGTTGGTATTGAATCAGGAGGCTATCAATCGCGATTTGGATAACTGCTGGGCTGTTTGCGCCGAGGCCATTCAGACCATTCTTCGTCGTGAGGCTTATCCTCATCCCTACGAGGCTCTCAAGGCTCTTACCCGTACCGGAAAGGGAATTGACGAGGCCACAATCAAGAATTTTATCGAGGAGCTCAACGTAAGCGAATCTGTGAAGGAAGAGCTGCGGGCCATAACTCCTCACACATATATAGGTATATAATTATTATTTATAAAAGCACTTTTAAAAGGAAAAAGATTTATGATTACAGAAGACGAAAGCTGGAGAGAAAAGTTCTCCGAGAAGAGTGAGAGTGAAGGCCGCGATGGTTACCGCCCTCAGCATTATGGAAGTGAAAACAATTATCCCCCTAGATATAACGCTCAGGGACGTACTTTGCGTCCGCGTATCAACCGCCCAGCATTCAGCAGCAATTCAGAGGGTCAGGTCAGCAGACCTTATCAGCCCCGTCCTCGCTATAATGCAGGTGGCGAAGGCGGCTATCAGCCCCGTCAGTCCCGCGAGGGAGGCTATCAGCCCCGTCCCCGCTATAATGCAGGTGAAGAAGGCGGTTATCAGTCCCGTCAGCCCCGCGAGGGAGGCTATCAGCCCCGTCCCCGCTATAATGCAGGCGGCGAAGGATACTCCCCCAAAGGGGGAGATAGAGGGGGCTTCCGTCCCCGCACAGGCGGTTATAATCGTGTTGCTGGTTCAGGCTACGCTCCTAAGGGTGGAAGACCCGGTATGCGCCCCCGCACAGGCGGTTACAATCCGAATGCCAAGTACAGCATGAAAAAGCAGATTGAGTACAAGGAGACTCACATAGATCCCGATGAACCAATCCGTCTGAATAAATTTCTTGCCAACGCCGGCGTATGCAGTCGTCGTGAGGCAGATACCTTCATCGAAGCTGGCGTAGTAAAGGTGAACGGTCAGGTCGTTACCGAGTTGGGTACCAAGGTTAAGCGTTCAGATTCCGTGTTGTTCCACGACCAGTTGGTAAGCATAGAGAAGAAGGTTTATATTCTCCTGAACAAACCCAAGGATTATGTTACTACCAGCGATGACCCGCAGAACCGCAAGACCGTTATGGATCTTGTTAAGGGTGCTTGTCGCGAGCGTATCTATCCCGTTGGTCGCCTGGACCGCAACACAACGGGTGTGCTCCTGCTTACCAACGATGGCGAGTTGGCCAGCAAGCTTACCCATCCTCAGTTTATGAAGAAGAAAATTTATCATGTGTACCTTAATAAAAATGTTACCGCTGCCGACATGCGCATGATTGCCGAGGGCATCCAGTTGGAGGATGGCGAAATTCATGCTGATGCCATCGAGTATGCCAGCGAAACAGACCACAAGCAGGTAGGCATCGAGATTCACAGCGGACGAAACCGTATTGTACGCCGTATCTTCGAAAGTCTGGGTTATAAGGTAATCAAGTTGGACCGTGTATTCTTTGCCGGTCTTACCAAGAAGAATGTTCGTCGTGGCGACTGGCGCTTCCTCACAGAGCAGGAAGTGAACATGCTGCGCATGGGAGCGTTTGAATAAGACCCTCTCCGTCCCCCCCCCCTAGGGGAGTGGAATTATCGAAATAAGAATAAACAGAAAGCAAGATGAAAAGAACAAAAATAATAGATGTCCTCAACATGGCACTCCCCCAGGGGGGGAGCGAGGAGGCTTCCATTTGTGTAAAGGGTTGGGTGCGCTCTAAGCGTGGTTCCAAGGGTATATTCTTTATAGCCCTGAACGATGGTAGCACCGTCAAAAGCGTACAGATTGTAGGCGACGAGGCCAACTTTCCCGAGGAGACCATCAAACGTATCACCACAGGTGCCTGCATCAGTGTCGAAGGCAAGTTGGTTGAAAGTCCCGCAGCCGGTCAGGCCAGTGAAATTCAGGCAACAGCCATAGAGATTTTAGGCGATTGTGATAACACCTATCCTCTGCAGAAGAAAGGTGCTTCTATGGAATATCTTCGCACCGTGGCTCATCTGCGTCCCCGCACCAACCTCTTTGGCGCCATCCTGCGTATCCGCCACAATATGGCAATGGCCATCCATACTTATTTCCATGAGCACGGATACTTCTATTTCCACACGCCCCTTATCACAGCCTCCGACTGCGAGGGTGCAGGAAATATGTTCCAGGTAACCACCAAGAACCTTTACGACCTGAAGAAGGACGAGCAGGGAAAGATTATCTACGACGATGATTTCTTTGGCGAGCAGACCTCTCTTACCGTATCTGGTCAGTTGGAAGGCGAGTTAGGAGCAACTGCGCTGGGTGCCATTTACACCTTCGGTCCTACCTTCCGTGCCGAAAACAGCAATACCCCGCGTCATTTGGCAGAGTTCTGGATGATAGAGCCTGAGGTTGCTTTTCTTGACCAGGAAGAGTTGATGGACTTGGAAGAAGACTTCATCAAATACTGCGTGCGCTGGGCATTAGAGAAATGCAAGGACGACCTGGAATTTATCAACAACAACAAGTTTATTACCCCAAATCAGGATTTGATTCCTCGTCTCGAGGGTGTACTGAAGGACAACTTCGTTCGTCTGCCCTACACCGAGGGTATCAACATCCTGCAGGAAGCCATCAAGAACGGTAAGAAGTTCGAGTTCCCCTGCAACTGGGGCGACGACTTAGCCTCTGAGCATGAGCGCTACCTGGTAGAGGAGCATTTCAAGAAGCCTGTCATCATGACCGACTATCCCACAGCTATCAAGTCATTCTATATGAAGCAGAACCCTGCAACGCCCGAAGGCGGTTCTGTAGGTTACAAAGGTTGCGTAGCACCTGGTCCTACTATGCAGGGCACCGATGTTCTTTTCCCCTCTATCGGCGAGATTATAGGCGGTTCTGTCCGTGAGGCAAGCTATGACAAGCTGATGGCAGAGATAGAGCGTCGTAAGATGGATATGACCCATTTGTGGTGGTATCTTGATACCCGCAAGTACGGAAGCTGCCCCCATGCAGGTTTCGGCCTCGGTTTCGAACGTCTGATACTCTTCGTAACCGGTATGCAGAACATCCGTGATGTCATCCCCTTCCCCCGTACTCCCAAGAACGCAGAATTTTAATTTACATTCTGATAAATTACACAGAGGACATAGCCCCTAAGGTTATGTCCTCTGTTTTATGTCTTGTTATAGGATCCAAAAACGATTTCTATTGTCTAATGTTGGCCTGCCTCCAACCCCTCCCAAGAGGAGGGCACGGAGGTTGGAATACCCGTGGTGCCGGCGTGGAAGTGGCTGACAGCAAAGGAACCCCGTTAGGAATAGGAGGGCAAGCCACTTTTCTATAACTGGATATCACAAAACAAGTAGAAAAAGTATCCGCTGACGCCAAATGTTTACAGCACAGCGGATACTTTATTTAATGTTGGTGAAAGCTATGATTATAAAAGGTATTTACTCAATCATAACTTTTTTCTGTTAATAATGAAAATACCTTTTTGCATTGGTACAGAAACTCTTCGACCACTAAGATCAAATATAGGACTCTTAGACAAATATCCTGCATGAGTCTGTAACCTGTTGATTGCATCTAAGATATGTTTGACGTGCCTTCTCTCTAAGCGGTTCTCTCATATATTAATTTTCTGCCGCGTTCTACACTCGGACGAGCAAAAGGCATTAAGCCTTTGTCTGTAACAAGATCAACTGGTTTCTGAAGTAAATCCTGTAAATCAAGATGCATTCCACTCAATTTGAACAGACCTACATTCGCCTCTTGATCAAGCGTAACCAAGATGTCCACATCGCTGTCAGCACGTTCCTCACCACGAGAGTAGGAGCCAAAAAGCCATGCTTTCAGGACGGGTTGAGTCTTGAAGTACTCGACTATCTTCTCTATCATTTGCTGCCTGTCCATATAACGACATTAGATGTTTCTTTTTGCGAAAAAAACGATTTTACCAATACGTACAAAGAATAATAGTGTTTTTTACGGAAGTACGGATTTACAAAGCTACCCTTTAGAGTCTACATGCTGCCTACACTAATTGGTATTTTTCCATGTTTTTACTTGATACTTGCTTCTCATTCCCTTGGCAGTTTCACGTGGTTCCACTTAATGTTACTGTTGTGGGACTGTTTTTAAATCAGATAGTTAAACCTTAAACATTGGGCTTATGACTCATGAAGGAGAGCTTCTGTTGCCTCTAAGATAAGATGGGTTTCGAAGCCGCGGGATAGGGCGTGACGAACCAGTTTGCCCTTGCGAATATATGGGTCGGAATCGCGGAGCTGCTTGTTTTTCTGCTCCAGGATATGCTGGAGGACTTCCTGATATTCCTCCTCGGGAATGGCATCAAGGCCTTCGTTGATATCGGTGCTGTCCATTTCGAGCAACCGAAGCATCTGACTTATCTTGATGCGTCCCCAATGATTATAACGGAACTTGTCCAAACAATAGGCACGACAGAAGCGCTGACTGTCAATATATTTCTCTTCATTCAGAAAGGTTATTGCTTTCTCTGACTGGGTCGGAGAAAGGCCCCAGAGGAGCAGTTTCTTTCGTATCTCTGAGCTGCAATGTTCGCTTCCGCTACAAAGGGCAGCGGCACGAGACAGGGCTTGTTCATAGGTGAGTGGTTTCATGCTTTAATGGCTGAAATGAATCTTGGTTTATCGAAACAATCTGTGTGAACCTCGACTTTACGGAATCCCGCCTGTTCCAGTAATGATGCGGTTTCTGCAGGGTATTCCTGGTTAATCTCGAAGTACAGGCGTCCATTGGCTGTAAGATGCTTGACTGCAAAAAGGGTAATGGCGCGATAGAAGAGAAGCGGATCGTCGTCGGGTACAAAAAGGGCCAGATGCGGCTCGTAATCCAACACATTGCTGTCCATCTGCCCGGCTTCCCTCTGGCAGACATAAGGGGGATTGCTGACAATGACATCCCATTGCTGCTGCGTGTGTGACGGATGTAAAATATCTTCTTGACAAAAATCCACATTGGCCTGAAGCGTTCTGGCATTCTCGCGGGCTATCTTCAGGGTGTCGGCTGAAACATCCATAGCTGTTAACTTGTGCCCCATCAAGGCCAGAGAAACGGCTATACAACCGCTGCCTGTCCCGATATCGAGAACAGAGCAGGGGGTGGGGGAATGCTGACCGATAAGACGGACAAGTCCCTCGGTCTCGGGTCTGGGAATCAGGACACCTGGTGCTACATGAAATGTATGACCGCAGAAATCTGCTTGTCCCAGAATATACTGTACCGGTTCTTTTCTGAGAAGTCTGTCGATAATATTTTGCAGCAAAGCCTGCTTGTCTGAAGATAATTTGTTATCTTTGCCTGTCAAAACTTGCGTGGGAGTCAAGCCAAAGGCGACTTCCATAACCAGCATGTAGAGGGCACGGGCCTCGCGTTGCGGATAGACGGATAAAAGTCTCTGCATGGGATTCATGCTGCAAAAGTACAAAAAAAAGGTGAACATTTTATGAATTATGAATTAAAATACATGCAGCGTTGCATCCAATTAGCCAAGTGTGGTGTGATGGGTGCTCCTCCCAACCCGATGGTGGGTGCTGTGGTTGTGCATGAAGGGAAGATAATCGGCGAGGGTTTTCATAGAAGGTGTGGCGGTCCCCATGCCGAGGTGAATGCCATCCGTAGCGTACGGGATGAATCCCTGCTGAAGGATAGCACTA
The DNA here is from genome assembly GCA_902801485.1 of uncultured Bacteroidales bacterium. GTDB lineage: Bacteria > Bacteroidota > Bacteroidia > Bacteroidales > Bacteroidaceae > Physcousia. The sequence goes on along the minus strand of CADCIP010000016.1, from coordinate 70,382 downwards.
TCTATGTAAGCCTGGAACCTTGTTCGCATTACGGAAAGACACCGCCGTGTGCCGACCTGATAATAGAAAAGCAGATTCCGCGTGTGGTGGTCGGCTGCCTGGATCCCTTTGCCAAGGTGAACGGGCAGGGAATCAAGAAGTTGCGAGATGCTGGAATAGAAGTGGAGGTAGGCGTACTGGAGAAAGAATGCCTGGAACTGAACAAAAGGTTCATTACCTTTCACCGGCAACACCGTCCCTTCGTAACCCTGAAATGGGCACAGAGCGAAGACGGTTTTATGGATGCCGAGCGAAGCAAAAGTGATAAACCCGTCAAATTCTCGACAACTTTCACCCAAACACTTGTCCACCGGATGCGGGCCATGCATCAGGCCATCATGGTGGGTACCAGAACTGTTCTGACGGATAATCCCACGCTGACAAACCGTCTGTGGGAAGGACCTGATCCGCTGAGAGTATCCATCGACCGGAAAGGCGTCTTGTCTGAGTCTGTTCATCTGAAAGACGGAACAGTGCCGACGGTAATCTATCATACAGGCAATTTGAGGGAGATTCTGGGTGATTTGTATAAACGTGGTATTCAGTCGCTGATGGTGGAGGGCGGAGCCCGGCTGTTGCAGCATTTCATAGATGAAGGCTTGTGGGATGAGGCTCGTGTGGAGATTGCGCCTTTCTGTCTGGGCCGGGGCGTTTCTGTGCCCCAGATGAAGGAGGAGAACCTGAGAACAGAACTATCGGAAGATAGCAGAAAAATCCTTAACTATAGTCGCGAAATGTAAAAAAAACAGCAAAAACAGCCACTTTAAGTCGGATAAACCCTAATTTTACTTAATTCTTAAGCGGAATTTGATGTAATGTCAAATATTAACTATACCTTTGCACCTTGGTTAAAATATACCATAATAAATGTGCGCACATAAGAGAATAAAAAAATATTGGATGTTGCTGCTGGCGACAATAACTTTCCTGTCGGGTTCGTGTATCTCCGACAAGGAGGTTGTGACTGATGATTATTGTTATATCTACGATGTACAGTTGGGGAACATTAAACGTCAGGTTCACATGCTGGATTCTTTAGGGCATGATACAATCATCAGAACCACATACACAGGAAGCAACTTTGGCATGACCATCAACCAGCGCTCGCTGACAATAGAGAACAGAGATTCGTTGTTGTACGGCTCTCTATTGGATGCCGTGTTGGTGGACATCTCCTTTACCGGTTCCAACTTGCTTTATCTCAAAGAAACAGAAACAGATACTGTCTGGGTGAGTTACAGCTCGAGTGACAGTATAGATTTGCGTAAACCGCTGGAGTTGATGTTAATAGCCTCCGACGGTATGAGTACAAGATATTATACCCTTACCGTTAAGGTCCACCAGATGGAAGGCGATTCGCTATATTGGAATAAAGCCGGTGCTGCTGTTCCGCAGTTGCGGGGCTTTAGTCAGCAGCGTGCGCTCGTAGTACAAGACCATGTGGCAGTCCTTGGTAAGAAGAGTGATGCTATATCTTTTGTGGAATGTTCATCTGATGGTGTGTGGAATGAAACGCCCACAAACTTGCCTTCGGATGCCGATGTCCAAACGGTTAACAAGAAAGGTAATGCCTTCTACATATCCACTTTGAGTGGCGATATATACACCACGACAGACGGTAAGGATTGGAAAAAACTGGATATTGCACAGCATCCAGGCAGGGTGCTGGTGGCTGCAACCCCCAGTTATCTGTACACCCTTATGGATGGAGAGTTGTACAGGTGCAGCGAGAATGAACAGGGCGAATGGGACTTCCAACCTGAAGGCTTAGACGAAAGTTCTGCCTATCTGCCTTCGAGGGATGTAAAGTCATTGATGATTAATCAGAAAAACGGAAACAACCGTCTGGTAATGGTGGGCAACAGGACTGCGGAGGCCGACAAGACATCCGTAGTGTGGAATAAAATGTGGAACGAAGATATTTCGGAAACAAATGCCGTATGGATGTTCATGAATCAGACTACCGACAACAAGTGTACATTGCCGCAGTTGGAATATCTGAACCTGATACAATACGACGGGAAGTGCATGGCCTTTGGTGGTGCCTCGGTAACAGGCAAGGGTACAAACAAGGCAATGGATGCACTCTATGTCAGTGAGGACTATGGTATTTCCTGGCGTACCGATTCGGAACTGCATCTGCCCAAAGATCTGAAGGGTGTTAGCGGTCCTATCGTAAGTGTGGTTGACGGAAATAATGTTATATGGATAATTGCCAATGGTGAAGTATGGCGAGGAAAACTGAACAGACTGGACTTTTTGCGTCAATAACGCTGCTGTTCCTGTTGTGTTCCTTTTCCGGCCGGCTGAGAGCAGAGGATCTGGAATACAAGATGGATATTGGAGCGGCCCTTGGGACTTGCTTCTATATGGGTGACGGAAACAGTACTCCGTATGCCCACATGGGGTTCATGGGCGGCATAACTGCCAGGCGCATCTTGAATCCGAGAATGGCAGTGAAGATGAACATAGCAATGGGACATCTGAGCGGAAGTACGGATGGCTTTATTCCCTTGGACCCGTTAAGCGGCACTGCAGAGGGCGGCATACCGGTGAAGGTGGACTTCTCGCGCAATGTGTTGGATATCGGTGCTCAGTTTGAACTGAATTTCTGGGGTTTCGGCATGGGAGGAGGCTATAAGGGTCTGAGCAGAATCACCCCCTATATTTTGGCCGGCATGGGTCTGACAGTAGGAATGGGAGGCGGAGCCAGTGCTTGCGGTGCCTTGTGCTTGCCTGTGGGAGTTGGTGTGAAATACAAGTTGAAACCACGCCTGAACCTCGGCTTCGAATGGACTATGCGCTTTACCACCAGCGACAGACTGGATGCAACGCCCGAGGGCACAACCCAGTTGGTACATCCTTACGGAATAAAGAGCGTAGGACTGAAGAACAAGGATTGCTATAACTTTACAATGGTTTATCTGACGTATGAGTTTATGCCCAAGTTGAGGAAATGCAATAATTAAGATAGTTGGCAAGTTGTTTGAAAAACAAGTTGACGAGTTTTTAAGATAAATAAGATTAAATGGAAAATAAGATAGAGCTCGACATGAACAATATCCCGGAGTCTATAGCCATTATCATGGATGGTAACGGACGGTGGGCTAAAGAAAAGGGATTGCCTCGCTCTGCAGGACATGTAGAGGGTGTGGAGACGGTAACACGCATTACATCGGAGTGTGCGCGTCTGGGGGTTAAGTACCTGACAATGTACACCTTCTCTACGGAAAACTGGAATCGCCCGGAACCAGAGGTGGCTGCGCTGATGAACCTGATTGCCACTAAGTTGGAAGACGAAATATTCATGAAGAATAATGTGCGTTTCCGCCTAATAGGTGATATCACACGTTTGCCTCAGCATGCCAGACAACGTCTGGAGGAATGTATGGCAAATACAGCCAATAATACCAGAATGACTGCCATAACCGCTCTTAACTACAGCAGTCGGTGGGAGTTGACAAAGACGATGCAACAGGTGGCAAGAGATGCTGCGGCGGGAAAGGTAAAACCAGAGGAAATCGACGAGCATTATGTTTCGGCCCATCTGGAGACAAACTTCATGACAGATCCGGATCTGCTGATACGTACGGGAGGAGAGCTGAGAATCAGCAACTACCTCTTGTGGCAGTGTGCCTATAGCGAGTTTTATTTTTGCGACACATACTGGCCAGACTTCAAAGAGGAGGATTTGCATAAAGCCATTGCTGAGTACCAAAGACGCCAACGCAGATTTGGTAAAACCGGTGATCAAATCGAGGAGGAAAAGAATAAATAAAAAAGGAGACGGAATTAAGGTAAGAGCTGTGAAAAGAATATACCTTGTTATATTATTATTGACTGCACTGCTGTCTGATATATACGGTCAGGTGGTGCAGCGTGAGATAAAGCCGACGATAGACTATAGCCGTACCCCAAGAACCTATTATATTGGTAATATCACGGTGGACGGTATCAATAACTATGATGATTACCTCCTTATAGGCTTGAGCGGACTGACGGTTGGACAGCCCATCACCATACCTAGCGATGAGATTACGAAGGCTGTGAAACGCTACTGGAGAAACGGATTGTTCAGCAATGTTTCCATCAGTGTGGACAGCTTGGTGAACGACTCGGTTTATCTGCACATTCAGTTGGCCCAGAGGCCTAGAATCTCCCAGATAAATTACAATGGAGTAAGAAAAAACGAACGCGACGATTTGCAGGAGAAGCTGGGACTGATAAAAGATAATCAGATGACCCCTAATATGCTGGACAGGGCAAAACTGTTGTGCAAGAGATATTTCGAAGAAAAGGGTTTCAAGAATGCTGAAGTAAGCATCATGCAACGTGATGATGCCAGCCAGCCTGATAAGGTTATTTTGGATGTCAATGTTGACAAGAAAGGTAAGGTAAAGGTTCACAAGATTTATATTTCGGGAAATGAACATCTGACGACGGCTAAGATAAAAGGTAACCTGATAAAGCCCGGTATCTTGAAGAAAATACATGAGAAGGGCTCCCTGGCCGGCTTGTTCCGTAGCAAGAAGTTTACCGAAGCAAAATACAAGGAAGCCAAAGAGAACCTGATGGAGAAGTACGGTGAATTGGGTTATATGGATGCCCTCTTGGTTGCAGACAGTGTGGTTCCCTATGGTGATAATGTTGACATCTACCTGACTGTAGAAGAAGGCCAGAAGTATTACGTCAGAAATATAGAATGGGTGGGTAACACACTCTATCCTACTGAGGGCCTGAAGCAAGTGCTGCGAATGGAAAAGGGTGATGTGTTTAACCAGAAGCATTTGAACGACAGGTTGAAGGGAGATGACGATGCCGTAGGAAACCTCTATTATAACAACGGATATGTCTTCTCTCAGTTGGATCCTGTTGTCGTGAACGTAATAGAAGACTCGGTAGATTTGGAAATTCGTATTTTCGAAGGCGTTCAAGCTCACATCAGTCACGTCAGAATCTCAGGAAACGACCGTGTCTATGAGAACGTGGTGCGCAGGGAACTGAAAAACAAGCCAGGCGACCTGTTTTCCAAAGATGCCCTGATGCGTTCTTATCGAGAGATTGCAGCCCTGGGACATTTCGATGCAGAAAGCATCAACCCTGATATTAAGCCTGATGCCACCAATGGAACAGTAGATATTAACTGGGGCCTGACATCCAAGAGCAGCGACCAGATAGAGTTCTCGCTGGGTTACGGCCAGACTGGCGTTGTGGGAAAAATCGGTTTGAAGTTTACTAACTTCTGTATGGCTAATCTGTTTAAGAAGAATGGCATAAGACGTGGATTACTGCCACAAGGTAACGGTGAGACATTCAGTATCAGCGGTCAGACAAACGGCAGGTATTTCCAGAGTTATAGCTTAAGCTATATAAATCCCTGGTTTGGCGGCAAGCGTCCCAATACCCTCAGTATAGGTGCTTCGTTCAGTAAACAGACCGACATCAGCGACAATTATTATAACTCGGCCTATTACAATAATTATTACAGCAGTTTCCTGTATGGCATGGGTACCGGTTACGGCTATAATTATTACGAGAACTATTATGACCCCGACAAGTCGTTCATGACTTTCAGCCTGAGTGTCGGCTGGGGAAAACGTCTGCGTTGGCCCGATGACTATTTCTCCCTGACAGCAGAGTTAAGCTATGTCCGTTATATGATGAAGGACTGGCAGTATTTCATTATCAATAATGGTAACTGTAACAACATCAGCCTGGGTCTGACACTTAGCAGAAACAATGTTGACAATCCCATTTACCCCCGCAGCGGTTCTGAATTCCTGATGAGTGTCTCGCTTACTCCTCCCTATAGTTTATTCGATAATAAAGACTATGCCAATTTAGCCAAAGATATCTACAGCGAGAATTACCAAAAGGAGATGCAGGAGAAACACAAATGGGTAGAGTACCATAAGTGGAAATTCAAGAACAGAACCTATACGGCTCTTTCCGGCGGCAATAAGTGTTTCGTTCTGTCAACCCGTGTAGAATTCGGTATGCTGGGACATTACAACAAAAACAAGCGTTCCCCGTTTGAGACATATTATATGGGTGGCGACGGTATGAGCGGTTACAGTTATACTTATGCAACCGAAACTATCGGTTTGCGCGGATATGACAACGGTTCGCTTACACCGAATGGTTATAACGGCTTTGCCTACGACCGATTCTCTGTGGAGTTGCGTTATCCCTTTATTTTGGGTGCCAGCACAAATATCTACGGCCTTGCCTTCTTGGAAGGCGGAAATGCTTGGGATGAGGTAAAGAAATTCAATCCATTCGATATGAAGAAATCGGCCGGTGTAGGTGTCCGTATCTTCCTGCCTATGGTAGGTATGTTAGGTATAGACTGGGCATACGGATTCGATCCTGTTTTCGGAAGCAGGACATACAGCGGAAGTCACTTCCACTTTGTTTTGGGACAAGAGTTTTAATAATAACATATCATAAGTTTACGTATATGAAAAAGTTATTTTTGATTTTAATGGTCATGGTTAGTGCCGATGCTATGGCACAGAAGTTTGCCTTGATAGATATGGAATATATTCTGAAGAACATTCCTGCCTATGAACGTGCGAACGAACAACTGAATCAGGTAAGTAAGAAATGGCAGGCAGAAGTGGATGCCTTGACACAAGAGGCGCAGACTTTGTACAAGAATTATCAGTCGGAGGCTGTTTTTCTGAGTAACGAGCAGAAAACACAGCGTGAGGAGGCTGTTGTGGCAAAGGAAAAGGAAGCTGCTGAACTGAAAAGAAAATATTTCGGTCCCGAAGGCGAACTCTACAAGAAACGCGAGAGTCTGATGGCACCTATTCAGGACGAAATCTACAATGCTGTGAAGGATATCTCGGACATGAAAGGTTACAGCCTGATTCTGGATCGTGCCAGCGATTCTGGTATTATCTTTGCTAATCCAAAGATAGATATCTCTAACGAAGTGCTTTCTAAACTGGGATATAATTAATAAGAATAATATTTTAACAAACAACAATTATTAATAAAGATTATGAAGAAATTTGTGATTGCTATCTTGATGATAGCTCCCCTGAGTATGAATGCACAGAAGTTTGCTCATTTCAATAGTGCTGACATTATTTCCAACATGAAGGAGTATGTAACTGCTACAGAGGAAATACAGGCTATGGCTAAGCAGTATGAGGATGACATGAAGCTGATGCAAGAAGAACTGCAGAAGAAGGGGGATGAGTACCAGAAGGAACAGGCAAACCTTTTGGAGAATGTCCGTCAGCGTCGTGAGCAGGAACTGCAGGACCTGTACCAGCGTTTGCAGCAGTCGTACCAAGATAACCAACAGGCTTTGGAAAAAGCTCGTATGGAGAAGATGGGTGCTATTAACGAGAAGGTTATAGCAGCTGTTAAGAAGGTTGGCGAATCAGGCGGCTACGTTTACGTTGTTGATCTTAACACTGGAGCAATTCCATTTGTTAACTCACAACTGAGCACCGATGTCACTGATCTGATAAAGAAGGAAGTTGGCATTCAGCAGTAAATAAATAAGGAATTATGAAACGCCTTTTTTTATTATTCTTCGTCCTTATTCCTGTAATTGCTTCGGCACAGATTCAGTTTGGCTATTTAAGCTATCAGCAAGTGCTGAAGGAAATGCCGGAGTATGCTCAGGCTATGCAGGAGTTGCAAACTCTAAAGGCCAAGTATGACGAAGAAGCAGCAAGAGGAGAGGCTGAGTTCCAAAAGAAATTTGTGGATTTCTTACAGGGGCAAAAGGACTTCCCGCAGTCTATCATGCAGAAACGCCAGGCAGAACTTCAGACGTTGATGGATAACGGTGTAGCCTTCCGTGTACAGGTGCAAGGCCTTATAGCTCAGGCCGAGAAGGATTTGGTTGCCGAGGTTCAGAAGAAACTGAACAGAGTGCTACTGGAAGTTGGCGTGGAGTATGGATACGGCTATATTCTGAATACAGACGACAACGCTTGCCCGTATATTAATCCCGTAGTTGGCGTAGATGTAACTGAGCTGGTACGCCAGAAACTTGGCCTAACAGCGCCATCTCAAGATGATCAGAACGAATAAGTTCCCACAGGATCCTGGCCCGATTGGTATTTTCGATTCGGGTTATGGAGGTCTTACAATACTGCGGCAAATACGTTTGTTAATGCCGCAGTACGACTATCTGTATTTGGGTGATAATGCCAGGGCCCCATACGGAATGCGTTCTTTTGACATAGTTTATGAATTTACCTTGCAGGCAGTACGGTATCTCTTTGAACAAGGTTGCCACTTGGTAATTCTGGGCTGTAATACGGCTTCGGCGAAAGCCCTGCGTAGCATACAGCAAAACGACCTTCCAAAGATGGATCCGCAACGTCGGGTGCTGGGAGTGATTCGCCCCACGGTCGAGGTTGTCGGCACTATTTCCAAGAGCCGCCATGTGGGTATCATGGCTACTTCGGGTACTGTACGTAGTGCTACATACGAGTTGGAAATTGCCAAACTGCATCCTGACATCCAAGTTACAGGCGAGGCCTGCCCGATGTGGGTGCCATTGGTGGAAAATGACGAGTATGACAGTCCTGGCGCAGACTATTTTGTAAAGAAGAATATTGATAATCTGTTTGGACGGGACCCTCAGATTGACAGTGTAATTCTAGGTTGTACTCATTATCCGCTGTTGATGAACAAGATTAGCAGATACATGCCTTCTGGTGTACACGTCATTGAGCAAGGTTTTTATGTGGCAGACAGTTTACGTGACTACCTGAATCGTCATCCCGAGATGGGGGCGCAAGTCACTTGTGGAGGTACAACCCGTTTTCTGACCACAGAACAGGCTGAGGCTTTCCAGAGTAATGCCGCGGCTTTTATGAGTGAACCGCTTACTGCAAAAAGAGTATATTTGGAATAAATGAATAAGGTAAAGAAGATAGTTAACAAAGACGAGACAAGGCAGTTCGTCCGTTTCTGCATTGTGGGTGGAACATGTGCCTTGATTGATGCTGCAATATTCTATATTGTGCGTCTTTTTGCACCATATCAGGTGGCACTTATCTCTGGCTACCTCATCTCGCTTAGTGTTAATTATTTCCTTACCATATATTGGACTTTCAGGACTACTCCATCGGTTCATAATTTAGTAGGAGTCATCGGTGCACACATGTTTAATCTCTTCGTGGTACGCATGGGATTGATGTGGTTGTTTGTAGAAGTATTCGATATGGATGATTCCGTCGCTTATATACCAATGGCTATTATCAGTGCCGTAACAAACTTCCTGATAATACGCACAGTAGTGAGAAAAACCGAATAAAAGTCAATAGTTAATTCTATTATCTTCAGAATCTTTTGAAGGCTCCCTTTCGTAAATCAGCATACGTTGGTTTACCGTGACAGGTTTCATGATATGTTTAAGCAACACGCGAGGGTAAGTAAGGTTCCAAAGGAACTTCAGGGGCGTGGTTATTAAACGATAGCGGAACAATTCTTCCTTGTCGTAGATGCAACGATAGTTGTCAGGTATAGGAACATCGTAGTACTTATGGCAGGTTATGATAGCTCCGATTTCACGTACCAGATAGCGTACCTTACCGGAAGCAACCAAGTCGGCCTGTTCCTTACGTATTTCCGGATCAAGAATGCTGGACATAAAGTAATTCTTGTTAGGGGGCAGATGCCGCGTGTGCTGGTAAATTCCTGTATCGTACGAACTGAAGGTAAGCACTTCGCTATCGTCGCTCTCGTTGGCATTTATTATTTCGGCCATTTCAAGAACGCAACGGGGGAATGTTCCGTTCAAGAGCGTAACGATATTCCAGTTGGTGGCGGCGGATACAAAGGCTATCATTCCCAGAATGATGTATGTACGTAACGTAGGTATGTGGTTTCTGAAGAAATATATTAATAGTGGTGCAAATACGTACATCAGCAGTACGTAGTAGAATTGTACAGTCATAGTGGCGAATGAAAGCAAAAGGATACCGAATGTGCCTAATATAAGCAGTTTAATTTCCCATCGTGTACGGGCAAAGAAGATAGGCAGTACAAATACGGTCCAGATAGAAAGCTTAACAAGCGGGAACCACCAGAAGTCAGGCTCGCCATTGGTGGCGGTACCGTGATACTGGAAAAGGTTAACCATAAAATACGCATCAAAGAGGGCCCCGAATGTTCCGTGTGTAATGAAATATGCCAGAACGGGGATGGTTGCCAGTACATAACCGAAACATACAAATCGGATGGTACGCCGAAAATCCTTAAACTGTTGGTGTTTCCATGCAATATAGGCAAGGGCAAGCGTGCCTCCGATATAGAAGAACAGAATATTGAACTTTGTCCAAAAGATAAGGCCTAATCCCACTCCCATGATAAGTGACTGCCACCAAAGCGGAGTTTGGCGGTTTCTGACAAAGCGGAGCATGAAGTACAGACAATGTGCCAGAATAGGTAACGAAAATTCCTCGACGCTATCGCCAAAATAGAAAAAGTCCGAAGAGAGCGTAAGCCAACCCAGGAGGTAGGTCAGCGGCAATACTATTTTAGAAGAAGTGAAAAGGCGCATGGTACGTAGCGAGTACCACATAAAGAAGAAACTGCAGATAATCTCTATTATATAGATACCGATAAAACTGTTGCGTGACAATATGGCTGCCATCTCGTGCATGAGGTACAGAACGGGCCCCTTGTGGTCGAATATATCTACGTAAAGTTCCTTGCCGCTTAGCATGGCATTGCCTATGGTCATATACACGTTGGCATCGTCCCACGGATTAAGCGGGTACAGAAAAGAACATGTACTGAACAATGTGGATATGAGTACTGCGAAAAGGAACAGGAATAGCGGCTCGTGACAGTCCGTTTGCTTCATAAAATACATTATTATTAATATTCGCCGGCAAAATTACATTATTATTCTGATTCAACCGTTATATCTGTTAAAAAAATCAACAAGAGTGGAAGTTTTTGGACTTGTTTTTGCCATTTTCGGAAAAAGAAGATACCTTTGTGGGTGAGAATGAAAAAGCTGTAAAAACAGTCTGCTATAACGAGAATAGGAAACAGATATGAGATTGTTATTTGTTATAATGTTGTTATCTTGCCTTATTTCTTGTACTTCAAGGGATAGGAAAGTCAGGATTGTGGCCTCGAAAGGTTTGCCAAGCGAACTCCTTTTGGTGGTCGATGACAAAATCTGGCAAAGCGATATAGCAGATTCGTTAAAGGAGATAACCCAAGGTTCTGTTCCCGGGCTGATGCGTCATGAGCCCTATTTCCAAACTGTCAGGATATCTTCGCGCCATTATACGCAGACATACACGACGTTCCACAGTAAACTCTTTGTACATTTGGATGGCAACTTGAAGTGTGCTATGGTGGGTGTTTCCAGAGACGTTGTGGCAAAGCCCCAGATAGAAGTGACGGTGTCAGCCCCCAATTTGGAATCGTTACGCGAGTTCCTCTCGGAAAAAGCTATGTATATTCGCGGCATAATAGATGATGCGCAGATTGAGATGCGTGCGGCAGAAATGCGTAAACATTATAACAGGGATTTGTCCCAGAGGTTTGCATCTATGTTGGGGTACGGCCTGAAAGTTCCCAGGCAGATCAGGGCCAGCAAAATAGGAAAGAATTTTGTCTGGGCGGGGACAAATCTGAATGAAAAAGACCTGAATATTGTCCTCTATACATTACCATGGGATGGCAAGGATATTTCAGATACAGAGTATTTTGTGGCTTGCCGTGATTCCGTAATGCGTGAGAATATCCCCGGGAGCAGACCGGACCAGTGGATGCAGACGACAAAGATTGACGGTTCTCCTGTTCTGTTTCCCAATATGCGTGATATTGGTGAACAGAGAGTTTACGAGGTACGTGGACTGTGGGAGATGAGAAATGGTGCACTGGGCGGACCTTTCGTTTCGCAGACAAGGGTTGATTCAGCAAATAGCAAGATAATTGTCACCGAGGGGTTCGTGTATTCACCCTCAACGGATAAGCGCGATTTGCTACGTACTTTGGAGGCGTCATTAAGAACATTGTATAAGACAGACAAACAGAAATGAAACCAATATATTTGTTCCTTTTTGGTATAATGAGTGCAGCGACTCTGCATGCACAGCCTCGCTTTGTTCCAGAGGCGGAGATAAAGAAACTGGGCGAGGTGGAATTCCAGCAACCCAAGCGGGTGGTGTTTAGCTTTGTTAATAAAGGAAATCAGCCTCTTACGATTTCTTCTGCAAAAGCTTCTTGTGGCTGTATGGATGTTTCTTATCCCAAAGATGCTGTTCCTGCAGGTGGGAGCGGCGAGATAGCGGTGGTTTATGATGCCAGCACATTGGGAACTTTCTTTAAGGAAGTGGAAGTGATGACAAATGCATCCGAGTCTCCCGTATATCTGGGGATGCAAGGCACTGTAGTTACAGAAGTTCAGAATGTTGACGATGATTATCCGATAGATTTGGGAAATGTTCAGATACAGACCAACTATCTGGAGTTCGACGATGTACATAAAGGTGAACACCCTGTGGTAGAAGTGGCATTGATAAATAAGGAACATACCGCTTTCCGACCGAAACTCATGCATTTGCCTGCCTATCTTTCAGCGGAGTATATCCCGGAGAATGTGCCTGCGGGAAAGAAGGGACTCATTAAGTTGACGTTGGATAGCGACAAGTTGTTGCAGCTGGGACTAAACAAGACATCGGTGTATTTCTCCCGTTATTTGGGCGACAAGATAAATGAAGCCAATGAGATTCAGATTTCTGCCATTTTGCTGCCTGATTTTTCGAAGATGACAGATGAGGAGAGAAAAAATGCTCCTGAATTATATCTTGCAGAACCTTCTATAGAATTCGGTCCTTTGACAGGAAAGTCAAAGCTAACCCGTACGCTCCTTCTCTTTAACAGGGGAAAAAGCAATTTGCGCATTGAACAGGTGCAAGTCTTTAATAAGGCCGTTTCCGTAAGTTTAGGGAACAGAGAGCTGAAACCCGGAGCAAGTACGAAGTTAAAGGTAAGTGTAACACCGAAATACCTGAAGCGTGAAAAATGGCGTCCAAGGGTTTTACTGATAACCAACGACCCTTCAAAGCCAAAGACAGTTATTAACATCGATGTAAAACAATAAAGCATTAGATATGGAGCATCCCGAAAACAGTCCAGAGTATGAAGGCCTGACCGTTAATAGTGGCGTGGGGCCTGTTTCTATAGTCAATCCTTATCTGAAACGTGGCCGGTTTGCACGTCACCAGCTGACGGCAGGAGATTACGTGGAAGGAATCTTACGAGGCAATGTCTCGATATTGGGTCAGGCTGTCACGCTTGTCGAGAGTACGAACCCCTCTCATCAGTCTATTGCCCAGGAAGTAATAGAGAAATGTTTACCCTATTCCGGAAATAGTGTCAGGGTGGGCATCAGTGGAGTTCCCGGGGCAGGAAAGAGTACAAGTATAGATGAATTTGGCATACACGTGCTGAAAGAGTATGGCGGAAGGTTGGCTGTATTGGCTATAGACCCCAGCAGTGAGCGTTCCAAAGGAAGCATATTGGGTGACAAGACCCGAATGGAGAAACTTTCTGTTCATCCGGATTCATTCATTCGTCCTAGTCCCTCGGCTGGAAGCTTGGGTGGTGTTGCCAGAAAGACACGCGAAACGATTGTCCTATGTGAAGCTGCAGGATTCGATAAGATTTTCGTAGAGACAGTCGGAGTGGGGCAAAGTGAGACAGCCTGTCATTCTATGGTTGATTTTTTCCTGCTCATCCAGTTGGCTGGTACAGGCGACGAATTGCAGGGAATCAAACGAGGCATTATGGAAATGGCAGACGGTATCGTCATTAATAAATGCGACGGTAACAATGTGGACAAATGCCAGTTAGCTGCCACACAGTTCCGAAATGCCCTGCAATTGTTCCCTATGCCAGATAGCGGATGGCAGCCAAAGGTTCTTACTTACAGTGGCTTCTATGCGTTGGGAATCAAGGAGATTTGGGATATGATATATGAATATATAGACTATGTTAAGAAGAACGGATACTTTGAGTACCGTCGTGCTGAACAGTCAAAATATTGGATGTACGAGAGTATAAATGAGCAGTTGCGTAACAATTTCTATCAGAATCCCACAATAGCAGACATGTTACTGGCTGCTGAAAAGAGTGTGTTAGAGGGAAGGCGGTCGTCATTTATTGCTGCCAAGCAACTCCTCGATTCTTATTTTGCACTCCTCCATTAGCCATTTAGGGGTGCTCGTAGCCCCACATATACCAACAGAATTACAATCTTGCAGCCAACGAAGGTCAATTTCGTTGGCTGTATCTATCATATAAGATTGGGGGTTTGCGTCCTTGCATTCCTTGAATAACACCTTCCCGTTACTGCTTTTCTTCCCACAAACAAAAAGTACAACGTCATGCTTGTTGGCAAACTCTCTGATGTTAGGCATTCTGTTTGCCACTTGTCGGCAGATGGTGTCGTAGAAGGTAAACGTGGCATTGCTGCCAATGTGCTGCTTTATGTATTCAACAATGCGCCTGAACTCATCAAGGGGCTTGGTTGTCTGTGAGTACAGACAGATATCTTTATGGTAATCCAGTTTGTGAAGGTCTTCTGTCGACTCAATGACAATGGCCGTACCTTCTGTCTGTCCTACCAAGCCAAGTACTTCAGCATGACCGTTTTTGCCAAAGATGACAATCTGCTTCTTGTGCTCAAGGTCTGTGTTGTACTCTTTCTTGATACGTTCCTGAAGATGCAGTACAACGGGACACGTGGCATCTATAATCTCTATTTCGTTCTTTTGGGCAAGGAGGTAAGTAGAAGGTGGCTCTCCATGTGCCCTCAGCAGGACTTTAGATTTCTGAATGCCTTTCAGTTCTTCGTGATTGATGGCGGTAAGACCCAAACGCTGCAAGCGGTCGCACTCCTTCCCGTTATGGACAATGTCGCCCAGACAGAACAGGCGACCGTCTTTTTTCAGTTCTTCCTCAGCTTTTCCTATGGCGCGTGTTACACCGAAACAAAAGCCCGATCCGTGGTCAATCT
The DNA here is from genome assembly GCA_902801485.1 of uncultured Bacteroidales bacterium. Lineage (GTDB taxonomy): Bacteria > Bacteroidota > Bacteroidia > Bacteroidales > Bacteroidaceae > Physcousia. The sequence continues at coordinate 55,321 of CADCIP010000016.1, read as the reverse complement.
CGATGTTCATCCTGCTGTTACGCGTTGGAATTGAGCCAGCAGCCATTCCTTTTGTTCGGGAATAGTCATGTGGCTGTTGTCCAAGACAATAGCGTCCTCGGCTTTCCTGAGTGGACTGACGGCACGTGTACTGTCTATCCTGTCGCGTTCGCGTATATTGGTAAGAATCTCCTCCATATTGCATTTTTCCCCTTTGGCGATCAGTTCGTCATATCTTCTCTGTGCTCGAATCTCATCGCTTGCCGTCACAAATATTTTCAATTCTGCATTGGGGAAAACAACGGTACCGATGTCTCTGCCATCCATGATAACGCCTTTTGCCTCTCCCATTAGTCTTTGCAGGTCAACCATTGCCTCTCTGACAAAATCCAGTGCGGCAACATAGCTCACTTTTCCGGAAACTTCTAAGGTGCGTATCTTGTTTTCTACGCAGATGCCGTTCAGATATGTATCGGGCCTGCCTGTGGCAGGATTCAGCTGAAAAGTTATGGAGATATCGTTCATGCGTTTTTTTAGCTCCTCTGTGTTGATGACCTCATCCTTGATGAGTCCGTTCTGCAAACAGAAAAGTGTTACAGCTCTGTACATGGCTCCTGTGTCTATGTACACATATCCAATCTCTTTTGCCAAATCTTTTGCCATCGTACTCTTACCGCACGAAGAGTGCCCGTCAATGGCTATTGTTATCTTGTTCATAATAAAATACGTAGTTTATTCTTTATCTGATTTCTGAAAACTATATGCAAAGTTAAGTGAAAGAGTAGGAGCCCCGATGTGGTATTTCGCGTAGGCAATTCCTACCTTCAGTTTCTTGAGGTTGACACCTGCGCCGAACGAGAGTCCTGCAGCATGTGAACTGCCGGCTGCCTGCATTTCGAAGGCTCGTCGGAAATTAAATCCGGCACAAATATATATAATAGGAATAGGGTAAGCGTCAACGCCAATCTCAAAGTGGTTGGTAAAGATTCGTCCCCCGCTAACCTGACCGTCTGAAGAGAAATAGTCACTCTGGCTCCAATGGGTCAGGTCCACCATTGTTAAGGATATGTCGATAGGGGCGTGTCCAAGTCCTTTGGTAAAACCTATTCGCATATCAAAGGGCAGGCGTTCTCCAACGTTGCCGAACCTCTTTACCTGACCACCGATATTCCTGGCAACGGCAGAAATGGAAAAGTTTTTTTCTTCCCAAAAGTAATTTAAACCAAGATCTACAGCAAGGGCGCAAGACGAGAATTCACCGTAATGAGAGTAAATAATCTTTCCTGTGGCTCCTCCCGACAATCTTTCTGTAAGCATATAGCTATATTGCCCGCCTATGCAAAAGTCCAAAGGCTTCATGTCTCCTAAGATTTCTCCTGCCAGATTTGTCTCTTTCATGGAACCGTAACCCACAAATTGGGCATAAACGCCCCATGTTCCTCTGCTGCCAGCTGTTTGGGCGTAGGCAGCACCACCAGCCTTACATCCTTGCATATACGACATGAAATTAACGCCAACACTCTTGTCGCTTATGTTGGAGAGCAATGCAGGATTTGCGGCTGCAGTGTGGATTTCATCTTGTACCAGTGATATGTTTTTGCCACCTAATCCCACCATGTGTGAAGAACTGGGGAGGCTAAGAAAGTTGAAAATGCTGGTACTTTCCTGGCAGAATGATTCCGCTTGCACTAAAAATAATGCCAAAATAAGTGGAAGTATATGCTTCTTTGTCATTTGTTTTCGTAATTTGCGCTCAAAGTTAGTGCATTTTCTGTCAATATTGTCCAATTATGGCACAAAAATTAAATTGAATCCAAAAAAATATACTTGATAGATGCGTGGAATAAAAAAAATGTGCTAAATTTGCCCCAAATAGATACCATTTCGACTAAAAACAAGAAAAATAAATATTATGGATGCTAACAAAACTGTGAACGAAGAACTGCAGGGGCAGAAATCCACCAATATCCTTATTGGTTACGTATTGTCCTTGGCTCTTATGTTTGTTGCCTTCGAGTACACCCAGCGTGAGGTGAAAGTTGTTGAAGAAGGCAAGATTTACGATTTCAAAATGGAAGAGGATATGATTCCTATCACACATCAGGAAGAGATGATGGCACCTCCCCCAGCTGCTGCTCCAACCGTAATGGAGGTTATCAACGAGGTTGAGGATGATACCGAACTTCCCGAGGAGGAGATTCAGACTGCCGAGGAAGTTAATCAGGCTATCACCACCGTTGTGGGAACAGGTGCTCCCACAGCAGTTGTTTCCGGTCCGGTAGGTCCTGTTGTTGAAGCTGACGATGATGATCGAATTTTTGATGTTGTAGAAGAAAATGCTCAGTTCCCCGGCGGTGACGAGGCATGTATGAAGTGGTTGCAGGAGCATATCAAGTATCCTCAGATCTGTATCGAGCAGAATGTGCAGGGGCGTGTTCAGGTAGGCTTTGTTGTCAACCGTGACGGAAGTATTGTTGATGTGAAGATATTACGTTCTCCCGATCCAAACTTATCTAAGGAGGCTGAGCGCGTAGTAAAGATGATGCCTAAGTGGAAGCCCGCAAGACAGGGAAACAAAACTGTTCGTTCTCGTTTCAACCTTCCTGTTAATTTCCGTTTGAGCTAATGCGATAGTTAAATAGATGTAAGGCTGCTCTCCTTCTGGGTGGGCAGCCTTGTTTTTCCATATCAATTTGTAAATATATATATTTTAATGTATAGCAGTAGTGAACTTATGCAGATGGTAAACAATACCATCATGATGTTACCTTACGACAGGAAACCCTTTGCTCTGTATGACCCTATCAAATACGTCTTGTCGTTGGGGGGGAAACGCTTGCGTCCTGTATTAATGCTGATGGCCTACAATATGTACAGGGATGATGTTGAAAGTATTCTGATGCCTGCCGTTGCCATAGAGACTTATCATAATTTTACTCTTCTTCATGACGATCTTATGGACCGTTCAGATGTTCGTAGGGGGAAACCTTGTGTACATAAGAAATGGAACGAGAATGCGGCCATTCTGAGTGGTGATAATATGTTGGTGCTGGCTTTTTACCGTATGCTCCAGTGCGATGAGAAATACATGCCGGCTGTTCTGCGTTTGTTTACGGAAACAGCTCTTGAGATTGATGAAGGGCAGCAGTATGATATTGACTTTGAAAGTCGTTCTGACGTCACCGAAGCTGAATATATAGAAATGATACGCTTGAAAACCTCTGTTCTTTTGGCTTGTGCACTCAAAATCGGAGCTATCTTGGGTGGTGCTTCAGACCAAGATGCTGAGGCATTGTATGAGTTCGGAGAAAAGTTGGGACTTGCCTTCCAACTGCAGGATGATTACCTGGATGTATATGGAGATTTCAAGACATTCGGAAAGCAAATAGGCGGCGATATCATGTGCAACAAGAAAACTTATATGCTTATTAATGCCCATTTGCTGGCCAACGAAGAACAAGCCCGCGAACTGCATTCATGGCTGAATAAGGAGAATCCCCTGAGAGAAGAAAAGGTAGCGGCTGTTACCCGTCTTTATAATGAGATTGGTGTCCCGGAGCTGGTTAGTAATAAAATAAATCAGTATTATCTGGAAGCAGCCCAGGCCTTATTGCGTGTTTCCTTGCCTCAGGAGCGTACCGCAGTACTTTGGGATTATGCCCAGTCTATGCTTAACCGTAAGTCATGACAGACACGCATAGTCATATTTATGAGCCTGAGTTTGACGAGGATCGTGAACTTGTCGTCCAAAGGGCCCGGCAGGCAGGTGTTGAGCGTATTTTGCTACCAAACATCAATGAGGCATCCATAGGTCCCATGCTTTCCCTCTGTGATTTGTACCCGGGCTACTGCTATCCCATGATGGGCTTACATCCCGAAGATGTTGCCGATGATTATTCAGAAGTCCTGGACAAGATGGAAGAACTGCTGAAAGACCCATCCCATCCTTATATTGCTATAGGAGAAGTCGGTCTTGATTTTTATTGGGATGCCAGTCGTTCCCGACAACAGATAGATGCTTTTACCCGACAGATAGAGTGGGCTGTCCGGTACAGGCTTCCCCTGATGATTCATTCCCGTTCTGCGCATGCCGAGTTGGTGCGGTCCATTCGTCCGTACGTTTCAGAGGGACTGTCCGGAGTTTTCCATTGTTTCGGTGGAACGCTTGATGAGGCCCGGGAATTGCTCTCTTTCGAAGGTTTTATGTTGGGCATCGGAGGAGTTGCAACATTCAAGAAATCCCCATTGCCGGAAATCTTGCAATCTGTTCCTCTTCAGCGTATCGTTTTGGAAACAGACTCTCCTTATCTTGCTCCTGTTCCGTATCGTGGAAAGCGAAACGAACCGGCTTATGTTGCAGAAATAATGCAGAAAATGGCATGTATATATAATGTATTGCCCGAAGAAGTGGAAAAGGTAACCAATGCTAATGTAAAACGTGTTTTTTTGCGTGTAAAATAGTATTCTTATGTGCAAATAGTTGAAAAAAACCACTTTACCCGAAAGTTTTTTGCAATAACATGTGGTAATGTTCAAAAAAAAAGATATTTTTGTAACCGAAAACGTATATATAGGCGCAGAATGATTGCGTTAGTGCCTATGGAGAGATGCTCGAGTGGCTGAAGAGGCACGCCTGGAAAGCGTGTATACGTCAAAAGCGTATCCGGGGTTCGAATCCCCGTCTCTCCGCAGGAGATAAAACGGGGTTCAAAGCCAGAAAGGCAGAAAGCCTTCGCGAATCCCCGTCTCTCCGCAGGAGATAAAACGGGGTTCAAAGCCAGAAAGGCAGAAAGCCTTCGCGAATCCCCGTCTCTCCGCAGGAGATAAATGACAAACCGATACCAAACGAAAATAATTTTAAGTAAAAAAAGTAATAACATTAATCAATTTAAACAAACACAAAATGAAAAAGTTATTTGCAATTGTTGCGATTGTAGCAGCATTTACTTTTGGAGTTACATCAGCTGTAATGGCTCAGGAAGACGTTGCTACTGAACAGGTAGATACAGCTGCTGTAGATACCGCTGCTGTAGAAGAAGAAGCTGAAGCAGAAACAACAGAAGCTGCTCCCGTTGTGGAGGAAGAGAGTGAAGGTATTTTTAAGACATTGAAGACGAAGTACATCGAGGGTGGTGCAGGCTTCATGTCATTGGTTGCTATCGCTTTGGTACTGGGTCTTGCATTCTGTATCGAGCGCGTTATCTATCTGTCTCTTGCACAGATTAATACCCGTAAGTTCACAAAGGACTTGGCTGCTAAGGTTGCTGCTGGTGATGTTAATGGTGCTATCGACTTCTGCAAGGGTACTCGCGGACCAGTAGCTCAGGTAAGCCGCAAGGCTATGGAGTGCTTGGCAAGTACAGACCGCAACGATATCGGTACCATCGAGAGTACTATCAACATGGAGGCTGAGGTTCAGGGCTCTTACCTCGAGCAGAACTGCTCATGGATTACCCTTTTCATTGCTATGGCTCCATCTCTCGGATTCTTGGGTACTGTAATCGGTATGGTTATGGCATTCGATGACATCCAGCGTGCAGGTGATATCAGTCCTACCGTTGTTGCCGGTGGTATGAAGGTGGCTTTGATTACCACTATCTTCGGTATCATCGTAGCCTTGATTCTGCAGGTGTTCTACAACTATATTCTGGCTAAGGTTGAATCTCTGACCAGTAATATGGAAGAGGCTGCACAGGAGTTGCTGACTATGTGCGTTCAGTCTGATAAGTGCAAAAAGTAATAACCGATTTTTAGAGAGAGAATTATGAAGATAGAGAAAATTTCCCAGATGGCGTTGTACATCTGCATTGGAATTATCTTGGTATCCTTCGCATTGTTCTTGACGATCGGCTATGATAATCCTGTGGGTGACAACAATGAGCCAATACTTACAGATATCATCATGTGGTTGATGTATCTGATGGTAATTGCAACAGCAGGACTTACTATTTGGTCAGGTTTCAGGGGTATGGCAAGCAGCAAGGGTACAGACGCTGCCGCTTCCACCGGTGTTCCTGGCGGTAAGGTTTCCCTCATCACTTGGGGCCTGTTCATTGTTTCAATGGTAATTGGTCTGGTATTAGGCTTAGGTGAGTCTGATTTCAAGGCTGCTGACGGCACTGTTACTACAGCCGGATGGGTTACTGTTGTAGATGCATTCTGTGTGTCTATCGGTATCCTTATCGTTGCTGCTGCTGCTGCCGTTATTGTTAGCATGACTGGCGTTCTTACCAAAAGCGCTATTAAAAAGTAACATCCTTAAAATAATGTAAGATATGGCAAAGAAGAAAAAGAAAATGCCTGGTCTGAACACCAGTTCAACGGCAGATATTTCTTTCATGTTGCTTATCTTCTTCCTGGTAACTACATCTATGGATACGGATATGGGTTTGGCTCGACACCTGCCCCAACCGCCAGATCCAGATCAGGAGGATGCTCAGGTTGACATCAAGGCAAGAAATATCTTGTATGTTCGCTTGAACTTCGAAGGTCAGTTATGGATAGAGGATGAGACCACCAGAGGCTATGCCGACATTAAAGAGTTACGTCAGCGTGTGAAAGAGTTCGTTAAGAATGAGCAGAACTATAGCAAATGGCCTGAGAAGCATGTGAAGATTCTTGATCATCTGGGTCGTTGCTATGTTACTGATAAGCATGTTATCTCTGTGCAGACTGACCGTGGAACCCCATACGATGCGTATTTCCAGGTTCAGAACGAGTTGGTAGCAGCATATTCTGAGTTACGTAATGAGTTGGCAAAGGAGAAGTTCGGACGTGAATACCAGTATTTGGATGATGAGATAAAGGAAGTCATCCGTAAGCAATATTATCCTCAGAACATTTCAGAGGCAGAACCTAAAAAGTATGGAGGAACCAAATAATGGCAGCAGGATTTAAGAGAAAAGAAGGTCGTGAGATGGTCGAGATGAATACATCATCTCTGCCCGACTTGATTTTTACCATCTTGTTCTTCTTTATGATGGTAACTACCATGCGTGAGGTAACACTCAAGGTTAAGTTTGTTGTTCCTCAGGGTACTGAATTGGAGAAACTGGAGAAGAAGTCTGCTGTATCATTCATCTACGTTGGTCCTCCAACAGATCAGCTTCGTGCTCAGATGGGTAGTGGCACACGTATTCAGCTGAATGACCGTTATGCCGAACCAAAGGAAATAATGGATTTCGTTGCTGCCGAGCGTCAGGGTATGCGGAATCAGACAGAGCAGGTTATCTCTATCAAGGCCGATAGGGGCACACAGATGGGTTACATAACCGATATCAAGGAAGTGTTGCGTAAGTCCTGGGCTCTTAGGATAAATTATTCAGCTTCTCGACGTAACTGATAAAACTCAGATATTCCTATAAAAAAGAGGTGACTTGTTTTCGTAAGTCACCTTTTTTTTGTACTTTTGCGTCCATAATAAAATGCCGCATTCTTTATGATAAGTATTATTGCAGCTGTAGCGCAGAATTTGGCTATAGGGTACGAGAATAAACTGCTCTATTGGCTGCCAAACGATTTGAAGCGTTTTAAGGCGCTCACCACAGGCCATACCATTATTATGGGTAGAAAGACCTTCGAGTCATTGCCGAAGGGTGCCCTGCCAAACAGACGTAATGTCGTGCTAACACGCTCACAGTCAACATTCCCGGGTGCAGAGGTTTACACCTCGCTACAAGACGCTTTGACTTCTTGTGCTTCGGAGGAAGATATTTACATCATTGGTGGTGCCAGTGTTTACAAGGAGGCACTGTCTCTTGCCGACCGCCTTTGCCTGACAGAGGTTCAGGATACCCCTGCCTTGGCCGATGCCTTTTTCCCACAGTTCTCGCACGAAGAGTGGAAGGAGACTTGGGTTGAAGAACATCAACCGGATGAGCGTCATACTCATCCTTACCGATTTGTAGATTATGTTAGGGCTTCTAACTCCAACAAATAGTAGGATTTACAAATCGCAGATAAATGGTAAATGATTAAATAGTCAATGGTAAATGAAACAATATCTCGACCTATTACAACGTATCCTTGATGAGGGACACAAGAAAGAAGACCGTACAGGAACGGGTACCATCAGTATTTTCGGACATCAGATGCGTTTCAATTTGGAGGAGGGCTTCCCCCTTCTCACCACCAAGAAGGTACATCTCAAGAGTATTATCTACGAATTGCTCTGGTTCTTGCAAGGGAATACAAATGCCCGTTGGCTGCAAGAACGAGGCGTTCGTATCTGGAACGAGTGGGCAGATCCCGAGACAGGCGACTTAGGACATATCTACGGCTACCAGTGGCGTTCATGGCCCGATTATGACGGAGGTTTCATCGATCAGATTCAGCAGGCTGTTGATACCATTAAGAAAGATCCTAATTGTCGTCGTATAATCGTCAGTTCCTGGAATGTGGCCGACCTGAAGAATATGAATCTGCCGCCCTGCCATGCTTTCTTCCAGTTCTATGTAGCAGACGGGAAACTCAGCCTACAGCTTTATCAGCGCAGTGCCGATTGTTTCCTGGGTGTTCCCTTTAATATAGCCTCGTATGCCCTCCTCTGTATGATGATGGCTCAGGTTTGTGGGCTGAAACCAGGCGAGTTCATCCATACTACAGGCGACACGCATATCTATCTTAATCATTTGGATCAGGTTCATCTGCAACTCAGTCGTGAGCCTCGCAAACTGCCCAAGATGATTATCAATCCAGAGGTGAAGAATATCTTCGACTTTAAGTACGAAGACTTCCAACTTCAGGATTACGACCCGTGGCCCGCCATTAAAGGCGTGGTAAGTGTATAAGGATGCAGTTGCCGCAGGATTTTGTCCGTATGATGCAAGAGCAGTATGGTAATGATACTGCAGGCTCCTTGTGCCATGCCCTTATGGAAACAGAGCCTGAAGTTTCTGTCCGACTGAATCCTCGCAAGGGAAAGTCCCTTATTATAAATAATAATGTACGCGCGGAGGCTGTGCCTTGGTGCCCCGATGCCTATTATCTGAGCGACCGTCCGGCTTTCACCTTCGATCCCCTGCTACATGCTGGTGCCTATTACGTGCAGGAAGCTTCCTCCATGTACATTGCGGAACTCCTCCGCAAGTATATGATTCAGGATCCAAGTTTCATGATTCATGATTCAAATAGCCAACAGGCAACTGTCAACTGTCAATGTTCACTCCCCCAAAGGGGGAGCGGGGAGGGGGCTCCCCTTGTTGCTTTAGACCTTTGTGCTGCCCCTGGCGGCAAAAGTACTTTGTTAGCGGGTATATTGCCCGAAGGTTCTGTGCTTGTCTGCAATGAGCCCATGCCCAAACGGGCACAGGTGCTATCAGAGAATATACAGAAATGGACACGCATGGCAGAAGGAGAATATCCGGTCCGCTGTTTTGTAACACAGAACTATCCTGCCGATTTTGCTGCTTTCTCTGATACTTTTGATTTGTTGGTGACCGATGTACCCTGCTCTGGTGAGGGGATGTTCCGTAAGGACGAGGTAGCCATAAAGGATTGGAACCTTGAGAATGTTGAACGCTGCTGGCAGCGTCAGCGCGAGATTATGCACGACATCTGGCATGTGCTCAAGCCCGGCGCTCTGCTTATCTACAGCACCTGTACCTTCAACCATTTCGAGGACGAAGACAATGTCCGTTGGATTTGCGATACCCTTGGAGGTGAACTCTTGGAGGAACGTCATTTTCTGCCCGGTCGCGATAGGGGAGAAGGCTTCTATTGTGCCGCCATCCGAAAAACAAGCCTCCCCCGTCCCCTCCCAAGGAGGGGTGAAGGATTAGGTCGTCTTGAGGATGTTTTTACCTCCTTGGGAGGGGGTAGAAGAGGCTGCACTCTCAATGTCCTTCCTCCCGCCTTCACTACAGACCCAGACACCCCTCGCGTGGAACTCAATTACAACGAGGCTCTGCAATATCTACGTCGTGAAGCCGTCCGGGTTCCGGCACCAAGGGGGATGGTCCTGCTCTGTTATAAAGGCTATGTCCTTGGTCCTGGCAAGTGTGTTGGTAATCGCATCAATAATTTATATCCCGATCAGTGGCGTATTCGCACAACATATACCACTCCCTTCACTTTAGCTGATTAACTGACTTGTTGGTCTAAGTGCCTTATGTCATTTTGTGTAGCCAAAATGTCAATTATTTAAAGGCGCAAAGGCGTTAATACAGTATTTTTGCAGTATTAATCATATCATATTGTTTTTATTATGAAGAAAAAGGTTCTCTTTTCCGTATTGCTTTCTGTCTGTATGACCGTTTGTGCCCAGTCCCTCGAAAAGTGGAACGAGGGTTCTCCCCTAAGCCGTCCCTGCACATGGTGGCACTGGCTGGATTGTAATGTAACCCGTGAAGGTATTACCGCCGACCTGGAGGCTATGAGTCGGGCAGGATACCACGAGGCCCAGATTTTCAATGTAGGGTACGGTTACCCTGAAGGTACAGCCAAATATCTCTCATCTGAGTGGCTTGAGCTCTTCAAATGGGCAGCTATCGAGGCAAAGCGTTTGGGTATGGAACTATGCTTCCATAATGGTCCTGGTTGGTCCAGCAGTGGCGGTTTTTGGGTGAAGCCGGAACAAAGCATGCAGCGTGTTGTCTGGACAGAAACGCATCTGACGGGTTCCGGCAAGAAACAGACTATACGTTTGGAGCAACCTAAGGCACAGCATGACTGGTACAATGATATTGTTGTCCTGGCTTTCCCCCGGCCAATTTCCGACCGCAAGATTACTGATTATGTAATCAAAAGCCTTGGTTCCAACAGCTATCCCAATATCCTAATGCCCAAGCCTGAGGTCGTGAAGGATGAGGAGGTTGTCAGAATTTCCGATATTCAGAACCTCACCAACCTGATGGATGCAGACGGCAATCTTACTTGGCAGGCGCCAGTGGGAGAATGGATAGTTCTTCGTATGGGTCACACCACAACAGGGGAGAAAAGTCATCCCTCAACGGCTGCCACAGGTGGTGGACTCGAGGTGGACAAGATGAGTCGCAAGGCGCTCGACCAGTATTGGAAGGATGGTGTCCAACCTATTCTGGACTATTTGGGCCCGTTGGTTGGTACAGCTCTAACCAATTGCCTGGTGGATAGCTATGAAGTAGGATGCGGAAACTGGACGGATGGTTTCGACCAGGAGTTTCAGCGACTGCGTGGCTATAACCCTCTATTGTATTTCCCTGCTATAGCCGGTTTCTATGTAGGAAGCAGCGAGCAGAGCGAACGTTTCTTGTGGGACCTGCGCAAGACTGTCAATGATCTGATGGCTGCCAACTATTACGACCGGTTCAGTGAACTTTGCCACCAGAATGGACTTAAATACTCTGTAGAGCCTTATACAGGGCCATTCAACGATATGGAAGTCGGTGCCAGTTCTGATATTGTAATGGGTGAATTCTGGATGGGAAATGTAGCTATGCCCTCCTCAACCAAGACGGCAGCTTCCATTGCCCATATCAACGGAAACACTGTAGTAGGTGCCGAATCCTTCACCGCGGGAAGCGACCAGGCCGGTTGGGACGGAAGTCCTGCTAAAATGAAGGCATTGGGTGATATGGCATGGACCGATGGTATCAACCACTATATCTTCCACACCTTCGTTCATCAGCCGAATGACAAAGGACCCGGTTACACACTCGGAGAGTTTGGCTCACATTTTAACCGGCTCAACACATTATGGGATGCTGCCATACCTTATATGAAATATGTAACACGTTCGCAATACTTGCTCCAACAGGGACGTTTTGTCGGTGACGTGTTAGTCTATGTAGGCGAGGTATCGCCCAATGACGGCTGCAGCCGCAAGGACATTAAGGACCTTGGCTACGACTACGATGAGATATGGACAGATCAGATGGCCCAGCTGCAGGTGCGCAACGGACGGCTCATCACCCGTAGCGGCGGTGAGTATCGTCTGCTTACGCTGTTCGATACCTCGTGGATGACACCCAAGACATTGCGTATCCTTCACCGGTTGGCACTTCAGGGTGCAACCATCATCGGTCCCCGTCCTGCCAAGTCACCCAGTTTGGAGGATTACCCCACGTGTGATGACCAGGTAGAACAACTGGCTAAAGAATTATGGGATAAGGGGTTAGTCAAGGATATTACTGTTTCTGAGGCTTTACAGAAACTGCAGGTTAAACCTGATTTCCGTCCCGGCACCACAGGACAGGACCTTCGCTTTATCCATCGTTCCTGTCCCGAGGGAGAAATCTATTTCGTGGCTAATCCCGAGAAACAATACCGTAATGAGACCTGCGAGTTCCGTGTTCAGGGAATGGTTCCCGAGCGCTGGGATGCCCAGACGGGACAGATTGCTGCTATTCCCTACAGAAAGGGCGAATATGGAACGTTGGTAGACCTCCACTTCGAACCCGAACAGAGCGCTTTCATCATCTTCCGTCCTTCTTCTGCAGAGACTGATGCCTGTGTGACTGACGTCAATACCCTTTACGACGATGCCAGAGAAGTTCCTGTTCCTAACCTCACCATCACCCGAGCCGAGTACGGAGCCTTCCTTCCGCATGGAATCAATGATGTAACTGATTTGGTTGCCGGCAAGGTTCGCGACAATAAACTCGATATACAGAGCGACAACGGAACCCTGGGTGGCGATCCCTGCTTCGGACAGGTCAAGACACTGGTTATCCACTATACGCTGGATGGCAAAGAGCTTACTGCCTATTCTCCCGAGAATGCACGCATTCAGATACCCGAGGCTCACGAAAAGGGAGAACTCAAGGTGGCACGTGCTTTTTACGGTCCTATCCCTTCCAATTTCGACAGTCAGCGTCCGCAGAAACCTGTTAATGTCATCAGCAACTTGCAGAAGTGCATTGATGAGGGTAAGTATGTCCTTTCTGTAAACGACGAGCTGGCAGGCACCCCCGTCTATGGACAGAACAAATTACTCCGCCTCACCTACGAGACAGAAGGGATAGTCGTCGAACGCGAAATCAGGGAAGGTGCACAGGTGGACTTTACCTATCATGGCAATGATGGAACCTTAGTTCTCAAGGACGAAAACTTCGTTTGGACAACTACCAAGTCAGGTACACAAACCGTTCGTACGGCATCAGGTAATGTCTACAGTGCACGCGTGAAGTCTGTTCCCCAACCGATTACTCTGGCAGGATCCTGGGATGTTACCTTCCAACCGGGAAGGATGGCTCCGGAAACAGCTGTGTTCGACAGTCTTTATTCCTTTAGCAAGTCAACCGTCCCTGGCATCCGCTACTTTGCCGGTACTGCTGTATATACCAAACGATTTAATATTCCCAAGAAGTATCTTCAGCAGGGTACAGAGCTGCAGCTCAATTTGGGTAATGTAGGTGTCATAGCATCCGTCCGTCTTAATGGACATTCTTTGGGAACTGCATGGAAAGCTCCGTACCGTCTCTTTATCGGTGATGCAGCGCAAGCGGGCGAAAACCTGTTGGAAGTAACCGTCAGCAATCCTTGGGTCAACCGGCTTATTGGTGATGAGCAACCCCAAGCGGAGAAGTTAGGTACGGCAACGTGGAAGCATTGGAATGCCGACAGTCCATTACAGCCAGCCGGTTTAATGGGTCCCGTCACCATACAACCCCAGGTTAAAACAATTCTTAAACTTCAGAAAGCAGTAAAATGACTCTTTGGCTTTAACCTCTACGCTCTGAACTCTACCTGAAGTGATAGGTTCTTGCTACACTTTTAGTGAGACTTTATTACCTTTTGGTATTCGCTTTCGAAGTTGGGGGTGAAAACGTCTTTGCCTAAGGAGGCTTCTATCTCTGGGATAGACCAGAAACGACCGCCGTCTGTCTCTTTACTGGGATGGATGGCGCCATCGTATATAGTGCGGAAGGGAAAGACCAGTTCACGCTCGCGTTCAGACTGAAAGACGTAATGGGGTAGGGCTTGCGGCTCGAAATCGGTAATGCCCAACTCCTCCCGCACTTCGCGAAGGAGTGCCTGATGAATACTCTCGCCCAAATCTACGTGTCCGCCAACAGCTGTATCCCACTTGTCGGGCTGGATATCTTTCCAAGCCGGACGTTTCTGAAGGTACAACTCCCCTTGGGAATTAAACACATGAAGGTGTACAACGGGGTGCAGCAACATACTGCCGCCATGACACTCGCCTCGTGTGGCGGCTGAAAGGATATTGCCTTCCTCATCCACAACGGGGAACAACTCCTGACTGTTATCTTTTCCGTCTGCTATCATGGGATAAGAAGTGAACTGTCGCCGTAACTTAGGAAACGGAAGCCGTTAGCTAAAGCGTAATCGTAAATCTTGCGCCAGTCGCCATGCACGAAGGCGCTTACCAACAGAAGCAAGGTGCTTTGGGGCTGGTGGAAGTTGGTTACCATCATCTGCACGATGTGGAACAGATAACCAGGGGCAATGATTATCTGCGTACTGCTGTGCAGGACATCCAGGTGGTGTCGGCTTAGATAATCCCAGAGGGATTCTAATGCCGACACAGTTGAGAGTTGAGAGTTGAGAGTTGAGAGTTGAGAATACGGCATCCACTGATCTACGTGCAGTTCTTCTGCATCGCCTGTATCTTTGCCTGCATCCATCAGTTGCTGGGCTTTGATGCCCATATAGTAAAGGCTCTCCAGCGTACGGACGCTAGTCGTTCCTACGGCAATGGCCTTTCCCTTGTGCTGAATCAGCTTCTCGATGGTTTGCAGGCGGACGGCAATATGCTCGGTATGCATTTCGTGGTCGCCAATCTCCTCACTCTTAACGGGCTTGAAGGTTCCTGCTCCTACGTGGAGGGTCAACTCCTCGCGCTCTATGCCGTGGGCATCCAGGTCGGCCAGCACGCGTTCTGTGAAGTGAAGTCCTGCTGTTGGAGCGGCCACGGAGCCTTTGATTTTGGAATAGACGGTCTGATAGGTGCGGAGGTCGCTCTCCTCAGTCTTTCTGTTCAGATAGGGTGGAATGGGCAGTTCGCCCAACGACTCCAACACCTCGGAGAAAGCAAAGTTGCCTTCCCAGCGGAAACGGATCTCAAAGCTGGTGCCATGAGAAGCCACACGTTCGGCAGATATAGTATAGGATGTGCCGCCTATCTGAAACTCGCCAAAGAGCAAGCCTTCTTTCCATTTCTTGGAGTTGCCCACCAGACAATACCAGGAACATTCCGAGGTAGCGATGAAATTCTCCTGATACTCTACAGGCGAAGCGGGTTCCAAAAGGAACACCTCGATGAGAGCCCCATTAACCAGTTGAGAGTTGAGAGTTGAGAGTTGAGAGTTGTTCCCGTATTCTTCTCTCCCCCTAAAGGGGGAGCTGGAGAGGGTCTTTTTGCGGAAGTGCAATCTTGCACGAATCACCTTAGTATTATTGAAAACCATGAGGGCTCCTTTGGGAAGGTAATGGGGCAAGGAACGGAAAACATCGTCCGTTACTTCTCCGCTTTTGTACACCAACAACTTGCTGCTATCGCGTTCTGGAAGGGGAAATTTGGCTATCCGCTCATCAGGCAGCGGGTAGTTGTAATCTTTTATCTGTATCTCTTTTGTATCCATTTTTCAAATTTTGTGCAAAATTACAAATAAAAATGCTATTTTTGCAGTCAAAAAAGAAAAAAAGCATGGATTTTAAGTTAGAAGTTTGTTGTGCCGACCTGCCCAGTCTGCGTGCAGCAATAGCTGGTGGCGCACACAGGGTGGAGTTGTGTCAGGCGCTTGATGTGGACGGTCTTACCCCATCGGCCGGCATGATAGAGTTGGCTGTGAACAGCGGCATTACCACGCATGTGCTTATCCGGCCCCGTGGCGGCAACTTTGTGTATTCCGAGGATGAGGTGGACTGTATGATTTACGACATCGGGATGGCTCGTAAGTTGGGTGCCCAAGGTGTGGTGATAGGTGCGCTAACACCCAATGGTGACATAGACATTCAGGCTTGCCACCGTATGGTAGAAGCGGCAGGCGACAGGATGCACATTACTTTCCATCGTGCCTTTGATGTGTGCAAGAATCCTAAGGAATCGTTGCTGGAAATCTATTCCCTGGGTTGCGACCGTCTGCTAACCAGTGGCTTAGCTCCCAAGGCCGAAGAAGGAATCGGTTTGCTGAGAGAACTGGTGGCTGAGACCAAAACCTTCGAACCACGGGAAGGTTGTGGCGTTAGGGGAAGTGACTTCCGCATAATGCCGGGAGCAGGTGTGACGCCCCAGAATGCTGCCCGTATCATAATAGAAACGGGAGCCACAGAAATCCATGGCTCCCTTAGAAAGAACGGTCATACCGATGCCGTAATGGTGCACGAGACTATTTCTCGTGTATTGTCAGCTGTCGGATGACACTCATAATCTGATCTGCAATTCCTATCGTATATCCCTGATGGAACCAAACCACGCGGTTGAAGGTGTCGGCCATCATGAGGATAGGTAACTCCTGGCTGCCGTGTGTGAGTTCCTGAATGTGCATGGCCTCGATGGTCTCCGGGTCGGCTACACCGAAAATGAAGTTGTCGGGCAGTCTGTCGAAATCCTTGCGGTGTGACCGGAACGACTGGAGCTCTTCCTGTGTGGGGAACAGCATGACAAAGAGGTGAGGCCACTGGGAGAGGTAGATGTTGGCATCCTCGCATTCGTGCAGAATATGTGTGCTGGGTTCGTGATTGTCGCGAATCAGCGCTACCACATAATAACCTCTGCCCGTACTCTCCAACAAGGTCTTGTGTACTCCCTTGTAGTTGGTGAAATAGTTTTCGCAGTTGAAGCTGCCTATCACACGCAATTCGTCGGCATTGTCGCGCAATTTGAGAACTTGCTTCTGCGCTGTATTAGCCTTCAGGCCAAAGAACTCCAGATGTGCCAGTACGCTACCGTCAGCCATACGGGTACCTGAAACCAGCAGATACTGACCTGCATCCATCTGCACACCATTGGCGAAGGTATCTTTCCAGGTGGCTTCCTCGGGGAATTCCTGCAAGGCGAGGGTCCCGTTCTGAAGGCGTGAGAGACTGAATTGCGAATAATAAGAAGGATTCTCCTTGATGGCAAAATCGGAATAGGCAAGGCTGAGTGTTCCCTGAGGCGCTGTTTCCTGAACGGCCTGACCAAAGGTGACATCCACCCAAACCTCTTGCCCCTTGACTTCTGGCTCTCCCTCTCCCACAGGAGAGGGCTGGGGTGAGGCCAAAATCTGCACCTTACCTGTCACCTCATCGATACGGGCTGGTACACCGGCACTACGGCAGGCAGCCACAAAGAAGATATCGCGGCTGTGGGCATCTGTTGTACGATGGCGGTAAACACCCTCGGGACTCATGCAGAGTTTCTGCGGATTGCGTGTATTGTCTATGCTGATGCTGTCTGTCACCCATTGGGCAATAGCAGCAGCTTCCATACCCTTAAAGACAGGACTCAGCACTTTGCGGTAAGGGGTAAGCATCTCGTTGCTGATACGTGGAGCCAGCACATACTGCTCCCAAAGGGGAGAAGCGGACGAGGGCGTGTTATCAGCGGCATCAGTCAGTACCTCCATAGAAACATCGCAAAGGTCCTTCTTCCGTAAGGTAGCGATAACCTCTTTGCCGAGATGGTGAGACTGGAATACCTTTATTACCTGCCAGTTCTGACGGGCGTCCTTCAGGTCTTCCTCCTTGCTGAAAGTCTGCTCCATATAAGCATTTCGCAGGCTGTCTTCCCGCTGCAGACGTTGCCTGTTTGTCCGTATCTGGCTCTCCGAGAGGTCCGGTTTGTACTCTTTAGATTCGGGAGGAACAAGGTCGAGGTCAAATGCACCCGTAAAGCTGTCGTCCTTATCCACTACCACCGTTACCGTATCTTGCTGACCTACGCTGGCTTTCTCGAAACCGAACAATCCGTCCTTGCTGACCCAAACAACAAGGTCACCCTTGCCGCATCCCAACCAAGTCTGTCCGTTGGCATCGGACTGTTTGGAAACCAGCGTATAGAACTCGGCATAGTTGTACAGGCGGAAATCGACCTTTGCATCCTGCAGCGGAGCACCCTCGGCATTAAGTACCTTAACATTGATGGTATCTGTCTCGGCATAGTTGCTGGTGACGTTAATCTCGGTGTAGCAATTGTTGCGACTCACAACTTCCTCGGGTCCGTTGTAATTGCCAAAGACCTTGGTGTGCATGAGCATACCACGGGAAGCGGGCTCGTTGAACCAACCCATATTCAGTACGGGAAGGGGTTCGCAGGCTCCCATGAAGTACCAGCGCCCGTTTACCCAAGCCTCTACCCAAGCGTGGTTGTCATCGGTATGCGCCCAGCGTGGGGTATAGACCTGACGGGCAGGAATGCCTACAGCTCTGAGTGCCGCAACGGTAAACGTGCTTTCCTCGCCGCAACGACCCGTAGCGGAGCGCATGGTAACAAGGGGAGATTTGGTACGGCCGTCGGAAGGAGCGTATGTGACAAACTCGTGACACCAATGGTTGACCTCCAGAACGGCATCGTACATATTCTTGTCCTTTACACGGTTCTTCAGGGTTTCGTAGAGAACGATTCGGGCAGAGTCCAGATTCTCGTTATTGACACGCAGGGGAAGCACAAAATGCTTCCACTCGCGCTCGGGAACCTTCTCGCCCCAAGGCATCTCCTGACGGGCCTTTAAAGTGGCCCTGACATTTGCCTCCCAGAATTCACGGGGATAATCCACGCTATCGGGCAAGGGCATACTGGCATAAAGGAAGTCCATTGCCTCCTGCACCTGCTGTTCCGACTGATTGTTGCACCCTACCGTAAAAACCATGAGGAGCCCTAATGATAAGGCTCCCCAAAAGGTATGTTTCTGATTTCTCATAAATATCATTTACTGAGCGTACATATCAACAATAAGTTCGCCAAACAGCGTGTTGGCCCATGCGAACCAAGAACGGGTGAAGTCCTTGGCATCGTCCTTGTTGAAAGACTCATGCATGAAACCTGTGTCACCATCGGTCTTCAGAATCTGCTGAACGCACCATTCCTTCTCGGCACGGTCGTTGGTAGTGAAGGCTTTCATGACCAGACTCATAGGCCAAGGCTTGTTCAGACCGCAGTGAGGACCGCCGATACCTTCACCGGCCTTACCCTTGAAGAAGTAAGGATTATCCTCACTCCAGACAAACTTACGGGTATTCTGGTAGATGGGGTCATCGATAGACACATCGGTCAGATAAGGCAGACAGAGCAGGCTGGGCGCATTGGAGTCATCCATCAGAAGAGCAGAACCATAGCCGTCAACCTCGAAGGCATAAATCTTGCCATACTTGGAATGCTCCACAACAGCATATTTCTCCAGAGCCTCTTCCACCTGGGTTGCCATACGGCGGCAGTCGCTGGCCAGTCCGTATTCCTTATTCACATCGTTCAGGATGATAGCAGCCTTGCGCAATACACTTACGGCAAAGAAGTTGCTGGGAACCAGATAGGGGAAGATGGTACTGTCGTCAGAGGGACGGAAGGCACTGGCAATCAGTCCGCAAGGTTTACCGGGATGACCGTAACCTCTGTTGGAACGTGTATCGTGCAAAGCCTCTGTCTTGCGGGTGAAACGGTAGTTGGTGATAGGACCGTTCCAGTTCTGCTGGTCTTGGAAGACGTGCAGAATCTCGCGGATGGCCTGTAGCCACTTCTCGTCGAAGATGCTGGTGTCGCCTGTCTGCTGCCAGTAGGCGTAAGCCAGACGCAAGGGATAGCAGAGCGAGTCAATCTCGTACTTACGCTCGTGCAGTTCCTTCTTCATCTTGGTATTGTCTGACTGCCATTCTCCACCGGTGGGACCTATATTGAAGGCGTTGGCGTACGGATCGATGAGGATGCAGGCCAACTGACGGCGGATAACGCCACGGATAAGGTGACGCAGGGGTTCGTCCTGCTTGACATAACGCAGATAGGGCCATACCTGTGCAGCGCTGTCACGCAGCCACATTGCCTCGATGTCGCCAGTGATAACGAAGGTGTCATCGTCACCGCTCTCCTTGCTGTACCAAACGGTTGTATCCAATGTGTTGGGGAAGCAGTTTACAAACATCCAGTAGAGTTTGGGGTCGATGGCTGTAAGCTTCGATTTGAGGTCGAGAATCTGCTTTTCAACAGCCTCGCTGCGGAAGAGACGCTTCTCGGGAGCAGGACGCAAGTCCTTGATGGTTGACTGTACAGCCACTTCCTGCTTCTTGGCTTTTTCAGGAGCCTCGTAGAAATTGGCGCTGTTTGCCACTATGGGAGCACCCAGCAACATGGTTAAAAGAAGGAGCCCCTCTCTGACTCCCCCGGTGGGGGAGAATTTCTTATTCCTATTCATAATATTCGTGTTGTGGTTTTGGTTTCTAAATAATTTTCCCCACCTCCCATTTGGGGGAGGAGGGGTTTGGGGTTGGAGAGGGGCGTTACTTCGTCATGTAAACATCCAGTACACCGCCAGCCATAATCTGGTCGTGCGTGATGGTAGTACCCTTCAGTTGCTTGCCGTTCAGCACATACTTCTTGACATAGACGGCTTCCTTGCTGCCACCATGTGTACGGATGGTGAAGGTTTTGCCCTCGCCAACGGGAATAACGGCTTCCTCTACGATGGGAGAACCCAGCTGGTAAACACCGCCGCAAGGCTCAACCTGATAAAGACCCAGTGCAGAGAGGATGTACCATGCAGACATCTGACCAACGTCCTCGTTGCCGCAAAGACCGGCAGGCTGGTCGGTATAAAGCTCGTCCATCACATAGCGAACCCACTTCTGCGTCTTACGGGGCTGGCCTACATAGTTATACATATACAATACGTGGTGGCTGGGCTCATTTCCGTGAGCATACTGACCGACCAAACCAGAGATGTCAGGAGCGGCGCCTTCGCCCAGGTCGCTGTCAGCAGCCAAAAGAGCATCCAGATGGTCACCTAAAGCCTTGTCGCCACCCATCAGGCTGGCAAGACCCTTTACGTCGTGGGGAACCAGGAAGGTATATTGCCAGGGGTTACCCTCGGTATAGTCGCGGGTCTGACGGTTGGGGTTGAAGTTCTCGGGCAAAGGACGGAATTCGCCCTTCATATCCAAAGCACGCATGCACTTAACACGTGCATCCCACAGCTTTCTGTAACCCTGACTGATGTTGTAGAAACGAACGCTGTCTTCCTTGTGGCCCAACTTGCCGGCAACCTGAGCAGCAGCCCAGGCAGCAATATAGTACTCCATGCTCTTACCTACAACCTCGCCTTCGCGACCGTCATAGGGCAGATAGCCCAACTCAGCCAGGTAGTCCTTACCTCGCAGGGGAACACGACGGTTCTTGGCAAACTCGGTGGGCAGCATACTGGCCCTGATAGCCTCGTACATCTTCTCGGCATCGATATCTTTGCACTCACCCTTCAGGATGATATCTGCCAGAACGGGAACGCCAGGCTCGCCTACCATACAATAGGTATCGTTGCTTACCAAGTGCCATACGGGCAGCTCACCCCACTCGTAATACATATTCATCATGGTGTGGGCATAGTCGCGCATACGGTCGGGCATGATAAGAGTTGCCAGCGGATGTGCAGCACGATAGGTATCCCAAAGGCTCCATGTTGTAAGGTTGGTAAAGTCGGCACCGCGATGAACCTTCAGGTCGCAACCCATATAGTCGCCAGTTACGTCGTTCCAAATCTGAGGAGCTACCATATAGTGATACATGGCTGTATAGAAGATGGTACGCTCGCGTTCCGTGCGGAAGGTTGCCTTGATGCGGCTCAGTTCCTTATCCCAAGCCTGACTGGCTGCGTCAGCAATTTCGTTGAAGTTAAAGCCAGGCATCTCGGCATTCATATTGATAAGAGCGTTTGCCTCGCTGGTAGGAGAGATAGCCACCTTAGCCAGAATCTGGTCGCCAGGACCAACCTCGAAGGTAGCCTGACCGTACTTGGCATTCACACCCTCTGAAAGCCAGTAATGCATAGGATGGCTGAAACGGATGCAGAAGAATACGCGCTGGTCTGAAGCCCATCCGGCGCTACGGCGATATCCCATCAGGGTATAGTCGTCAATCTGAATGGCTCTTGCCTCGCGTGTGTCATCACCAACGGTATTATCAAGGTCGATGATAATACGGGCGTTGTTGCTACCCTTGGGGTAAGTGAAGCGATAGAGAGCTACACGCTCTGTTGCCGTTACCTCGGCCATAATGCTGAAGCGATCCAACAGAACGCGATAGTAACCGGGAATCATTACTTCGGTCTCGTGACGGTAGTCGCTGGCCAAGCCTTTACGGGAGAGTTCAAGATCGCCATAAGCAGGCATCAGGGAGATGTCGCCGAGGTCGCCACAGCCTGTACCGCTAAGGTGCATCTGGGCAAAGCCGATAATCTGTTTACCGCTTTCGTGATATCCGGAGCACCAGTCCCAACCCTGCTCTATTTGAGTAGGTCCGGCATTTACCATGCCGAAGGGAACGTTTGCACCAACAAACACATGACCGTGGTCGCCTGTACCGATACGGGGATCAACGTACTTTGCAAGATTGTCAGCCATTGCTGTCATACTTAGGAGCAGACCGACAAATAAAAGTTTACTTTTCATTGAATTTTGTATTTTTTCTATTGAAATTAATAATATTTGGCACAAAGTTGGCACAAAGTTACGAATAAGCGAGAGAAAAGCAAAAGAAAAGCCGTTTTTCTTTTCTTTTCCGAGCGAAAGTAAGTTAGAACGAAGTTCAGAGTTACGAATAAGCGAGAGAAAAGCAAAAGAAAAGCCGTTTTTTTTCTTTTCTTTTCCGAACCGAAAGAGCAGCGAGGGCCATAGAAAGCCTACTTTCATTTGGCCGAGTCGCGTTTGAGGTCGACGAAGTCAGCGAAAGTAAGTTAGAACGAAGTTCAGAGTTACGAATAGAGAAAAGCAAAAGAAAAGCCGTTTTTCTTTTCTTTTCCGAACCGAAAGAGCAGCGACCTTAAACTTTAAACTTTACCACATCGGTAGCTCATCATTTTTGGAAGTACGTACGCCAAAAGACTAAGTCACACCAATCTCAAAGTCTCCGCTTTTCTCTAAAAATTGGCGAAGAAAAACTGATATAATAGGTTCACCAGAACCGCATCGTTGGATGAGTGGCAGGCATGGTTTATTCTAGAATCCACTTCCACAGTGGCATCACTTCGATGGTGCCATACTCGTCGGTAATAGTGTCAGACTCATCGTAGGTGAGGATGACGCGGCGATTACATTCGAGCACATTGGGAACCTTCTTTAAAGCATCTACCTCGCGGTCATAAGTTGAATCGGCCCCTGACAGGCTGTACGATGCCTGAATTGCCAACTTCTCTTCTGGGATATAGAAGTCCACTTCGACCTTGTCATTATAGAAAAACACACGTTCGTTGTCCTTATCATGTCCATACTTACAGAACAAGGTCAAGGCAGTCAGGTTCTCAAGAAGTGCAGTGTCGCTATCCAGTAGGAAGAGGTGGAGTACGCCGTTATCGATAAAGTAGTATTTACATAGCGATTCCTTATCTGCAAAGGCTGCAGAGATATTTCGCAGACGCAGCAAGAGCCAGGCCGATTCACTATATTCAATGTATTTGCTCACGGTAGGCATGGTAATCTTACCGCTTACTGAGGACAGAACGTTAGAAAGGCGATTGTAGGATATAGGTTGTTTGACGCTCTCCGCAATCTTTTTGAGGAGTAGTCGCAGAAGATTGGCGTTTGAAATCTTGTTGCGGTTAACGATGTCACCAAGATAAATTTTCTGTAGGGTACTAGTCAGATAATCACGCTTGACACTCAAAGAAACAGACTCTGGCAGGCCTCCCCATTCGAAATACTCGTTCCAAGCACGTAGCATTTTGGCACGTGACTCAGTGGCTAGCAGAGTATTCTCGTCATAGGGTACTCCTTTAATCTTGAGAAATTCCTGAAAACTATAGGGGTAGACCTCGGTAGATAGATAACGGCCACCAAGGGTAGTCATAATCTCTGATGAAAGCATCTTAGCGTTGCTGCCAGTAATCCAGACCTTGTATTTAGCATCTGCCAGACGGCGGGCATACTTCTCCCACCCATCGATATTCTGTACCTCGTCGAGAAACAGCATTGGACGCTTATCGTACATTTCAGCATGGCATTCCAATATTAGTTCAAAATCCTCTGCCTTGAAGTCTGCCAAACGGTCATCCTCGAAGTTAAGATAAAGCATATCAGTCCAACTATGACCTTCTGCCAACATCTGCTGCATCTTCTGATAGAGCATGAATGTCTTGCCTGCACGACGAACGCCAATGAACACGCGACGTTCAAACTCGTCGGAAGGTAGCTCACGAGGCACAATCTGATACTGTTCTACATCCTTTTGATTGGATGCCAGAATCTGTTTCAATACAACTTTGTTAATCATATCTTCAAACTGCCATTTTGAATTTATGACGCAAAGTTATAAATAATATTTTGAATATTGACGGAAAGCCAGAAAAAAAGCGTCCATTTTGTTAACAACACCTCAAAATCAAGAAGTTCTGGGGCACTACTGAGAACGCTGTCAGAATACAGATCTCTGCAGCAATTACCGCCTACAGCCTTGTGGCGATTGTCCGGCATGACATGGAGTTAAAGCGCTCGACCTATGAGGTCTTGCAGATCCTCAGCATGTCACTCACGGACAAAACACTGCTCAGAGAACTATTCGAAAAGACTTATTCCAATGATGTCAAAGAGCTATCAGGTCCCCTTATTCCGGGGTTGTTTGATTAATAATTAACTCGTCCCAATTTTAACGGGACACTAATGGATAACTACGTTAAAAAGATACAAAATGGAACAGAAGATTTTCCTCGATTCAATCTATCAGAGCATGCAGGACTCTGCAAGGGAGGCGCGCCTCTTATTGGGGCGCGTCCATCATCGCATGCAACGCGACAGCAAGCCTTACAACAAGTTGCAATGCTGAAAGCAGCAAAGGAAGCTGCCCAAACAACTGGGAAATAGACGAGCGACAAGAACAATTAATTGAACAATGGGCTAAGGCCGCAAATCTTTGGGAGGAGGATTCTGAGCAAATTCTTAATGCTGAATTTGGACCAATGATTGCCCAAGGAGCTGAAGCCAAGGTATAGTTTTTATCGATGTTGTCACAAGAAAACCAATTTGTATTGATTGTATAGTGAAATTCACACAATAGCATCCAAGATAGATTATAATATGTAGCCAGCACCCCACAAGGTGCTGTTTTTTATTTATACATATCTGACGATAAACCTATTTTTTGTGGCCCGTGCAGAAATATTCTGTGTTTTTCTTTGTACATATTAGGGAAATCGTTATTTTTGCAACGACTAAGCCAGCCTATAAGGGCGGGTAAGGTCAAAATCTTATTGGAACAGAGACCACCAAGCCATTTGTAGGGCTGGTCTCGAAAAGGCGTTTACGGACGTTATCATTCTGTGGCTTCAAATCTCGCAAGTTTGATTCTTCCCGCAGAGATAAATGCAACGGTAAGCGTCTGCGTGGGTAGATTATATCCCAGTGATGCTATTAATAATGTGTAGCATTAGGCTGTAAATATAATCACTTGGCGTGGGCTGGCTGCGTTGCTTATCCTTGGGAAGGGGCAATGCGAGAGCCTGAAGCTAGGGATGGGCAGAAGTAGTAACTCCCATGCCTTTTTTGTTTCCTTAAACTTACCATGATTATTAACCGCCGAATTTGGGATGCTATAGGCGATTTATTTGCTAATGTGCAATGTGGGCACTATTTGACATCTTAAGGTATTCTTTTAGTAGCGTGATATGGGGCATACTGATTTCAGTTGCTTGTATGGCTCTATTTGTTTTCCTGATTAAAGGATGGTATAAAGATGCCACATTCTCTCCTGTCAGCTATTTGATTGGTGCTATTCTTTTTCTGTTTCTTTCTTTCCAGTGTATCTTGATTGTCGGCTCCCTCAAGATTATCGATACCACAGATTATTACGAAACGGAGATTACCAATATTGTGAATAGTGTTTATGATGCATCAGATGAAGTGTCGGTAAAGAAGTCTGATGAAATAATTAAGGACATCATAAATGAGTTTCCTATCTTGGAATATTACATAAGTGGCGGCGAGTTTTCTGGCTTTACTGCCATGGAACTTCCTCATGCAATGGCTGATGAACTGCGCTCATTTATGCGCTATTATATTTTCCGTCGTTTACTATGGTGCTTAGGATTTGTGATAGTTGGATCTGTATGCGTTATTAAATCATTGTCAAGACACTATACTCCACTACGTAGAAGTGAACGTATTCAAAGGCAGCGCATACAAACAGAACGCCGTAGGGTAAGTAGAAGACCAAGAAGATAATATACAAATTAAATAATAATATGAGTACAACAAGTTTTTGCAGCAGCAACCACATTTTGGTTGGCTTAGGAGGTACTGGAGGTAAAATCCTTCGTGCCTTCAAGATGAGAATGTTTGAGGAGTTTCACGATGATGAAATTCGGAAAAAACTTCCTGTAGCCCTTCTCTATGTTGATTCCACAGAAGAGATGATGCCGCAGGACGGAAAAGCACGCCCTGATTTCAGGGTTATGGGTCAGGATGCTTCTTTTACAAGAAATGAATTTCTGAATATTAAAGCAGTTGATGTTGAGCATATTCTGGATCATATCGGCAATTATCCGTCGGTAAAAGGTGTCGTCAGTAATGTGGCAGCCGTCAAATCGGCTATTGGCTCTCTTGGACAAGCTGCAGGACAAAAGCGTCGTGCCGGACGTTTGCTATTTGCTGCTAATGCTGTAGGCTATGTAAACAGTCTTCGCGATGCATATGCTCGTTGCGAGAAGGTATCAGGTGATGCCAACAACACCAATATTCATATCTTTGCAGGGCTTTGTGGAGGAACTGGTTCAGGTTCCATTATAGATGTCATTGTTCAGAGTCGCAAAGCATTTCCCGATGCAAAAATTTCTGTTTATGCCATGATTCCAGAAATGAATCTTCCAAAGAGCGACATGGATCAGGGGCGTTATTATCAGAATGGATATGCAGCCATAAATGAGCTAAATGCATTGCAGGCAGGCAGATGGTTCCCTCAGGATGTTACTGGTGGAGGTGAAGCTCGCCTATATAATGATAGGGTAAAAGGTGTGGCTGATGGTCTGACAATCTATAGTAATGTAAACGAAAACGGACTAACCATTAATTCATTGCAGGAACTGCCAAAGATTGTTAGTGACTATATCTTTGCCCGTATATTCTTTATTAACGAGAACGATCAGGTAAACAGTGATATCATCCGGGCCTACAATTTTGAGAATATGGACGACTTTGCTTTAGAGTATGACGAGATAGCCAATCCTGGCCCTGATGGTCGTATTCCAGTAGCTCGTACAAAGAAGGTTAACTCTTTTGGCATTAAACGAGTCATGTACCCCGAACTTCGTGTCTTAAAGCACATTACTTATACGGTAGGCGAAAGTGTTCTCTATCAGTTCAAGTATAATAACTGGCGAGAGAATCAGGGCTTTGTCAATGAAGAGCGAAATAAGGACTATCGCAAGGATTATCTGAACAGCGATAATCTTCAGAGATGGATGTTGGACGATCAGCATCTTACTTATGAACTAAAAGTGCTGGAGTCAGATACCGATTATCCACGCTTCAATGATTATTGGCATGATAAGGCTATTGGTTATGCCGAGGAAGCCAAGAAAGCAAGCAACCCACTTAACGAGCTGGATAATATCATGGGTGAGTTCTATGCAAACCATTTCCGTGAAGAAGGGGTTGAAACTTTCTTCACTGGTAAGGAAAGAGCTATCCCTGAAATTGCAAGGGAAATCCGTCATACTGTAGAGAATGAACTCTATGAAAAATGGAAAGTTGGAGATGTTTCAATTGTCGAGCTACAGAAGGTCTCGAAATTGCTTCTTGAAAAGGTAACAGAGATTAGGTCTGACTTAGAAACAAAATCGAAAGAGGAAAAAGAGAACTATGATGCTGTTGATATGGATCGTAGCGATAATGTTACAGAATGGAGTCGCTTGGGTATCCTTCAGCGAATGGTTGGTATAGGTGCAAAACGTTATGCAGAACACCAAGAGATTCTGACGGAATATTATACTTCAAAGACCATGTTGGTCGCTCTGGAATTTGCAAAGAAACTGGCAGCTCGTGTCTATATTGAAATGGGAAAGATGGATGCAGATATTTCAGCCTTTGGCCAGAAAATCAATGATGCCATTGATGAAACGGAACGTTTGGTTACTGCACAGCGTAAAGTCAATAAGGGACTTGAGGATATGAAGGGCGCCATCATCGAGGTAAGCGAAGATGAAACCATGAGCGAATTTGAGGTTGAACTGAAAGCAGATAAGGTTGATATGCCAAATATTGCCCGTCAGATTCGTGAGAGCGTATTGCCATCAGGTGACTTTGTTAATTTTGGTCGCTTGGCTAATGATATCAGCGTAGATGACATCAAGGATGCGTTTGATATCAAGTTGTCGCAAATAGTAAAAACCAAACATGATGAAAAGGCTGAGAGCGACAAGAAGGTTCTGGGCTTGAATATCCTTACCCAACTCCAGCAGAAATTAAAGACTGATGATGACATCAAAGCATTTGCTTCGAAGATTGTTAATCAGAGTGGTGTGTTCCTGAAGTTGAATAACGACCAGATTCAGTTACACCTTCGCAATAATGAAGGTAATCTCAGTCCCACTAATCCTGCCAGCATCAATAAGAAGACTATCCTTGTGTCCATTCCTTCCCCGGATGATAACGAAGGATTAAAGCGCTTTGCAGATAAACTGGAGGAAGCTTTCAAGAATTCGTTTAATCAGAGTACTGCACGCACAACAATTGTTGTAAATCGTAAGAGCCCTCGCAAGGACGAGTTGTCAATCATTACCGTAGCATATTGCTTTCCCATTCGAGCCATTGACTGGATGAAACCATACAAGGAGAAATATGAAAGGTTCCTCCATACAGGTAATCCTGCAACAGATGCCGGTAATGCCATCCTTTTGCATAGCGAGGGCGACGGTTCACAGTTCCCTTCTCTCTTTGCTGTTGACAATGCAGAGGAAATAGCTGTAAAGGCTGCACGAGATGCGGTTGCTGCCCAGACTTTATCCACACCTCAGCCTCAAACTGGTCCTGCTGTTCCTCCTCCAATGCCAGGTGCTGCACCAGTACCACCACCTGTTGCTCCACAGCCAGATATTAAACTGTTTATTGCAGTCGCCGGACAGCAATATGGCCCTTATAATATGGATATGTGTAAGCAGATGGTTCAGGGTGGTCAGTTAACACCTCAGAGTCTGGTATGGATGGATGGAATGCCTGCATGGGCTCCCGCAAACCAAGTTCCTGCATTACAGGCATTATTTGCTCCAGCTGCCCCGGCGATGCCACCATTGCCTCCAACAGGTGGCCCGACACCTCCACCAATGATGTAAAATAGAATTAGTTACAAAAACATATAATATAATTATGTCAGGAAGAAATACAGACCGTGTACGTTACAGATATGGTTTTTGTCTGAACGATAATTGTGAGAAATGCAAGTCAAAAGAGGTACAGGAAATCCCTGCACGTAAAGAATTCGTTTGCCAGAACCCAGAATGTGGTAAACCGCTTCGCGAATGTCCACCTCCAAAGAAAGGTGGTAAGGCTAAACTCTTCGGCATTATTGCTGGTGTTGTAGCATTACTTGCCGTGGCTTGTTTTTTTATCTTTGGTAATCGAACACCCAAGATTGAATCATTCACAATTGATAAGGATAGCATTATTCTAAAGCCTGGACAGTCCGAAAGAATAAATGTGACCATTGATCCAAAAGAGCTGAAACCGGAACTTGTCTGGCAATCCTCTGAAGAAAACGTGGCAACTGTTCGTGATGGTGTTATTTTAGCAAAAAAAGAGGGTAAGGCAACCGTAAAGGTGTTCCCTAAAGATCAAATAGAAATAAGTGCCATTTGTGAGGTTTCCGTCGTTATGGAAGATGTTGACATGGAGACCCTTGACATTCAGGAAGAACCGATTATTCTCAGGCCCGGAGGTCATCAACAGTTGACAGTAAAGTGTACGCCAGAGAATCAAAACGAGACCATAACCTGGAGTTCAAGTGACGAGTCTATAGTAAAGGTGATTCATAAAGGAAAAATTGAAGCAATCAAGGTTGGGGAAGTTTCTATTATTGCCAAATCCAATAGAACAGGTATAGCAGACACAGCGAAAGTTATTGTGGAAGGACCTGCAGAGATGCTGGACGAAAAAGCTACTGAAACGAAGACTCCTGAAACTAAACCTGCTGTAACACCTGCCCCAAAACCAACTGCATCTGGCTCCAAGAATCTTGGATATGCTACTTTTAAAGGTACTTGGCCCAACGATGTGAATGGTCGTATGGTATTTACCTCTTCGCATGTTATTGACAGTAAGGATCCCAGAAAGCGTGTGGCTGAGGCTGGTGATTATATCATTGGTGAATGGTCAGACGGTCATTTGGTGCAAGGCATCTGGTATGGTGCTGACAACACTGTGAAGGGAAGTGTTATTATAGGCAAGTAATCAAGAATTGCAGAATTAGAGAATTGAAGTAATGCGACGAGTAATTTATATCTGCCTATTGTTGATGGTATGTGCTTCCGCATCATCTCAGGGGTTGAAGTTGTTCAGCCCTGAGATGAAGGAGGCTGCATCAACGCCTCAAACGGTGGTGATGGATTTCTTGGAGCGTTACTTTAATGACCTGTCTTCTTTCAAACATACTACTTTACAGAAAAAAATGGCAGATGATAAGGTCTATTTTCGCAAGGGTAGTCTTACAGACTTATATCAGGTCTGCGACACCATGCCATTCTCCATCAGTCTGATCGACCGTTATTATGAGGTAAATTGGCTGAAGGCAGACAATCCGTTTGTCACTATTGTATTTCCTGCGCAGTATGACTTGCTGCTCGGATTACAGAAAGACGAGGCATCGAATAAGTTTAAGGATGCTGTTCTTGCTGCTCCTCATAGAAATGAAACTGTAAAGACACCTTTAGAGTTGGAACAGATGAACAATTCCCTGTATAAGTCAAAGAGCGATACCCTCCAACTGGCCAGTCTTACGGATGCCTTATATTATAATAAGGTATATGAGGAATATCATCCGGTTTTCGACAATAACCATTTGGCCTATTCTGCAGCCAACCTGTTCCATGGACTGATACCTGATGCAGACTATCGGATGTATCTGGAACAATCCGTCTATGGTATGACCACCGTCAACTATACCATTATGCTCAGTCAATGGCTCGACTATTGTGCCGAATGGGGGTTGAAAGTGTTCTTTGCTGTAGAGGAAGAACGTGAGGATGGCATATTAGCTCTTGTGATAGCACAGAGCAAGGAATTGGGGTATCATCATCTGCTTTCTGTTGTCATTCCAGATAAGTTTATTAATGACAGGAATGCTGTGTTGAAAGTTAAGATGACACCTTATATTCCCGTTCATAACCTGAAAGACCTATATCAGAAAGAATCTACCACCCATAAAAAAGTAAAATGGCAATGAAAAGAAAACTCATATTATTATTGCTTTGTACACTTGGATTGTATGATGTATCAGCCCAAACCCAGGATGTGGCTAAGCAAATCAGCACAATTAAACGCGATACCACTTATCTTTATGCCGAAGCCACAATGAAGGATTGGGACGAGGCAATTGTAGGAGCAAAGTCCATCCTTGAAATGAAAGTTGGCGACTGGATTCGAAGTCAGAAGACAAACGAAGGTGTTGAAGTTTGCATTGCTAAGGTAAAAGATCATTGTTTTGAAGTGCAAACACGCAGAGGCGAGTATTACAGGGCATTTGTCTATGT
Source organism: uncultured Bacteroidales bacterium (assembly GCA_902801485.1). Classification (GTDB taxonomy): domain Bacteria; phylum Bacteroidota; class Bacteroidia; order Bacteroidales; family Bacteroidaceae; genus Physcousia. The sequence continues at coordinate 23,555 of CADCIP010000016.1, read as the reverse complement.
CAAGAAGAGTGATATTATGCCTGTTGGCGACAGAAATGAACTCGTAGCTTTCCAGGTTTCGTCACAGGAAGCTGATAGGTCTTCGTCTAATGAAGCAATTTCAGAAGAAACTTTGGAAGAATCACCAGGAGAAACAAATCCTGCAATTACGCTGACGCCAGATGAACAGCAGATGAAGTCTATTACAAGTTTCTATGATATAGAACCCTATGTTAAGGGCTTGAAAGGCAAGGGCCGACTTGCAGCATACGGCAAATATGCTACATTGCCTGCCAATCAGGATTGTTATATTTTTGTTTATGACAAGGCTGGCTCTGTAGTAGCTGTATTACGAAGGGAAAATGGGAACCAGATAAACCTGAATACCTTGGGTGAGGATGATATAAAGAAGTACAAGAATTGTGGAGCCATCTGGCTTCAGTTAAAATGAAACAACAACATGAAACGTATAGCGCTTAGTTTAACATTTATTATTTGTCAATTATCATTTTGCATTGCGCAAGTTTCCTTTACCATCTCAGACGGAATAGACAACGCGGCAATCAAGTCAAAGATGGAAAATAATGTGAGCCGTATGCTGAATGAGATCAATGCGGCTCAGACTGCTGGCAGAAACCTCAACTTTACGGCAATGGGTAATCTTAATACGCGCATTCAGCAGTCTATGGCAATGCTATGGGAGAACTCGCCTTTTATGTGTACCGATGAAGACATTGTTGAGCATTGTATCACAACAGCTTCCGGTTATCAGGTACGTAACATCCCCTTGATGATGAAACCTACTGGTGAACGGGAGTTTGGTGAAGACGAGTATCAGGAGGCTGTTATCAGTTTTGATAAGCAGGGTAATGTAGAGAGTTTCTACCTCAGTATCTCCATGAATCTCTACATGAATGTCATTAAGAGCAATCTGGAGTTGACAGACCTTCGTCGTCGTCAGCTGATTCTCGACTATGTTGAACAGTTCCGAACAGCTTACAACCAGAAAGACATCAACTTCCTCAACCAGGTGTTCAGCGACGATGCACTGATTATTACAGGAAAGGTTATTCAACAAAAACATGCTGAAGGCTTTACTACGCCTAAAATCCAGTATAACAAGCAGAGCAAGGAACAATACATCAAGAATCTTCGTGGTGTGTTTTCTCGAAACAGTTACATTAAGGTTACTTTCGATGAGATAGAGGTGATGCGGCATCCTGTAAACCCCAACTTCTATGGTGTTACTCTCCTTCAAGGATGGACCAGTGGCCAATACCACGATGTCGGTTACCTCTTCTTGCTATGGGACTTCACCAACGAGGATGCCCCCCAAATCCATGTCCGTACTTGGCAGCCTGATAAAGTAGGTGGCAAAGCCTTACCCAAGGACGAAGTGTTTAGCTTAAGTGATTTTGATATTTAATCTACGATGTTTATGAGAGGATTCATAACTATAATAAGTCTGTTTATCTGTGTTTTTTTGGATGCACAGGATATTAAAGTAAAAAGTATGGAACTGTTGCCGTCTGACTTAACTGCACGGACGAATCCTCGTATGGATGGAAATGACGAACCGTGTGCACTTATTAAGGTCGTTATTCCATCTGTCGAGGGAATGCAGTTTGAAGGCTGGGTGATAGGGACTGTACAATATAAACCTGGTGAGTATCAAGTCTATGTTCCGGCTGGTGCGAAGAAAATCCAATTCCGACATCCGGATTTTACACCAGGAGAAATTCGTTTTACACTTCCCATTGAAGGTAAATGTACCTACCGTGTTACGCTTGATGTTCCGACTATCGCTACAAGCTATGAGGAACTCATTGGTATCGCCCGCGAGTACAGTCTTAACTATCGCGACCATACCGAGAGTAGTTACTATCTTGCTGCCGTAACAGCTTACGATCAGGCTATTGGTCATAATGACTGCCCGCAGACAGAACGTGATGGTATTTACGAAGAACGCAATCGTATGGCTGCTATCCGAAAACTCACCTACTTCCGGGAGAAAGCGGACACGCTTGTACACAAGGCAGAAGCAGAACATGGCTTTACCAGCGAGGATACCTATAAGGTACTTAGCGGAGAATACAATATTGCAAATAAGCTCGTTTCGCAGTATCCTGAGATTGAAGGATTCAAGGTGATTCAACAACAGGTACATGACCGTCTCGTACAACATCCGATGGCACAAGAAACCGTTACAACAACTGTCACCAAGCAAAGGCAGCAAATTACGGGGCGTGTGACTTTTAAAAATGAATATGCAGCCGTCCCCTTCAACACCCTAAGTGTCTATGCTTTGCCTACCAGCAAAATCAATCCCCGCCAAAGCGAACTCATTGGTAAAGTGAAAGCAGATGGTACATTTCAAATCGTGGTGCCGGATGACATGAAGTATATCTATGTTGATGGGGAAAAGAAAGATGCGCATTATATCACACCTGATATGGAAACAATCAACATTGTTCTTTAAAAAAGATAATACAAGCTAATTTGTTTAATTGTTATAACTAAAAATCAACAAACATGAAAAATTTATTATTCGTATCGTTGGCCTTGATTATGCTCGGCACAACCGTTAACACAGTACAAGCTGCGAAAGAAAAGAAAACAAAAGAAATCAAGTGGGATTGGGATGGCACCAAATCTGGTAATAAAATTATAGATGACTATCTTGTTTGCATAGATACAACCTACCGGAATATCCAACGGTATAAGGAACAAATGGACAGCTACAAGTTTATCGATACTACACTTAATATAAATGGAAAGTACTATGCTGCTGCGTATATGCTTAATTCGCAAGGCCAGCTTGTAACACGTGGACAAGTTAACTGGCAATGTGTTGAGGCTGTCATGAATGGTGTAAATCTTGTTTTTGACATTACCAATGCCCAGCTTGCTACAGCCACAGCAACAATGGAGTTGCCCAATTTAGGTCTGAATGCACTTAAATTCGGCAAATACGTTAAAGGCGGTGCTGCTGTATTTGTTCAAGGCTTAAAGGAAGTTAAAGCTGTTCGTGGCAAGTGGCTTGCAAACTCCAAGACATGGAAAAGTCTCAAGAATGGAGCTATTGAGGATCCCGCAAGTCTCAACTACTTCGATGCCGAAGCCCTCAAAAAAATTAACAAGTGTATCTATATCAAAGAAATACAGCCAGATGAGCCTGAGTACCAAGAGCAGATTCAAAAGCTGAAAGCTAAAGATGACGAAACACTAAAAGCAGAGGCCAAAGCCTGGGGAGAGGAGATTGCGAAATCGGCAATGGCTCCCGAAGATACTAAAAAGATACTTGATGACCTCAATGATAACGAGCTTGAAAAAGCCATGCAAGCAGAAGGTGCATAAGTCCCAGTGCTGTAAGCGCCTTGGATAAGGGCGAAGTGTTTAACTTAATGCGATTTTGATATCTAAATTCTATTACGATGAGATTAAAAGTTTTATTTCTTTTCCTGATTCCCTATACAGTTACTATGGCGCAGGAGATTAAAATCAACAGTGTAGAAATCTCGATGCGCGACTTGGCCGCATCTGTTAATCCTCGTTATGACAATAATGAAAAACCTGGTGGTTTGATTAAAGTACAATTTCCCCATGAAGGGGCAACTTTTGAGAGTTCTATGATTCTTGGTGATATTACCTTTAAAGAGGGTGAATATTGGGTATATTTAGCCTCAGGAACAAAGCGTCTCACCGTTAAATATCCCAAATGCCTTCCTGTTACTGTTGAGTTTGGCGATTATGGAATATCATCTATTGAGTCCAAAACTACATATGTTATTCAGGTTATTCTTTTACAGGAAAAAACTTCTAAGTTTAAACCAAAAACCATTTATCTTGAGCCGAAGGTGCGAATAGGACAAATGATGTCTGTAGGTGCTTCCTTGGGAGGTTATTATCGTCATTTCAATGCAGAACTTAATTATTTGTTTGGACTCACAAATAGCGAAGAGGTGTACTGGAATACATCTGAAGGAGGAGAACCATTTAGTTATACTTACAAACCATCCTATTTTGGCGGAAAGATTGGCTATGCGTTTTATATAGGTAAACCTTTTAGGATAACTCCTCAAATAGGACTCGGTTCCGTTCAGATTTCAGGAACGGAAAAACAAACCAGTTCCAATCAAGTGGTTGCTTCTAAAGGTTATGCATTAAACGCCTCTATTTCTGCCAGAGTTGATTATTTGATACTTCCGTGGTTAGGCGTTGGAATTTCACCTCAATATTCTTTTGCGCTGAAAAAATCAGATCTTTATAATCGGGTTTCTGAGGTCAGTTCCAAGGTGAAAGGCTTCGCAAATGGTTTTAATGTAGATGTCAATTTATTCATAACTTTTTAATGGATTAGGGTTGTATGAAAAAGATATATTTTTTTGCACTTATATCAATTGGTATCATTACTATCTTTGGGTGTGCTGATAGTAATGTTCCACAGAACTACAGTGCTTCTCTCGTAGGTCACACTTTGTCAATAGAAAATAATAATCTCAAATTCGAAGCACAAGGTGGTAGTATTAATACCACGGTAAATACTAACAATGTTTCATGGGCTTTTACAAACTTACCCATGTGGCTTGAAGCCTCTCCTATGTCCGGTGCTTCAACGGTATCCGTTACGTTTACAGCATCAGAGAACCATTCTGCAGATACAGCCCGTACAAGTATCTTTTATCTGGAATCCAAAGAAAAGGGTTGGAGTTATAGGACCGCCATATCCGTGTCGCAAAAGGCTGTTGAAGCATATATAACGCCAGGGTCAAATTCGCTTAGTTTTCGAGGCGGAAAAGAAAGTCAAACCATCAGTGTTTTATCCAATGTTAAGTGGCAGTCATCCACTTCTGCATCATGGATTAAGGCTGAAGCATCCCCAGACATGAAAACTGTCACAATAAGTGTTGATGCTAATCCTTCAGATGTCTCTCGGTCTGCGACCGTTACACTATCGGCAAATAATGGTATATCGTCAACTATTAATATTACCCAAGCCCCTGCAGATGTTACAGCTTCAACGGAAACTTTAGAGTTTGAAAAAGAAGGGGGTTCAAAATCGATAAGTATTACTTCTGAGGCAACATGGGAAGTTAAGACTTCCGACTCATGGATAACATTTTCTCCACTTTCTGGAGATGCTGGGACTCATAATCTTAAAGTTATTGCGTTAGAGAACAATTCAGTTGCACAACGGAATGGTAATGTGTATGTTAATATTGGTGGATCAACAAAGTTGCATATTCCAGTTGTTCAAAAAGGAATATATTTAGAAGTAAAACCAAATTCTTTGTCTTTTTCGGCGGATGCAGAATCTCAGCAAATTAATGTCAACAGTAATACAGACTGGGAAGTTCTTTCTATGCCTGATTGGTTATCATCAAATACGCAGACTGGCAAGAATTCCCAGACAATAACAATATCTTCAAATAAAAATACCACAGCATCTAAAAGAAATGGTAAAATAAAGATTGGAAAAGAAGGCTTATCTTTGGTCGCAGACGTCGATGTAGTTCAAGAAGGTTTAAACTTGAACCTTGACAATAATAATCTTCAATTTTCAGACAAGGCATCTTCACAAAAAGTGACAATTAATACAATGGGAGAATGGAACGTTTCAACTTCAAACAGTTGGATACACTTTTCCCGGACTACTGGTATTGGAACATCTGTATTAATGGTATCTGTAGATGAAAATACAAATGAAGATACGAGGACTGGACAAATTAATGTGGCAGTAGGAGATCTATCCCAAACTATTGTCGTCGTTCAGCAAGGCAAATATTTCAATATTACGGAAACAGATAAGACGTTTACCTCAAAAGGAGGTTCCCACCAGATTTCTTTCTCTACAAATGAAAGCTGGACTGCTTCGTTGCCGGAGAATGTTTCTTGGCTCTCTCTCTCATCTAAAAGCGGTACTGGTGATGCCGTTATCAATCTCACAGCTAAGGACAATGCTTCAATGAAGTCAAGAGAGTGTGTATTAACAATAACCCCAGATATAGGGCAAGGTGCTAAGATTAAGGTTAAACAAGATGGCAGATATCTTTCTGTTAATACCCAGAGCCTGAAGTTCAATTCGTCTGGTGGAACATCAGAGGCTGTTACTATCAGTACCGATGGAACATATGATGTTACTGTAACTGATTCATGGATGAAAATTGATGAAATTTCTCGATCTTCTTTCAGAGTAGGCGTTTCTGAGAATGAAGGGAAGAGTAGAAATGGACGGGTATTGATTACTATGACTGGACTGGCTAATGGAGAAACATATAGTCTTAGTGTATCAGTAGAACAGGAAGGTAACGATGTGAATGGCCATGAATATGTGGATTTAGGACTCAGTGTTTGTTGGTCATCATATAATATTGGGGCTTCTTCAAATGTTGGTATCGGAACATATTACAATTGGTCAGATGCTTCGGCAAAGGCTTCTGATTGGGGAGGAGGATGGCGATTGCCCACCAAAGACGAATTCCAAGAACTTGTTAACAAATGTACTGCTTCCAGTGTAACAATCTCTGGTAAGCAGGTGTTAAAACTAACTGGTCCTAGTGGCAAGAGCATTTATCTTCCTTTGTCTGGTATTGATCTGGGAAAGAGGATAGAAATGGTTGGAGATAAAGGCTTTTATTGGTCACAGACATCAGAGACATCAGGCCCCTATATATATCATTATTGTTTAGAAGTACGTCCAGAATATGCCCATGTCTATAGTTTGACAAATGATTCATGGTTGATGAACGTAAGACCTGTAGTTAAACGATAAATAACTTGTTAATCAACAAAACTAATTAAAATGGGGATGAAAGTAAGGGTCATAAAGCAAGCAAGAAATGGAAATGCGATCGATTTCCAAGTTATTAATTCAGATGGGGAATTTTATAATGTTCTCTATTGCCATAGGACAGAACACCCATTGTGGACTTCTAATAATATTCAATGTTTTTATGGAAATGTCGATGACGGTAATAGAGAAAGAAGTGCATTTTTACGTGTTTACCCAGATAATAATGGTGATTTGATTATAAAAGGCAATTTAATAACAACAAATCATATATGTAAAGTGGCAGCGACGGGTCCGTCAATACTTGAACGGTGTGTTAATAACAGAAAACGAAACCATTATCTGTACGACGGAAAAGGTAAAGGAAACATAAAAAAAAGGAGATAATAGACATTCTTCGTGAGCACTCAATAGGCTTTACTAAGGCAATGGAAGTACTGGCTGTTATTGATGCAAATAATTATCAAAAATGTTACATGTTCTACCGTAAGGTGGAAAAAATATAAAATAGGAATTATGGCACTAATTAAATGTAAAGAATGTGGGCACGAGGTATCAGATAAAGCCTCTGCATGTCCCAATTGTGGTTGTCCTATCCCTGTGGTAGAACAGGATGAAAAGGCACAACTTAAGAGAGTAAACAATGAACATCCTCGAAAGAGCAAATTAGGGTTTCTAATTGGGGCTTTTGTGGCTATCCTTTTGTTAGGTATGATAATGTTCTGTTTCCTTAAGAATGACAACCGCCAAATAGAGTTGTCTGAAGAGTTATCAGCCTCCGTTCGAAAGTATGACTATGCAGGGGCATTCTTAGAAGGATTAGCATGTGTACAGAAAGATGGCAAGCGTGGTTTTATCAATAAAGAGGGCGAAGAAGTTATTCCTTGTAAGTATGGAGAGGCTTGGCCATTCTCAGAAGGATTGGCACCTGTAGAGAAATATGACGAGTGGGGTTTTGTCAATAAAGAGGGCGAAGAAGTTATTCCTTGTAAGTATGACGGTGCTTTGCAATTCTCAGAAGGATTAGCACCTGTAGTGATGAAAAATGGCAAGCATGGTTTTGTCAATAAAGAGGGCGAAGAAGTTATTCCTTGTAAGTATGACCATGCTTGGCCATTCTCAGAAGGATTGGCACCTGTAGAGAAAGATGGCAAGTGGGGTTTTGTCAATAAAGAGGGCGAAGAAGTTATTCCTTGTAAGTATGACGGTGCAGGGTCATTCTCAGAAGGATTAGTACGCGTAGAGAAAGATGGCAAGTGGGGTTTTGTCAATAAAGAGGGCGAAGAAGTTATTCCTTGTAAGTATGACTATGCCGAGTCATTCTCAGAAGGTTTGGCACTTGTAATGAAAGATGACGAGTGGGGTTTTGTCAATAAAGAGGGCCAAGAAGTTATTCCTTGTAAGTATGGCTATTCAGAGTCATTCTCAGAAGGATTCGCACTTGTAGTGAAAAATGGCAAGCGAGGTTTTATCAATAAAAAGGGCGAAGAAGTTATTCCTTGTAAGTATGTCGATGCTTCCTCATTCTCAGAAGGATTAGCACGTGTAGAGAAAGATGACAAGTGGGGTTTTGTCAATAAAGAGGGCGAAGAAGTTGTTCCTTGTAAGTATGACTATGTATATTCATTCTCAGAAGGATTAGCACATGTTTACTTAGTTCGTGGTGAAAGAAAAATTTATGGCTATGTTGATAAGAATGGAAACGACACATTTACTGATGAAGATTTTTGATTCGCAATCAGCATATGAGAAACAAAAAGAAACAAAGAGAGATGAAGAAGTGTGTCCATATTAAAAAGTTGGACTCAATGATTAATATTTAACTTGTCCCAATTTTAATGGGAACTAATGATTGTAATTACTAAGCAAAGGATGTTCTAACCGTTATTGATGCGAATAATAATCAAAAATGTTATATGTTCTACCGTAAGGTGGAAGAAAATAAAAAACAGAAATTATGGCACTAATTAAATGTAAAGAATGTGGGCACGAGGTATCAGATAAAGCCTCTGCATGTCCTAATTGTGGATGTCCTATGGAGAGAATACTTGCCGATAATGAATCTGGCGTGTCACTTAATAGTGTAGATGAGATAAAGCCTAATCCCGTGAATGAAGTTGAACGAGTGAATGGTTTTAACTCAAATAAACTGTTAAAGGTTTTGATACCAGTCTTGCTTGTAGTCTTGATTGGGGGAATTAGCTATTGGGTGTGGTACATGCAGAGGGACTCGTACCAAATCGCAATGAGTCGGGGACTTATAAAAGCCGTTCAGAAATATGATGAAATTAAGCCTTTCCATGAAGGGCTGGCTCTTGTCGTGAAAGATGGGAAATATGGTTACATCAATTGTCAGGGTGAAGAGCAGATACCTTGCGAGCGAAAGGTATATAGTTTTGATGGTGAGGCAGAAGATATACTACCAGCATTCTCTGATGGCATGGCTTTGGCCTATACTTTTCAAGGCACCCCTGACGACTTTGAATCTTATGGATCGCTTCGTTATGGTTATATTAACGACAAGGGAGAAGAGGTTATTCCCACAAGATACATACAAGCAGAGAATTTCAGTGAGGGGTTGGCCTTGGTTGAAGATGAAGATGGCAGGCAGGCTTTCATTGACAAGTCAGGTAAGACGGTTTTTAAAGTCGCAAAGGACATCTGCTGTTATGGTTCTTTCCACGATGGACTCATAAAATGTTCTGAGCGGAAGAATGGCAATGTAAAGGAAGGCTTTATGGACAAGTCAGGCAAAGTAGTTATACCAATGAAGTATTCGGATGTAAGAAACTTCAGTGAGGGACTTGCCTTTGTTGCTGGCGATGGCCACGGAGCGTTTATTGACACCGAGGGGCACGAAGTAATCTCATGCGACGGCTACTATGATATAGGTGATTTTCATGATGGTCTCGCTTCTGTTATGAGGAAATTTGAAGACATGGAAATTGGGTTTATTGACAAAAAGGGCAATGTGGTCATACCCATCACACTACCTGTTAGCGGACGTGAAGGTGGCGAGCCGGTACTTGAAATGGAATACTTTTCAGATGGTATGTATCTTGTTTATGATGGTTATGAGACTTGTTATTTTATAGATAAGACGGGGTGTCGTCTTTTTGATGTAAATCAGGACATCTCGGCGACTCCCTTTTCTGAAGGTTTTTCGGTCGTTAGTTACAGATACTCTGCGTACGGCTTCATGGACAAGGATGGTAACATTAGTATTTCTGAAGAACAGAAAGAAAGGGCGGACAAACGGCTGTCAGAAGAGTGAAAACTGCAAGAAGAGGAAGATAGAAAGATAGCAGGGAAACAACGCCGATTAGCTAAACAAGGTACGGAATGTATTCCTCTATTAACAAATAGATTACTAGCTGAAGACAGGATAAAAGAGCCTGCCTGTCGGATGCTAATATTAACAATATGGCTCAGTGAGAATAAAAAAATGGATAATAATAATTTGTACAGCAAGAATAAGGTTAAAGCTATTGATGCGTTGAAAAGCCTTTATCAAAATAGCAACGAGGATGTGATAAATATTATAGAAACTATACTAAAATGTTATGTTGAATTTGATGTTAGTAATGAAAATGGCTTAAAAATTAATCCGCCTTCAGGTCAATCTAATGAGGTGAAATTCTTAATAGAAGAACTTAAGTCATTTATCGATGGTATAAAAAAATAGATAAAAATAAGGCGCAGGAGATTTTTTCATGTAGATATCTCTCCTGCGCCAAGAAAAAGCTCAATTTCTCAGATATTAGAAGATAAAGTCGATAGATTGTTGTGCTTGTATAATGATTATTTTTTTCTAGAACTACTACGCGTCAATTACGCCCTATTACAATGAAAAAATTATTAATATTATTGTTCTTTGTTGGCCTAAGTGGTTTGACTTACGCCCAAGACATTGAGGTAAAGAAGTTTGAGCCGATGGTGAAGGACCAAACGGCATTGTTGAATCCAAGAAAGGATATCAATGGGACAGTGTGTGGATTGGTGAAAGTTCAGTTGAAAGAGCTTGGGGCTGAGTTTGAAGGCAATGTGATGGGCGACGTCCAGTTTACTGGTAGTGAGTATTTGGTATATTTACCAAATGGTACAAAAATCAAAGATCACTAATATGGTAGGAAGTATTTGTAACTGTTTAATGGAGGAGTAAACAAAAACAGATGAAGAGTAAACAATATCTGTATGAAGTCTACGTTCTTAGGAAAGAGTCAACCTCTCCAATGAAAGTAGTCAACTGTACTCAGACGAGGCAGTCAACCAATTCCGTACGGGTAGACAAATGTTAAAGAACAAGGCTTAAAAACTGTCAACCAAAATCAGTACACAACAGTTAATTGTTAACAGTTAGCGGTTGTCGAAAAGAGTTCAATTGCTTAATAGCTTAGAAGCTTAATAGAGTTTCGGGATTCATCAGACATCTCTAACCCTTAACCCTTAACCATAGGTGTCCTCAGACCTCAGACTTCTTCCATCTTACTGTTTAGGAACAAGTGGCTTTATCGTTGCGTCAATAACCACAGTGCAAAGAATTTGTCATAAACCTCGTAAATGCCAAGATTAGAGGTAAGAAAGTTCTTTTCCAGTAAGCCCTTCATAGCCGACTGAACACTACTGCTGCTTGTAAGCCGGTATTTTTTGACAAATGCTGATGACGTTAGGTTTTGGGCCTTTCCTTTCTTGGAAATAGCCATCAGCAATTCTTTCTGCTTTATAGGCAACTGGAACAGCAGGGATTGGTATGTGAACTCGTTTGCTCGTAGTATGTTCTTAATAGCTGTATCCAGCATTGTCTCATCGCAGACGCCATGTTGAGGCGTGAGAGAAAAGAACTCATTCATTACGCGCTGAACATACCATGTGATGCCATCAAATTGCTGATATGTTTTTTCAATTATGTCGGTAGTAATATCTTTGTCCGCTTCCTTAAATAACCCTTGCGCAAACTTGGAGTATTTTTCCACAGGGATACAGCCAATGTTCATCATTGAAGTACTTTGGTAAAACGGTCGGGACGGGCTGAGGAAAATTTCACCCATCATGGTGCGTTGTGAACCAGAGAAAATAAACTGAGCATTCCTGCAGTGCTGAATATATGTGCGCAGGATAGCTTCAACCTTATCATCATGGTAGTCGGCTACTGTCTGGAATTCGTCAATGGCAATAATGCAAGGTTTGTCGGCTGTATTGATATATTCGAATATCTCGTCTAAGGTTGTCCTTGGCAGGTGGATGTCTCCAATTTCCACATTCCACGTGGGATTTCCCATTGCATCAAAGGAAATGCCTGTACGTAAAGAAGACAGGATGTTGACAAACTTCTGTATTACCTTGGCACCTTTTGGGCGCAAAGAGGATAGCATGGATGCCCCCATGGCCATTATCAACTCTTCGATATTCTTTGTGGCATAAATATCTACGAGAAACGTGAAGTAATCCCGCTGAATGTCTTTCTGGTGAAAGAGATTCTCAATCAATCCTGTTTTGCCAATGCGTCTTGGTGCAATTAATGCTACATGGTTGCCGTTTGTAACCAGGCGTTTCAGTTCTTGCGTCTCAGTCTTTCTGTCACAAAAGTACTTTTCTGACTCATAACCATAGAGTATAAAAGGGTTGTTTACCATACTTTTTGTTTTTTCTCGCTACAAAGATAATTATTATACTTTAATTATCATGATATAATAATCATATTATAATAAAAATTAACACAAAAACGTCAGGACTCATCAGGTAGGAGGCAATACGGTCTTCTGCCAGCCAGGTGAAGACTCATTACTTGGCCCGTCCTACAGGACATGAAGATTTGTGGATGTTCGGCTTGATAAATGCTGATGTCTGATGGCACTTACGGTTAAGGGTTCATGGTTAAAGGTCTTTATCAAATTGAGAATTGAGAACTGAGAATTATCGGTTAGCGCTTAATCGGTTAGCGGTTAGCGTGTACTTCACCTTGCTCAATTGCGACTCGGCTAGGCGAAAGTGAGCATTCTTTAGCTCTCGCTGCTTTTTTCGGTTCAGAAGAAATATTTTGTTCTTCTCTCACTTAATCGTATCTTTGCAAATGGAAACAAACAATAACGCTACTCTGAAATAGACAATGCGGTTTATATCAAATCAATTGAAACGGCAACGAACCTGAAATAGATGGGTTTAACTAACGAACAAATAGCAGAAGCTACAGGTCTCACAATAAGAGAAATTGAGGAATTATAATAATGGTAAATCACGGAAGCGAGCACTTCGAGCCCCAAATATACAAACCATCACTCTTCGGAGTTGATGGTTTTGTTTTTTGTGTAAGCATATCCGTTTAGACGACTTTCTGACACATCTTTCATCACTTTCCATGCCCTTGGTAAAAATTTTCCATGGGGTATTGTGCTTTGGTTTCTGTAATTAACGGATTATCAGCTATTTGTAATATCTCATAGATTCCGAACTTTCCATGGGGTAACTGACATGACATTTAAAATAATGTTGTAACTTTGCCACCGGGAAATGAAAAAAATACAGCAATCATGTATGCCAGAACATTATACATATTTATTTTAGGCGTCCTGCTGATGGCTTGTGGCCGACAGGAGGAGACGACGTCACAGACGGCAGCAGCGTGTCTGGAGGATGCAGAAGCTGCTTTGGCCAACGACAGCATCCGTCTGGGTGAGACTTTGCTGCGAAAAGCCATCCAACTGGCGGAAGAGTCTCAGGATTGGCATACCAATTACATCGCGTACCAGCGATTGGCGCAAGCCTTGTCGCAGAGCAACCCAGAGAAGGCTTTGCAACTGATGAGGAAATCCCTTGCCATTTATGAGCAGCATCCCGACGATGAGCACAATTATGTTATCCTGCTCGATTATGCAGGAACTTACGCTGCACAAGTAGCTTTCACCACAGATGGTTCATACGACGAGGCACTCGATTACACCCGTCGTGCCTACGACATTGCAGCGACTCTTCTCCCTCCTTCGGGGGGAGACCGAGAGAGGGGGTTCGATCTGATGTGCCAGACACTTACCAGCCTTGCTAACATTGCTTGGGCCAAGGAAGACTATCGTCAGGCACTCGATTACGCTCATCAGGCTGAATCAGTAGCGACTACCGACCTGAGGCCTGGCATACTACAAGTGTTGGCTCGTAGTTACCTCAGCCTTAACATGCTTGATTCGGCAGAAATAGCCTATCGACAGATTGAGGCAGGCAATGATGTTCACATGGCTTATATTGTGAAGAGCAACCTTGCCAGGATAGCGCTCCGACGGATGGGAGCCACACAACTGGAAGACAGCGTAGCAGAAGCCTTCGGACAGATAGAGGACTTCTATTACAAGGCACTTGAACAGAAGGATGAGTACTATCAGGAAACGTTGCGTCAGGAAATGGAGAACCAGCAGCTGGAATACCTTTCACAGATTTATGGACGAACGCTCCTGATTGTTATTATTGCAGCTATTATCGTCATCTTCGTAGCGGTGATAGCACTTCGCTATCGTATCCGTATGCTTCGTCAGCAACGGGAATACGAGCAATCGAAACTGGAAAACGAACTGCTCATGCAGGAACAGGAGAAACGTCAACTCCTGCAGGAGGCTGAACATCAGAGAATCCTGTTGCATCAGGCAAACGAAGTAGTGTCTTTCCTACAGAATTTTATTCTCGAACGTACAGAAGTGATGAAGAAGCTCAATAAAGGTGGCGATTCATTCATCTATCTCAGCCCGAACGAATGGAGCGAGATAGAACGAACGCTTAATGCCATCGATAACAATCGCTTTGCCAACATCCGTGAGCAGTACCCCAATATGCAGGAAGACGATATCCGACTGTGTCTTCTCACGAGACTTGGCATCAGCAATCGTGCCATCGGAAACATCTACTGTATCTCCATTTCAGCCGTTCAGCATCGCAAGCTCAAGCTGAAGAAAGATGTGTTCGGAGAATCCAATCCAGACATCACGCTGGAACATATTTTGACAAAATAAAAACATACAGATATGAAACGTACATTACTATCTATCAAGACAAGAGCTATTACATCGTTAGTCATATTAATGATAACTTTGCCCATGTGGGGAAATGACGGTGATACATTTACAGCGGAGACGGTGGAAGGCGTTATGTTGACTTATACCGTGATTAGTGAATCAGATAAGACCTGTATGGTCGGAGAGGAATATTACCCGGCTGAACCTACTACTCGTACCGACAGAGTTCGTAAAGTCAGCGAGTCTAAACCATCAGGAGATATCACCATTCTAGAAGTGGCAAATGGGTATGCTGTGATTCGTATTGAAGCATTTGCTTTCAAGAATTCTGCCATTACCAGTGTTGTCATTCCGAGCTGTGTTAAGACCATCGGTGTAGCAGCTTTTTCTGGATGTGTCGACTTGAAATCCGTCACATTACCTAACCAATTGTCAACAATAGAGGGATATACTTTTTCTGGTTGTGAAAACCTAAATAACATAGACATACCAGAAAGTGTAACCTGCATAGGCGAGTACGCATTTGCCAATTGCAAGCAACCGAAAGAAATCGTCATTCCCAATTCTGTAACAAATTTCGGGAATGACGTCTTTTGGAATACAGGCTTCACTTCTCTGCCAAAGCTTCCAGAAAGCCTTACAACCATTCCTAATGGAATGTTTTATGAATGTACTCAGTTGACATCTATCGAGTTACCACAAAACATTACCCGTATAGGTGATACCGCATTTGGTAGATGTCCAATCTTTGAAATAGAAATCCCTGCCAGCATTACCCATATAGGTGTAGCGGCATTTGCCAATTGCAAGAACCTGACAAACATTGTGATTCCCGATAATGTGATGAGTATTGGTATGAATGGATTTTTGGGGTGTTCAGGATTGAAGGTAATCACACTATCCAATAATCTCAGCAGTCTCAGTAAAGGTGTTTTTTGCGATTGTACCAGTCTGGAATCTATCACTATCCCAAGCGGAGTGAAAACAATTGGAGAAATAGCTTTTTTGAATTGCTCATCACTAACTACCATCTCAATTCCTGAGACTGTAGAGAGTATAGATAATCGAGCTTTTTATGGTTGCTCATCACTCAAAAAACTCTTTATACCCAAGAGTGTTATCAGTATAGATACCAAAACTGACTGGGCATTGCTTTATGCCTGTAACAGTCTGACTTCTATTATCGTAGACGAGAATAACCCAGTGTACGATTCAAGGAACAATTGCAATGCCATCATTGAGACTGCCAGCAATAAAATCATAGTAGGCTGTACCACGACAACGATTCCAGAAGGCATCACCGCCATTGGCTACTATGCGTTCAGTGGCCTTGAGAATCTCACCGCCATCACCTTACCACAAAGTCTGGAAAGCATTGAAACAGGAGCCTTCTGTAAACTTGGAATACATGAAATAAGCATTCCAGAAAACGTGAAATCCATCGCGTCATACGCATTCAATTCTTGTAAACAGTTGGAAACGGTCAAGACCTATATCAAGGAGCCTATTAAGATTCCCGAAAATGCCTTCTCGTGGGGTTCATCAACCGCAACTCTCTATGTTCCCCAAGGGACTGTAGGCAAATACAAGGCAGCGAAAGGATGGAATGTTTTCAGTTCTATTAAGGAGAACACCTCGTCACAGATAGAAATCAATGAGCAGAACTTCCCTGACGAGAATTTCCGTAATTGGGTGCTCAGTCAAGAATATGGTGCTGATGGTGTTTTGACAAGCGAGGAGCTGAAGAATGTTACCTCTCTCAATATAAGTCGCTTGGATATTCATAACCAAAAGGGTATTGAGTATTTCACGGCATTGAAAGTATTGAATTGTATGACAAATAAACTGACGACGCTCGACTTGTCGAAAAACACCGCTTTGGAGAAGTTGGAGTGTGTTGGCAATAGAATGACGACAATCAATTTGCAGGAAAACAAAGAATTAAGATTTCTGAACTGTGGGGGTAACAATCTGACAACACTTGACATATCTGGGTGTACCAAACTGGATACGCTTGCCTGCTCTGGTAACCAGTTGACAGCACTTGATGTGTCAAAGAACACAAAACTAACATGCTTGGAGTGTCAGGGCAACCAATTATCATCACTTGATTTGTCGAAGAATACGACATTGAGAAGACTACACTGCAATAGCAATAAATTATCAACTCTTGATGTATCGAAGAATATGGCACTGACCTTGTTACAATGTTCCGACAATCTGCTGACAACGCTTGATGTAACGAAGAACTCAGCATTGACATCCTTGTCTTGTACGGATAACAAACTGACATCACTCTATGTGTCAAACAATATATCGTTGGAATGGCTTTCTTGCTTTAATAACCAGTTGACCTCACTTGATGTGTCTGGATGTTCTTCACTGAAATCATTGGGCTGCAATAGCAATCAAATTACAACACTATCTTTGTCTGGATGTTCTGCAATAATGTTTTTGGACTGCTGTGACAATCAACTTTCCACGCTTGATTTGTCGGAGAATACCGCACTGACAACGTTGTACTGCTTACGAAACCAGATTAAGGATAAAGGAATGGATGCACTTGTAGAAGGCCTACCCACTGTGAGTGAAGGAAGTCTGTATGTCATGTACTTTGAGAATGAGCAGAATGCGATGACAATCACACAGGTAGCTGCAGCAAAGGCTAAAGGCTGGACACCTTATAGAGGGGCATACGACATTTATGAGGAATATGTTGGTACCGAGACACCACAAATAGCTTATCGCCCATTTATAGAAGAAGGTAAAGTTTGGAAGGTAGGAGGTGCAGAGTCTGGTAATCCTGTGCAGTTTGTTGAATATTTATATTTCGATGGTGATACCATCATCGGCGGAAAGACCTGCAAGCAGATGATGCGCCAGGTGTATTACGGTCCGAATTACCCTGATTTATATCTCATCGACGTATTACCCCCTCTGGAATATGTGGGAGCATGGTATGAAGAGGATAAGAAAGTGTACGAATACAACACGACAGACAAACAATTTAAGTTGATGTACGACTTCTCCGCCGATGCCAATGACACAATACAGATTAATAATTGTCAATTTGTAATAGGGCCAAAGCAGATAGGAGGTATAAAAGGCTTTAAGGGAGTATATCAGGATGTAAGAAGGTGTGAAAGTGGAGGAAGCAGTTACAGTCCCACTTGGATGGAAGGCGTAGGAAGCATTGACGCCCCAACTAAAAATGTATATTATGTGGATGAAGTTCCTACATGGTTCCTAATGTCATGCACCGTTGGCGATGAAGTTATCTATCTTAATGACGAATATGAAGACGGAGCCACCCCATTGGTTATGGAAACAAAAAAAGTCCGCTTCGACTTCACCCATACTGTCAAGACACAGCCAAAAGCACCGATTAAGCGAGAGACGAGCGATGCTTACATCAGCTCTTCCGAGCGTGAGGTGGTTCGATCGGAGGTCAAGGCACCAAAAAAGAAAGTGGCTGAGAAATTGCTATATGGTGAATACAATGCCCAGCAGTTAGATATCAATCTCGACCCGCTTGACGATGCCTATCAGGTACGCATTACTGATGCTTCTGGTAAAGCCGTTTACGAGAAATCCATCAATGCCGGCAATATTGTAGGCCTCAACATCGACATATCTTCCTATACAAAAGGACTTTACACCGTTACTGTGGAGAATAGCCAAGAGTCCTTTACTGGCGAATTCAACGCAAACACGACTGGAATAGAAGAGGTAGGCAGTAAGAGATCAGAGGTAAGTGGCCATTATATCTACAACCTGCAAGGCCAGCGCATCAGTTCTTTACGCAAAGGATTGAATATCGTAAACGGCCAAAAGGTATATGTGAAGTGAAACATTAAGCCTGTTTAGCAATTCCGACATTGCGCTGGAACAGATACTGAAGAATTGATAATCAAAAATATCAGACAGATATGAAACGTACATTATTATTCATCGCGTCCGTGTTGGCATCAGTTATGATGCAAGCGCAAGAGGTCCCAAATGACTACATTCCCTTTGTTGAGTTGGGTAAGCAGTGGCATGTAGCCCGTCTAGTTTCTGGTCACGAGGATGTAGATAATGTTGAGTACATTATACCATTTGACGCAGAGAAGGTAAATTGTGATGGGAAGGATTTTTACAAAATGAAGACTTTTATTAATCATGAAGAATCGTCAACTTACTTAATACGTGAGGAAAACCGCAAGGTATATCTCTACGATCCGGATTTGAAGTTTAGTTTTCTGTTGTTCGACTATTCTTTGAAGGAAGGAGACACTTATGAGACATATTTGTATGAGTATCAGAGAATGGTGACATATAAAGTGTTATCTGTTGAAGATGGACCTAAGGTGGGACAATATTACTACGACGAGACAGCTGGCATCTGGACTGTCCGTTACCGCCATTTGCGAAAATGGGTAGTACAATCAGATATTGAATCTATTCTATGTTTAGATCCGAAGACATGGATAGAGGGTGTTGGCTCACTTGGACTTCCCCTTTCTAACCTTTACCACGGTTTTTATTATTTCGACCATTTAGCCTATGTCACTGACCAAAAAGATACTTATATGTTTTTCTCGTTTGGCGATACGTTGCCCAGATTGTGGTTTGGCTGCAACTTGCCTACTGGCGCAGAAGTACCTGCGGAAGGCAAACTTCATCACCAACTGACCTACGAATTGGAAGGTAACCGCCTGCATGTCTATGGAAACGTGTGCACCCAAGTCGGCCCTAATAACTATGCTTACTTCATTGAGGAACCAACCGATGATTCTTCTGTTCGCAAGCTTCATTTTAAAATACAAGAAGTAGAGCCAACAAAGGATCGTATGGCCCTTCATTCCACAGACTTCTATGTTGGAGGGTTACCTCCACACTTAGATTACATCATTGTGGACAATTATGGGGAGGAGCATCCTGTTATTAACAAGGCACCACTTAACAAATATCGCCCATTCGTCGAAGAAGGCAAGGTGTGGAAAGTAAGAGGCAGTGGTATTTCTCCTTCTGGATATCCAATGGAATCATCGATTGAATATTGTTATTTTGATGGTGATACCATCATTGGCGGGCAAACATGTAAGCAAATGAAATGTATTACGAATAACAATCCTTCTCCATTGTATATTGGTGCTTGGTACGAGCAAGACAAAAAGGTGTATTTTGCAGGCAATAACATAGAACAGGAAGACATGGCGGTGTATTTTGCTGGCGATAGACCGCAGTTCGAGTTGTTCTACGATTTCACGCTCTCCTCTTACGACATCATGCCAAATCCAGATGGTCATATTTCCGTTGTGTATAAATGGACAGGAATCTACCCCGGCTTTAAAGGCTCGTGTTATACTTTTGGACAAGAACGATGGTATGAAGGCGTTGGCAGCACATCCTGGCCATACGTCAATCATCCATATTACTACGTTGGTGGGGCATCTGGTGTACTTCTTGCCTGTAGCGTGGGCGATGAAGTCATCTATTACAATAGTGAAGAGGAAGATCCATACGGCATGGGGGCCGAAACACGTCGCTTCGATTTTACTCATACCATCAAGATACAACCCAAGGCACCAAAAAAGAAAGTGGCTGAGAAATTGCTATATGGTGAATACAATGCCCAGCAGTTAGATATCAATCTCGACCCGCTTGACGAAACCTATCTGGTACGCATTACTGACAAGACAGGCAAAGCCGTTTACGAGAAAACCATCAACGCTGGCAATATCGTTGGCCTCAATATTGATATATCTGCCTACACAGAAGGCCTATACACCGTAACTATGGAGAATAGCCAAGAGTCCTTTACTGGTGAATTCAACTCAAACACGACGGGAATAGAAGAGGTGAGAAGTAAGAGGTTAGAGCCAAGTAATCATTATATCTACAACCTCCAGGGGCAGCGCCTTTCTGACAAACCAGCCAAGGGACTGTACATTCAGAATGGGAAAAAGGTTGCGGTTAAGTAAGGGAAGTTTCTCCGAAATGACGGTGTTTAATGTTTTTTAACAGGAAGTTGGGCGTACTTGGGAGTGGATTTATTTGGAGGGATTTCCGATACCGCGTAATTTTGCATCAAAAACCTATAACAAAACGCTTAAAGCTAAAACTATATATTATGAAAAAGGGATTACTATTATCAATTTTGATGTTCCTGATAGGAACACAGATTGCTGTTAATGCTAAAATTATTGGACTTACAAATCAAGAGCTTCAGCTGGTAAGGAACAACAACCAGTTTGCCTATAATATCTTCAGTAGGGTCCGCGAATCCCAACTTTCAACTCTCAACTCTCAACCCTCAACTATTTTGTCTCCCCTTAGTATTACCATCGACCTTGGTATGCTGAACAACGGAGCCGACGGGGTGACACGCGAGGAGATAGATGCCATGCTGGGCAGCAAGGATGTGGGCGGTGCTGATGCCGTCAATGCCTTCTGCCTGAAGATGCTGACGGAGAGCAGCACCCTTGACGAGAAGACACGTGTAGCGATGGCCAATAATATCTATGTGAATACTACTGCAGGTTGTCAGTTGAAGGCTGCTTTTGTGGAAACGGCCAAACAATATTATGATGCTACGCCTGAAAGCAGGGACTTTGGCGATGGTGTAACCCGTGATGTCATCAACCAGTGGAGTAGCGACCATACCGAAGGGATGATTCCAGAAGCTATCAAGGAGGAGGAGTTCTGCGAGGATGCTGTGAGCTATTTGCTGAATGCCCTCTACTTCAAAGGTGAATGGACACATAAGTTCGATGCAAAGGAGACTTATCGTGCCCAGTTTGATGAAGGAAGGGCTGAGGCACAAATGATGCATCAGTATGCTGAATTCTCTTATTCTGAGAATAAGGTCTATCAGTCAGTCATCCTGCCCTATGGCAATATGGCATATCAGATGACCGTTTACCTGCCACAATATGGCAAGACCATAGACAATGTGCTGGGTGAACTGAGCAGTAAGGGATGGGACGAAGAAGACTATGGGCCCTGTCATGTGAACCTCTACTTGCCCAAATTCGAGACGTCAACCGATATGCAACTGAATGATATTATGATATCGCTGGGTATGCCTAACGCTTTCGAGGGCGGATATGGATTTAATGAGTTTTGCGATCAAAATGTCTATATTGGCTTGATGAAGCAGTGTGCCAAGATAAAACTCGACGAGGAGGGTACAGAGGCATCGGCAGTAACCGTTATAGATATTCGCAAGAATGGTCCAAGCTATGCCGACTTTGTTGCCGACCGACCTTTCCTATACACTATCAGCGAACGCAGTACAGGTGCCATCTTCTTCATTGGCCAATATACAGGAGAGCCGATAGCAAATCCTCGTAGGGACATCAGTCTAACAGAAGAAGAGAGGCTGTTGGTAGAGAGCAACAACGACTTTGCCTTCAATCTCTTCCGCAAGGCTCGAGGTGAGCAGAGCAGCATAATGTCGCCGCTCAGCATCACTTATGCCTTAGGTATGCTCAACAACGGTGCAGCAGGACAGACACAGAAGGAAATAAATGAGGTGTTAGGCTTTGGCAATGCAGGAGCTGATGCCATCAATGCCTTCTGCCGAAAGTTGCTGACAGAAGCTCCCACGCTGGACAACACAACAGCAGCCGAGATTGCCAACACCATCTTTGTAAACAGCGGCAAGGACTATTATCTGCAGCAAGGATTTATAGACAAGGCCAACCAATTCTACGATGCGGAGCCGCAGGCACTCGATTTCTTTGAGACAAAGAAGACGATAGACATCATTAACCAATGGGCCAACGACCATACGCACGGCATGATTCCTGAGGTGTTCAATGAAGATACGTTCAATGAACTGGCTGTGAGCTATCTGCTGAATGCTATCTACTTCAAGGGCGCATGGGCCAATAAGTTCGACAAGCAGTACACCAAGGATGAATCCTTCAATAGTGGAGAACCTGTGCCGATGATGCAGCAATGTGAGGAGTTTGAATACACCGAGAACGACCTGTATCAGGCTATCCATTTGCCCTACGGAAACGAGGCCTACAGGATGACCATTTTCTTGCCTCGCGAGGGCAAGACCATCAGCGATGTGCTCAGTCAGTTGAACGGCAAGAACTGGCAATTCAAGCCAGGATGGAAAAAAGAGGTAGATCTGAAACTGCCACGCATAAATACCAGCACAGGCCTTCAGCTTGTAGATATAATGAAAGAGTTAGGTATGCCATCGGCCTTTAGCTTTGAGACCGCGGAGTTCCCCTATTTCGGCAATCGTGCCATTTTCATCAGCAATATGTTCCAGAAAGCTATCATAGAATTAGACGAAGAAGGTACCGAGGCTGCTGCCATCACCGTGATTGAGGAGTCAGAAGGTATCCCGGAGTGGGTTGAGTTTCATGCCAACCGCCCATTCTTCTACATCATAAGCGAGCAGAGCACAGGCACCATCTTCTTCATGGGCCAATACATGGGTATGGGACAGACGAACAGCATCTTGCCTCCTGCCGTTCAAAAGAAATCAGCAGATGATGCCATCTATGACCTGCAAGGGCGGAAAATAGCCAATGGCCAAAGGCCAACAGCCAAAGGCCTGTATATAGTGAATGGGAAAAAGGTGGTGAAGATGTAAGAAGGCTGATGTATGATGTATGATGGCACTTACGGTTAAGGGTTCATGGTTCTAAAATCCAAAACAGCCTACATGCCTACATGATTTTGCCGAAACTCCCGATGAATAAACGGATTGATGCGTTCGCAAGCCTACATAAAGCCTACATGGAGCCTACATGATGCCTACATGCAAATGGGCTGATAAGGGA
>CADCIP010000015.1 GCA_902801485.1 uncultured Bacteroidales bacterium | reverse complement strand
AATTTCTTTTCTGGTAAGAAGCATTAAACTTGCAAATGCGTTGCTCAAATATTGCTTCCACCCTGTAAACACCCAAAAGCATGTAGGCATCATGTAGGCATCATGTAGGCTTTATGTAGGCTTTGAGGTGATGAAAACGCGACAACCATCGCATTTCCCGGCGTTTTTATGTAGGCATGTAGGCTGTTTTATGATTTTATAAGAAAAATAGGGGCATTGCCAAAATGTTAATATTATGTCTATGAAACCTGAAACTGTTAATTGTTCACTGTTAATTGTTCACCGTAAACGGTAAGGCAATCGCTTCAGGGGGACAAAATGTCGTAAGATAATTGCAAAAGTGTTTGCAGGTAGAGAAAAAATGTCTATTTTTGCAAAAAAATCACTCAATTAAACCATAATGGATATGAAAAGGCTGGTATTTCTCTGTGCAGTGATGTGCACAATGTTTGTTTTCACAAGTTGTAATAATGGGGAGCCCACAACGCCCAATGGCGATGATATTACGCCTATAGAACCCTTTACTGTGCTGGTGCCGCAGGCTGCATGGCCGCTTACGGACACGCAGATGTTGCAGGGCAGCCGGACGAATGACTTTGCCTTCCAACTTTTCCGCCAGTTGCAGAAACCAAATGAAAGTTTGGTGCTCTCGCCATTGAGTGTGGACTACGCTCTGGCGATGGTGGCTCTGGGTGCCGAAGGTGAAACGCGCGACGCCATTGTTAAAGCCTTGGGGTATGACGTAAAGGAACCGCAGGCCTTGCACAACCTGATGGCCAGCCTGATGGCTTATCTGCCCAGTGTGGACGAAAACGTAAGAATCAACCTTGCGAATGCTTTCTATCTGAATGCCAGCCGTAAGGAACTGAGCCTCAATCCGGACTATAAGAAAGTGTTGCAGGAAAACTACAAGGCAGCTTGCGAGGCTGTAAAAACAGATACACAAGAGGGCATTGACCAGATAAATGGCTGGTGCAGCAAGCAGACAGACGAGTTTATTCCTAAGGTGTTTGACTACCCATTGTCGGTGGATAATGTATGCCTGTTTATCAATGCCATTTATTTCAAGGGTGACTGGTATGCTCCTTTTAATTCTGCTAACACTCGAGAGCGCGATTTCAAGCAAGAGGACGGCACAAATGTGAAGGTGCAAAGCATGTTTAACGAAACACCTCTCTCTTACGCCGAATCAGAACTCTTTCAGGCAGTTCGCCTGCCGTACGGCAAAACTGATGAAAATGGAGTTGCTATGGGAAATCCCTCCTCTTTCGGCATGACTATACTGTTGCCGTGTGAGGGCAAGACAACGGCAGACATTCTCTCGTGGTTGACCTCAGAGCGTTTCGCTGACCTCTCAAAGGAGATGAAGACCTCAGACGTGGTAATCAGTTTGCCCCGTTTTGAGACAAATGTAAAGACAGATCTGATGTCAGCTTTTGAGCAACTGAAACTGCCGTTCAACGGCAACGACCTTCGCGGAATGGTTCTCAGCAATGGCGAACCACGAGGCCTTAGCGTGTCAGACGCTTTTCAGTGTGCTCGCATCAAGGTGGATGAGAAAGGAACGGAAGCAGGTGCTGTAACAGTGGTTGATTTCACGGACAGTAGTATGCCCATCAATAGGAAAGCGTTTATCGCTGACCATCCATTCGTTTATCTCCTGACAGAGGAGAAGACAGGCACCATCCTCTTTGTCGGCACCTATCACGGTAAGTAATACCGTGAATTCTGACGGACATTTACGAACCTGAGATATTCCGCCGTCAATACAACACCTTTTTGCCGTCAATTATGTTTATGCCTTTCTGAACTTTATTAAGACTTAGACCAGAAAGAGAGTAAACCTCCTTTCCATTATTATAGGTGGGAGCAAGGGACGGCTCTATTCCTGTTACATCTTCGGTGACTGTAACGGTATTGGTGCTTTGGGCCAGATTCTCCGGTTCAGCCTCATCGCTAAGGGGAACATAGATTTCGAGGCTCGACTTCAGCATCTTACCGTTGCAATGGGCCGTTATCTCCTCGGGCGTCATCGCGGAACGCCAGAAGACCAATTCGGAAGCCTCTCGGTCGGAACCGCCAAACTCTACTTCCTTGATTTCTCCCAACCGGACAGCAAGCTCTCCGGCACTGGTCTTGTCGAGATAGAGAAGTGTACGCTTCTGGGCATAATAGCTGGTAAGGGTGATGTTGTGCCAGTTGGTATCCGTGATGGCTCTGGTGCTGGTAAGGGTTTTGCCTGTGGGAGTAGTCAGAACAACCTTTCCCTCGGCATTTACAACGACTGTTGCATAGCCGCCAGTGCAGCGAACACGCAGGACTTGCCCTTCGCCGCCTTTTACGCGAACGGTAACCGTAAAGGGATGCGTCGTACCTTCTGGAGTAAAATGAATGGTTTTGCCCGTATAAAGCTTCATGCTCTGAGTTGTATTACGCTTGGGGAAGGGCTTGCCTGCCTTGAGTGCATCGAAAAGCGAAGGGACCATAGCGTAGAAGAACTCGTAGTGGCCCTCTGTATTCTGGTGGTAGGTATCGGAAACGTAGCCGTCTGCCCACTGACCATTTCCCTTATCTATCGAACCTAAGCAGTTGAAGGAAGGTACATCCCATTCGTGGATGAGCAAGTTGAGTTTCTTGACGTAGCTGTAATCGCTGGCATTATAGTCACCACGCGTGTAGTTGTTCATCACAACAGGTATCTTACCGTCGGCACGCACCTTCTTGATGAGCTTGAGCATATTGTCGCGCCACTGCGTAAAGATGGCATTCTGGTCGGCGGCATCGTGAATACCCTCGTTGCCCAAGGAAAGTCCGAAAATGACGTAGCGGCCGAAGTCACGAATAAGATCGTCGTAACGGTCCAAGAGATTCTTGGTGGTATTGCCGCCAATAGATACATTGGTGGTATAGAAGCGTGTATCGGACAAACCTTTGGTATATCGTTGAATCAGGTGCTGGCCATAGAGATAGCGGTAGCCCTTGTAATCGGTTGCTCCCTGTCCGTTGGCCACGCTGGAGCCAAAGACCGAGATGCGGTTCTCGTCGATGGGAGCAGAGATATCATATACATTGTTCACCATATCTACCGTGATGGTATAGGTGCCTGCATTCTGGTAGATATTCTCTGTATCCTGTCCATTGGAAGCCATACTCAGGACATAGCGCGAGGAGGCATTCCTGAGGCGCTTGATGGCATACTCATCGGAATTGTTCAGGGCAAAATACATGGTCTTATCCACCCATTGCTGCGAGGAAGTCTCCTTGAGCGTTACCTCTGACTCCCATACACCATTCCCCTTGTAGGCTATCTGGGGATTTCCAGCTCCCATATTCCCCCTGATGTGCATGGTGACGGGTAACACGTCTATGCTCTTTGCGCCGGCATCGACAGTGATAAGCGCCACACAGTCGTTATCGACAGAACCGTTGAGATTGACTTCGCCATCGGTTGTCTTACCTGTAAGAAGGAAGGTTCCTCTTGTCAGTCGGGCAAATGCCTGATAGCGGTTAGCGCCCACCGGCTTGAACGTTGCTTCCTCGGCATTTCCGGAGAGGGTGAGTTCTGAGAACTCCCAAGGCTCTTCGGGACGAACCCCACCCGTGTATTCCTCGATCTTCATTGCACTGATATGTGCCATTCCCGTCACACGCTGGAAATTCACAACGATTTCCCCGTTTCGGTTGGGATAGATATAGTCGGTAACGAGGATGTTACGCACATTACCATTGTTACCCTCACCGCCAACATTGTTGCCGGAGGTAACCTGGCCGCCGCTCCACGTGCGCTGTCCCTCTATGGTGTACTGAGTGATGCGGTTATCGGTATGGTTACGCGTACCATATATATATAGCCTGTAGCAGTTGTCCTTATTGAGGTTGGTAAACTTGAACGGGCGAAGGTCGCCGTTATCTATGAACATATAGTCCTCTGTAGCTGTCTGGACAGCCAGGTCGCCCAGCATTTCTTCCGACGGACTGTTATTGCCGCCTGCATTGATGCCATTGGTATATTGGGTGCAGGTGGTTACAAGCTTGTATTTAGACACCATGCTATTTTCCGAATTCTTCATGGTTACCGTCTTTGCTGCAATAGCATTGCTTGTACTAACACCTGAAGTAAGGTTATTCCAATAGTTGCCGTTCTTGTCTCTGCCAGTAGTCTGACGACCGCGTGAGGTGTTGCTGGTTTCGCCAAAGTCGATATAGAATTTCTGCGCTAACTGCAGTTCTTGATTGGGGCGCTCCAAACCGGAGAGCTCCTCAATCTTCATGCAGTTCAGATACGCCATCGCACCCTTTGTCTTCTTGCAGATATTCAGGTCGATATTTCCGTTACGGTCGGGGAAAACGGGTTCTGATACAAGAATTTTGTTGTTGTTCCCGTTATAGCCTCCGTCGCCTATCTTGGAACCGCCCATTTGCATCTCGCCCGTCCATACATTCTCACCGCTGAAGGTGAACCAGGCGGTACGTGCATCGTCCGATGTCCGGCTGCCGAAGCTATGGAACCGGTAGGCTTTTTCCGGGTCGAGGCCGGTAAAGTGCAGCACACCATAGTCTTGCGACCCTTCCAGGAAAATGTAGTCCTGTGTAGCCGTCTGAATGGCAAGGTCGCCCAACAAGGTCTTCTTAGGCGACTGCAACCCTCCATTGCTATATCCGTTGGTAGAGAAGGTGGTTCCCGCTTCCAATTGTAGGTCGGTGGCTGTACCATCGGCACAGACAAGGTCAACCTTTGTCAGTGCATACGCCTTATCTGGTGCTCCCTTTCCCTTCCCGTGCAGATTGTTCCATTTGTTACCATTGGTATCTGTATTGGTAAGGGAACCTTGATTGGTCACGTTGTTCTGACCGAAATCAATATAAAAACTCCGTTCTACTGTCTGGGCCATCACAATGTTCACAAACAACAGGAGTAAAAAAGACAGCAATTTAGTTCTCTTTGTCATAATGAATATGGTTTTTTATAAAGTTTAAAGTTGAGAATGAAGAGTGAAGAATCTAAGCTACTAACCGCACATCAACTCATAAACAGTAAACAGTAAACGGTAAACAGTAAACAGTAAACGGTAAACAGTAAACGGTAAACAGTAAACGGTAAACTATCAATACTTAAACGAGCTTCCGCCGGCGAACTCGCGCAACAGAGAGGTGGGCGGAACCTGATTGCCCGGAACACTGCGGAAATACATCAGGAACTTACGTAAACGGGTTGCCTCGGCATACTCGACAGCTCGTTCGGGAACCAGCTCCAGGATAGGCAAGACCCGATCCTTGATAACACCCAACTCATACAGTAGAGCACTGTTGAAGGTTGCGTCGGCCAGTTCCTGATAGGGGAAAATCCATTTTTCCTCGCCAGCCTTCACGCTGGGGCAACGCCTGATGGTTTCTACTGGTGAGAATCCGCGGAATCGGAAGTCGCGAAGGATACGGCGTACCAGTCGGATATCTACGGTAGGAATGTAGTTGTGGTCGTCAAGTTGTATGGTGGTAAGTGCAGAAACAAACATACGGTATTTCTGGTCCTCGGGAATCTGTTGTGTAAGGATTGGATTTAGTGCATGATTGCCCTCCAGGATGATAACTTCGTTCGGTCCAATCTTCAACTTGCGACCTTCGAACACACGCTTACCTGTAGGGAAGTCATATCTGGGCAACTCAACTTCTTCGCCACGTAGGATGGCATTCATCTGTTCGTTGAAGAGTTTGGTGTCCAAAGCCTCTATGCACTCGAAATCGTACTCGCCGTTTTCGTCCTTAGGGGTATCCTCGCGATTCACAAAGTAATCATCTGTACTCAGTGTATAGGGTCGCATGCCGCAAGCCATCAGCAGAATGGCCAGACGTTTGGCTGTTGTAGTCTTTCCGCTACTGCTTGGACCTGCAATAAGTACCAGGCGAGTTTTCCGACTGGTAATATCGTCGGCTATATCAGATAGTTTTTTTGCCTGAAGCGCCTCGCTGACATTTATCAAGTCGGTGGCGTAACCGGCTAAGATAGCTTTGTTGAATTCGCCCACAGTACGTACCCTTAGGATATCCTGCCATTGATGATGCTCGCGTATCACGCCCAGCATTTTCTTTTGCTCGATGTATGCTTCCAGGACAGTGGGATCTTTCTCGCTGGGAATTCGTAGGAGCAACCCGTCGTAGAAATGCATTAAGCCAAAGAGGTGCAACATTCCCGTTCGGGTAAGCAGGGGACCATAGAAATAATCGATGCTGGTGTCTAACTTATAATAATAGGTATAGAGATCATCTTGGCTCTCCAAAAGCTGTACCTTACTGGTCATTCCTCTTTTCTGGAACATAGCAATAGCATCTTCTATCGGACACTGAATGCGATGAATGGGCATATTGGCATCTATGATTTCCTGCATTCTGTTACTGATGCGGGTAACGTCAGTTTCCTGGATATCACGGCCGATATTCAATTCGCAGTAATACCCCCGACTGACGGGAGCACCGATAATCAGTTGCCCGTTTGGGAAAAGGTCTTCAACTGCCTTTGCCAGCACAAAGAACAACGTTCGGGTGTAAGTGCGCATACCACTGGGATGGTACAAATTTAGGAAGTTAACGTCTTTGTTGTTATAGAAACGGTAGTTCATGCCCTGTGTCTTATTGTTTACATAGGCGCAAACAGGACCAAATGGCATTTCAAAAGCTGCCGCATGGAATACTTCGAAGAGTGAGCTTCCAAACGGTACGGTAATGGTTTCGCCTGTATTCTTACAGCGGATGCGAATCATCCTGCTTTCATGTTCGTTGCTTTCCTTGTATGCTGAATTATAACTTGTCATGTATCTGAATTGCCATTATTTCCTCACTTTGTTTTCTAACTCTTCTGTCAGTTCTTTCATTCCCTCGCTTGCCCCCTTCATGATATGTCGGAAATTGCGTGCTGCATTCCATTGTACAGGCTTGGGATCAATCAAATAGATGGGTGCTGTTGGCGGTACATACTGAGTAAGTCCGGCAGCCGGATAAACATTCAGGCTGGTACCTATAATAATGAAGATATCGGCCTGCATACATTCGGTTGCAGCCCTTTCTATTTCAGGAACAGGTTCGCCAAACCATACTATGAATGGACGTAGTTGACTGCCGTCCTGGGCACAATCGCCCATTTTGACAAGAAGGTGCTCCTTATCCAAAGTCTGGATGTAGCGTGGGTCGTTTGGATTACGACTACTGGTAACCTTCATTAGTTCGCCGTGCAGATGAATGACATTCGTGCTGCCTGCCCGCTCGTGAAGGTCATCGACATTCTGCGTAACAACGGTAACTTCGTATTGTTTCTCAAGCTCTGCTACTAATTTATGTCCCAAACATGGTTCCTTCTGTAGAATCTGAGTCCGCAGATTGTTATAAAAATCTGTTACCATCTGCGGATTCCGTGCCCACCCTTCCGGCGTTGCCACATCCTCCACATTATACTGTTCCCACAATCCGTCGCTATCGCGGAACGTACTTACACCACTTTCGGCGCTCATACCTGCACCAGTCAATACAACAACTTTCATATAGCCCTTCTTTTTATATAATAATGTGCAAAAATAAGAAAAAAAATGTAATGTTTGCCCTTTGGATAAATAAAATGTATTAATTTTGCGCCGCATAATAGTAATTGTATTCAAAGAATGAACAAAATTAGCTACGCTTTGGGCCTTGGCATTGGTCAACAGCTCAAGAGTATGAACATTGAAGATTTCAGCATTGAAGATTTTACAAAGAGCATCAGTGAAGTGATGGCTGGCAAGGAAACTGCCATTAGCAGCAGAGAGGCTCAAGTAATGCTGAACGAGTATTTCCAGAAGAAAGAAAAAGAACAGGCACAGACAGCCATTGCAGAAGGCAAGGTATATCTTGAACAGAATGCCAAGCGCGATGGTGTTACCCAGACCAAGAGCGGATTGCAGTACGAAGTACTTACCGAAGGAACAGGTAAGAGTCCCAAGGCTACGGACACAGTACGTTGCCACTACGAGGGTCGCCTGTTGGACGGTACTGTTTTCGACAGCAGCTATAAGCGCGGTGAGCCTGCCGACTTTGGCCTGAATCAGGTTATTCCCGGTTGGACCGAGGGTGTTCAGCTGATGAAGGAAGGAGCCAAGTTCCGTTTCCATATTCCTTATTTGCTTGCATACGGCGAGCGTGGCGCAGGAGCACAGATTCCTCCTTATAGTACGCTTGTCTTCGATGTGGAGCTGATAAAGGTGCTGTAAAAATTGAGAATTGAGAATTGTAAATTTAACATAAAAAACAAAAAAAGCAATGAAAAAGATTTCTATTATTGCAGCCGTTGTGTTGGCTGCTATTATGGCCTCTTGCGGTAATGGTACTCCCAAGGCTAATTTGAAAACTGATGTTGATACACTGAGCTACGCATTCGGTATGTCTCAGACTCAGGGTCTGAAGGACTATCTGGCTCAGCGCGAGGGCGTTGATACCACCTTCATGGACGAGTTCGTTAAGGGTTTGAACGATGGCGCCAATGCAGGTGACGATAAGAAGAAGAGTGCATATTTTGCTGGCTTGCGTATTGGTCAGATGATCAGTCAGCAGTGGGTTAAGGGTATCAACTATGAACTGTTTGGCGAGGATAGTACACAGACAATCAGCTTGAACAACCTTTTGGCAGGTTTCGTTGCAGGAACCCTTGGCAAAGGCGGTTTGATGTCTGTTGACGAGGCTACTTCAACCCGTGAGAATCTGATGCAGAGCATTAAGGCTGCACAAACCGAGAAGAAGTACGGAGATTGGAAGGCAGAGTGCGAGGAGTTCATGAAGAAGATCGGTAAGAAGGATGGTATCAAGAAACTTGACAAGGGTGTTTATTACGAGGTAATTACCGAAGGTACTGGCGCAACTCCCGCTGACACCAGCCGCGTAAAGGTTAACTATGAGGGTAAGCTCATCAACGATACTATCTTCGACAGCAGCTACCAGCGTGGCGAGCCTACAACCTTCCGTTGTAATCAGGTTATTCCAGGATGGACAGAGGCTCTTACTCACATGCCTGTAGGTTCTACTTGGATGGTTTACATTCCTCAGGAGCAGGCTTATGCAGAGCGTGAGGCCGGTAAGATCAAGCCTTTCTCTTGTCTGATCTTCAAGATTGAATTGGTTGACATTGAGAAGTAATTGGATTAGAGATTAAGGATTAGGGATTAGAGATTAGGGAAGAAAAAAATGAAGAAGATATTTCTTTTTTCTCTTTGCGCCCTTCTGGTTTTAGGCACATCTGCTGCAAGCAAGAAGAAAACAAACAAGAAGGCTGCCAAAGCACCCGTCGAGGTGGTTGACACCGTATCGGTTGATACATTCAGCTACCTGTTTGGTAAGGCCAACACCAATGGTCTGACAAACTATCTGACTCAGCGTATGGGTGTTGATGCTGCTTATCTTGAGGATTTTGTAAAGGGCTTCCAGCAGACTGCGCTCACAGAGGCCGATAAGAAAGAGAAGGCTCGTTTGGCCGGTATAGAAATCCGTTCTCAAGTTGAGAATCAGGTAATAGCACAGGCCAACAAGCAGATTAACGATAGCGTGGATATCCTGAACAAAGCCCTCTTTGTTAAAGGTTTCCAAGATGGTATTACTCAATCTAACATGACCATCAGCATGGATAGTATTCAGCAGGTGGTTAGAAAGCAGATGGATTACTACCATAAGGTAAAGATGGAGAAGAAGTACGGTGCCAACCGTATTGCCGGCGAGGAATTCCTGAAGAAGAATGCCAAGGCCGATAGTGTCAAGACTACCGCCAGTGGTCTTCAGTACAAGATTCTCACCAAGGGAACCGGTGAGATACCTCAGGCTACCGACAAGGTTAAGGTACATTATGAGGGTCATCTTATCGACGGTACGGAATTCGACAGTTCATATAAGCGCGACAAACCCACCACCTTCCCGGCCAATGAGGTTATTAAGGGGTGGACGGAAGCACTTACTATGATGCCTGTAGGCAGTAAGTGGATGCTTTACATTCCCCAGGAATTAGCCTATGGAGACAGAGAGCAGAATAAGATTCCTCCCTTCTCTACGCTGATATTTACCGTTGAGTTACTGGAGATTGTGAAATAAAACATCACATAACAAGCAAAAAGACACCAAAATCATCATTTGGTGTCTTTTTTTTGCCCTTTTTCTTTCAAGAATTACATAAAAGTCGTATTTTTGCTATCAAAATAATACAAACCACTATTTTTTATGGAAAAGATAGACAACCTTGACAAGAAAATCCTTGAGATTATCTCTAACAATGCAAGAATCCCATTTAAGGATGTAGCTGCAGAATGTGGCGTTAGCAGGGCTGCTGTTCATCAACGTGTTCAGCGTCTCATTGACATGGGTGTTATAGTAGGTTCCGGGTATCATGTAAACCCCGCCAGTTTAGGATATAACACCTGTACCTATGTAGGTATCAAATTAGAGAAAGGCTCTATGTATAAAGGGGTCGTTCAGGAATTCCTGAAAATCCCTGAGATTGTAGAGTGCCACTTTACTACTGGTCCCTACACTATGCTTGTAAAATTATACGCTCGCGACAATGCACACCTGATGGAGTTGCTGAACAACCGCCTCCAGGAGATTGCCGGTGTTGTTTCTACAGAAACGCTGATTTCTCTGAAGCAAAGCATCAAGAAAGAAGTCCCCATCGGTTTGCAGCGCGAGGAGGCCAGACCGATATCTTTGGATGAGGAATAATCCGTTATGCAAGCAACACGCCCTATAATAGGCATTACCGGTAACTTCGGCGCCAAAGGTTGTGAGTTGGCTCAAGGTTACTACGAGTCTGTTCTGCAGGCAGGAGGCATACCTATGGTGCTACCCCCTTATGATGATGCTGCCGCTCTATGTCAGACGCTCGACAAAGTGGATGGCATTCTACTCTCAGGTGGAGGCGACATCAACCCGCTTCTGTTAGGCGAAGAACCTGTCCCTGGGTTGCACGGCATTTGTCCGCAGCGCGATGGTGAAGCACGACCAGGATTTGGACCGTGCATACGCCTCTCATACTGTTCGGTTGGAAGACGGAAGTACGCTTTCCCGTCTTTTTCCTGAAGCAAAAAAGAAAGGTTTGCCTGTTAACTCCTTCCATCATCAGGCTGTACAAACACCAGGCCCACTTCTGCATATTACATCCAAGGCAACAGATGGGGTGATAGAGGCTGTCGAGAGCAACGAATTCAAGAGCATAATTGGTGTTCAGTGGCATCCAGAATGTTTCATTACCAGAGGCGAGCGTTGTATGATGCCGCTCTTTGACTGGCTCGTATCAGAAGCCTCATCCTTTGCAGAAGCCAAGCGCATCCACAGCAGAATTATCACGCTGGACAGTCACTGCGATACGCCGATGTTCTTCTCTGAAGGCTATACAGCCGATATGTTTTCCAAACGGACAGATAAGGTGCTGGTTGACCTTCCTAAAATGAGAGAAGGATTCTTGGATGCTTCTATTATGGTAGCTTACCTGAAGCAGGGAGAACGCGATGCCGAGTCTCTTTTGGCTGCAACAGCGAAAGCTAATCGTATCCTTACCCAAATAGAGGAAATGGTGGCAGCTAACTGTACAGCCGTTGATATTGCCTATACACCTTCAGATATTGCCCGATTGAAGCACATTGGCAAGAAAGCTATTATGCTGGGTATAGAAAACGGTTATGCCATAGGAAAGGACCTTAGTCTGCTGGAACATTTTGCCAAACGTGGTATTGTATATATGACGCTTTGCCATAATGGCGATAACGATATCTGCGATTCTGCCAGGGGAAATGCAGAACACGGCGGTTTGAGTCCATTTGGCGAAAAGGTAGTCCTGGAAATGAACCGCCTGGGTATTATGGTGGATATGAGCCATGCTGCCGAATCCAGTTTCTACGATGCTCTTAAAGTAAGCAAAAAACCCATCGTTTGCAGCCATAGCAGTGCCCGTTCCCTGTGTGACCATCCTCGTAACCTTACTGACGACCAAATGAAGGCGTTGGCACAGAAGGGAGGCGTAGCACAAGTTACGATGTATAATGGTTTCTTGCGTTCTGACGGTAAAGCTACTATTCTGGATGCCGTAGAGCACTTGAATCACATGGTGAACATTATGGGTATAGAACACGTGGGCATAGGTACCGACTTTGATGGAGATGGTGGCATTCCTGGTATGGCCAATGCATCTGAGGTTATCAACTTTACCCGTCGTCTCTTGCAGGAACGTTATTCTGAAGAGCAGATTCAGATGATTTGGGGAGGAAACTTCCTCCGTGTGATGGAGCAAATAAAGAACATTTAAGCTTATACATTTTTTATAATGAGATACATTCTTTTAGCCGCTTTGGTTTGTTTACTTTCAGCCTGTGGCGGAAAAACCAAGAGTAAGGCAGGAGGTGCTGACACCATTGCTTTGGCGCCTTGCCCTGTTTTCAATACTGATACTTGTATGAAGTACATTCAGGAGCAGTGCGAATTTGGTCCTCGTGTAACGGGTTCCAAGGAATCTGTTCTATGCAAGCAGTATCTTGTTGACCAGTTTAATCGTTTGGGTGCTGTAGTTGAGGAACAGCCTTGCGAGGTTACCCTTTGGGACAACTCTAAACTTCCTGCCTGTAATATTATAGCCAAGTTAAACCCGGAGAATACTGACCGCATCCTCTTTTGTGCCCATTGGGACAGCCGTCCTTGGGCTGATAATGATGAAGACGAGAATAATCACCGCAAGCCCGTTCTGGCAGCTAACGACGGAGCCAGCGGCGTGGCAGTAATGATGGAACTCTGTCGTCTCTTGAACCAGAAGCCCGTAAAGGTAGGTATTGATTTTGTCTGCTTTGATGCCGAAGACTTAGGAACTCCCCAGTGGGCCGAGACAGAGGAGTCCGACAGCCACACTTGGTGCTTAGGTTCCAAGTATTGGGCAGAGAAGGCACGCGAGGATGGCTATCGTGCCCGTTATGGGGTACTCTTGGATATGGTTGGCGGCAGAGGCAGTGTATTTCCTGCCGAGAGGGTAAGTCAGGAATTTGCCCAGCCCATAGTAAGCCTGATTTGGCGTTTGGGAAATCAGATTGGCTACGGGCACTATTTCCCCCTGAACAGAGAAGGCGGCTACCTGATGGATGACCATGTGAACGTAAACCGCTATGCCCGTATTCCCTGCATCGACATTGTTCCCTACTTCACAGACGGTCCCAGCAGTTTCGGACCAACCTGGCATACGGTTAATGATACACCAGAGAACATAGACCCCAACGTCTTAGAGGCTGTAGGTCAGACACTTACACAACTTATTTACAACGAGGAACTATGACAATAAACGAGATACAAGACGAGATTATAGAGGAATTCGCTGATTTTGACGATTGGATGGATCGCTACCAACTGCTTATAGACTTGGGCAGTGAGCAGCCGCCTCTCGATAACAAATACAAAACGGAACAGAATCTGATAGACGGCTGTCAGAGTCGTGTCTGGCTACAGGCCGACATGCAGGACGGCCTGGTTCACTTTCAGGCAGAAAGTGATGCACTTATAGTAAAAGGTATAGTGGCGCTGCTCATTCGGGTGCTGAGTGACCATACTCCACAGGAGATTCTGGATGCCGACCTCTACTTCATTGAGAAGATTGGCCTGCGTGAGCATCTCTCTCCCACACGTAGCAATGGTCTCTTGGCAATGCTTAAACAAATGAAGCTTTATGCTTTAGCGTTTAAGTCCATTGAACATTAAACTTTTGTCGCTAAATGCTATCATATTAAAAATGTTTCGCTAAACGTTAACTGCTTTGAACATAGGAAACGTTAATCTTGGAGAACGCCCCGTTCTGTTAGCACCCATGGAGGATGTTACAGATATCGGGTTCCGTCTGCTTTGTCGGCAGATGGGAGCCGCTATGGTGTATTCCGAGTTCGTTTCAAGCGATGCGCTTATCCGTCTTGTCAACAAGAGTCTGCAGAAGTTGCAGGTCTGTCCTGACGAACGTCCTGTTGCCATCCAGATATATGGTCGTGATGTAGATTCTGTTCGTGAAGCAGCTAAGATTGTGGTCGATCAGGCTCATCCCGATGTTTTGGACCTCAACTTCGGTTGCCCTGTTAAGAAGGTGGCAGGCAAAGGAGCTGGAAGCGGTATGCTGCAGAATGTTCCCTTGCTGTTGGATATTACCCGAGCAGTGGTAGAGGCTGTTCCGGATACACCTGTAACGGTAAAGACTCGTCTGGCATGGGATGAGAAATCGCTCTACCTGCCTTCAGGCACTCCGTTTATCGTAGATTTGGCCGAACGTCTTCAGGATTGTGGCATTCAAGCGCTCACGCTACACGGAAGAACACGAGCACAGATGTACACCGGCGAGGCCGATTGGACCCTTATCGGTGCTGTAAAGCAGAACCCCCGTATGCACATACCTATTATTGGAAACGGAGACATCACCACAGCAGAAGGTGCCCGTGAATGCTTTGAACGTTACGGTGTAGATGCTGTTATGATAGGCAGGGCCACCTTTGGCCGCCCTTGGATATTCCATGAGATTGCTCATCCGGAGGCTCCGCTCACTTTGGATGAAAAGATAGACATCCTTAAGCAGCAGGTGCAGACTTCCGTAGAGCGTATCGATGAATACAGGGGCATTTTGCATATTCGTCGGCATTTGGCTGCAACGCCCATCTTCAAGGGCATTCCCAATTTCCGCGAGACACGTATTCGTATGCTCAGGGCAGAGACTGTAGAGGAGCTCTTTTCCATCATAGAAGACATCAGAAAAATTCTAAAAGCAGCATAATCATTCATTAACTTACTGAACTAATATGGCAGAGAACAAACAGAACAGAAGTCGCCGCGACTTCCTCAAGAGATTAGGATGGGGTGGCGCATCAGCAGTTGGAATGATGGCTATGGCACCGCTGACTACTTTTGGCAAACCAGAGGATGAGACAGCCGACCCCGCCAAGATGGCTATCCGTGAAAATCGCAGAACAGGCGATAAGGTATCATTGCTTGGATATGGTATGATGCGTCTGCCTTCCAACAATCGCGCTATCAACCAAGATATGGTGAATCAGGAGGTTGACTATGCGCTGGCTCATGGCGTGAATTACTTCGACACAGCTCCCGTTTATCATGGCGGACGTTCCGAGGAAGCTGTGGGTATTGCTCTTTCACGCCATCCACGCGACAAGTACTTTGTGGCTACTAAGCTATCTAACTTTGGTCGTGACCAGTGGAACTTGGAGAGTGCCAAGAAGATGCTCCAGAACTCTATGGAGAAACTGAAGGTGGACTACATCGACTACTACCTGCTACACAGTGTGGGCGGCAACGGCCCCGATGAGTTCAAGGCACGTTTCGAGGAAAACGGCATTGTCGAATTTCTCCAACAAGAGCGTAAGGCCGGACGTATCCGCAACTTGGGCTTCTCGTTCCACGGAAGTATCGAGACCTTCGACTATCTGATAGACAACAACGATGATTTTGAGTGGGATTTTGTCCAGATTCAGATGAACTATATCGACTGGCGTCATGCTGATACCCGCAGAGGTAATACAGATGCCGAGTATCTTTATAACAAGTTGGAAAAGGCCGATATCCAATGTGTTATCATGGAGCCGCTCTTGGGCGGTCGTTTGGCAAAAGTACCCGAGGATGTACAAACGATGATGAAAGAAGTACGTCCTTCAGATTCTCCTGCCCGCTGGGCTTTCCGCTGGGTTGGCTCACATCCCAATGTGCTGACCGTACTTTCCGGTATGACCACCATGGAAGTGCTGAAAGAAAATGTTGCAACGTATTCGCCTCTTGAGGTATGCACAGAGAGCGAGAATGCCCTCATGACCAAGATAGCCGACAAGATGAACGGTGTGCCCGTGATTCCCTGTACCGACTGCAAATACTGCATGCCTTGTGCTTTCGGACTGGACATTCCGGGAAACTTCTCGGTTTACAACAAAGCTGTTAACGATGGTGTCTTGCCGTTGCCCGACAAGTCGGCATCCGACTACCAGAAACGCCTTGATACTGTTAATAAAATGTTCCAGAAAGGACTCAACAAAAAGCAATGGGCCACTAAGTGTACCGATTGTGAAGCGTGCCTTCCTAAGTGTCCGCAACACATTCGCATACCCAACCAGATGGGTCGTATTGCAGAAATATTAAGAAAAAGATAATGAAGAGAAGACTTTTAGTTGTACCCGTCCTGGCACTCACGCTGATGAGTTTTGTACAGGACTCACCCATTTCTGAAGAGCAGGGCATGGTGGTTGTCAATACCACCACGCTCTGTCCCAATGTTAAAGGCTACACAGATGTAGTGCCCGTTAAAATCTACATCAAGGATGGTAAAATTGAAAAGGTAAAGCCTTTGCGCAACACCGAAACTCCCAAATACTGGGCCATGATTAAGAAGGACATGCTGCCCAAATGGGTGGGAATGGATGCCAAGAAGGCTGCCAAAGCCAAAGTGGATGTCGTAACAGGTGCCACCATCTCCAGCAAAGCCCTCCTGAAAAATGTTCAGACCGGTTGTGATTACTATTTGAAAAGTAAAAAGTAAAAAGTGAAGGAGTGAAGAATTTATTTCTATAGTTAAGAATTCGGAAGTTAAGTAGTTAAGCCGATAGTTATACACATGTTATAAGGAAGCCGTAAGTAATGGCTTAATTTCTGTCTAAAGGACAAGTGAAGCGATAACATCTTTAACTTCTCAAATACTGACTCTAAACTCTGAACTCTAAACTCTAAACTGAATAATTATGACCTACGATTTCTCTGAAATAGTACCTCGCCTTGGTACTGACTGTATGAAGTACGACAAGGTAGATTGGTGTTGTGGTCGCAAGGATGTCATCCCCATGTGGGTGGCCGATATGGATTTCCGCACTCCACCTTTTGTGATTGAAGCCATGCAGAAACGACTCCGGCAAGGCATTCTGGGCTATACCTGTAGTCATGATGCCTATTGGGACAATATCTGTCGCTGGAACAAAGAGCAATTCGGTATGGACCTAAAACGTGAAGAGGTTACCTACATTCCAGGTGTGGTCTGTGGCATTTATCTTTGCGTCCAGTGTTTTACCAACGAAGGCGATAAGATTCTTATTCAGGAACCCGTATATCATCCCTTTCGTATTGTACCCGAACACAGCGGCAGGCAGATCGTCTTCAATTCGCTGGTACGTACCAAGGACAGCTTTACGATGGATATGGACAGCCTGCGACGTGATATTAAAGGCTGTCGCATGATGATTCTCTGCAACCCCCACAACCCTGCAGGTATCTGTTGGTCGCGCGAGCAACTACAAGAGGTGGCTCATATTTGTGCCGAAGAAGGTGTGCTGGTGGTAAGCGACGAGATACATTGCGATATGCTCCTTGGCGGAAGAAAGCATATTCCCTTTGCCAGCGTCAGCGAAGAGGCGCGCCTAAACAGCATTACCCTGCAGGCTCCCAGCAAGACATTCAATATGCCTGGCGTAGTGGTTTCTCAGGCCATTGTCTATGAGCCCAAGAAACGTCGCAAGTTCTTTACGTATATCGAGGGAAACGACTTCGACCTTGGTAACGTCTTTGCCTACGACTGTGCTGCTGCCTGCTACAGTCCTCAAGGGCTGGAGTGGAAGACCCAGATGCTGGATTATGTACAAGGAAATATCGATTTGCTCTGTGAACGTTTGGCAAAAGAATGTCCGCAGATTGTGCCCATCCGTCCTGAAGCCAGTTTCCTTGTCTTCTTGGACTGCAGAGGCTTAGGTTATGAAACGCAAGAAGAGTTGGACGATTTCTTTGCCAACAAGGCGAAGGTCGGCCTAAACTCCGGAGCCATGTTTGGCCCAGGCGGAAAGGGTTACATGCGTATGAATGTTGGTTGTCCCCGCTCTGTTGTGAATCAAGCTATTGATCAAATTGTTGCTGCACTGAAAACATAGGGTGTTTTTCTCAAAGTATAGCATGAAGTTTATTTCCTCTCTTTCCAGAAACTGGGCATGAAAAGGAAGAGAATGGTGAAAATCTCCAAGCGGCCGATTAGCATATAGGCACTCATCAGCCATTTCCCTGCTGCCGGTACATGGGCAAAGTTGCTGGCAGGACCTGTACTACCTGTGGCAGGGCCAACATTGCTGAGCATACTTATACTACTTCCCAATGCAGTATCGACATCGGCACCCAAAAGGCTGTAACAAAGCATTGCTATTACCACCAATATGATATAAAGGAAGATAAAGGCTAAGGCGCGACGCACTCTGTCGTCGGGAACAATATGGCCGTTAATTCTGACTCCGATTACGGCTCTGGGATGCAAAAGAAGAATAAATTCCTTGAGCACACTCTTGGCACAGATTAGAATTCTAACTACCTTGATACCGCCAGCCGTACTTCCTGCACAAGCACCTATGGTCATAATAACAACTGTTGGCATCCAGAACGAGGCACCCCAGGCTACATAATCGAACTTCTGAGCAGCAAAGCCGGTGCTTGTCATTACGCTACTTACATGGAAGAGTGACGAACGGAAAGTCTCTTCGAATCCTATAGGCAATGTTCCTTCTGCGCTGGCTGGAATAGGTGCGAAATAGAACAGCAGTATGAAACCGACGACGGAAATAGCTATTATAGAAAAAAACGCGCGAAGCTCCTCGTTTTTAAAAAAGGCATTGCTTCGTTTGATACTCAGGTAATAATAGAGGGAGAAATTGACACTGCTAACCAGCATGAACACACTGGCAACATACTCTATATAAGAACTGTGAAAATAGGCCATACTAGCAGTATGGGTACTGAATCCACCTGTTGCAATGGTCGTAAAAGAATGGCAAATGGCATCGTACAGATTCATGGGGCCGATCCAATACATAAAAGCGCACGCAGAGGTCAGGAACAGATAGATAAACAGCATACGGCGAGCAGTTGCCCCTATCTTGGGTCTTAATTTGTCCAGACTTAAGCCTGTAACCTCTGCTGAGTACATATTGCTGTTTCGGAATTCATAAACAGGAATTAGGGCAAAGGAAAAAACGACGATTCCCAAACCGCCTATCCATTGTGTTATAGCTCGCCAAAAAAGCAGGGAACGGGGTAGAGTGTCTATCTCGTCGATACATGTGGCTCCCGTCGTGGTAAAGCCGCTCATTGTTTCGAAGAAGGCGCTGGGCAAATCCATCTTTGCAATAAGAAGGAACGGCACCATTCCTATCAATGAA
Source organism: uncultured Bacteroidales bacterium (assembly GCA_902801485.1). GTDB lineage: Bacteria > Bacteroidota > Bacteroidia > Bacteroidales > Bacteroidaceae > Physcousia. Next base: position 56,517 of record CADCIP010000015.1, on the reverse strand, counting down.
AAAATAATCCAAGAGAGTGCTACTACTAAAAAACTGTCGGCACGGGTAAAACGAACCGAGTGCTCGCGCTCGCCCAAATATTTGAAGATGGAACCCAAAACGAAAGCAAAAACTGCTGTTCCCAAGAAAACCTTCCAGCCAGACTCGCCGCAAAAAAGAGCCACAATGAAAGAAAACCCCAAGAAAAGGCTCTCCATCATGATAAGGATTCCAAAGATGCTCTTTTTCATTCTATTTGGGTTGACTAGTTGACGGGTTTTTTGCTAATCTCTAATCTGCTAATCCCTAATCTTTGTCTAACGCGTGTTTGGGGTAATCGATGGTATAGTGTAATCCGCGACTTTCTTTACGCTCGATGGCCTGACGGGTTATCAGATAACCCACATTAATCATATTGCGGAGCTCGCAGATGTCCCTTGTCGGTTTCACACGCTTGAACAGATGCTCTGTTTCTTCATATAACAGATCCAAGCGTTCCCAAGCTCTGTGCAGACGCAAATCGCTACGTACGATACCAACATAAGTACTCATTATCTGGTTCACCTCTTTTACGTCTTGGGCTATAAGGACCTTCTCCTCGTTTGTCATTGTTCCCTCATCATTCCACTCGGGAACTTTGTCATTGAAATCGTAGTTGTCGATGTTTTCTAACGAATGCTTTGCAGCTGCAGCAGCGTAAACGACGGCTTCTATAAGCGAATTGCTTGCCAAACGGTTTCCTCCGTGCAATCCTGTACATGAACATTCTCCTACGGCATACAGGCGCTTGATGCTGCTTTGTCCGTCCAGATCCACCTTAATACCACCGCACATATAATGAGCACTGGGAGCCACGGGAATATACTGCTTGGTAATATCTATTCCGATGCTTAGGCATTTGGCATAAATGTTGGGGAAGTGGTGCTTGGTCTCCTCAGCATCCTTATGTGTTACATCCAGACAAACATGGTCAAGGCCGTGAATCTTCATCTCACGGTCTATGGCACGGGCCACAATATCACGTGGGGCAAGGCTCAAACGCTCGTCATATTTCTGCATGAACTCCTCGCCGTTTGGAAGACGGAGAATGCCTCCGTAACCACGCATGGCTTCTGTTATCAGATAGGCGGGATGTGTTTCCTTGGGGTTATATAGAACGGTTGGATGGAACTGTACAAACTCCATATCCTTTACCTTTCCCTTGGCACGATAAACCATAGCTATGCCATCGCCCGTAGCAATATTGGGATTAGAAGTAGTGGCATAAATGGCTCCTGTTCCACCGGTTGCCATCAGCGTAACCTTGGACAGATAGGTATCTACCTTTCCCGTCTTAGGATTCAGCACGTATGCTCCATAGCATTCAATATCTGGTGTCCTACGGGTTACACGTATTCCCAAATGGTGCTGGGTGATAATTTCCACGGCAAAATGATTCTCGAGAATCTCTATGTTGGGGTTATTCCTCACAGCTTCCATCAGGCCTCGCTGAATCTCGGCTCCCGTATCATCAGCATGGTGTAGGATACGGAACTCTGAGTGTCCTCCCTCACGGTGAAGATCGAACTCGCCTTTCTCGTTCTTATCGAAATTAACACCCCACTTCACCAACTCCCTGATGCCTTCAGGGCCATTCTTTACTACCTGCTCTACAGCCGCAGGGTCGCTGATGTAGTCACCAGCTATCATTGTGTCCTCGATGTGTTTCTCGAAGTTATCCACCAACAGATTGGTAACAGAGGCTATACCGCCCTGAGCCTTTGCAGTGTTAGCTTCCTCTAATGAGGTTTTACAGATCAGGGCAACCTTTCCCTTACCTGCGTTAGCAACCTTCAGCGCGTAACTCATTCCTGCAACACCGCTGCCAATAATCAGAAAATCGAATTTCTTTATCATGATATCCTGCCTTTTTTTAAGCCATTTCTGATGCAAAAATACTCAAAAAGTTGTATAGTTGTTACTTTTAGCGTTTTTTTCTTTAACTTTGCAGTGAAAATAAAGAGTGAAGAATGAAGAATGAAGAGTGAAAAATCATTATTTTTAGGTTTTAGGGCTAACAAGGGCATACTTCCAATCGCATTTCTGCTTCTCCTATGCAGTTGCGGTTCGCGCAAATCTGTGAAAAATCCCTATAACGGCCCCATCAATATAAAGGAAAACACAAAGGTGGAATTACCCACCCCCGTTGTGGTATCTGACGTGGTGGCGCCCGTTACCTGGAAGGATACCATACAGGCCAGATTAGACTCTCTTTGCCAACTTCCTCTTTTTGAGACCACACAACTAGGGCTTTACGTTTTTGACCTTACGGAAAACCAGCCTCTCTATGCGCTCAATGCCGCCCAACGCATGCGACCAGCTTCTACAGAAAAACTTATTACCAGCATCAGCTGTTTGCATTATCTGGGTGGTGACTACAATTTTAAGACGGATTTACGGGTAAAGGGAACCATTGCAAACGGAACATTGCAGGGTGATGTGTACATTGTGGGAGGTATGGATCCTCTGTTGTCGCCCTCCGATTTGAATACCATGGCCAAGGCTCTGCGTAGCGCAGGCATTAACAGCATTACAGGTAATATGTACACCGACCTGAGCATGAAAGATGACTTACCTTACGGATGGGGTTGGTGCTGGGATGATGACTACGGACCGCTCTCGGCCTTAATGGTGAATGCCAAAGATGATTTCAATAGCGAATGGAACAGAGCACTTACCAGAGCAGGAGTGAAACGTAGCAGAGTAGGGGTGAGACAACAGCAAGCACCTGCTGACAGTAGGTCGGTAGTATGTATTACCCATACCATTGACGAGATACTGGAACCTATACTAAAGAATAGCCACAACATTTTTGCCGAATGTCTGTTTTATCAGCTTGCTGCCTATTCGGGACAGAAGAACGCAGGAAGAAAACAAGCGGCAAAGCTTATCTACGACCTGATTGAAGAACTTGGATTGGATCCTGCCCCTTATCAGATTGCAGATGGCAGCGGACTCTCTCTTTACAATTATGTGTCGCCAGAATTATTAGTGTGTTTGCTGAATTATGCATTCAGCAAGCCTGAAATATACCAACATCTTTATCCTGCACTTCCCATAGCAGGCGTGGATGGTACATTAAGTAATCGTATGCAAGATACGCCAGCATATAATAATGTGCGCGCAAAGACTGGAACTGTGACTGGCATTTCCTCACTTGCAGGGTATCTTACAACCCGCAACGGTCACGTCCTGTCATTCTGCATCATCAATCAGGGAGTAAGTCCCGGCAGTCTGGGAAGAGACTTCCAAAATGAAGTCTGCAATGCACTTTGTCAATAGATTATTCTATTTAACATTATTAATATTAAATCCGTTTTAATATGAAGAAGATTTTTAGTTTTATCCTTGCTTTAGCACTTTGCACAGGCAATGCTATGGCATTTGAGTTTGACAATGAGCCAGAAGCTGGTTTGAGTTTCATGGGAATCTTCGGAATGAATGTTTCCAAGCTTCAGAATCATATGGCTTATGATGGGAATAAAGTTGGTGCAACAATGGGAATAAGGGCGGATTACATGCTCCCCAAGGCTCATGGTACTTACCTTACAGCAGGAATAGATTGGACCATGAAGGGTGGTAAGTGTACTGACTTATTTACCATAATAGGTACCGATGACTACAGTGTTTCTGCTAAGTATGCCCTTCACTACTTTGAAGTTCCTGTTCGCATTGGTTTTCGTTACAACGTTATGGAAACCCTGGGCTTCTACGGAGAGTTGGGTCCCTACTTTGCTGTTGGTGTAGGCGGTAAGCACATGATGAACGTAGATGGTGACGGTACTGCTGTTAGAGATTTCGAGGATGAAAACACATATGCAGCTTTCAAGAACTATGATTATCCCAAAGAAACTTTTCAACGCTGGGATGCAGGTATTAGTTTCCGTATTGGTGCCGAATACGAGCAACATTACAATCTGATGATTGGATGTGACTGGGGGTTGGCTGATATCTATAGAACCAGTCTGCGTGATGCTGTCCACGATCAGACGGGCATAACACTGCCCAAGGTTAAGAATTTCAATTTCAGTATAACCGTAGGCTACCGATTCTAAGATACATTATTTGATGATAACGATGCGGGTGACTATAGCTTTGTTGCCCGCATTGTCGTTTGCTACCACATGATAGATGCCAGAAGCCACACGCTTACCCAACATGTTGCATCCATTCCAAGTAACAAGTCCGCCTGCAGAGACTCCGCTCCAAACCAACTGTCCGCTGGAGCTTAGAATCTTAACCTCTGCATCTATTGTCAAACCTTTTATGGCTATAGGACCGGTATAATCTGATTTAACAGGATTCGGATATACCAATATATCCTCCTTTACCAAATCTTCTGAAGCCTCTATAGCATCGCTCATATAGCTACACAGACCTTTTTCTGTTCCAATGGCAACCTCACCGGTTATAGGATTAACTGCGATGTCTTGAATAGCGTCACTGAGGAGAGGAGAATCTGCCGTTGTAAAATGGTGAATTGTTTCCTGACCATCGGCAGAAACCAGAAAAACACCATTATTCAGTGTTCCAACCCACTTCCTGTTGGCACCGTCAACGGTAATGCATGTCACAGGCAAACCGCTCAACAGATAATCGGCCAGGCTGCTTCCGTCGTTACGGTTTACTTTAACCTGTGTAAAACGGAAATTCTTGTCGAAAACGGTGGTCGGGTCATCAATTACAAACAAACCTAATATTGTACCAATCCAAACTCTTCCGTCCAAATCCTCACAGATTCCGTAGAATTCATCGGGATTATAAACAGTTTCATCCTGATTCACAATTTCCTGATGCAAGATACACTTGTCATCTTTGTTGTTACCTAACGTTCCTTTTGTATCAATACAGCATATCCCCTTCTTGTCTAGTCGTCTGCTGGTTACAAATACCATCCCGCTGCTGTGCAGGAGGATATTGTCGCAGAGTGAAGCATGAGAGATAGGCTCGTAATATAATGCTTCCCATTTGCCGTTTGGCCTCATTACACGAACAATAGTGTCTGTTCCTGAATTCAACATCCACAGATTTCCATCCATATCATATTTCAGTCCTGCGCAGGAAACATAGTTCATGTAGTATTTACTCATGGGCATAATGCTTTGTATGGGACTGTTATCGCTATTGTAAAGTTTAACAAATTTACCGTTTTTGTACTCAAAAAGGCCGTTTCGGTGTAGAGAGGCAAAGTGATGGGAAGGATCGGAAGGGTCTTGTACTAAATCTGTTGTGTTGGCCAGATTAATTTTGCTGTATTGTTCTGGAATTTCCGACATTTCCTCGAAGTTTGTCCACAGATTATCCTCGAAATACATAGATGTAGGTTTATTATAATAACCCAAATATGTATTAATACCTCCAGCGACCAACAGGCGGTTCTCTGCCCATTGTAACCTATAGGACAGGTTACGAACAGGGCTGTTGGGGATGATTGAGGGAACTGTTACCTGCAGTTGCTTATCATCTATCTTATAACCCTGAAGGCCCTTGTACTGGTCGGAGACCCAGTATGTGCCGCCCAGATAGGTTACATCGTTCCAAGTATTATCCTCCTTGATAATGGTGTAACCTGGCAATGTTGATGCGTATCGGATGGTGTCAGCTTTTCCCCAGAAAAGTTGGTCGTTCGTTTCGCACAGGAAGCCAACAGTACTTTTGTCCTTGCATACCTTTTCAATAGTATAAGCACGTTGAGGGTCAATCTGGTAGAGTGTGTCAAGACGAACGCCCACCAATTGGTCTCCGTGAAACAGTAATCGGCTCCAGTCCATGAAACCATGATGCTTCTTCCAGTTTGCTATATCTTGCATATTCTCTGTCTTGGGACATCTGAACAGACCTGTAGTGGTAGCAAGATAGATGTTATCTGCGTTAACGGCAACACTCTTGGTTTGTAATCCTAAACGGTATGTATTCCGGAATACTCCTTCCTTCATATCTATTTCTACAAAGCCGAATCCTGTTGAAAGATAAGCCATAGAGCCATAGATACACATACCGCTGATTTCTTTTCCGAAGAGAGACTTGTCCTTTAGGGCCGAGAGGTTCTGAACGTTATCATTGGCATCCAGTAAGTCGATGTTGCTATTGGAATAAATCAGAATAATCTTTTTGGCCTCCTGACTATAACCTATGTCCACTATGTCCACATCGTTAAGAACACCCAAATTATCATAAGTCCTAACTTCTGTATCTTCTGTATTATATGAAAAAAGGTCACCATTTGCTACTGTATAGATGATTTTTCCCATTGCCACACTCTTTTGGGCATTATGGTAACTGGGGTAAACCTTCCACGAACCGATTTGAGCGGCTTGCATACTGATGCAAACAAAAAGGGATAATACTACAATCAGGAATGATGACTTTTTCATATATATGCAATGCTTTTATAATTAATTACTTTTCAAAAATTCAACCAGTTTAGAAATAGCTCTTCCCCTGTGGCTGATTGCATTCTTGTTTTCAGCCGACATCTGGGCAAATGCCAATCCTTTGCCTTCTGAGGGAGCAAAGACAGGATCGTAACCAAATCCTCCCTCTCCGACTTTCTGCGTTAGAATCTTTCCTTCAACAATACCTTCAAAAAGGTGTTCCTCTCCGTTCTGTACCAAGGCAACAACAGTGCGGAATCGGGCCGTGCGGTCCTCTGCTTCTTCCATCTTGTCTAACAGACATTGGATATTGGCATCTGCATCGTGGCTCTCACCATAACCGTTCATTGCACCAAAGCGTGCCGTAAATACACCAGGAGCACCTTCTAGTGCTGTAACTTCCAAACCTGTATCATCAGCAAAGCAATCCACACCATAATGGTCATGAACATAACGTACTTTCTGCAGAGCATTACCCTCTAAGGTATCTGCTGACTCTGGAATGTCTTCGTGACACCCTATTTCTGCCAATCCTTTGACCAAAAACTTGTTGCCCAATATCTGTCTCACTTCTTCCAACTTATGGGCATTGTTGGTAGCCATTATTATTTCTCTCATCTCTTAATCTTATCAAATCCTTCACCAAATACGCCCTCTACATTGCCCATGGACACAAAGGCACGTGGGTCTATCTGTCTGATGAGTGCAAAGAGTGATCGGCTCTCATATTTCTTTGCCAAGATGAGCAGCACCTGACGTTTCTCCTTGCTATAGAATCCCTCTCCATAGAGGACGGTTACGCCGCGCTCCATCTTCTGATTCACCTGTTTGGCAATCTCTTCGTACTTATCGCTAACAATAATGAATTGTACACTCTGTCGGAGACCATTGGTGACGTAATCCAAAAAGAACATAGACATAACCATGGTCAGATAACCCACCACCATTGTCTCCAGATTGCGAAAGATAAGGTAACTGCTGCCAATGATGGCAAGGTCTATGCAGAACATCAATCGCCCCAGCGAGATGTTCCAATACTTATTGATACTGCTGGCAATGATGTCAATACCTCCTGTGCTTCCGCCAGAAAGGAATACAAGGGCCAATCCCAAGCCCTCCATTAAAGCACCTATCACGCAGGCCATAAACTTCTGGTCACCTACAATGTGCAACAAGCTTTCATGTCCTTGTGCATCAATAGTGGTAATGCCTTGCTGGAATATATCTATCAAAAAAGATATGACAAGAATAGCGATAACCGTTTTTACACTGTACTTCCAGCCCATTATCTTGGCTCCCAGCAGAATCAGGAAGACATTCATAACCAGATATGTTGTACCGGGATGAAGGCCTACGCTGTAGTAAATAAGCGTTGCTATACCATTCATACCTCCGCTGATGAGCTGATACGGTAGCAGGAAATATACGTAACTCATTACATAAATAACAATACCCAGCATCATGAGCAAGTAGTTTTTGGTAATCTGCCAGATTTCTGCTTTTGTAGGTTTCAGTGTCATGCTTTAATTGCTTTAAATCCGTTACCATACACGCCCTCTGCTCTGCTCTGCGAAACAAAAGCGGCAGGGTCTGTTTCTTGAATCATTCTCAAAATCTGTACCGATTCACGCTTATGGACTATGGTAATAAGGACTTTAATATCTTGATGGCTATAAAAACCTTCTCCATTCATAGATGTTACACTATGGCAAGTTTCTGTAATGATGCGCTGGCTGATCTCTTCCGGCTTGTGCGTAAAGATAATAAACTGAACATCCTGTCGGGCACTGTTGATAAGCATGTCCAGTACATAGGTGTAAACGGCCAGTGTAACATAGCCAAATACTACCATACGCCAGTCATGGAAAATAGGCCAACAAGAACCAATCACCAGGAAATCAAGATACAGCAGGGCACGGCCAAAAGAGATGTTTTTGTACTTGTTTACCAATGCTGCTATGATATCCCATCCACCTGTACTTCCGCCAGACAAGAAAACTATACCAAGGCCAAGGCCGTTAAAAATAGCTCCCAACACACAAGCCATAGAGTCCTGCCCTTCTCCCAGAATCTGTATCAGATTGCCAGCATCGTCTGTCATCATCTGCTGACCCATTTCCAAAAAGAAGGATAGGGCCACAGCTGCATATGCTGAATTACCTACAAACTTCCACCCCAAAGGCTTAAAGGCAATAAGGAGTAAGATAGCGTTAGAGATAAGAACAGCTGCTGCTATAGGGAATTTTGTCAGATAATAAACAATGGCGAACATACCCGTCATACCACCCGTAGTAATATGGTAGGGCAAAAGGAAGGCGGCCCACCCCAAAGCGTAGACAGCCATTCCAAAATTAATGGCAAGGAAGTCCTTAACAAACTCCCATATCCTATGATAGTTCACCTTCGGCATAGCGAGATTTTTTAAGCCTGAGGTTTTACTACAATATTTACAATTCTGCCAGGAATGGCAATGGTTTTTACAATTTGCATGCCATCCAAGTGCTTCTGAGCTTCAGGAGCTGAGGTTGCCATCTGTACCATCTGATCTGGTGTTGCATCAGCAGGGAAGTCCATGGCAAAGCGCACCTTACCGTTGAACTGAACACCCAGTTTTACGCTGCTCTCCACCAAATATTTCTCATCGAATGAAGGCCACTGGGCATCACAAACGCTGGTATTATTGCCTAAAGCTTCCCACAATTCTTCTGCAATATGAGGTGCAAAGGGAGCTATCAGTACAGGCAGTACAGACAATACCTGTTTGCTACGGCACTTCTGGCTTGACAATTCGTTCACTGCAACCATGAAGGCAGAGATGCTGGTGTTATAAGAGAACTCCTCTATGTCGGCAGTTACCTTTTTGATAAGCTTGTGTAATGTCTTCATATTGTCGGCTGTAGCTTCAGAATCATCTGCTACCAAGTTGCCGTCCTTGTCCCAATATAGGCTCCAGAATTTCTTCAGGAAACGGAAACAACCGTCAATACCCGCCACATCCCAAGGCTTAGACTGCTCAATGGGACCCAGGAACATCTCGTACAGACGCAATGTGTCGGCACCGTAGTTCTCGCAGATATCATCGGGGTTCACTACATTGTACTTCGACTTAGACATCTTCTCGATAGCCTGGCTGACAATATACTGTCCGTTCTGGTTCAGGATAAACTCTGCCTCGCGGAACTCTGGTGTCCACTCGCGAATCTTTTCCACGTTCAGCACATTGCCACTAACCATACTAATGTCTGCATATACGGGGTCACATTCTGTGCCTTGGTAATAATAAGAACTCTTCTTTCTGGCATCATCGTAGCGCTCCTCCAAAAGGTCGAAACTAATAAACATCTTGGTACCGCGCATACGGTAAACGAAGCTGGACCATCCCTGAATCATACCTTGGTTAATGAGCTTCTGGAAAGGCTCGTCTTTCTTGCTTACGCCAAGGTCAAAGAGGAACTTGTTCCAGAAACGGCTGTAAATCAGGTGACCCGTAGCATGCTCACTACCACCCACGTAAAGATCAACATTTTGCCAGTAAGAAGCTGCCTTTTCGCTTACTAAAGCTTTATCGTCGTGAGGATCCATATAGCGCAGATAGTAAGCGCTGGAGCCTGCGAAACCTGGCATCGTATAGAGTTCGATTGGGAAGACTGTTTGTCCGTCGATTGCGGAACAATCGACAATAGTATTTGTCTTGGTGTCCCAAGCCCATTTGGTGGCATTTCCCAATGGAGGCTCACCCGTTTCGGTGGGCAGGAACTTATCCACCTGAGGCAGTTCTATGGGCAGACACTCTTCGGGAATCATTTGTGGGATTCCATTCTTGTAATATACGGGGAATGGCTCGCCCCAGTAGCGCTGACGACTGAAGATAGCGTCGCGCAGACGATAGTTCACTTTTACACGACCCAGTTTATGTGCCTTTACAAAACGCTTGGTCTCTGCAATAGCCTCCTTGATGGTCTTACCGTTCAAGATGAGGCGTTCACCATCGTAAGCAACACTCTTATCCTCGCTGACGGGAGAATTCATCACAATACCTTCCTTGGCATCATAACTTTCTTCGCTAACATCGGCACCTTCTACCAGGGGAATAATGGGAAGGTTAAAGTGCTTGGCAAAAGCATAGTCGCGGCTGTCGTGAGCAGGCACCGCCATAATGGCACCCGTTCCGTAACCGGCTAATACATATTCTGCCACATAGATAGGACATTTGTCGCCTGTAATAGGGTTGATACCATAAGCACCGGAGAAGACACCCGTTACAGTATGGTCAATCATACGTTCACGCTCCGTACGGCTCTTAACATACTTGATGTATTCGTCAACGGCAGCACGCTGCTCGGCTGTAGTTACCTTATCCACCAACTCGCTCTCCGGAGCCAAGACAAAGAACGTTACACCAAACATCGTATCGGCACGTGTAGTAAAGATGGTAAAAGACAAATCTCCAGCCTCCCCCTTCCCCTCCAATGGAGGGGTGACAGAATCTTCCTCTCCTTGGGAGAGGGTTGGGGTGAGGCTGACTTTTATCTCTACCTCGGTACCCTCAGAGCGACCAATCCAGTTCTTCTGGGTTTCCTTGATACTTTCGCTCCACTGAATGGTCTCCAAACCGTCTAGCAGACGCTGGCTGTATGCACTTACACGCAGACACCACTGGCGCATCTTTTTCTGTTCTACAGGGTAACCGCCACGCTCGCTAACTCCGTTTACCACTTCATCGTTGGCCAATACAGTACCCAGAGCAGGACACCAGTTTACCATTGTCTCGCCCATGAAAGCCAGACGATAGTTCATCAGCACATCACTCTGCTTCTTCTCATCCCAGCTGTTCCACTCGTCAGCCGAAAAACTCAGCTCTTCCCCTTGAGCAACATTATAGGCATCCAACCCTTCTGTGCCAAACCTCTCAAAGTAAGCTATCAGTTCCTCAATAGGTCGCGCCTTGGGCTGTTGGTTCCCCTCGCCCACGGAAGAGGGGGCGGGAGTAAGTCCATAGAAGCTTTTAAACATCTTTTGGAAGGCCCACTGTGTCCATTTATAGTAATCGGGGGTACAGGTACGTACCTCGCGGTCCCAGTCAAAGCTGAAACCTATTTTATCCAACTGCTCGCGGTAGCGGTCAATGTTTTGGAATGTAGTCTTCTCTGGGTGTTGTCCTGTCTTGATAGCATATTGTTCTGCCGGCAGGCCGTAAGCATCATAGCCCATAGGGTTCAGTACATTATAGCCCTGCAAACGCTTGTAGCGAGCATATATATCACTGGCGATGTAGCCTAATGGGTGACCAACGTGCAATCCTGCACCACTGGGATAAGGGAACATGTTCAGCACATAGAACTTCTTGCGGCTCTCATCCTCTACCACTTTGTACGTCTTGTTGGCCACCCAGTTCTGGTGCCATTTCTGCTCTATTTCCTTGAAATTATATTCTTTTGCCATATTATAATAGGTGTATTTCTTATTTCGGGGGACAAAGATACAACGAAGTGAGCGGAATACAAAATAAATAAACATTTATTTTACTCCCGAATGAGAGTATCTTAGAGATGAAGTCTCAAAATTACGAATAAGTAAAGCATAAACAAAAAAAAGCTTTGTCATTTGTTAGAGTGTAGGTTCATAATAGACGTATTCCCAAAAATATTTTTTTTCAATTAATCAAGAGAAGAATCACCTATTTGTAGTATAATACCCTTGTCTATAATTGACATAAATCAAGAAAATCGGAAAAATTTACAATCTGTCAGTCGCTAAGTATTGTGACAAAAAGAAATATATTAACTTTGCATACCGAAAAAAAGTAAGCTCCGTGATGGCGCGAACTTGTTTTAATATAGAAAAGCTATAAGCAAAGATATTTCGTTTAGTTAGTTTTAGGTAAAAAAGATTTGAGAGATTAAAGATTAGTCTGGCGGGCATTTTTTCGTGATGAAAAGATGCTCGTGCTTTTTATATATCTTATTGACACTTCGGGAATAATTATTTTCTCTTGTTTCTTTTGCTGTCTTGTCGTGGCATTGAGAGCATACGTTGTAGTTGCATGGTGTTGTCCATCAATTGGTGGATAGCATCTTGAAGATAATTGTCTGTGTGTTGCTCTTGTTCTGTATGAAATGTGTTGTACTTAGATTTGTTGCTCAGCCAAAAAGTCTTGTCCTTGAATGCTATGCGTTCCTCATCCTGTGTGCGTTTAACAATGTTGTTATTGGTCCATAGGGTGGAGTCAAATCCTACTTGGTCTATGGCGTGCATCATGTTTTCGCCCACACGTACGGACTTGCTGAATACAAGTTTTTTGTCACCCAGATTATAGAGCAACTGGCGAATTCTGACGCTGTCTTTTGTGATGACACCAGACATGTTGGCAATTTCGGTAAAACCGTGATCGTGCCTGTAATCTACATGCATGCTATAGTCTATTCCTGTATAGAAATGTTGCTCTCTGGCTTGGTCGTATAGTACGATTTGCAGGCCGTGCATCTGCCCGTCAAAGCGCAGGAGACGGAGGTTCTTACGGTCGATGTACAATGTACCATCCAAGACGGGACGCGAGTTGATGGAAGGGTTGCCTGTAACCTTTACCTTACTGATTTCTGTGCCGTCTTCTTCGGTAAACTGAACGCAGGAGATTTCATAAAGGTTCTTTATCCTGCGGAAAACAAGATCGGCTGGCACGAAGGTATTGTCCCAAATGTCAAAGTTCACTAAAACGGGTGCCAGGCGCAGGAAAATATGTAAATTGGTGCGGCCGAGTCCCGTTAGACTGGTCCTGTCCAATTTTTTGCCTTTTAACAGGCCACGGCTGCCGCTGTGGAAGGTGATATCGCGAATCTGCACACACGATTTGGCCGTCATGAAAGCTTCTGCCAACTCATCGGTTCCGGGATATTGCGTGGCCATGCGGAAGAAATACTGAGCCTCGGCCTTCCTGTGCTTTCTGGCCTCGCGTTGCATTTTATAAACCAACTGGTAAATGATATTGTCGCCACGTGTGACAGTAATCTCCTTGAGCGTGGTAGAGATGGGCTGCATGCGAATGACAGCAGGCAACTCAGAGGCCCGTAGGGTGACATGCTGGTAGCCTATACAGGAGATGCGAACGTTTTCTGAAGGGAGACATCGCAGACAGAACTCGCCATCGAAATTGCTGATGGTTCCGCAGGTGGACGAAACATATATGTTGGCATACTGTATGGGTTCTCCTGTTTCTGCATCGAGAATAACGGCACCCACGGAATCTTGTTTCTCCTGAGCATTAATTACCCCAAAAAGGTTTAATAATATTACGATAAGGAGGGTTCTGGTGAACATGTGCTTAAAGTTTAAAATCAAAATCTACCTATCTTCAGGATAACTGATGCCAGTTAGAATCTTGCCTGAAGGGGTGATTCCCTCGGCACTTACAGTAATACTTGTAGAATTGCAGTTGTTCCAAAGCGTGATGTTGGCGCATCCTTTCTCATCTAATTCCAGATTGGGGTTCCAATAAAGTGTGCGGCGGTAGTCTTTTGTGTCTGGTAATGGGCGGTTACGGTAACAGGGGCTATAGAAATCTTCACTCACGTCAAATCCTTGTAATATGAAATGACGGTCGCGGTATGTTTCTCGTTTATTCACAGTCAGCAGATTGAAACCGACATCTACCGTAGGCTGGTCGCTTCCCGTATAGTGGCGACTTCCTTCCATACGGGGCGCATAGTCGGTGATAAGTTTTACAGACCTCAGCGAGCGCAGAAAATCCAAATTCCTGGTTTTTTCGTCCAATCCGGTAAAGGAGTAGGCAGAGCGGTTAGAAGTGCTCCAGCCATTATTGGAACTGTATCGTAATCCAGAGATATGATACCACCCCCACTGATAGTCTGTAGGATCTGTCCACGCGTAACCATCCGCTGTGGCGCTGTGGTGTACTACTGCGCTGGTTGCTCCTGGTCCGTATTTGGCAGGGCCTAAAAAAGGTTGGTTTGGCATCAAGTCTGATGTTGCAACAGTGTGCCAGCCTTCATAGTTATTAATAGTGGCCTCCTGGTATGTTAAATATTGCCTATACATATTCATGTCTCCTACCAGCAAACGTTCTACCCATTTTGAAAATGAATTTTTTCCGGCGAACCATCCAGGAGTAAAACCCGCATCCACACACTCATTGAATATCTGATAGGCATCACGTGTGATAGCTGGGTGTGAACTGTCGTACGAACGTAGTCCACCATGCTTGCTGCGAACTGTAACTGCTGCCAATGTGTGTCCGTCTCTTAAGCTGGACATTAAGGCAGTTCCCTCCCTTGGCGGTGCCACATGGGTATGGTAGAAGCTAAAAGGTTTGCAGAAACGGGGATGGTAAGGTGTCAGGCGGACATAGAATTCGGGGTAATCGGTCTCAGTTGGCTTCACCCATTGATGCTCCAAACTGGGTACAGCCTTGCCCTTACTCATCAGTTTGTCGCGCTTGCGGAGCAGTCGACGCCCTTTACGGGTGGTAGTCAACGGCTCTTTCCATTTGGTAGTATCGGAAGCCGACAAATCAAGGGTACAACGGTTGTAGAAGCCCGGGAATTCAAGAACAAAGCGCCCGTTCTTTGTGGTGAGTTCGCCATAGACACTTTCTACACCTACGTCGGTTGGCTTATGGTATTCGGCATGTACACGGACTTCACGGTGTAGATTGCCCTCATCGTAATAGTTACGTCCATCAAAGGTACCTGATTCGTTGTCTTTCAACAGATAGCTATAAGCGTTGTGTTTGTCGCGTTCTTCACCGGCATTTCCTAACAATGGAATAGTACCTTGTAGCTTACGGTTTTTTTTATGTGAGAACCATTCTCCGCCCTCAGGACGAGAGAAGTCGTAATGCTTGATTTCCTGGTCTGTCATATTTCCCCAACCCCCGAAACCTTCATGTCCGATGGCTACATAACGGTAAACGGCACCAAAGTAAATGGGCGTTTTTTCGAATGGATGATTGACGCGGAAGATGCCAGGGGTGGCCATCGTTATCCAGTTATGACGCCTCCAGCCTTGTACCATCAGTAGGAGGTCGAGGTGGCGACGGTGTGTCTCATCGTCTTTCTCGAAGTAATAATCGGGTTGTTCTACAAAGCCGCGAATCTGACTGCATAGCAGCATTTCGGTAAGAATATTGCTACTATCGTACAGATATTCTGATGTGGAAGCATCTCTGACAGCCAGAGAGATGGTAGAGCCTGCAGCCTGAGGATTCTCTACGGCTACATGAATGGAATCAAAAGGCTCGTACTGGGAGCGAATACCTGAGAAGTGCAACTGGGCGGTCTTTATGTCTTGCTGATGACGGATGAAGCAAAGACGGTCGCTATACACACGCCCTTGTGCATTATATACCGTTACTTGTGCTACACCTGTAGGCAGAGAGTCAGTAGGGATGCTGATTTGGGTGTCCTCGGCACGGAACTTCTGAAAAAAATGCAAAGCACCGCCCACGGTAACGGTAACGCCCAGCGTCTCGTCTGCTGCCTCACCGCGTGGTTGAAAGGTGAGTAGCAACAGATTGCCTTTGATATCGGTACGCACAGCACATCCGTCTTTTTCGGCCTTGGGCAAACGCTGACGGATAACCTGATTGCTATCGCTGGTAAAAATGGTGGAGTAAGTAACGTCTGGCTCGTAGGTAAACTCCAGCGTTCCCCTGCCTCGGTTCTCGGTCCGCTGTTCTTGAAGCAATTCTCCACCCCTACCGTATAGGCGCATGATGCCTGAAATATGCTCGCCATCGGCCTCGTTAGCCTCAAAAGCTACGCGTGCACGCGTACCTTCAACTATTACGCCGCCCTCGGGGTAGAGGTTAACTACGGGAGGTTTCTTCTTTACATCGGTACGGAAGTATCGCATATGGGGGCGTTCCGTCATATCGTGGCTATAGAGGCCGGGAGTTTCGGGCTTATCGTAGATGGGGAAGATGCGACAGTAGAGTTTCTCGTAATCACGGTAGAACTCCTTGGCCATTTTCTTGTTGAAGAACCATCGTTCGGCAGGCCACGTGTGCGGATGCTGGTATTCTCCCCAGTTGAGTTGCCAACGGGTGTAGGCACGCAACTCGTAAAAGCCGCCATAGAGCGAATCGTTGAGTACAAAAGAGCCTGTTCCCTGCCCGTCTTTAAGTTTAACCAGATGTCGTTCCAGCATGTAACCTTCCTGGTTCCAGAGTTCGGCATAAAGTAGCTGGCTGAGATTGGTAAGCTTGCCTGTATCGCTTCGGCGGACGTATGCCTTGAAGAAAAGCGTGTCGCCGGCAAAGTAGCAGGTATTGTCCATGTGTACAAACACTTCTTCCTGTGGAATGTTCCTGCCAAAGAGGTCTAAATGCTCCTTCCAGCCTTCCAAGGATGTAGGCAGGGCAGGATTTTCCCTGGCGCCCTGAAAGAGGTCGGTAAAGTCCCATTGCAGACTATCCGCTTCATCGGCATGAACGGGAGAGACAGCTGTTAGGATAGCGAGTAATAAATATAAAATGCTGTGTCGTTTCATATCATTTATAGGCTATTTTTTTTGGAAATATTGCTTTATTTGTTTTAGGCTGGCTTTACCCTCGATATAAATAATGGTAAGAGTTTGGCTATTGTTCCGATAAAGAATGTAGGTATGCATGCCTTTGTGTTGTGACAACTCGTAGAAGCTGTGTGCAGGTGTTTCTTCTTTGGTTATAGCCTGTGCGGCATCAGCCTGGACCAGCAACGAGATGTGCTGACGGTCAGCGGCCGAGGGATTCTTGATTTCCAGACTGTGAAAGAGACTTAGGTGGAAGTTCTTCAGCCTTTTGCCGCTCAATACCACTTCCGTAGCGTTCTTCCTCACCGCCAGTTCATCGAAGGCAGCCTGAATGGCCAACCCTTTCTGTGCCCACAAGCTAAGGTGCAAGCTCAGTAATAACAATATGATTGTGAGTATTTTTTTCATGGTTTTTACGGGTTGGTGGATGAGAACATTTCTGCCAGTTGGTGTTCCATTAGCAGGGAAGCATCAGCTTCAACATCCTGACCGGCAATACGTACGCTGCTGATGTTCTGCTGTTGATACTGGTACCATCCCAAGAGAGCTACGGCGCCCAGACATGCGGCAACGGCTAAGGCTCTAAACGGATGTTTAATGGGTGGAGTGTGTTGTGCTCTGCAAACATGCAGATAGGAGAGTGTGGCTCTTATCTCGTCGAAACGAGCATTCTGGGCTTCTTGGGTACAAAGGAATTTACGCAGCCTTTGCTCCTCCTCATCGGTGGTCTCTGCCAGGAAGTAGCGCTCTGCCATTTCCTCCCAATATGATAAGTTATGCTGTGTCATCTCTTTGTTTTTTATAGGTTTCTCTGATTATGTTTCTGGCTCTGCTCAACTGCATTCTAACAGCGGCTTCCTGCATTCCCAGTGTCTGGGCTATTTCTTTGTACGTTTCATCGTTGATATCGTGTCGTGTTAGTATTTCTTTTTGCATTGGTGTCAATTGCGTCTCTATCAGCGCCATGATTTGCTGGAAGGTTTCTTTGATGTCTGTATCGGGCGGCGGCTGAACGATATCTGTTTTTTCGAGCGATGTCTGCCGGTGTCGGCTCTCTTCGCGCCAGAGGCTGATTTGCCTGTGATGCACCGCTGTCCTGAGCAGTTTTTCGCCCTCCGTTTCTGTTTCAGGTTCGTATTGTCCAGCCCAAAGCTGACAGAAAGCATCGTTGAGGGCATCTTCACCTGAATGCAAGATACAGGATTGCAACCTCCGCTGCAATTTTTGGTAGGCCAATATCAGGTAGTTTTTGCTCATTATTTACATGCTCTATACTTCAATAACGCACAACTCCACATTTTGTAACAAAAAAAGTGTGTTTTTTATGGATGGCTGTTTTTGTTGCGTGAAATGGCCTCTAAGAAGTAGTAGTCGGCATAGTTCAGGGGGACGTCTATTTCATCGTTCGCAGGCCAGTTGCCTGTTGAATGACTGAGCAGGAAGCCATGTTGTGTTCCCGGCTTGTTCAGGTACTTGGTGCAAAGCGATGTGAGAATCTTGTCGGCATAACCACGGTAGCGACTTGCGACTTTCTTTGAGGAATATTCTGCTAGTTCGTATAATGCAGAAGCCATAATGGCAGCTGCTGAGGCATCGCGTGGCACTAAAGTGGGTTGGGTTGCGATATTGGGGTCTTTCATGTCCCAATATGGAATGAAATCTTCCGGCAGGTCTTTCTGGCTAAAGAAGAAATCGGCTACATGCTGCGCCCTTTCCAGGAATTTACGGTTATGTGTATAACGGTAGCTCATGGTAAAGCCGTAAAGTGCCCATCCTTGACCACGACTCCAAACCGACTCGTCGTGATGTCCTTGAAACGTCATCTTACGGCGAACAATGCCATTCTCGGGGTCATAGTCAACCACATGGTATGTGGAGTTGTCGGCTCGGAAATGATTCTCCAATGTGCGGCTGGCATGACTGAGAGCTATGTCGTAAAAATGTTTGTCGCCAGATAGGAGGCTTGCCTGATAGAGTAACTCCAGATTCATCATGTTGTCTATAATGACAGGGAACTTCCACTTATCTTTTCCCCAACTCCAGCTAAGAATGCATCCTGTGGTGGGGTTGAATCTTTTAGTCAGGGTATTGGCAGCCGCAAGAATGACATTACGGTAGGTCTCGTCTTTTGTCAGTTCGTAGCCGTTTCCGAAGGAGCAACAGATCATAAAGCCGATATCGTGACTGCCACTGTGGTGCTGAACTTGTTCTAACAATGTTGTGTTACGGGCGGCTTCTTGGCGCCATCTGTCTTCTCTCGTAATGCGATACATTTGCCATAGCGTTCCTGGATAGAATCCCGAGCACCAGTCGTCTTGGTTTACCATCTTAATGCTACCGTCTGATTTCAGGCTGCGAGGCATTATCAGCTTGGGATTGCTATTCTGAGTCCTGATATTATCTGTCTGTTCCACCAGAAAACTTAACTGTTGCTCTATTTGCTTCAGAGCATTGTCTATAACTCCGGAAAGGGCCGTGTTAACGGCTAAAAGAAGGATAATGGCTGTTTTCATGTTGCAAAGATACACCTTTTTATGATACGTTTACTATCTTGGCGAAAGATTTTTTTTCTGTTTTCCTTTGGTGCGTATATAGAAAATTTATAAATTTGCGGGCAGAAATGAAATATGTTACATTACCGAAATCATTGGTGGGAGACACACATCTCTCGTTCTATCTGGCCATGGAAGAGTATGTGGCGCGTAATACGGACGAGCCGGACTGCTTCTTTATGTGGCAGGTGGAACCTACCGTTATCTTCGGCAGAAACCAAGTGTTACAGAACGAGGTGAATGTCCCCTACTGTCGACAACATGGTATAGAGATTTTCAGACGCAAAAGCGGCGGCGGTTGCGTCTATGCCGACAAAGACAACATTATGCTTTCCTTTATCACGAAGGGCGACAATGTGTCTATGACCTTCAATCGCTTTATGACGATGATAATCTTCGTGCTTCAGAAACTGGGCATAGAGGCGGCGGGTACGACACACAACGATGTGATGATTGGCAACCGCAAGGTATGCGGAACGGCCTTCTACCAGTTGCCCGGACGCAGTATTTTGCACAGTACGATGCTCTACGATACCAATATGGAACACATGCAGAACGCTATCACACCATCGGCCGAGAAACTGCAGAAGAACGGCGTGGAGAGTGTAAGGCAACGCATCACGTTCCTGAAGGAGCATATCGGCCTGAACATCGGGGAGCTGAAGGCATTCATCCGCCAGACACTCTGCAAGGGCGAACTGCAACTGACCGATGCCGACGTGGAAGGTATCCGGAGAATAGAGCAGGCCTACCTGGACAAGGAGTTCATACAGCGGATGTAACAGTTAAAGGGCTAAAATGGCTGAAGGAGCTAACAACTCGTCAACTAACAACTCGTCAACTAAATAAAAAACCTTAAATAAACAACAGAAAAAATGAAGAGAACTTGTCTTTATGAAAAACATGTGGCACTGGGTGCCCTGATTTCGCCCTTTGGCGGTTTTGAAATGCCCATTCAGTATGCTGGCATTACACTCGAGCACATGGCTGTACGCGAGAAAGTGGGCGTCTTTGACGTCTCGCACATGGGCGAGGTAACCGTTAAGGGTAAGGATGCCGAGCGCTACGTGCAGCATATCTTTACCAACGACATAGCCGGCGCGCCCACAGGTAAAATATATTATGGTATGATGTGCTACGGGAACGGCGGCACGGTGGACGACCTGCTGGTGTACAAGATGGGCGAGAACGACTTCTTCCTGGTTATCAATGCAGCCAACATAGATAAGGACTGGGCTTGGATGCAGGAGAATGCCAAGGGCTTCGACATAGACCTTCAGAACTGCTCGGATTTCTACGGACAGATTGCTGTTCAGGGACCCGATGCAGAGAAGACCGTGGAGCAGGTGCTGGGTCTTCCCTGCAAGGAACTGGTGTTCTATACGGTAAAAACCATTGGTGACGTCATCGTCAGCCGTACTGGTTATACGGGCGAGGACGGTTTCGAAATCTATGCATCCCACGAGTATATCCAAGAATGCTGGGACAAACTGATAGCAGCAGGTGTTCAGCCATGCGGACTGGGATGCCGCGATACGCTTCGCTTCGAGGTGGGCTTGCCCCTTTATGGCGACGAGCTGTCGGAAGACATCACTCCCATAATGGCCGGACTGGGCATCTTTGTGAAGCTGGACAAGCAGGAGTTCATCGGCAAGGAGGCGCTGGCTAAGCAGAAGGGCGAAGGCCCTGCCAAGAAGATTGTAGGCATAGAGCTGGCCGACAAGGCTATCCCCCGTCACGGCTATCCCGTACTGAACATGCAGGGCGAGACCATCGGTGAGGTGACAACAGGCTATCATACACTATCTACGGACAAGAGTGTGTGCATGGCGCTGATTGATGCCCAATATGCCAAGTTGGATACCGAGGTGCAGATCCAGATCCGCAAGAAGGTCTTCCCGGGCAAGACGGTAAAAAAACAATTCTATAACAAGAGTTATAAGAAGTAAGACCCATCCCTTTCCCCTCCCTTGTAGAGAGGGGAGGTTTTAAATCAAAATTCAAATAAACAAATAAGCTACTAAGCTAATAAGTTAATAAACTAATAAACTCAAAAAATATGGCTAAAGTAATTGAAGGACTCTACTATAGCGAGTCGCACGAGTATGTAAAGGTAGAAGGTAACATTGGTTACATAGGTATTACGGATTATGCTCAGCACGCATTGGGCAACGTGGTTTACGTAGACCTGCCCGACGTGGACGATGAGGTAACAGCCGGTGAGGAATTCGGTGCCGTGGAGAGCGTTAAGGCTGCCAGCGATATCATCTCGCCCGTCAGCGGAACCATCATCGAGGTGAACGAGGCATTGGACGGTGAGCCCGAACTGCTGAACAAGGATGCTTTCGGAAACTGGATTATCAAGGTCGAACTGAGCGACAAGAGCGAACTGGACGGCCTGATGGATGCCAAGGCCTACGAAGCGTTTTGTGAAAATGAATAATTCACAATTCATAATTAATAGAGAATAATGTTTAAATACTTTCCTCATACTGATGCCGACCTTCAGACAATGTTCCGGAAGGTGGGTATCAAGAGCCTTGATGACCTCTATGCCGAGGTTCCCGAGCAGATTCGCTTCCGTGGCGAATATCAGCTGCCCGAGGAAATGAGTGAGATAGAGGTGCGGCAGCTCTTTGATAAGTTGGGCGCCCAGAACAAGCCGCTTACTTGCTTTGCCGGTGCCGGTGTCTACGACCACTATACGCCCAGCGCTATCCCTCAGTTGCTCAGCCGCTCTGAGTTCCTGACCAGCTATACGCCGTACCAGGCAGAAATCTCGCAGGGCACACTGCACTATATCTTTGAGTACCAGAGCATGATGACCGAGTTGACAGGTATGGACATCAGCAATGCCTCGATGTACGACGGTACAACCGCAACGGCCGAGGCTGTGATGATGGCTGTGGCTGCGGGTAAGAAGCAGAACAAGGTGCTGGTGAGCGAAACTGTCGATCCCAAGACACTGGCCGTTGTGAAGACGTATGCCCACTTCCATGGTATAGAGATAGAGATGGTTCCTGCTAAGGATGGTGTGACCGACCTCTCTACTCTTAACTCTCAACTCTCTGCAGATGTTGCCGGCGTGCTGGTACAGCAGCCGAACTTCTATGGTATCGTAGAGGATTATGCGGGCTTTGCCGATGCCTGCCACAATCAGAAGTCACTCTTCATCATGAACAGTGTGGCTGCTGACCTGGCTATCCTGAAGACTCCATGCGAGTGGGGTGCGGATATTGCAGTAGGTGACGGTCAGAGTCTGGGCATTCCCATGCAATGGGGCGGCCCTTATGTGGGCTATATGTGCTGTACGGAGAAACTGATCCGAAAGATGCCGGGTCGTATTGTGGGTATGACGCAGGATAACCGCGGCCTGCGTGCCTTCGTGCTTACGCTGCAGGCGCGTGAACAGCATATCCGTCGTCAGAAGGCAACCAGCAACATCTGCTCTAACCAGAGCTTGATGGCACTGTGGGCAACCGTTTATATGTCTTTGATGGGTAAGCAAGGCTTGAAGGAAGCTGCCGAGCTGTCTTATGCCGGTGCTCACTATCTGTGCGACGAGCTGCTGAAGACGGGTAAGTTCAGTCTGGTTTATAACCACCCCTTCTTTAATGAGTTTGTGGTTCGTTACAGTGGTGACGTGGATGCCTTGCAGAAGCGTCTGACCGATAACGGCATCTTTGGCGGTATCAAGCTGGATGCTGAAAAACTGATGTTTGCCGTTACGGAGAAGCGTACCAAGGAAGAAATCGATAACCTTGTAAAATTGGCTGCCTTATGAATAACAGATTATACGGAAATTTGATTTTCGAGTTGTCGCAGGAGGGTCGTTCGGGCTATTCTCTGCCCAAGAATCAGTTTGGCAGCTATGAGGTTCCAGCCTCTATGCGCCGCAAGGAAGATGCTGCGCTGCCCGAGTGTGACGAGATGACAGTGGTCCGTCACTATACCAACCTGAGTGCAAATAACTTTGGTGTGGACAACGGGTTCTATCCCCTGGGTTCCTGTACCATGAAGTATAACCCCAAGATTAACGAGGAGGTGGCAGCTTTGCCGCAGTTTGCTGGTCTTCATCCCCTGCAGCCCGCAGAGACGGTGCAGGGCGCTGAGGAGGTCTGCCGACAGTTGTGCCAGTCGCTTTGCGAACTGACAGGTCTGTATGCTTTTACCCTGAAGCCTTTTGCCGGTGCTCATGGCGAACTGACAGGTCTGATGGTTATCAGGAAATACCACGAGAGCAGAGGCGATGAGGCTCGCCGTCTGGTTATCGTACCCGATTCAGCTCACGGAACCAACCCTGCCAGTGCTGCTGTCTGTGGATTGGATATCGTAGAGGTGAAGTCGCTGAGCGACGGAACCGTGGACGTGGAAGCCCTGAAGGAACTGCTGGCTCAGCATGGCTCTGAGATTGCAGCCATGATGATGACCAATCCCAACACATTGGGACTCTTTGAAAAGCAAATTCCGGAAATAGAGAAACTTGTTCATGCTGCAGGCGGCCTAATGTACTATGACGGTGCCAACCTGAATCCCATGCTGGGTGCTGCCCGCCCCGGTGACATGGGATTTGATGTGATGCATATTAACCTGCACAAGACGTTCTCCACCCCCCATGGCGGCGGTGGTCCGGGTGCAGGCCCTGTAGGTGTAAGAAAGGGTTTGGAACCGTTCTTCCCCGAGGTATCCCCTTATCACGGCAACTTTACAGTAGCTATGCGCGCTTTGGCGTACATACGCTCCTTGGGCCGCGAGAATATCAAGTTGGTGGGACCTCTGGCTACGCTGAACGCCAACTATATCAAGGAAAGCCTGAAAGATGTGTATGAGCTGCCTATTGACGGATTGTGCAAGCATGAGTTCGTCTTTGACGGCCTGAAGGACAAGAGCACAGGCGTTACCACGATGGATGTGGCCAAGCGTCTGCTGGATTACGGCTATCATGCACCTACCATCTACTTCCCCTTGTTGTTCCATGAGAGCTTGATGATAGAGCCTACCGAGAACGAGAGTAAGGAGACGATAGACGGCTTTATCTGTGTGATGCGCAAGATTGCCGGGGAAGCAAAGACAAATCCGGATGAGGTTAAGTCTGCTCCTCACCTTACGCCTATTGGCCGAGTAGATGACGTTCTGGCAGCTAAGCATCCGGTAGTAACTTACAAACAAATGGTCAATGACAACAACTGATTTGATTATCATCGGCGCGGGGCCTGGCGGTTACCGCGCCGCTGAATATGCCGCCAAGCAAGGATTGAAGGTGGTTATCTTCGAGGGTGATGAGGTGGGGGGTACCTGCCTGAATGTGGGTTGTATCCCCACCAAGACATATGTGCACAGTGCCAACTTTGCAGAGGCTCGTGAGCGTCTGGGACAAGTGGTTCCCCAACTTCGTCAAGGTGTCGAAGGCATTCTCTCCAGCCCCAATATCACACTGGTTCGCGAGAAGGCTTTATTTGTGGATGCCAACACCGTAGAAGGCTTTACCTCTGGAGAGACATGGAGAGGAGATAATATCATTATCGCCACAGGCTCCGAGACCAAGATGATTCCCGTCCAAGGGTTGGATGACCCACGATTGGTGGATTCTACGGGACTTCTCTCGTTGGAGACATTGCCTAAGTGCCTCTGTATCATAGGTGCGGGCGTTATAGGCATGGAGTTTGCTTCAGCATTCCAACGTTTCGGTTCGGAGGTAACGGTAATCGAGTTCTTGAAGGAATGTCTGCCTGCTTTGGACAGCGACATAGCTAAGCGCCTGCGTAAGACGTTGGAGAAGAAGGGTATCATCTTTAAGATGAAGACAGCCGTTCAAAACTTGGCTGATATAGATGCTGATATCATCCTGATGGCTACAGGTCGTAAGCCCCGTGTACAAGCTGATTTTGCAAAGGCAGGCTTTGAGTATGATGAGCGCAAGGGTATTACGGTAAATGATAATTTCGAGACAACGGTAAAGGGTATCTATGCTATTGGTGACGTAAATGGAAAACAGATGTTGGCTCATGCAGCAGAGATGCAGGCCATCCGGGCCGTGAATCATATCTTGGGCAAGAAGGACAATATCCGCTTCGACATCATGCCTGCTGCCATCTTTACTACCCCCGAAGCTGCCTGTGTGGGCGCGTCGGAAGACCAATTGAAGGAGCAAGGTGTGGGATTCGAATGCCGTAAAGCCTTCTATCGTGCTAATGGTAAGGCACTCGCCATGAATGAGCCGGAGGGATTACTGAAACTGTTCAGCGAACCCAATGCCGGAAAGATTCTGGGTTGTCATGTATTCGGTGCCCACAGTGCCGACCTTGTACAGGAGGCCAGTGTGCTGATGTGCATGGGCTCTACCGTAGAACAGCTACGCGATATGGTGCATATTCATCCTACCCTCAGTGAGCTTCTTTTTGCTGCTGCTGAGGCTTAAACATTATATGATATGATAAGAAGATTCTCTATTGCTTTATTTCTTTGTTCAGTTGTTTCTACTGGGGTGTCTGCACAGGATGTGCTGGATAATGTTAATCTCTTCATCGGTACGGCTAACGACTATGGGCAGATGACTCCCGGAGCCTGTATGCCCTACAGTCAGGTTCAGGTTTGTCCCGACAGTAAGCCTCGCCAGCATCCTGGCTACGATTACGAGGTGACGCAGATTTCGGGTTTTTCCGTGAACCGCCTTTCGGGAGTTGGAGGTAGCGGCTGTGGTGGAAATGTTTCCCTGATGCCCGATGAGACAGGTGCTGATGTACATCTGATAAAGAGTACAGAACAGGCTTCTCCAGGTTATTATAGCGTGCAGTTGAGTAATGGGGTATGGTTCACGGCCACGGCAAACAGACGTATGGCAGTGGAGCGTTTCTCTTTTCCGTCGGCTCAAAAAGCAGTCTTGCTGTTAGACCCCGGAACAGCTTTCGATAAGGTCTATAAGGCATCTTTCTGTAAGACGGGCGGAAACGTGGGGCAGGGCTATATCGACTGTGCCAATACCTGCCGCAGGGGAAATTATCACTTGTATTACAGGCTGTACACATCAGAGCCTTTCGAGATGCAGGAATTAGACGGAGGAAAGAAGAAACTTACTTTCCCCAATCTTTCGGCCCGTTATCTGGAGGTCCGTATAGTTCTTTCTACCGGATTGGAGAAGGAATTGGATGCCATGAAAGAATCGGATGTGTGGCGTACAGATTTCCTGACAATGGTTGAACAGGCACAGCGTCAGTGGCGGCAGTTGCTTTCGACGGTTAAGGTTGAGGGCGGTACGGCTGACCAGCGTACTATCTTTTACACCTCTTTGTATCGTACTTTCCACAGCCCCTTTGCGGTTACAGACCGCAATATGAAACATTATCTGGGAACAGACGGGAAGGAGTACGAGGCAAAGGATTTTACCTATTATAGTTCTTGGTCTCTGTGGGACACTTACCGTACGAAGTTTCCTCTGATAACATTGCTCGACCCTCGTAGGTCCAGCGACATCATGCAGTCATTGGCAACCTTGTACAATACGGGTAAGAAGGACTGGAGTACCCAGTACGAGTGTGTACCAACGGTTCGTACCGAACATGCCATAGCAACTTTGCTGGATGCATACCGTCAAGGTATCAGCATTCCTAACCTGCGCGATGCATACCCTGGTATGAAGAAAGAGGTTGAAGGGCTCTCCCTGAAGAGTCCCGACCAATGCCTGGAAGCTGCCGGTGATTTCTGGGCTTTGGGTCAGTTGGCCGGAGAATGGGGCATGCAGGAAGAAGCAAAGAAGTGGACTGCTCGAGGTGTAGAGATCTTCGACAGTATCTGGCCTAAAGAGTTTCAGAAGATTGATGATTCTTTTGTGAAGATGCGCGGCAACGGTTTGTATCAGGGTACCCGTTGGCAGTATCGTTGGGGCGCTCCTATGTTCCTGGACCGCATGATAAATATGGTTGGAAAGAAGGAACTGGGGCAAGAGTTGGTTACTTTCTTCGAAAATGAATTGTATAATCAGGGAAATGAGCCGGACATTCATGTTCCCTTCCTCTTTGCCCGTTTAGGAATGCCTGCGAAAACAGGACTCACGGTCTGCCCCTTGGCAACAGAGGTGGTAACTCACCGTTATGGCGGCAACGATGCCTATCCCACGCCATGGGTCGGTTGTGCCTTCGCTAATGCACCACGTGGCTATGCTCCGGAGATGGACGAAGACGATGGTGCTATGAGTGCATGGTATGTCTTTGCCAGCATCGGCCTTTATCCTTTGGTGGTGGGTGAAGCTCAATATGAGGTATTCTCGCCTCTCTTTGATAAGGTGACAATGCAAATCGGCGATAACAGAGTGGTTATCAGCACCAAGGGACGTATTAACAAGATCCAACCGCTGAAATACGTCACATGGAATGGTAAAACACTCCAGAACTATCGCATTGCTGTTTCTGAACTAAAGAAAGGCGGAGACCTGGTATTTGTTTATTAATAAAAAGAAGCGCCGGCTCAATATTGAACCGGCACTTCTTTTTGGGTTGGGCTACCCGGGTTCGAACCAGGACTAAGACGACCAAAATGTCTTGTGCTACCATTACACCATAGCCCAATCCTATCCCAATCTTTTTCAGATTGCGGGTGCAAATGTACAACAAAAAGTGAAAAGTAAAAAGTGAAAGATGAAAAATTATTGATTAGTTTTCACTTTTTTATTTTGCTATGACCAAAAAGTACTTTTTCTTGCCTTGTTGTACAAGTAGATATTTGTCATCAATTAGGTCTGCTTCCGTAACCATTTGATCGGGAGCGGTAACCTTTTCTTTGTTGAGGCTGACACCACCTCCCTGAGTAAGTTTTCGCATTTCTCCCTTGCTTGGGAAGCATTGTGTATGCTCTGCAAAGAGATCTACGGCCTTTGTGCCTTCACCTGACAACAAAGAACGGCTTACCTCAAACTGCGGAACACCGGAAAAGACATCCAATAAGGTCTGCTCGTCCAATTTTGTAAGACTTTCTTTGGTAGCTTTGCCAAAGAGAATATTGCTGGCTTCCAATGCTAATTCATAATCCTCACGACTGTGTACGAGTACCGTAACCTCTTCTGCTAAACGTTTTTGTAAAGTACGGCGGCCTGGATCTTGTCTATGCTCTTCTATTAATGCGTCAATTGTAGCTTTGTCTAACGAGGTGAAAATCTTTATGTAGCGCTCTGCGTCCTCATCGGCAACGTTCAGCCAGAACTGATAGAACGTGTATGGACTTGTGCGGTTACGGTCGAGCCAGATGTTACCCTTCTCTGTCTTGCCAAACTTTTTGCCGTCTGCTTTTGTTATAAGGGGGCATGTAAGGGCAAACGCCTCGTTGTCAGCACCTAGTTTTCTGCGAATCAATTCCGTTCCTGTGGTGATGTTGCCCCACTGGTCGCTACCTCCCATTTGGAGCTTGCAGTTTTTTGTCTCATAAAGATGTAGGAAATCATATCCCTGAAGTAGCTGGTAAGTAAATTCAGTGAATGACATACCGTCTTGTGCTTCACCATTCAGACGGCGCTTCACGCTGTCTTTTGCCATCATGTAGTTAACGGTGATACATTTTCCTATTTCGCGTGCGAAATCCAAAAAAGAAAAGTCCTTCATCCAGTCGTAGTTGTTGACCAGTTCTGCCGCATTTGGAGCATCACTGTTGAAATCCAGGAATCGGCTCAGTTGTCCTTTGATGCATTCCACATTGTGGCGCAGGGTTTCCTCGTTCAGCAGATTACGTTCCTGGCTTTTTCCGCTAGGGTCTCCTATCATACCCGTTGCACCGCCTACAAGAGCCAAAGGCTTGTGTCCTGCCTGTTGAAGATGACGCAACATCATTACACCGCAAAGGTGGCCAATATGCAAACTGTCTGCAGTGGGGTCAATACCCACATATGCGGTAACGGTTTCTTTCTCGAAAAGTTCTTCTGTCCCGGGCATCATTTGATGAATCATGCCCCTCCATTTCAGTTCCTCTACAAAATTCATACGCTTATTATTGTTTTTGCGCCGCAAAATTACGTTTTATCTTTTAAACAACCAAATTTTACAAGGTAAAACGTCTAGAAGTGTTAAATTTTCTTAAACGGACGGTGGGTTTTATCTCTATTTCACAATATAATTATACCTTTGTTCTCGAATAGTTCTTTATTAAGGGCGAAGTATGTAAATATGTCAATAACATTAAATAATATATCGATATAAAACTGTTATGAAAAGAAAATTTTTTCAAATTCTCCTGATGGGGGCCGTAACGGTCACTTTGGGAATGTTTGTATCTTGCAAGGATACAAATGGAGATTGGGAACAAGAGTTCAATGGTAAGTTTGCAGACAATGTAACCCTCCAGAATGCTATAGCTCAGCATCAAGCAGACATCGCGAGACTGCAGGGGCTTATTAATGATTTGCAGGGCAAGATCTGTAAGTGTGATCCTGATTTGATGCAGAAACTTAAGAAGTTCATGGATGACATGAATACAGCTGGCCTTACCCCAGAAGAATTGAAGAACATGAAGGATCTTCTCGACCAGATTGAACCCAATTATCAGACTATCCTCAATTTTGTTACTACTGTCGGTGTTACCAAGGATGAGTTGGATTCTGCTATGAATGTGTTGAGAGATGAGATGGGTCAGGGTGGTGATTGTCCTTGCGACCTTGCCAGAATCGATAGCATTGAGAAGAAGGCTATTCAGGCTCTCAACTTGGCTCAGGATGCAAGCAACCGTTTGGTGAAGACCGATTCTATTGCAAAGGCTGCCGCTCAGGCTGCAAAGGCTGCTGCTGATGCTGCACAGGCTGCTGCTGATGCTGCAAAGGCTGCTGCTGATGCCGCAAAGAAAGCTGGTGAAGATGCTGAGGCTGCAGACAGAAAGGCTCAAAGTGCGTTAGATCTTGCTGAAGAATTGAAGGGTATTGCTGAGGCTGC
This sequence comes from uncultured Bacteroidales bacterium, assembly GCA_902801485.1. GTDB lineage: Bacteria > Bacteroidota > Bacteroidia > Bacteroidales > Bacteroidaceae > Physcousia. The sequence continues at coordinate 26,145 of CADCIP010000015.1, read as the reverse complement.
AGATGCTTTGTCAAAGGAAAACAAGGAGAGCATCATTAAAATTAACAATCAGATTACTAACATCAATAACCGTTTTGTAAGCATAAGCGATTCTCTTCAGAATGTTTACAAGTATGCCGACAGCATTCTTGTTATTGCTGACGCTAACAAAAAAGCTATTGAGTTGTTGGATTCTGCAGTGAAGGCAGATAAGGCCATCATTGATGAATTAAAGGATAAAACTATACCCGCTATTAATACAAGGATCGATTCTTTATCTCAGGTAGTAGGTGGTTTAACTGAAAAGGTAAATAAACTGGGTGATGATTTAACTAATCTGAGTACTGCATTTTATAATAAGGTAGATAGTTTGGGTAATGAAATTGATAACTTGAGGCCTGAAATTACTAAGTTGTACACCTATGCAGATGCAAACTTGGATAAGGCTAAGGCTTACACTGATTTGGAAATTGCACTCTTAAGAGCAGAACTGAATGGGTTAGATATTGATCTTGAGCCTTTGCGCAAAGAGTTTGGTGATAGCATCTTTAATCTTCGTGAGGATTTGAACAATGCCATTTCCCAGTTAAATGAGCGCATTGATGAGAGTAATTTGATGATTGGTCAGGTTGACCATAAGCTGGACAGCATTGCAGAAGACTTCAAGGATTCACTTGCTCAGTTGAGAAGCGATCTTTCTGATTTGGAGAAGCGTGTTAAGAAGAACGAGGATGATATTAAGGATATCTTTGGCGAGTTGGCTAGCTTGAAGGAGAATCTTAAGAGAATGGTAACTGGTATTATTATACAGGGAACCGTTAATCCTGCTTTTGGCTCACTCAGTCTTCCCGTTAATGTACAGTCTAATGTTCTCCTTACTTATTATGGTGATGCCAATACTGATATTCAGTTCCCGACAAACAGTACTGCCAATTATGTTGACGACAGATATGTTCTGTCATGGAAGGATTTGTACTTGTTAGGCTTGAATGGTAGTGAGCCTATCTTCAAGGCCGGCGACAAGATTATGCAGAACGATACATACAATGCTGGTACATTGTATTTGACAGTGAACCCCAATACTGTTGACTTCTCTAAGTTGCAGCTGAGTATTGTAAACAGTCAGGATGAAGAATCATACATTAAGTTGGGAGAACTGAAGCGTAGTGATAAGGTATTGCAGTTTGGCTACTCTCGCGCAGCAGACAACGGCTTCTATGAGTGCTATGCAAATGTAACTCCAGAGAATGTGAACAAGGTTAAGACCGTTAATGCTAATACTTCGGGCTTGAAGGATGACATCAAGCAGATTCTTAAGAATCGTTCTGCAGCTGACCTGACGGGTACTGCTATAGACTTTGCAAGGTTTGTTAATAGCTTGAAACTTGATGCAAGTGCAGTTAAGTGTGAGTGGGAAGACGCAGATGGTCAGAAGCATGCTGTATATTCTAACTATAATCTTGCAGCAACAGCTTTCAAGCCTATTTCTTTGACAAGTTATGCAGACCTCAACGTTAAGAAGGTTCCTGGTTATAATCACATTGTATATTACCTCAATAAGGCTGTTAACAAGGTTAAGAGGGATATTAACGTGCTTATGTGGGACGCTTATGGACAGCCCGTTGTTACGAAGATCCGTAACCTGACTATTAATAAGGTTAACTTTGAGAATTTGGTTGATTTGGAAGATTTCAATATCAGCAAGAAAGTTGAGATCGACGGTTCAGAATATACTTTGGGCTTTGAAAACATATCAGGTGCAGTTAAGTGGGTAGAGGGTGACTTTAATTTGGCATCTGTTGATGTTACTGGCACATCTCTGTTCATTTCCAGCACTAATAAGGCTACAATAGTTGTTCCTGTTAAGAAGAATGATGGAAGTGTCGTAGGATATGCAAGCATCCCTGCTGGTGATGTTACCGTTAAGGCTTCTTCTACTCCTGATGCTGTTGACGTTGCTATTCTCAACAAGACAATTACAGTAAAGAAGGATGGAACAACCAGAATCAAGTTGTCTGATCTTGTCAGCTTCGACGCTGTAAGTGTTACTGTTAAGGTTGATATGCGCGGTAAAGTTCAGGAACTCTTGGAAGGCTATCAGGAACAGTTTGATTCTGAAGGTGGTGTAAACTATACCTTGGAGCAGGTTCAGACAATTGTTAAGGATATTAACAATATGCTTGATCAGTGGAACCACTACGAGGATAGACTTGATGGCATGGTTGACAGCTACAAGGATGCTGTTATGTCTGTTGTGAATCGTTATAACGGCAAGTTGGTTAACTTCATTAACAATCTCAACCTGCGCCTGCAGCCTGTGATGTTTGCCAGCGATGCTAAGGGTACTAAGCTGTTGAGTGAAGCTAGTGAGTATCCTACAGTTTTGGGTCAGAACCTTGACCTTATTGCTACCACTTGGAATTTAGAGTTGCTTGCTCCTCTTGCCAAGAAGCACGTCGGTATAACAGATGTAATTAATGGTGACAAGTCAGCTAAGGGTGATGATGCAACTTGTTTGGCTGAGTTGAAGCGTGTTAATGGTCTGAAGAAGCTGAACGAAGTTATTCCCGGTGACATTATGCGTCTTAATGCAACAGACTTGAAGTCTGGCTATGTTTATGAGATTGCATATTCTGGTCTTGATTTCCATGGTAAGATTGCTACAAGAAAGTATTATATCAAGATTAAGTAATTTGTATATTTACGTCGGACTCTAAAATAAGAATCGAGATGAAATTCAAGAAATTATTATATACCGCTTTGTTGTCTGCCGGATGCTTAACAGCATCTGCGCAGGCACCGGAAACGGTAACCATTGATGCGTTTAACCATCATTGGTTTGTACAGGCTCAGGCTGGTGCCCAATATACTTTGGGTGAAGTTTGTTTTGGTGATCTGATATCTCCCAATGTTCAGGTTGCTGGTGGTTATCAGTTCACTCCAGTATGGGGTTTGCGCTTAGCTGTTAATGCTTGGCAGAGTAAGGGCGGAATAACATTGCTTCAAACTGATAATACCTATAAGTGGAAGTGGAATTATGTAGCTCCTACCGTAGATGTTACCTGCGACTTGGTTAATCTGATTGCCGGTTATAAGGCTGACAGATTATTCAACTGTGGTATTTTGGCAGGTGTTGGTGCTAATGTATTCTTCAGCAATGGAGATGCTATAGACAAAAATACTATGATTGTGAACGAATTGAGAGGAATCGGTAATAATCCCAGAAGTCCTTTCCTCGCAAATTTGTGGGATGGTACATTGTGCCGCTTTGTTGGTCGTTTTGGTGCTTACGCAGACTTCCGTGTTTCCAGAAGAGTTTCTTTGGGCTTAGAAGTTAATGCCAACACTACCAGCGATTTATACAACTCAAAGGATGCTCCAAATGCAGACTGGTATTTCAACGCATTGGCTGGTGTTAAGGTAAGGCTTGGCCAGCCTACCAAGAAGGTCGAGAAGAAGCCTTGCTGTCAGGAGAAGATTGTAGAGAAGATTGTAGAGAAGATAGTCGAGAAACCAGTTGAAAAGATTGTATATCGCGACAGAGAAGTTATTCAGCGTGAGCCTTTGCGCAAAGACATATTCTTTACTATTAGGAACACCACAGTATCTAATGCTGAGTTGCCTAAGGTTGAAGATATTGCTGCTTATCTGAACAAATATCCCGAATCAAAGGTTGTCATTACTGGTTATGCTGACAAGGGCACAGGAAATGCCAGGATCAATGAGGATCTCGCAAGAAAGCGTTCAAAGATTGTTGCAGATTTGCTTACAAACAAGTTCGGCATTGCTTCAAGTCGTATTACTATCGATTCTAAGGGTGATACAGTTCAGCCTTTCGAACAGAATGATTTGAACCGTGTTAGTATTTGTATTGCCGAGTAATCGGAAAAAAGAATAAACTTTATTAAACCGTCCCTGCTCTTTGGTAATACAAAGGGCAAGGATGGTTACCTTTTTATATATATATGAGACGTTTGTTTTTCTTGTTTATTTTTATAACAATGCTGATACCTAATGTGTCGGCAGAGTTCAATGGTGATGGCTTTTATCGTGTTCAAAACTATGGAACCCAGCGTTATCTCTATCTCACGGATTGTACGGGATCATACGACATGAAACGTGATGTGGGTGACTTTGGCGCATTGCAGTTGTATAACGGACAGGAGAAAACAATCTCAGATCCATCCTGTATTCTTTATATTAAGCAATATGGCTCCCAGATTGATATCGAAGGACAGGGCATAGGCATTCATCAGATTGTGAACAGATATGTTGACCTTAAATATTTCTCTTCCGGAGCTTTTGCTGGTACTTATTCTGTAAGTGCATCCGAATCTGGAGTTACAAAGTACTTGGATGACGAAGAAACAAATAGGGATTTCCCAAATGGTGTAGTTGGTACAAACAGATCTTCGCCATACAGGAACTGGCTTATTCATCCTGTGAACAGTGGTACAGATAATTTTTTTGGTATTACTCCTCTGTTTTCTGTTAATGGAAAATACTACTATCCCTTGTATGCAGCATTCCCATTTAAGGCTGTTTCTGCCGGAGTCAAGGTTTATACTATAGGTAAGTGTGATCTTGAATTAAAGTATGCTGTGCTAAATGAAATTACAGGTGTTGTACCTTCTCAGACACCTGTACTTATAGAGTGCTCGTCCGGTAATCCGTCAGAGAATAGACTTGACCTGATAAAAACTTCCGATGCACCTCTTTCTAATCAGATGAAGGGTGTTTTGTTCTGTAACTATGAACGTCGGAGTAAATCTACAGAAGCAATCACTGCATTTAGGCCCGACAGAATGCGTGTGCTTGGTGTAACCAGTGAAGGAAAATTGGGTTTTGTAAAGGATACGCAATATTTAAAACAAATCCAGGGCTCATATTATTTGCCTGCAAATACCTCTTATCTTTCTTTGCCCTCAGGCGGTCCAAGCGAACTGACCATAATTTCAGAAGCAGAGTACAATGAGATTAAAGCCAACCAGGAATATACCCTTACTTATATGATTGATGGTAAGGTCTATAAGACAGAGCAGTTGAAGGCCGGACAAACCATAAATGCTGATACCCCGACTCGTGAGGGCTATACTTTTGATGGATGGAGTGGATTACCAGCAACCATGCCAGACCATGATCTCATAGTAACGGGCTCTTTCACCGGTATTAAATATAATATTACCTATGAATTGGAGGGTTCTGTTTACAGTGTTGTTGCTGTACCATGCGGAACAACAATTTCTCCTTTAGAGGTTACGAAGGAAGGTTATGTCTTTAGTGGATGGAACGGACTTCCCGAGACTATGCCTAATCATGACATTACCGTAACGGGTTTCTTTACCATTGGAACCTACAAACTTATTTATGTAATCGGTGGGGAACAATATCAGGTTCAGACTTATACATACGGAGATGCTATTACGCCGCTTGCCGATCCTTCTCGTGACGGATATACTTTCAATGGGTGGAGTACCATCCCCGAAACTATGCCTGGGCACGATGTTACCATAACCGGTAGTTTTACACCTCATGTTTATACCATCCGGTATATGGTTGACGGTCAGTTATTAGAAGAGCAACAGGTTCCATGCGGTCAGACCATAACTCCACCTACTGCCCCAGAGCGCGAGGGATATCATTTCCAGGAATGGGAGGGACTGCCTTCTTCCATGACCGCAGGTGATTTATCTGTTACTGCTGTGTATGCTCCCAATATATATAATGTAATCTATGTAGTGGATAACGAAACTTATAAGGTTGTTGAGGTTGCCTACGGAACTGTTATCACTCCAATTGATGCCCCTGTAAAAGAAGGGTATAAGTTTAGCGGATGGAGTCAACTTCCCGAGACGATGCCGTCAAACGATATTACAGTAACGGGATCATTTACCCTTGGTACATATACACTTCGGTATGTTGTTAATGGTGCCGGATATAAAGACTACATATATTTCTCGCGTGATTATAAATTCGGACAAACGGTTACACCATACAACCGTACTCCGTCAGAAAAACCTGGCTATACTTTCTCGGGTTGGGGCGAAGTGCCTACTACTATGCCAGGACACGATGTAGATGTTTATGGAACATATGTTGGTAACGATTATACCATTACATATATGGTTGATGATACACAATACGACAAGGTAACCGTAGCCTGCGGAGATCCTATTCCTGGGCTAACGCCGCCAACCAAGACTGGATACACTTTTGTCGGGTGGGAGAAGTTGCCAACTACTATGCCTGCTTCTAATCTGACTGTTTATGCCAAGTTCAAGGCAAATATCTACACGGTAAGTTATTATGTTGACGGAAAGCTTGTACATCAGCAGGAGGTCGCATTCAATGAGCCGATTCCTGCTTACACCTATCGTTCAGAAGGATTTGAAGTAACTGATTCTGACTGGCAAGGAACAAAATACGCCACTATGCCTGCTATGGATATAAAATATATCTGTCCTCAGGACATGGTAGATAATTTAACGGCTTTGTCTGCAGAGGGTAAAAACGGTAATGTCGTGTTAGACCTCTCAGGCAGGCGCATTTCTGCTATGAAGGCAAAAGGCATATATATAGTCAACGGAAAGAAGATATTAAAGCAATAATTTCCTACAAAGTATAGATTTTATGATGAAGATTAAGAGATTGCTCGTATTATTAGGGCTATCTATGTCACTAGGCATATCCGCTCAGGATTATTTCAATCACATGGACCTTGGTATAAATGTTTCCAGTACGGGTATTGGAGCAGATATAGCTATGCCTGTGGGTGACTATGTGCGTGTTCGGACGGGTTTTACCTATATGCCAAAGTTTCATTTTAACAGCAATTTCAATGTTGATTTCATGGGCAGCATATCAGGCGACAAACTTCGTCGCATGAATGATATGATATCGTATTTTACGGGTCAGACTATGAAGGACAATATTGACATGCAGATGACTCCAACTTGGACTCAGTTCAAGTTCCTTGTTGACATCATGCCTTTCAAGAACAACAAGCACTGGAGTCTTACCTTCGGATTCTATGCTGGTCCTTCTACTATTGGCGAGGCCATCAACGATCCCCGTGATTGTGCTACATTGGTTGGAATCAACATGTACAACAGCATGTACATTAAGGCTTGTAAAGGAGAACCTCTGTTCCGTTATGAGGATTCAAACGGGAAGTATCATACCTTAGACATTGAGGGTTTAGGTGACCGTTTAGTTGAAGCACGAATGATGGGTGCTCCAATGGGTACTTTTGCCGATGGCAGTAAGGCCGTAATGGTGCCTAACAGCTATAATCAGGCTGAGGCCGAGATGACAATCAGCAAGATTCGTCCGTATGTGGGCCTTGGTTATAATACAGCCCTCTCCAAGAACCGCAAATGGAAATTTGATGTCGATGCAGGAGTCATGTTTTTAGGAGGCTCTCCCCATGTCTATGTTGACAATGTGTACCGGGTAAACACTACGGATGATTACGATATGATTTCCTGGGATATGGATAAATTTAACAAAACGGGCGACGGATGGGTGCAGCAGACTCCCCAGCGTATCGACCTTACCCGTGATGTTACCGATATTCCTGGCAAAGTGGGAGATATGGTTAGTACCGTAAAAAAATTCAAGTGTTGGCCTGTTCTGAGTATAACCTTCTCGTATCGCCTCTTCTGATAAAAATAAATGGCCCCTGCTTTCTGGAAGCGGGGGCCTTTTAATATAGAAGAGAGGGTTTGTTTTATTTAACCTCCCAGATATCATTAGTTTCCAGCAGTTCGGCAAAGTTGTGATACTTCTTCTGAGCCTTTACCTCTTCTATTTGGGCTGTTACGCAGTCATCATAGGTAGGAGCCTCTACATCACGGATCACACCTAAGGCTACTGGCCATTCCATTTCAGCCAACTTCAGCTGCAATGTGTTATCTTCACACTTTGCATCGTGAATCAGTACGTCTGCTTCTGTATAGCCGTCTTCGCCTAACTTCACCGCCTTAACGCCGAAGCCATCCTGAACAATACCATATTCATTGTTCTCGCCGAAGAGCATCTTCTCGCCATGCTTCAGGTAGATGGCGTTCTTGGCTCTGCCGGCCTTATCATATACTGCATCGTGTGTACCATTGTTAAAGATAACACAGTTCTGCAGAATCTCGCATACGCTGGCTCCCTTGTGTTCGTATGCTGCCTTTAGCACCTCGATTGTGCCTGGAGCATCTGTTGCAACAGCACGGGCAAAGAAATGGCCTCTGGCGCCAAAACAAAGTTCTGCAGGACGGAACGGATCCTCTACAGTTCCATAGGGAGATGATTTGCTGACGAAACCTCTGGGGCTGGTGGGGCTGTACTGGCCTTTCGTCAATCCGTAAATACGGTTGTTCAGCAGAATCATATTCAGGTTGATGTTTCTGCGGTTTGCATGTATAAAGTGATTACCGCCGATGGCCAGACCGTCACCGTCACCGCTTACCTGCCATACGGTCAGGTTGGGATTGGCAACTTTAGCACCAGTTGCAATGGCGGCAGCACGGCCATGAATGGTGTTCATGCCGTATGTAGCCATATAATGGGGCAGACGGCTGGAACAACCGATACCAGAGATAACAGCAGTATTCCAAGGGTCAACGCCTATTTCTGCCATTGCTTTATGCAGTGAAGCCAGAAAGAAGTGGTCGCCACATCCAGGACACCAACGTGGCTGTCCTTTCTTGAAATCATTCTGAGTATATGCCATAATGTATGTCCTTTCTTTATTTGTTCAACAACTGTGTGAAGTTCTCAACCAGTTCAGCAACCACGAAGGGCTGTCCCTTCACCTGATTGAACTGGGCAGGAACAAAGCCGTCCACCTTCATGCGCAGCCAGCCTGCCAACTGACCCATATTCTGCTCGGCCACAACAACCTTGGGATATTTCTTCAGCACCTCGGCTGTATTCTTAGGCAGAGGGTTGATGAACTTAAAGTGAGCCTGAGCCACCTTTTTGCCAGCAGCACGCATCTCGTCCATTGCAGCATGTAAATGACCGAATGTACCGCCAAAGCCTACAATCAGCAGTTCTGCATCATCCTTGTCGCCCAGTACCTCAAGGTCGGGAACAGGTATGGCATCTATCTTAGCCTGACGCTTACGGGTCATCAGATCGTGGTTCTCAGGGTTCGTACTGATAGCACCCGTCTTGTCGTCTTTCTCCAGTCCGCCTAAGATATGCTCAAATCCCTGACGGCCTGGTACCGCCCAATAGCGAGTACCGTTCTCGGCACGCATATAGGGTGTCCAAGTACCTTTCAGTTCCTCGGGAACGTATGGAGGGTTGATGGCAGGATATTCAGCCAGGTTGGGCAGTTTGAATGCACCAGAGCCGTTTGCGACGAAAGCATCCGTCATCAGGATAACGGGAGTCATGTGCTCTAACGCCATTTTACAGGCTGCATAAGCTGCATCGAAACAGTCGGTGGGGCTGGCAGCAGCAATTACAGGCATGGGACTTTCACCGTTACGGCCAAAGAGAGCCTGTAGAAGGTCTGTCTGCTCGCTCTTGGTAGGAAGACCCGTAGCAGGACCGCCACGCTGTACGTCCAACACTACCAGAGGCAGCTCCATGATGACTGCCAGATTCATCGCCTCGCTCTTCAGACAGATGCCTGGGCCACTGGTACTTGTTACTGCCAGTGCACCGGCAAACGAAGCACCTAAGGCAGAAGCACATCCGCTTATTTCGTCCTCACACTGAACGGTTGTTACCCCCAAGCTTTTGTGCTTGGAGAGTTCATGTAGCACGTCTGTAGCAGGAGTGATGGGGTAGGAGCCCAGATAGAGCTTAAGGCCTGCCTTTTCAGCAGCAGCGATAAAGCCGTATGCAGTAGCCTTGTTACCCGTGATGTCCATATAGCGTCCGGGTACTTTATTCTTTGTCTCAATCCGATAGACATTAGCTACGCTGCTATGTGTATTGTGTCCGTAATCGTATCCGGCCTGAATAACCTTAATGTTAGCCTCGGCAACGCCAGGCTTCTTGGCAAATTTCTCCTTCAGGAAATTAAAGGCAATATCCAAATCGCGATCGAAGAGCCAGCATACCAAACCTAACGCAAACATGTTGCGACACTTCAGCATGCTCTTTACGTCCATATCTGTATCAGCCAGACAATCCTTAACCATAGTGGTCAGGGGGCAAGCTATTACGCGGTCGGGGTCTATGCCCATTTCACCCAGATAATCTTCTGTCTTAAACTGAGCCTTCTCCAAATCCTTAGGGCCAAAACTGTCAGTGTCGATAATAATGGCAGCGTCTGGTTTTGCAAATTTGTATTGGGTTTTCAATGCAGCGGCATTCATAGCCACCAATACGTCACATTGGTCACCAGGAGTGAAAACCTGCCCTGCTCCAATATGAACCTGAAAACCACTCACACCTGTCAGCGACCCCTGCGGAGCACGGATGTCTGCAGGATAGTCGGGGAATGTACTGATGCTGTTACCAACGGTAGCAGAAACTGTAGAGAAAATATTGCCGGCCAACTGCATGCCATCGCCCGAGTCGCCCGAGAATCTTACAACTACAGATTCTTTTTCCTTAATCTCCATGATTTATATTAATTAATGATTCTAAATTTTCACTAATACCGATCTAACTCACAATTAACAACTCTAAACTCTCAACTCTAAACTAAAAAAGTACCCCCGCCGGGAATCGAACCCGGATCGACGGTTTAGGAAACCGTTGTTCTATCCATTGAACTACAGGGGCTTTTCTTTTGTGGGCACAAAGTTACCACCTTTTTCCAAAATATACAATAAAAGGGCTGTAAAATTTACAGCCCTCTGCATTAGATTTTTCAAGCTATGGTCATGCATCGCTTGTTTGCACACAGCAAAGATACGACGACATTCCAGAACGCAGAAATTAATTCGACGAATCCGCGTTTTTTTCGGACGAAATGAAAATAGTCGTCTTTTTATGCTTTTTTATGCATTTCCGGCAGAATCACCTACAGGCACGGTCTTTGCTTGTGTTGTTCTTTTAAAGCTGATATTGCTCTTAAGTATCTGCCCTGGGTTTATAAGGGGGAGAATCTGTTTGGGAAGACCTGCTTCTTCTGTACGGATGGCCAGTATGCCACGAGCTGCACCAATGGTCATGTCGGCAATGTGCTGAACCAAACCAACAGGGAGAATCCACTGGTCGCCTTTCAGGTCATACATAGCGCTCCAGCCTTCGCGGGCAAACTCGAACACTGTCTGTACACCCAGAATCAGTTGGGTAATATCGTTCTTCTTGTATTCAAAGTTTGTGACACATCTGACAACGCGCTTTTCCGTATCGCAGTTAAACTGCATTTGGTTATTCACCTGAAGTTCGCCTTCAGGCCATTGCTTAGATAGGTTTACAAACTGCAGTTCCTGTACATCCATCAGTCGGAACTGAATCTGAATCTGTTTTTTTTGTTCCATATTTTTTATAATAATGTATAATTTATTAACGTCTATTTGCGAGTTTTTATTGTCATTGCATTCAGGTAATAGAATCTGTTTTTGCTGTTGTTTCTGTCGCCTGGAGCCACCTTGATGATAATTTTCCCGTCTGCGGTGGGGCTTACATTTTTTATGGTAGCTGTATGACTGATATTATTGGCAGCCTCTACGCCGTCTGTGTACACTCGGGCACCTTGGATGGTAAACTCCGTTTCTCTCCAATCCCGACAATCTTGCCTTGATGCAAAGAATGTAAAATCATACTTCAGTTCTGGGTTCAGATGTCCTAAGGTCAGGGTGCATGATGCTTTTGGTTTCTGATTACCGAAGCTTTCGGCAGCAAATCCCCACATACATGAACGTGAAACCTCAGCAGGCATCAGCATATTGGTCGTAGTATAGGTAGGTCCGTTGGTGTTGGTACCTGAAAAAGCATTTGTACTTGTCAGTGTAATGCCCGTAACGTTGTTGTTGGCATCTGTAATCCATGAAAGGGTGCGCATCGCGGGCGTCATGGTGTTCCAGTCTTGTCCTCCCTCGTATGGCTTCTCCGCAAAGTTAATCTTGATAAGTCCTGTTGGAACAATATCATTTTGAGCCGGGAACCCTTCATTATTCAGTTTGGTTACCACAAATGGATTCAGTACGGCAGCATGTGCCGCAATCTGGCAGACGTATGCCGCGGTTTTGTCAACACCTTCCGGTCTGTAGCTTAGTCCTACAGGCGAGATACCTGTAATCGTTTCAAGCCAAGCGCAGGCTGCTGTATATCTTCCGAATTTTAAGTCCAGATGATATCCGTCGCGGCACATGTTATCGCCCAGATAGCTGGTTCGGGCATTCTGGATAGCAGTACCGCAGGGAACGTTAAAGGAGAATTCCGGATGCAGAATCTGTGTCCACTGAACAGCATACCGGATGCTGTCGTACATCACATCCTGCTGTTGGCTGTAATTGGTAAAGCCTCCGTGGTTGGAGTCTTTCGAGTAGGCCCACGTCATGTGCCAACCGTAGCGTACATCCTGCCCTGTCTTAATACTGTCGGTGTACTGAATCAGTTTTGACAGGAACGGTTCGTATGTGGTGGTCAGACCACTATAATGGCTTGCTTGCTGAAAGCTGATGAAGTCCCATGGCTCATCTGTTATGATAGGTGGCAACAAGCTATGCGGTGTATTGGTTCGTATGCCGTTTACCACCTTGCGGTATTCATAAACATCATGTTCCTCTGTCAGATCAGTCCAATGCTGTTCCAGGCTCTGGCCGCCTTTGTACGCATTCCCGATAATCATGTGTATTCCCACTTCTTTGGCCAGTTCATACAGATATTGCTCCACGGCATCCTGCGAGAAGCTGTTACCTATAGTCAACAGTCTTATTGTGTCTTTTCTTGCCGGCTCTGTTATAATTTCCTCCTGTGCTTTGGCGCAGAGAGCAGAGAATAGCATTAATATGAATAGGAAGTGCTTCATTCTTTTCTATGCTCGTATTGTAAATTGAGTGCAAAGGTACGAATAAAAAAGAAGAAAGAAGAATGAAGAGCGAAGAAATTTCGGTTCACCACAGTAAATCCCTATGATGTTTGCGCCCCCCGGTAAACTTAAAAATCACTCTTGTGTTAAAAAAACAACAAATGGGTGCTTTTTTGGAGAGAATGGTCCATTTTATGGAGACAAAATAGTATATTTGCGACTTAAATAACGATAATTTCAATTATAAATCATGATAAAATTCAAGAGTTGCAGACTTTATGTCCTTTGCTGCTTATTGTCTGCCACATGCCTGCTGCATGCTTATGACTCGAATGTTGACCGGCTTCTTACAGGTGCAATGATGTATTCCGGTTCTGAGCAAAAGGCAGCATTGGCTTTTGACGGAGATGTCAAGACATATTATAGCACCTCTGCAAATGAGATGCAATGGGTGGGCCTCGATCTGGGAGAGCCATACGTTATAACCCGTGTCGGTTATACACCTGCTCCTGGCAGTCAGGGTGCAGACCGCATGTTGCTGAGCCTTTTCGAAGGAGCAAACAGTCCTGACTTCATGGATGCCATGCCGCTTTATCTTATCAGTAATAAACCGGCCAATGGTACTGCTACAACGGCAGATGTTAATGTCAGTCGTGGTTTCCGTTATGTCCGTTATGTCGGCAGTTCCGGTTCTTATTGTAACATTGCCGAATTGCAGTTCTTTGGTCATGCGGGTGAAGGAGACGACAGCCAGTTCTATCAGATTACCAACCTGCCAACGCTTAGCATTCATGTTAAGGATAATATCACCCCTGTGAATCGTGGCGAGGATTTCGAATCGCAGTCGGTGCTCATATACGAAGGTGGCACCCTTACACAGGAGTACCCCATTCTGTTCCGTGTACGAGGCAATTACTCTGCCAGTCACGAAAACAAGGCTTTTCGCGTAAAGTTCAACGATGGAAAGAGTCACCACATGATGAAGGGCGGACGTAATGAATCGCCGGCAAAAGCCAAGAAATGGGTGCTCATCAACAGCTATCGCGACAAGACACTGATGCGCAACCCTGTGGCTTGGGCTATGTCGAAACGAGTAGAAAAGGAATGGACCCCTTGGAGCCAGATTGTCGATCTTGTTGTCAATGGCGACTATCGCGGAACCTATACTTTAGCGGATCATGTGGATTTGGACAAGGACCGCATTGATATAACAGAAATGAGCGAGACAGATGTTGACGAAGAAACCATCACCGGCGGCTATTACGTCGAGGTGGATAATAATGCTACTCGCGAGCCTCGCTATTTCTGGTCATCGCATGGTAATCCCATATCCATTCATGAGCCCGACGATGATGTCATTCAGGATGTGCAGTTCCAGTATATCCAAGATACATGGAACAATATGGAGAATACTGTCTTCGGTCCGGAATATACCGATGGGGAGAACGGCCTTCGCTCTGTTCTGGATATGGAATCGTTCCTCAGATGGTTTCTTGCAAGCGAGTTCAACGGCAATACCGATATGATATGCCAGGTATTCATGTTCAAGGAGCGTGGTGACGACCATTTCTACACCGGACCGGTGTGGGATGCTGACCTTGCTTTGGAGAATGACCAGACCACCTATCCTGCCAACGAACGTTATGACTGGACCTACAAGGTTCGTCAGACAGGCAACTGGGGACAGTTCGTCAGCCGCGTGCTTTCCGACCCGACTGTCTTTGCTCAGTTAGAGGAGATGTGGGCTAAGCTTCGTAAGGACGGTGCCTTTAATCCCGAGGACGTAGCTGCCGATGTGGATTCGTTGCGTGAGGATGTACGCGCCTCGGCTACTCTCAACTTTATCCGCTGGCCTTACCTCAACCAATGGATTTCCCTTAATCCGGTTGTTCCCGGTTCATGGGAGAAGGAAGTGGACCGTGTACGGGACTTTGTACGGGATCGCGTGGAATGGATGGACTATATGCTTTCGTACGGTCTGCATAAGAAGGGCGGCATCTACCAGATAGATAAAGCCGAGGATCTTATCACCTTCAGCCGCTTGGTTAATGAAGAAGGCGAAACGGAAGCAAAGGCTGAATTGCTCAACGATATTGATATGGAAGACTATAACGGAGAGTTCCGCCCGATAGGAACTGCCCTCAATGTCTTTTCTGGCAGTTTCGATGGCAAGGGGCATACCATACGCAATCTGCATATTAATGGAGACAGTGCTTTAGGTTTCTTCGGAAATATCGGCAGATGCACACTTAGCAACATAGTTTTTGATACCACTTGTACGGTTGAAGGAAAAACATACGTGGGTATGCTGGCAGGTTATGCACACGATGATGCTGCCATAATTATCGGCATCGAGAACAACGGTTCTGTTACGGCAACGGGCAATATTGCCGGTGCGCTGGTTGGATACGTGGGCGGTTTTGCAACTCTTAATGTTACCAACTGCTGCAATACCGGTATGGTTACTGCTCCATATAATGCGGCAGCCCTTATTGGCCCGTCGGCAGGTAAAGTAACCGTAGCCAACAGTTATAATATAGGTGTTATAACAGGAGTAACCGAAGGAAAGGAGTTTGCCTTTGCCGGCAAGGGTCTTTCTATCGACAACTGTTGGGACTATACTTCCTCACAGACCAATAATATGACACCCGAACAGGTCGATAACGGCTATCTGTGCTATCAGCTGAACTATAACGATAATACAGGTAAAGGCAGTTGGCGACAAAATCTGGACAACGGACGCAAGCACGACAACTGGCCCGTGCTGCGCAGAACCAGCGGCAGGGTTTACGAAGGAACGGATGGCTTTACCAATTACAATGCCGATGCCCCAAGGTACCGTTATTACAATCTGGTTATTACGAAAATCGTGAATGGTAGCAGCGGCACCATACAGTTTTCAGAGTTTGACATTCTTGACGATACATCCAACGAGGCAGAAGACCTTTACATCTATGACGGAGGACCCGAAGGTTACAATAATGAGAACTGGGAGAACGCAGCCGATAATAATGTTCATACCAAGTACTGCGCCGGTTTCTATGGAAGTTCTTATTTCCTCTTCGATGCAATGGACGATGTGGAACCATACGGATACCGCATCTATACGGCCAACGATACAGGCAATAACCCCGACCGGAATCCCTGTTCGTGGAAACTCTACGGAAGCGACACCCAGTTGACCGACCCCAACGATCCGGATTGGGTGCTTCTGGATGAACGCAATGACGACCGTTCTCTTCCGGCAGCCAACTATATGCCAGCAGACTTTGTTATTTCCGACCCTGTTCCGTCGCTGATGCTTGACAAACATTCCGCAACACTTTTGCCTGGCGAGGAAATGCAACTCAAAGTATATACAGAAAATATCGATCCGCAAGGCCTGAAGCTTCAGTGGATAACAACCGATGAGGCTGTTGCATCCGTTAATAGCGAAGGGCTGGTTGTTGCAAACGGGGTGGGGACAGCGGATATTATTGTCTCGGCTCTCCAAGACAAAACCCTCTGCGATACCTGTACCATAACTGTTGTTAAGGAACGAAAGGGATACCGTTACTATCAGTTTGCCGTTGATGATGTTAAAAGTGGTTCTTCAATTCAACTTTCCGAAATCAATCTTCTGGACCAGAATGGAGAGGAGATAACACCACTTGCCCTCTATGCCTATACAGGTACATATTATAGCAACGAAATGCAGGAGAATCTCTTCGATGACAATGTCTATACCAAGTATTGTGGTCCCTTTGATGCTACACTGTATTTATATATAGATGCAGGGCAGGAAGTCTCTCTCTCTGGTTACCGGCTTATCACAGCCAATGATACCCAGAGTTTTCCCGGTCGAAACCCAGTCTCCTGGTCGTTGTTCGGTAGCAATATCCAAAGCGAAGTTCCGGAGGACGACTGTTGGACGCTTCTTGATTGTCGCGAAAACGACGATACGCTGGGGCCTTTCAACTACCAACCGTATGATTTCTCCATTACATCTTCGCCGGTAGATCTTACACATATAGTCTCATACGAAGTGCTATACGAGGGCATGGTTGTAGCTACAGATACAGCAGAAGTTGCCCATGGCAGCCTTTTGCCTGCACCGTCAGATTCTTTGCAGAACGACTTCATTACTTTGGAGAAGATTGACACGCATATTACAGAAGTCACGAGTGACGTCACGGTAAGGTTCAATGTTAAGTGGAACGGCCCGTTTGAGTTCTCGACGGATGAGGCCACAGCCAAATGGTATAATCTGAACATCAATAGTGTATGGTACATAGGTAAGCAGAGGGGGGAGCCTTACAACCCCAAGAAGAACGATGGCAAGATAACCAAGACTGCAGAATTCTTGTGGGCCTTTGGCGGCGACCCCTATCATGTTAAGGTGTATAACTACACAACGGGCTTTGCCGAGACGCTGGCTAAGGATGGAAAAAAGGCTGTGATGCGAAAGGGGGACTATACTTGGGACCTGTTGCCTAACGACGGAGGCTTTGTGCTTCGTGAAACGGGAACCGAATATAACTGCATCAACCAGTTAGGTGGTGCTGGTGGTTCGCTGAAGTTCCTTAATAGTGACAGTAGTCTTACGGATAACGCATCTACTTTCCGTGTTGAAGATGCAATGGATGTTGTGGATGGTATCAAAGGTCTCACCCCAGCCTTTTCCAAAGACGAGGGAGAAATTTATGACCTGAACGGGCATCATCTCTCATCGCTAAGGCAAAATGGAGTCTATATCATTCACAAGAAGGATGGAACAAGCCAAAAGGTTATGGTTAAATATGATTAATACCGTTAAAACGTCTTTTTCTTGCTGTTTGTCATTGTCCTTAGTTCGTGCAATGACAGCCGCAAGTTGGAAACCATCAATCGTCGTTCACTCCGTGGCGAGCCCCTTGCCCGCTATGCCCTTGTCTATTCCATAGCGCAGGACAAGAGCGGACAGGATGTTACCAACGATTCCCTGCTCCGCATTGCCTATGAGTACTATAGCCTGCACCCAAGTGATTCCCTCTATGCCCGCAGCCAGTATTATATGGGTAAGTATCATACTTTGGTTGACAGTACCAAACGGGCAGAAGACTGCCTGCGGACTGCTGTGCGTTATGCTGAGGAACGCAAGGAATATTATACGCAATACCTGGCGATCGACAGACTGAGCCGGGAAATAAGATATAGCAATGCGACGTTAGGACTAAAATATATACGGTTTAGAAATTAGGGAAAAAGAGTGAGTGATAGAATATTTACCTCTTGAGATTTGCCGATCTGCAATAAATGTGATAATTTTGTTCTTAATATGGGTAAAATATCGAATAATAACATAGAGTTTTATGAATAACAGATATTTCTGTAAGAAGTAATATTATGAAGAAAATTCTAATCAATGTTTTTGTCCTTTTTCTGTGGAGCAATGTCATATCAGCTAGAGGATTGGTGTTGAATCTCCGCTATTCCGAGAATGAATCGTCGTTTGACAGTATTGCAATGAAGACCAGTTTGTCTGAAATTGGTTATGATATGATCACTTACATTGTTGACAAAAATAGAAGCATTAGTGAATATGCAGAAAAAGTTTATGAAATAGTTGAAAGATATAGAAATGCAGAAACGCAGGATACAATATTCCTCCTTTCGGACCGTCTGTCTACCTTTGTAGGTCTTGATGTGGTATCAAGAGATACAACCATACATGGGCTTATTACTCTTACGGGTGCTTATAATGATGGCGACAATTTCCTGTACGACGAAATTTCAATAAAGAAGAACCTTGAAATGATGGATTCCATCTCTTTTGACGGGTCAAAGGAACATTATCTGAAAACCGTCTATAGGATGATTCAGGATAAAAAGAAAGGAAAGAAAATCAAACTTTCCCTTCAGGCTGACAATATGATGAAGGAATTTTACACCTTGTTGAACAGTCCATATGGGACGTCTTTAATCGACTTCTCATTGGAAGAGCATCTTCGAACGACAAAAGCGTGGATAGGCTTTTTGATAGAGGAACATAATGAAATGAAGATGGAAATTGATTATATGAACCTAAGTTGGACGGCTAATAAATATGGAGTGAAATATTCCGCCCCATTTTCTTATCCTTCAGACAACTGCGTAGAAAAGATAAAACAAATGATATTAGACCTTCGACAAAAGAAATAAGCAATGAGACACATTATATTATGCCTTCTGGTGTTGCTTTTATCATCAACCTTAGCATATGGTGATAGTATTCCATGTCAGTTCCAAATGCGCGACGGGCGCATTCGTAAAGGAAAAGTGTTCTGCCCTGAGAAATTTAACAAAAAGGCATTGGTGATTATCGTTAATCATAGGCAGCAGAAAGTAGAAGAGGCTCAGTTTCTTTATTCTTATTTGGTGGATAAGTTATTAGCTGACGGTATCTCCTGTTGTTTCTTTGATAACCGTCCGCTCCATTCAGAAGACTCCACGTCCCTAACTACATTGTTCGATATGGCAGATGATGCTTCGGACGTCTATAATTCTCTGAAAAAAAATAAAACTTTCAAGAAGTTTAAGATGGGATTTATCGGCACAAGTGAGTCTGGCGGCTCTGCACTAATTTCTGCATCCTCTGTTGCCAAACCATCGTTTCTAATTCAGTTGGTTACGAATGTAGAGCCGCAGGATAAGAAAGACCATCAAATATTTACTCTATATAATAACCCTGTATGGACGGCAGCGTTTACGGACATAAGTACAGCTTTGTCACTCCCATTCTTTAAACAATCGGTCTCGTATTTTCCAAATGCAAGTATGGGGATTTCTTTTCATGAATACTCCGCGATGTATCAAATAATGATAGATGACATGAAACACTCCCGAATAGGAGACAAGGAGGATTACGCCAAGCGTTTATATAACAAGTACGAAGGAAGCATAAAGAGTCACAGAGAACTTTTCGCTCCATTAATTACTCACTTTTTGGGGAAACAAATGGAAGAAGACTATTTGGCTCCGCGTATGTGGTATAATGCCAAACCATATTACAAGAAGGTAAAATGCCCAATTCTGTTTCTTAGTGGCTACCATGACTATAATGTCTTATGTTCCACCAATATTGTTGAATTCGAGAAGACAATGCATGAGAACGGCAACAAGAATTATACGTCTGTAATTGTTGATGCGACTCACAATCTGATGGATTTTGGCGTTGAGCGTAGAATAATGCATGGAGGGGATGGAGAAATCGACCGAAGCAAGCAACATCAGATAATGGATGCAATAAGCGAATGGCTGAGAAGAAACGTTAATTAATAGGTATCAATAATATATGCTGGAAATGCTAAGGACAGATTAAAACATCTTTATTGGATGACCAGTATTTCTCCTTCGAAGCCCTCAGCCGCATCTATTCAGTCAAGGACTTAATGGCACTATAATAGGCGTTAAGCTAATAAGGTAAAAAAAGACAATGAAAAAACATATTGTCATTACCATCCTTCTTTCTTTCGTAGTTGCCACTGCAGAGGCGCAGCTCCTATATCGTATCAGCGGAGGAGGACAGAAGGAACCGTCTTTCATGCTGGGAACCGTTCATAACCTGCCCGGTTCGCTGCTGGACAGTATCCCAGAATATGCCGAGGCCGAGGCGCAATGCCAGCAAATGTATGTGGAAGGTAATCCCGTAAAATACCTTAAAAACAAATTTCGCAATAAGCAAGACAAGCCACAAAGACAGGAATCGCAGGAGTTGAAGTACCCCGCAGGCAAGAACATCTTCGACTATATTGACAGCGAAAGTTCCGACATCCTGATAAAGAAATTCAAGGAGGTAATGCGTGCCGACCTGAGAGACACAACCTTTATTGACTTCAGAGATATGCCGCCCTCATACTTCCTTTCTATCCTTCATACACACTTCTATGGTCCAATAATGTCAGGATTCATGGATGGATATTTGATGGCAAAGGCAATGGACCGAGGCATGGATGTGGGCGAACTGGACGATGAAAACATAAAGACTGATTCACTCTCTACGAAACAAAACAAAGAAATGCCCCAGACCATTCAGGCACAGGCAGATTCCCTGGTGAAATTCTTGAAAACTTACGACGAGCGTCAGCAAGCATTAATCAAACAGCGAGATGAAATACTCAGCTATTGGACGACGGGAGATTTGGAGAGTCTTATAAATGTAAACAAACAGGAAATAGAACAGCATCCGTCGGTTTATAAAGACCGGAACATGAAATGGTTGCCAAAGATGCAGGCTGCCATGAGCGAGAAACCAACTATTTTTGTCTTCGGCTCAGGACACTTAGCAGGTTCCGATGGCATCATCTCATTGCTTCGCAAGGCCGGATATAACGTTAATCAGATAAAAAAGAAATAATTGAAAAGCCGCCAGAGCCAACAGACTATCGTAGGACTCTTTATTGGAATCCCAATCTGAAGTTGGACGAGAACGGCGAGGCTACCATTACCTTTTATAATAACAGCTGAACCACTCACCTGAGCGTAGAGGCAGAAGGGCAGGCTACAGACGGCACATTGCTGTGGGGGAAGACGGAATAAAAGTTCTTGTAACAAAAATGGCATAAACATACGAGTAAAACATGGGACATCAAGAACAGCCCTGCAGGAGAAATCTTGCGGGGGCTTTATTTTGTGAATTTATTTACTCATCATCGTTCAATTAGCAACAAAATAAGCATAAAAGTTGATTTTGTGAGCGAAATGTTTTGCGGAATAAACTTTTATGTTTATTTTTGTATCAAATTTATAATGAAAATATGGAAAGAAATCTATTGATAGAACTATTAGAGGATGGCGAGAAGGTTAGCCTATACTCTCCTCACTTTGAAGGTGAGGAGTACTCTGAATTTGAAAAATTCTTGTTGACATACAAAGATACATACCCTGATGATATACGCCAATTGGTTTACAGACTTGATATAATCAAGCGCGATGGAGCAGAAGACCGGCATTTCCGATATGAAGGAACAAAACGCGATAGAGTAATGGCCTTGCCCTCGCATCTGGAAACAACATCGCTGAGACTATATCTGCTGAATATTCAAGCTAAAATTCTGATTCTTGGCAATGGTGGATTAAAAGAAACGACCACATATCAGGAGGATGAGAATTTACATCGGCAAGTAAAGGTTTTACAGAAAATTGACATTGAACTGAAACAAAGAGAAAAGAATAAGGTGATTGTAGTTACTGGAACTGAATTATTAGGCGAATTATCTTTTACCATTGATGATGAATAACATAATGGAACATCTACTATGAAGACGAACAGAATTATGGATGAAATCAGGAGCACCATTACTCCTGAGATGAAGTTACAGATGGAGTTGTCTGTAGCTATTGCAAACCGTATTTATGACATTCTTGAAGCCAAGGGAATGTCTCAGAAAGACTTTGCCCGACTGATGGGCAAGACAGAAACGGAGGTGAGTCGTTGGCTTTCTGGTACCCATAACCTGACGATGGCCACAATATGCAAAATCTCTGCCGCCCTGAATGCTGATGTGATAAAGGTTGCTGAATATGAAGCAGAACCCGCAATAGCGTAGAAATAAAGATATATTATGGCCAAAAGAATAGTTACGAAAATCGGAGATATATTCTCTGTCACATTGGATAATGGCAATTTGCGCTTCTTCCAATACATAGCTAATGACTGGACGGATTTAAATAGTTCGGTAATACGCGTGTTCAAAAAAGAATACCCGAGAGGATATGAGTTGAACCCAGAAGAAGTAGTGTCCGATGACGTGGATTTCTATGCCATACAATACTTCGGATGGGGGTGGCAGATGGCGATTGGCAGAAAGTTGGCAAATGCAAGGATGTCGGCGATACTGACAATATACTATTTAGGGAGGTTACAAAAAGTGCAGTGGATCATAAAGAACGGATATGGCATGCATGGTACATAAACAAAGAATGGTTTACAATAGGAAAACTAACTAGTGATTTTAGAGCGAAGTCGGACATAGGCTCAGTATGGGTAAGTTCCGCTGTCGCATACAGAATTAGGAATGGAGTGTTTCCTGGCACAGCATATTGGCCGGAAGAACACTGATCTAACAAGGGGTCGTGTCTGTTACTTTAGACACGACCTCTTGTGTTGTAAAATGTTTATAATTCGTTCAGGAAATGGCATCCTGTACGGCTTTGCTGCATATTGGTCAGTAATTGGTCTTGAAAGTTTATCCAGTTGCCAATATGCCACAAATCAAGGTAATATGTCATTGCACTACAATTTCTGGACTGAGACGTATGCAAACTATTTGTCTAAAGGATATTTCGGAGTTGATTGGCTTGGAGGACCAGATACACATTATCCTGCTGTTAATATTAGCAAATTCAATCTACAAAGGTTGAGAGTTGGTGGTAGATTTTTTTATTAAATTAGAGAAATATAGTCAAAAAGTTTTATTATAATCGAGTAATAGTTTATCTTTGTGCCAAGAATTTTAGGTTAAAGACAATTTTTATGAGAGAAAAGAGAAAAAGCAGTTTTTTATGGGGTGTTGTTATTTTTGTGCTATTTCAATTATCTTCATGTGACCCTGTCACTGCATTATGGTTCAAGAATTGTACTAGTGACACGCTTTTTATAGGAGCGTCACATTATGACGATATTGATAGTGTATGTAATCGCTTATTACCTCCTTTATCCGCTGGTGAAGTTGGAGACACAACACTTCTTACATTATGGGGGTGGACTGACTGCTATATCCATAACGATGAAGCGATATTCCCAGATTCGTTTTGTTATATTTATGAACATTGTCTGTTCAATAACACAGATACCAGTTATCTCTTTCTTGTCAAATGGAGTGATGCGCATAGGTGCTCATGGGATGAAATCCGTGCGAACAAGCTGTATCGCAAATGGGTTGTCACGAGGGACAAGAATGGTGAACACGATATGAATATCAGATACTTGGACTCTGATGAGCAGGAATAATCCATTCCGTGTTGTAAACTAATCCCACAATCTTGATATGAATAGGCTGGCTGAAGAAAATCGGTCAGCCTATTTTTGTTAAAAAAAGGAAGAATTCCCTTCTTAATAAGTTACTTTTTTCTAGTTCAAAACGCACATCTATATCTAATTTCATTGAAATGGGCCCAAAAAGTTGAGCCGGCTCAACTGGAAAAACGAGGCGTGCGCCACTTTTCTGCTGAATGCAAAATTAATTAGGAGAGAAGTGCCGCTGCTGGCTATGTATCTTATAATCTTACTTATTCCGGATTAACAGGGACGCCATTCAACTTTAGTTGGACAGATATGGGGATTGATATGGGTATTGCCGTTGCAACAGTAGGGGTAGGTACAATCGTAAATAAGCTCGCAAGCAAAGGGTCAAGGATAATGCAAAGTCGTCATAAGCCGATAAAGACGGAGCCAGATGCAATGCCAGCCATATCGAATGCCGGAAAAGTAAATTCGGCCCCAATTAATTACGAAAATAGTGCTATTCAATTTTCAGCTTACCAAAAAGGCGAGATGGGGAAATTGCAGCGAATGGATGAAATCATTCAAAATGGCGGAACGATATTAGGTACAGAGGTAACAATTGAGGTCAACGGAATAAGAATTAGGCCTGATATTGTGTACAGAAATAAAGAAGGACTTCTTATTTTCTCTGAAGTGAAAAATGGTCCTCGTGCAAGATTGACACATAATCAGGGGAGGGCACTACCCATAATGAGTGATAAACATCCTGTTATTTTTCCTAAAGGTGGAAATGCAGCAAAAATACCTGAGTTTAAAAATGTCATGATTAATAATGCACCATATACAGGTAATTATGGAGTAGAAATAATACATTATGATCCGCCTATTTTATACTAGAATTGTGAAAAATTATCGTATATTTGTGGCGTAATTGAAAAATGTTTATCTGAAATGGGACTAAAATATATAACATTTAGCGAGCTCCTGCGTGAGAAACTTGCTTTATTGGGATTCAAAAGAAAAGGTAAGGATGAATTTCTTAGAGAAGTAAATGGCTTTGTCCATTCTATAGGGTTTTGTCATTCTTCTTCCATACCACATTTTAGGAGTTATTATATAATGATAGGATTGTCATATCCAAAATTGGAGGATTTGGCTATGGATTTAGGAGTTTATTATGCTGGTGCTTGGGGTGTAACTATAGGGCAACTTACTCCCAAAAATAATTTCCAACAATGGTTAGTTGAAAATTCCGCTACAGAAGAAGATGTCCGAGATACGGTAATTGACATGGTTAATCTTATTGAAGCTTATGCGGTTCCATTCCTGAATAAATACTCTGACATAAACGAAATTTTATTTGAGCTTGAAGAAGGAAATCGATTAGTTCCACGTTATGCAGGTTATAATCTGCCATTACTTTATTATATGCTGGGTGAGAAAGAAAATGCTATTTCTTATATTAATCAGGAGCTGACTAAAAAGGAGTCACAAGCGAAACGCTCACATGAAGGCAATTCCTTCGATCCCAGTAATAACAATATCCGTGAGACTCCCCTTGACAGAGAGTATAACGAATATAAGGAGTTTGTAAAGAGGTTTATGGACCGCATAAAGCAATAGAATCAGAAGTTGTTTTCAGAAATTAATGGGGCAGATTCCAAGTGAGTTCGCCTCATTATATTGTAAATCATCCAAAACTCGCGCAAGGAGAATCGTAAGAATATCTTTTTAAGAATATTTAAATGAGAAGTCCTCCACTTTTTAGGAGTTCTTCGTAACTTTGCGTTGTATAATAATTTTCTATATGAAAGAGATTGTCGAATTTCGCATTATAATGAGATATGCTCATCTTCTGTTCAGGGATGATGAAGGTACAAACCTTGGTGATTCAGTTAAGGTCGTTAGAATAGATAAGAATGACCCTCGATTTAATGCTATTGGAGATTTACAGAAGAAGGCGCGAGAAAATAATGATCTTTTCTTTACTTGCTTCGATTATAGGAGAAGTTATACAGAAACTGAAATAAATAATGCCAAGTGGTTTCTGATGTTCCGAACTCGTCATTTTGAACCAACAGGTGAGGAATGCGGAACTATATACGATGAAAGTTCCGCTTGTCCAATCTGCGGGTCTGGAGCGAAGCAACTGTCGCCACTGAAACTAAAAAGGAGTTCTATTCCTAAAGCAGATATGGCAGAGTCTATTGCATGGGGAGATGAGACAATAGTTTCGGAAAGGTTCGTGAATATGGTTAAGGACAATAATCTTAAGGGAATGGACTTCGAA
>CADCIP010000014.1 GCA_902801485.1 uncultured Bacteroidales bacterium | reverse complement strand
TCGGCATTTCTGGTTGTAAACTCAATCTTTCCGTTCAGCACGTTGCGACGGAAAAGGTAGTTCTCACTAAGGAACTGCTCAGCCTCGAGCATTCCTTCCTGAGGGGCATTCATAGCCTCTCCATTCACAAGTAAAGTTTTGTTCATAGTTCTTATACTTAAAATGGTTAATAAATAATTTTCTCGTGTGCTTCTCACAGAACCAATATCTACGAAAAAGCTTGCAAACATACTATATTTTTACGAACTACGTAAATTTTACGAGAAAAATAAATTAACTTTTTAGTTATATAGCTTTATAATATAATAAGGTGAAGTGAGGTATTGAGTTACCTGTCAGTTACCTGTTGGACAAACAGGTAACATCGTCCGACGCCAACAGCCATCGTACCTCAACAGCCATCATGTTAGGTGTTACCTGTTTTAACGAAAGACGAATCGCTTCGCTACGAAAGACGCTAACCACTGCTTCTGATTTAAGAAGAAAACAATAAAAACCCGCTTCTGTGGCTCATGTGTTTCACCCATTAGTATTCAGTCCGTGAATCATCGAATCCAAGTTAACTTGCCTTCGCTGCTTCACAAACCGAATACAGCCTTACGGCTTGAGCAACAGAACCGAAAAACAGAGAAAACGGTTTACTGTTTACAGTTTACGGTTTACAGTTTCAGGTTTTGATGCTACGCATCGAGCCTGCTACGCCATGGCAAAGCCCAAACAAGCTTGGTCTCTGCGCATGGCTTAAACGCAGCCTTCAGGTTCTGTGGTTCCCTCTTACATCATACATCTTACATCATACATCTTTAAGCTGTTTTTTAGAGAAGCGAGGTTTTTCTTCTGGTTGGGCTGAAATCTCGAAAGAGATTGATGGTGTGGCTGGGTGCTTTTATCTGGGTGCTTGCACACAAGGAAAAGGACGCAGACATAACATCAGAGACGTAGTCTCAGCCTGAGCAGAAGGGTTTTGGCGGTTTTCTTTAATTTACCACATTTCAACTAAAATGACAAAGAACCACTTGATTAAGTGATTCTTTATTGAGAGAGGAAAGTTCGGAGAATAAATCATTCAAGATTATTCATAAGATCTCTTGGCGGAACGCCATAGGAGAATAAAAACACAGAAGTTTTCAGGCAATAAGAATTATCATTACAAATTGAAGAACGGCTTAACGAACCGTTTTTTACTGCATAACCATAAAAAACTTATTGGCTAGTTAGGAAATTTTTACCGCCACACGTGGGAGGAAAAGGCCCCTCTCCAACTCCCCCAAAGGGGAGAGCACTTATTGGAAAGAAAAATATTTACATTTCAAGATTGATGTAAAAATACCCTCGATTGTGGGTATTAATAGAAAAAGGTGCTAGTATTAAGGAAAAATTTTGTGGGAATTAATAGAAACAATATATCCCTTCTGAGACAAATGTGACAATATCAGGAAGAATTTTGACACCATATGGGATTATGGTATTTTAATATGGTATTTTAATGTAATTGTTTGATGATACTTCCGTAAACATCGAATAGTTCGACAGGCTCACCACTAGTAAGACAAAAACATCGAAAACCCCTTCTGACGTTTGTGACTCCTACGGAGTCTTTGTGCTAAGTGTTATGGCTCTGCCTTTAAGAACAAGTTCTTACGTCAATTCCAAACCTCTTACCACATAACTATCGTTATTACAAACCTCAGAAGGAAAAACCACGATTGTTATTACAATCTAAAAACAGTAGAAAACAAATCGTAGATATTCCACAAGAGCTGAAAGATTTCTGTTTGATTGGGATTGTAAGCGAAAGCAATTACGTTTGAAACGATCTTGATTACTAAGCGATGAGCTAAATTCTTAAACTGTGTCATAATTTAACTCTCCCACCGGTATAACTGCTGCCCGACAGTGAGTAGCCAGTCCCGGCTAAAGAGTTGATTTAGCTGTTATTGTTCGCTTACGCTCACAAAGATACAGATGACAGAAAGCAATGTCAAGGGCATTGCAAAGCCTGTAAGTGTTTCCAAGAATTGTTCTAACTGAATCTTAGTGGAGAATTTAAAATCTCTAAGCAATGACGCAAGAAGAAAGGTGGAACGTGCGCTATCAGGAGGTGATGGACTTTATGGAGAAGAACCATAGGAGGCCATCGAAGTTCGTAGATGAAGAGAGGGGTATGCGGAACTGGTGGAAGTCCCAGCAGAAGTTGTTGAATGCCGGTGTTTTGAAGCTTAACCGCTTAGAAAAGTTCAATGAGCTGGTGCAAATAGGGGAGAGGTATAAACACGTTAACCAGTGGGTGTAAATATATTAAATGAAACAGCTGGAGTTGTTCCCTGATTTTGGATTGAAGGATGAAGAAAGGTTGTATGTCATAGGCAATGGCTTTGATATACATCATTGTATTGATTCCAAGTACTGGGATTTCAAAAAATGGGTTCAGAAGAACCGTAAGGACTCTAACCTCATAGGTTTGATGGATACATTCTTTAGCAATGATAGAGAGTTCTGGGGAGATGTGGAAAATTCTCTTGGGGAATACGACGAAGAATGGGTAACTGATTTTTGTGAACCGGAAAATCCAGAAGATTTTAAATATGATCATCCTGGTCAGTGGCAAGATGGTTTAGAAGGAAGTATCCCTTGGGTGTTTGGTCAGACAATGGATGATTTTCGCGATGCTTTTGACGCTTGGGTGAGAAGTATAGATATTAGTGACATTGAACCGGATTTGACTCTTCCACAGGCGGCTAAATATCTGACGTTTAACTACACAGAAACCCTTGAGGCGACATATAGAATACCTAAGGAGAATGTCCTGCATATCCACGGAAGCAGGATAATCCCTGGAGATGAGTTTGTGATTGGACATGGAAACATAAGGGATGTGGATGCTCCATTTAGGGATGAAGGGGTCCTTCTTCCATATCAGAACGCTTATAGCGAAGTGATAAGAATTATGAATGAGTGGGCGAAAGCCCCTGAATCTATTATAGAGAAAAATGAGGTTTTCTTTCAGTCTTTGAAGACTACCAAGGCGGTATGCATTATGGGGCTGTCGTATAATGACATTGATATGCCTTATCTGAAGAAGATTGCTTCATCTGTTTCTGCTGATTGTAAGTGGTGGTTGTATTACTTCACTAAGGATGATTTTGAAAAAGCAAAATCTTCTGTTGGTGGATTAGGAATAAATGATTATTGTCTGAGACCATTTGAATGAGCGGGCAGCTAAAAAAGGCGGTGCTGCCGCTTTTGCGGCTGCACGGCCTTTGTGGGGAGCGAAAGGCTCTGTGGCGCGATAGCGACACTGTGCCTGAAGCGGTGGATACTTACGATTAATGATTAAAGGTTAATTGTTATGACATTTGAAGATATACAAGAGATAATCGCGAAGGATGAGCATCGCTGTCTGGAGTTGAAGAAAACGACAGGGGAGTTGCAGGATGGGATGCACTCGGCTTGCGCTTTTTTGAATACTGAGGGCGGTTTGCTAATCTTTGGCGTTGCGCCTACGTCGCTGAAGATTCTCGGACAACAGGTGACGGACTCTACGCAACGGGAAATTGCCCAAGCTTTGGCCGGGCTCTACCCTGCGGTGGAGGTGAAGCCTGAGTACATTGATGTGCCGGGAAGGAATGGCGACCAACTAATCGTGATGCACTTCAGCGGCTGGAGGTGGGGCCAAATGCCTTATACGTACCGTGGTTGCCCTTATTACAAGAATGAGAGCACTACGCAGGTGATGCCGCAGGAAATGTATGAGGAGCGACTGCGTGCGGCAAAACCAGAGAAGTTTGCATGGGAAAGACAAGAAGCAGTGGGAGTGGCATTGGCAGACTTGGATGAGAAACGGATTCGTGATGCTGTTCGCCTAGGGGTTGAACGTGGACGTATGCCGGCAACGGCAGAGGCTGAAAGTGTTGAATCGCTACTGAGCAAGTGGAATCTGATGCGTGACGGGAAGGTGTTGAACGGTGCAGTGGCTCTGTTTGGCAAGAATCTGAGTGGCTATACGCAGATGTCGCTGCGGCTGGCTCGTTTTCGCGGCACGGATAAGAATGAGTTCGTGGACAGTGGTCGGGCGGATGGCAATTTCTTCGATTTGATGGATGCTGGTATGGCATTCTTGTTTAAACACCTTTCGCAGAGTGGCAAGATAGTGGGGTTCCAGAAGGAGGAACATCTTGAAATTCCTGCTGAGGCCTTGCGCGAGGCTCTGACAAATGCCTTGTGCCACAGGCAGCTGGAGAAGTATAATCTGACTCCGAGCATTGCTGTTTATGATGACCGTGTGGAGATTGAGAATCCAGGACGTTTGCCGTTTGATTTGACACCAGAGACTATCAAGAGCGCACATGCATCGTATCCGTATAATCCGCTGATTGCTGAGGTGCTGTTTAAGTCTTCGTTTTTGGAGAGTTGGGGTTCTGGTGTGGGCAGAATGGTGGATGCTTGCCGTGCGCAGGGTGTGCCGGAGCCAGAGTATGAAGTGGCTGGCGGGTTTGTGAGAATCATATTCAAGAGACCTATGATTATTGGTAGTGATAAGGATGATAGTCGAAATGGGTATGTAAATGGGTATGTAAATGGGTATGTAAACGGGGGTGCAAATGGGGAAGTAAATACTCTTACACCTAGCCAAAAACTCGTGTATGATACTGTGTGTGACAACCCCGGTATAAACACCAAAAAGATAGCAGATATACTTAAAAAATCACCTAGAACGATCGAGAAACATCTTGCATTTTTGGCAAAATCAAGCTTTATTGAGCACAGAGACTCGGATAAGACGGGTGGGTATTATGTGAAGTGAGAAATAATGTAAAATTAAAAAAACAATCATAGAGTTGTAGAATTATGAACCAAAAGAAGTAAGAGGAAAGAAGTAAGAGGGAAGAAGTAAGAGGGAAGAAGTAAGAGGGAAGAGGGAAGAAGTAAGAAGTAAGAAGTAAGAAGTAAGAGGGAAGAGGGCTGAAGTATGAGGGAAGAGTTAAGAGGGGTGAAGTCTGAGGGAAGAAGTAAGAGGGAAGAGGGAAGAAGTAATGAAAAAATCGGTAAACTGTAAACTGTAAACTGTAAACTGTAAACCGTAAACCGTAAACTCTAAACTGTTTAGGATGCTCAAAATGGCTAAATTGGCAGAAAAAGCACAATTTGTTTAATGGATTAAATAAAATCGATTAAAAATTTGCAAGTTTATTAAATGATTTGTACCTTTGACCCCAACTTCTTACTAACAGCATATGGATAAGCAGATATTAAAACAAATCCTTAGGGATAATCAGCAAGAGGTGGAACGCTATGTTGTTGAGCCTCGCGAATTGGTGTTGGATGATTTCCCGTGCCGCGTACTTGTTGGAGTGCGCAGGACGGGTAAGTCGTATATGCTTTACCATTATATCCAGCAATTGCTTGCTGCAGGCCATAAGTGGGACGAAATGCTTTATCTGAATTTTGAGGATGAGCGTTTGGAGAACTTTGATACTGAGGATTTCAACAAACTGTTGGAATGTCATCAGGAGATGTACGGCAAGCGCCCTATGCTGTTTCTTGACGAAGTGCAGAACATAGATTCTTGGCATAAGTTTGCCCGACGGATGGCCGATGCTAAATATACCATCTTTATTACCGGTAGTAATGCCAAGATGCTCTCTGGCGAGATAAACACCACCCTTGGCGGACGTTTCCTTATAGCAGAAGTTTATCCGTACAGTTTCAAGGAGTTTCTTACAGTACATCAGGTGTCTTTTGGCGAGATAGACCTATTGGCTACTGAAGGACGCGCCAGGGTGATACGCACCTTCGACGAGTACCTGAGATATGGCGGTCTGCCAGCAGCAGCTCTCTTACCCGCTAAGCGAGACTATCTAAGCAGCATTTATCAGAAGATATATATGGGTGACATCATCGCACGTAACAAGATAACCAATGTGGCTGGCATCCGCGTACTTGTGCGCAAGATGGCAGAGAGCGTTTGTCGCCCCATCTCCTATAACCGCATCAATAACCTCCTGTCGAGTGTTGGCGGGAAACTCAGTCTTGCCACTACCATCAAGTATGTGGAGTATTGTGAGGAGGCATGGCTGCTATTGCGGCTTAGGAACTACGCTTCTGCGTTGGCCGATAAGGAGAGTAACTGCAAGTACTACTTTATTGACACGGGCATCCTTGGTTTATTCCTTATTGATAGGAACGCTGTGCTTTTAGAGAATCTTGTGGCTATTCAACTGTTCCGTATATATGGTCACGATATTGACAATGGACGTATATTCTTCTATAATGACGGCTATGAGGTTGATTTCTATATTCCTGATGACGAATTGGCTATCCAGGTTAGTTATTCACTGCACGATGAAGAAACCAGAAAGCGTGAAACGGAGGCCTTACAAAAACTGCCTAATCGTTTGTCTTGTAAAAGGAGACTGATTCTGACTTATGACGAAGAGGAAACCATCAACGATAAGCATGGCATTATTGAGATTGTTCCAGTATGGAAGTGGATTCTTGAGAGCTAAGAAGTAAGAGGGAAGAAGTAAGAAGTAAGAGGGAAGATGTAAGATGGAAGATGTAAGATGGAAGAGGTAAGAGGGAAGAAGTAATATTCCTTTCTCTCCGCCGGAGAAATTATGGTTCATGGTTTCTTGAAAGGTTAGAGGTTAAGGGTTAGCGGTTAGTGGTTAGCGGTTAGCGGAACTGTAAACTGTAAACCGTAAACGGTAAACAGTACTCCAGCCCCTTGACTCTTGACAACAACCTCCTTTCTCCCTCCTTTCAAGGAGGGCCGGGTAGGATCTCCTCTTTAACTCTAAAGACATAAGAGTTGTTGTGATGGCGTGTTTTTATTAAAAGTAATTTTATCTGTGATTATGGTATATTTTTCTGTGATTTATGTAACTATAAAATGGGAAAATGGCAGTAATTTTGCAACCGAAAACTAATAGAGAAATAATTATGTGTAAAACAAGATCATTGATGTTGGCTATCCTATTGATAGGAATGTGCTGCGGAATCAGTGCTAAAACACTGGTGGCGTACTATAGTTTCACGAACAATGTGAGAACCATAGTGAACGAGTTGGCCTCACAGAAGGATGTGGATGTGGTGGAGATACAGCCTGCTGAAGAGGGACTGGACTATGCTGCGGATAACTATGCTCTCGGTACACAACTGCTGAATGCTATTAAAGCTGCTCCGAATAAAGCAGCCAGTTATCCGGCTATCAAGCCAGTGAGTGTGGATTTAACTCAATATGATGACATCATCATAGCCACACCATTGTGGTGGAGTCAGATGGCTGCACCCATGCAGACATTCTTGTTTAATAATGGTGCTGCAATGGCCGGGAAGATAATCTGGATGATTGTATCGAGTGCCAGCTCGGGTATCAGTGGTGTTGTGGAAGATGCAGAAAGACTGATTCCAAATGGCGTATTCCAAAGCAACAAACTGTGGATTAGGTCTTCGCAGGTTCCTCAGGCTGCCTCTATGCTAAATGATTGGTTGTTGGCTACGAATCAAGTTAGTGCCATAGATAATCAGAAAATGGTGGTGTTGTCTGATCCTCATGTGATGGCACCGGGGTTGTTGGTAAACGAGGGAACGGCATGGACGACATATTTGAACGGTCAACGCAAATTGGTTGACTACAGCCAGCTCCTGTTTGATGATATGATTGAAAAGATCAAGTGGGACTTGCGTCCGGGCCTTGTTCTCATCTCTGGAGACCTGACCAAAGACGGAGAACAGATAAGTCATCAATATGTGAAAAGTAAGCTTGATGAACTGAGAACTATAGGCATACAGACCTTGGTAATTCCCGGCAATCATGACAGGGGCAGTAATAGCGATGCAGTATATTATGATGGCGAGAGTACAACAACAGCTACTGTGGCAACGAATGAGTGGTTTGCTACACAGTATGCCAACTATGGCTATGGAACAGGTTCGGAGCGTGAGGGAACATCATTGACCTATGCTTGCGAACCCATCGCAGGACTGGTGGTAATAGGAATAGATTCCGGAACTGATGGTAATGTATCGGAAACAACACTGAACTGGGTGGTTGAGAAAGCCACTGCTGCCAGAGCAAGCGGAAAGAAGGTGATTGCTATGATGCATCATCCGCTGATACCGCATTTTACTGGAGTGGATAACTATGTAAATACGGCTGTGGTACGAAGCTACGAGACAGTGCGTAACACATTGGCAGATGCGGGAATCCGTGTTGTGTTTACAGGTCATTTCCATACCTCTGATATTGCCAAGGACTGGAATGCTGACAAGTCGAGAGAAATATTCGACGTGAATACGGGTTCACTGATTTCATATCCATGTGACTATCGTGAAGTAACGATGAGTGCGGACTTCACTGACATGGTGATAGCAACAGGAAGAATAGCTGACGAGGCACTGCCTAAGCGGATCAAAGTGACTGACGGTAATCATAATGTTACCTTTGAGCTTAACGAAACAAGTGCCGCTCTATCCTTATATAATATGTTGCCAACAACAAGAGAGGTGCAGAACTATAGCACGAATGAGAAGATATTCTATCCAGAGACGACTATCAGTTATTCGTCAGACTGTATAGAAGGGGCTTGTCCTGCTGGAACACTGGCTTTGTTCTCACCGTGGGGTAATGTAGTAATGTACTATGGCGATGCAAGCCAATATCCAGGTCTCTATATATTAGGTAATGCCGTGGAAGGAGCAGACCAGATAAGTGAACTGACGGGCAATATTACAGTATCAAAGGTGGAAATTGCTAAGGAACGACTGAAGACTGCTGCTCAGAACCAGATAGCAGCCAAAGGTCAGGCTTACAAATTGATAGCCCCTACAGCAGCACAGGCCTTTATCTTCCATGCAGAAGGAAATGAGAATGAGAATGCAAGTGCCCAGGAAACACTAACGGCACTGATAAAAGCTGCCGATTTGGGACAAATGTTTATTGGTGCAGCAAAAGCAAAGGAGCTGAAAGATATGGCAAGCAGTATGCTGCAGGATAAGAGTCAGTATGGTACGGGACGTGAGAACGTGACAAACGATTTGACACTAAACATTGAACTGCCGGAGGCTATTAAACTGGCTGAGGATGGTTATTCTACTTATTGTTCGGAGAATAAGCTGGATATCAGCAAGACGACAGGAGTGACTGCCTATATAGTGAATAATGTAACGGAAACGACTGTGGAGTTGCAGGAAATAAGTGTGATTCCAGCAGAGACAGGATTTATTCTGAAAGGTACTGGCAGCGCATGGTATGACTTGTATAAGACGGATAATGCTGCTGATAATGTTGCAGATAACCTATTGCATGGTACATTGACGGAAACAGCAGCACAGGCAAACACCTTTGCTCTGTCAACAAAGAAAGGTGTGACA
Organism: uncultured Bacteroidales bacterium; assembly: GCA_902801485.1. Lineage (GTDB taxonomy): Bacteria > Bacteroidota > Bacteroidia > Bacteroidales > Bacteroidaceae > Physcousia. Next base: position 60,793 of record CADCIP010000014.1, on the reverse strand, counting down.
GGATTCTATCCTGTGAGCTTAGGGTTAATGATTCCTGCGCATAAGGCATATCTAACCTTGTCGGGAAGTATGGTAAGGTCGCTCATCTTTGAAGACGAGGCGACAGGTGTTGCGGATGCTGGTTCTCATGTTGATGCAATGCCGACGGAGTTCTATAGCCTTCATGGTCTTAAAGTGTCGAGACCTGCCAAAGGTGTATATATCAGTAATGGAAAGAAAGTGGTCATTAAATAAGCATGCATTATGAAAAAGAAATATATACAACCCCAGTTTGATGTGATTCAACTAAAGATGACCAGTCATGTGTTGATGAGTTCGCCGGAAAATATTCCTTTCTCACAAAACCCGGAGGATTTGATTGAAGATCCAGAGGAGATACATTAACGGACGTTAAAAGGTTAGCGGTTAGTGGTTAGCGGTTAGTGGTTAGAGGTCCTCTCTTCTGGGAGAGAAAGTTGAGAGTTGATAGTTTAAAGTTGAGAGACAGTTTAAACAGTAGATAGTGCCGCCACTGGCGGAGTAAAATAGTACTTCAAACCTACTACTCTACACTTTATAAACTGACTCTAAACTCTCAACTGTTAGCGGTTAGCGGTTAGCGGTTAGCGAACTCTTGACTCCAGCCTCTTGACTCTTGACCCTAGACTTTCAACTGTAAACTGTAAACAGTAAACTGTAGACTGACTCTAAACTCTACACTCTCAACTCTAAACTTTACAAAGCCCCTTGCCTCCAGACAGTAAAAAAGTGTCCGTTCGGGCACTTTTTTTCGTATTTGTATGCCCATGTAGATTTTATTTCGTACTTTTGCAGCAGAATATATAAATATTGTTTAAGATAAGAGATTTAATGAGAAATCCATTAGATAAAATATTAAACTGGTACTTTTCGAAGAAGTCGCTGCCTTATTGGTGTGTCTTGATAGCTGATTGTGCTATCGTCGGTTTCGTAGGGGTATTTGTTTACTGGATGTTCACCCGAGGCGCATTAATCGAATTCTATTGGGATAAGGCTTTTCGCTCTATCGTTCTGTTTGTTTTGCTGAGCGTAGTAGGTTTTAGACTGTTCCGTACCTATTCGAGCGTCATGCGTTATTCCTCATTTGTGGATCTGCTGAAGGTTGCATACGGGAATTTGCTGAATATGGCATTAGCCATAGGAGTAAGCCAGTGGATTTATTATTGTAATATAAAATATTTCCTCTATTTCCAAATCAGACATGTCATTGTCTTATTTACAATTGCGACCCTGTTGATGTGGGCCATGCGTGTCCTGATAAAAAAACTCTATGAGGTGGTAGCTGTGGATTCCAGAGCGATGCGGACATTTATCTTCGGTTCTATGGAGGGCGGAGTAGCGCTGGCAAAGAGCATCCGTAGCCGAAGACCTGCAAAATTTGTCCTGAAGGGTTTTATCTCGCATGACGGATCTTATACTGATCATGTCATTATGGGAGTTCATGTACATGAGGCAAATGAGAAACTGGCAGAAACCATTGAGAAGGAACATATAGAGGCGGTGCTGGTGTCACCTCTTCGTATTAAGGACTTCCAAAGTAATCAGCCGTTACAGGATATGCTGCTTAATGCCGGCGTGAAGATTTTCATGACCAGCAATCTGAAGGAGTGGAAAGAGGGAGATAATATGTCCGATGTGCAGCTGAAGGAAGTTTCGGTGGAAGACTTGCTGCCCCGCGACGAGATAAAAATTGACATGGAATCGGTGGGGCGCGAGCTGACCGGTAAAAGGGTGCTGATTACAGGCGCTGCTGGCAGTATTGGTTCGGAAATGGTAAGGCAGGTGGCTGTCTTTAAGCCGGAAGCTATGATGCTGATTGACCAGGCAGAAACCCCGGAGCATGATATCCGTCTTATGATGGCAAAGAGGTTCCCTGAGATACAGGCGGAGACTGTGGTGACAAGTATCTGCAAGGAAAAAAGGATGGAAAAGATCTTTGCTTCTTTCCGTCCCGACTATGTGTTCCATGCTGCTGCCTATAAGCATGTGCCGATGATGGAGGACAACCCCTCGGAGGCTGTGCAGAATAACATCTATGGTACGAAGGTGATTGCAGATTTGTCAGTGAAATACGGTGTGAAGAAGTTTGTGATGGTTTCGACGGACAAGGCTGTGAATCCCACAAATGTGATGGGATGCTCGAAGCGTATCTGTGAAATCTACACCCAGGCATTGAACAAAGTATGTGACACGCAGTTCGTGACTACACGATTCGGAAATGTGTTGGGTTCGAACGGTTCTGTGATTCCCCTCTTCAAGAAACAGATTAAGAACGGCGGTCCGGTGACAGTGACCGATCCGGGCATCATCCGTTTCTTTATGCTGATACCGGAGGCTTGTAAGTTGGTACTGGAAGCCGGGACAAAGGGTAACGGCGGCGAGATATTTGTCTTTGATATGGGTGAGCCTGTGAAGATTGTCGATTTGGCGAAGCGCATGATTCAGCTGAGTAATGCCAAGAATGTGGAGATTAAGTTTACGGGCCTCCGTCCGGGTGAGAAGCTCTATGAGGAGGTGCTGAATGAAAAGGAGAATACCAAACCGTCCTTCCACGAGAAGATACGTATTGCTGAGGTGCGTGAGTATGACTATGATGAGGTGAGCCGCGATATAGATGAACTGATTGACATCTCGAAGCATTATGACGATATGGCTACTGTGAAGAAGATGAAGGAGATTGTTCCGGAATACAAGAGTAACAATTCCAAATACGAGGCATTGGATTAAGGAAGGGCGGTTTACGGTTTACAGTTTACGGTTTACCGTTTACAGTTTAGAGTTGAGAGTGTAGAGTTTAGAGTCAGTTTAAAAAGTTTAGAGTTTACAGTTTAGAGTTTACAGTTTACAGTTGGAAGTCAAGAGTCAAGAGGCTGGAGTCAAGAGTTCGCTAACCTCTAACCTCTAACCGATAACCGATAACGGTTTACGGTTTACAGTTTACAGTTCCGCTAACCTCTAACCGCTAACCGCTAACCGATAACAGTTTACAGTTGATAGATAATAGATAATAGTTAATAGTTGATGAAAATTGCAGTTGCCGGAACAGGTTATGTGGGACTGGTGAGCGGGACGTGCTTCGCTGAGATGGGTGTGCATGTGACGTGTGTGGATGTGGATGAACAGAAGATTCAGAAACTGAAGGACGGGGTGATGCCTATCTATGAGCCGGGACTGGAGGAACTGGTGAAACGAAATATGGAATACGGGCGGCTGCAGTTTACAACTGACCTGACTGAGGTGCTGGATGATGTGGAGGTGGTGTTCTCTGCTGTGGGGACTCCTCCGGATGAGGATGGTTCGGCCGACTTGAAATATGTGTTGGCTGTGGCCAGACAGTTCGGGCAAAACATTAAGAAATATACGATATTGGTCACCAAATCGACGGTGCCTGTTGGTACAGCGAAGAAGGTGAGGGCCGTTATTCAGGAAGAACTGGACAAGCGTGGAGCGGATATCCCCTTCGACGTGGCATCGAACCCGGAGTTCCTGAAAGAGGGAGCTGCCATCAAGGACTTTATGTCGCCCGACCGTGTGGTGGTAGGTACAGAGAGCGAGAAGGCGAAGGAGGTGATGACACGGCTCTACAAACCGTTCCTGATTAATAATTTCCGTGTGATATTCATGGATATCCCTTCGGCAGAGATGACAAAGTATGCCGCTAATGCAATGTTGGCAACGCGCATCTCGTTTATGAACGACATAGCAAACCTGTGTGAGCGGGTCGGGGCTAACGTGGATGCTGTACGCAAGGGCATCGGGACTGATGCGCGTATCGGCAGTAAGTTCCTGTATGCAGGGTGCGGATATGGTGGCAGCTGTTTCCCGAAAGATGTGAAGGCATTGGCGCATACGGGACTGGAGAACGGCTATCACATGGAGGTGATAGAGGCTGTGGAGCGTGTGAATGAGAAGCAGAAGGGTATCGTCTATGATAAGATAATAAGGGCTGCCGGAAGTGTGAAGGGTAAGACGGTTGCTATCCTGGGACTGGCTTTCAAGCCGGAAACGGATGATATGCGCGAGGCACCGGCTTTGGTGGTCATCGAAAGACTGCTGAAGGACGGAGCTACAGTCAAGGTCTTCGACCCTATCGCTATGGATGAGTGTAAACGTCGTATCGGTGATGCTGTGGTGTATGCGAAGAATATGTACGATGCTGCCGAAGGTGCCGATGTGTTTGCTCTGATGACGGAATGGCGTCAGTTCCGTCTTCCTTCGTGGAACGTCATCAGGAAGGTGATGACGGGGAATATTGTCATTGACGGACGCAACATTTACGATCGTCAGGAACTTGAGGAACTTGGATTTGTATATTCCCGCATAGGAGAGAAGTGATTTTTCAGTTTTCAGTTTACGGTTTACAGTTTAGAGTTGAGAGTGTAGAGTTGAGAGTCAGTTTAAAAAGTTTAGAGTTTACAGTTTACAGTTGGAAGTCAAGAGTCAAGAGGCTGGAGTCAAGAGTTCGCTAACCGCTAACCTCTAACCTCTAACCGATAACAGTTTACGGTTTACAGTTTAAAGATGGAAATAGATAAGAAAATATTGGATGAGTTGACGGAGCAGGCAAAGAGGAGTCCGAGACTTAGGATGAATTATGATATGCGCTACTCTGTGGAGGATCAGTCGCAGCGTATGCTGAATGCTATCGAACCGGGAACGGTGCTGCCGATACACCGTCATCTGGCTACGAACGAGGTCGTGGTATGTGTTCGCGGTCATTTCGAAGAATATTATTATGATGAAAGGGGCCAGTTGACAGAGACAATCGACATGGTGCCAGGTTCAATTATCAACATCCCGGCTAAGCAATGGCATAGCTTGAAGTCCCTGGAGAGCGGTACGGTATTATTCGAAGCGAAGGAGGGTGCTTACAAACCTCTTTCTGAAGACGAACTTTGGGAACAACGCTAACCTTTTCACTGAGCAAATTTGAGAATAAAGATGAAAAGATATTGTCAGACGCTTACGCTGGTTGATAATCCTGAGATGATAGAGAAATACATCGAGGCGCATGCCCATGTGTGGCCCGAAATTGTTCAAGGACAACGTGAGGTGGGAATAGTGGATATGCAAATTTACAGGAAAGACCGCTCGTTGTTTATGATTATGGATACGAAGGATGATTTTGACTTTAAGCGTGATATGGCTCGCTTGGCTACGCTACCGCGTCAAGCTGAATGGGAAGCTTACGTGAGTCAGTTCCAAGGTTGCTCCGCAGGGGCGTCTTCTGCGGAGAAGTGGCAGTTAATGGAGAAAATATTTGAATCCAACAGTAAACCGTAAACGGTAAACAGTAAACTAAATCTGTGGCAACTGATGGAGAGAATTTTCTAAAACACAAAAAGAAAGTGTGCTGACTTGCAGCACACTTTCTTTGCGAAGTACCCAGAGCCGGGGTCGAACCGGCACGGGTTGCCCCACTGGTGTTTGAGACCAGCGCGTCTACCGATTCCGCCATCTGGGCTTTTGACAGTGTCTTCCTCATTCGCACCTCGGCAATTGAAACAAGTTTCATCGCTCTCGGTTTGTCTTCGGTTGCGGTTGCAAAGGTACGTCATTTCTGTGAAACCGCAAAACTTTTGGCTTGTTTTTTTATTGATGCTCCCCAAAAGGAGTGGTTTTTTCTTTATAATTCTGACACTTTCTTTACAAAAAGTTTGCTTATGATTGCGAATATTTGCTATCTTTGTGCAGGAATTGTAACAAATCTAAAGAAAATGAACCGACGAGAATTTCTACAACGTTCTTCGGTATTAGCCGGTGCAGCCTATCTGAATGTGCCTGCTTTTGCTGAAGCCCTTCGCACTTTGGGCAATCCCAATCTGGTAATTGGTATTGTAAGTGATATCCATATCCGTGGCACAGAGACAGCCGTTACCTTTAAGCATACCCTTGAGTACTTCCGCAGCCTGAAGGTGGACGGTGTTATCATAGCAGGCGATATGGCTGACCAGGGGTTGGAACCCCAGCTTAAGGTGGTGGCAGACACTTGGTACAGTGTATTCCCCAATGACGAGGGGCTGGACGGAAAACATACGGAGCGACTCTTTATCTATGGTAATCACGACTTGGAGGGTTATACCTGGGGTGGTACCATCGACAGTGTGGGGAGAGAGACTGCAGAGGCTCAGGGTATAGGTAAGCGTCCTGCCGAGGTGTGGAAGAAATGTTTCAAAGAGGATTATACCCCCATCTGGTTCAAAACAGTAAAGGGTTATCACTTCATAGGTGCCCACTGGCATCCCAATAATATCCCCGGTCTGGCAGAGCTGATGCAGCAGCATGCCGGTGAGTTGGAGACTGAGCGTCCTTTCTTTTATATTCAGCATCCGCATCTGAAGAACACCTGTAACGGCCCGTGGGCATGGGGTCAGGATGACGGTACCGTAACAAAGCTGATGAGCCGCTACCCTAATGCCGTGGCTTTCTCGGGTCACTCGCACTCGCCCCTTACCGACGATCGCGACCTGTGGCAGGGAGCTTTCACCAGTATCGGTACTGCTTCATTGCAATATCTGTATCCCATGCCGGCCCGAGAGAACACCTATCAGGACGATAGTAACCTGCGTCCCGTTTATCAGATGCCCAACATGGACTGCTCCAAGGGGCGCCAGGGTATGATTATGCGTGTTTATGACAATGCCATTACCTTAGAGAGAAGGGAATTTGTCTATGACCAGCAGCTGGATGAGAACTGGCTGTTGCCCTGGCCCATCTCGTTGTCTGAACCGCTCAGTTTTGAGAACCGTAGCAAGACGGCCCCTATACCCCAGTTTGAGGCTGGTGCCATAGCTACCGTTACCCAGGCAAAGGGTAAGAACCGTAATGGAACAGAGACAGAACAGGTGACGGTACACTTCCCCAATGTATTAAAGAAACGTACGGGCGTGAGAGCCTTCGACTTTGAGGTTCAGGTGGAATGGGAGTGGCTGGACTGCCGCTTTATCTCGGCTACCAAACGGGTCTTCTCGCCCATGAGTCTCTTTGCAGAGGATCAGGATGAGGGTGAGGTGACCTGTGTGTTTGCCCTGAGTGAGTTGCCCAAGGACCGTGACTACCGCTTCGTTGTCCGTCCGTGTAACTGCTATAGCGGCAAAGGGGCCCCCATCTATACGGATTGGATAAAAGGCGGAAAGATTCCCAGCAGCCTGACGGCTACGCTAAGTATGGAAAAGCAGTTTTACAAGACAAATACCGACATCGCCATCGCGTTCAAGAACGCTCCCGTAGGTACGGAGGCCTGGGTGGGTATCTATCAAGCAGGTAAGACACCCGGCAGCAGTGACAAGGCCTATACCTATCAATACACTGATGCTAAGGATGGTACAGTCAATGTGAAGGTGACTGCTGCGGGTGAATATTTTGCCGTGCTCTTCAAGGATGGCGGCTATACGGAATGCTCAGAGCGCGTGCCCTTCTTTGTCCTGACAAGGGACTATGACCCGGCAACGTTTGGAATGACAACCGACAAAACGGTTTACAATCAGGGTAATCCCATCCGTGTAACCCTTGCCGGTGCTCCTGCGATAAGCAAGGACTGGATAGGAATCTATGAGGACGGTATTGTGCCTAAGGAAGCCAAGTGCCCTTGTTATGTGTACAACAGCAAGACATCGGGAACCGTCACCCTGAATACCAGCGGCAATAATAACTGGACGAGTGCCCTCCCAACGGGTGTGTATTTCATAGGCTATTTTATGGCAGACGGTTATACCGAGCCCTTCGAACGCAAGTATGTGGTGGTAGGCAAGCCAGCCCTACTGCGCAGCAGCAAGTCGGAATATTCCGAGACGGATGCGGTAGTCCTCTCTTACAGTTCACTGCCAACCCGCTTTGCCTGTCAGCTCTGCAGTCAGACGGAAGGAGAGACAACATGGACTCCGGTGAAAGAGCTCTCAGGAGCCAGCGGTACCATAGAACTGGGACTTTTGCAGCCAGGTATACACAAATATGCGTTGTGCATTGAGGGGACTCCGGTTTCTCAGACACTGACCTTGAATATAAAGGAAGATGGTGAGACTGCTAATGCAGCTATTCCTGCAGCCTTGGGGAGCGGAGTTGTCTTCGACCTTTCCGGAAGGACATTAAATAAAGTACCAAACCATGGAGTGTTTATCCAAAACGGGAAAAAGACTCTGAAATAAAAAAAAAGAGCGCAAGGATAACTCCTGCGCTCTTTCTTTTTACTCCTTTTTTCTTTATTCTTTATTCTCGACCAACTTCCAGAGGCCTGCGGCGATAAATGAGCCAATGAAAGGACCTACAATGAAGATCCATACGTTGGTCAGTGCTTCGCCACCTGCGAAGAGAGCAGGACCGATGGAACGAGCAGGGTTGACACTGGTGCCTGTGAAGTGGATACCTACCAGATGGATGAGAATCAGCGACAGACCGATAGCCAGACCTGCGAAGTTGCCTGTAGCACCATTGGTCTTATGGGTAGCACCCAGTACTACCAGCACAAAGAGGGCTGTAAGGATAGCCTCCACGATGAGGGCTGTTGCAGCACTGCCGTTGCATCCGGCTCCGATACCGTTGCTGCCTATACCTGTTCCCGCTCCGTAGATATAAGCCAGACAAGCGCCTGCAATAATGGCGCCTACTACCTGTCCACACATGTAACCTATGCTGTCCTTACAGCTGATACGGCCTGTGATAAGGCATCCCAGTGTGATGGCAGGGTTAATGTGGCAACCGGAAACACCACCGATGGTGTAGGCCATCGCTACTACAGCGAGACCAAAGGCAATAGCGGTTCCTACTACAGATGCTGCATCTGTTCCACAACTCAAACTGACGGCTGCTCCGCAACCGAGGAATGTCAGTACAAATGTACCGATACATTCTGCAATGTACTTTTTCATGTTTTGTTAGTTTAATTGGAGCCCCTCTCCAACTCCCCCAAAGGGGAGAGAAAAAAGGCAGGTTTATGGATAGTTTATAGTTTATAGTTTACGGTTTACTGTTTACGGTTTTAATCGGTTAGCGTGGAGCGGTTAGCGGTTAGCGGAACTCCCAAACGACCAACTTTCAACTGTCGCGAAGCGCCCTGCCTCTAAACTCTACACTCTCAACTCTCAACCTCCTCAGGGTTCTCCCCTCTCGGAGAGGGGTTGGGGAGGGGGCTTTTCTTCCCCAAATATTCGGGGAGAGACATGCCGGCTTGCTCGAAGAGTTCGCTCAGGGGAGGAACGCTCTTCATAAGACCGGAAACGAAGTTGGCTGTGGAGCCCTTACCATCGGCATTGCCTCCATTGTCCCATACCGTAACCTTATCGATATTGATACCCTTGATGGCCTCAACCTGCGTCTTGACGAGTTCGGGCAGTTTCTCTAGGAGCAACAGGGTATAAGCCTTGGTAGCATCGCCACCTGCAGCCTGTATCATCTTGTCGTAACCGGATGCCTGCTTGGTCAGAATCTCGTAGAGACCCTTAGCTTCAGCCTCCATCTTAGCGAAGATGGCATCTGCCTCACCCTTGGCATTGACACGTTTCTGCTCGGCAGCAGCCTCTGCCTCGATAACCAGACGCTTCTTCTCGATCTCCTGCTTTACGATGATATTGGCATTTTGGGTGGCACGCTCGCGGGTAGCACGTGCTTCCTCGGCTTTCTGTTCGGCTGCGTAGGATTCCTCGAGAGCCTGAGCCTGGGCAACCTTCTCGGCAGCTGTTGCACGACGGAGGGCCTCAGCCTCGTTCTCGCGACGGACAGCATCGGAGTTGGCAATGTTTATCTTGGCCTCGTTCTCACCCTTCACTGCCTCTGCATTGGCAGCTGCGGTACGGATACGGGTCTCGCGGACTGCCTCTGCCTTACCAATCTCACCCATCTTCTCCTGTTCTGCCACACGCACCTTGGCTTCGTTGATAGCCTTGGCAGCAGCTTCCTGACCAAGAGCCTCGATGTAGCCACTCTCGTCCTTGATATCGGTAACGTTCACGTTGATAAGCTTCAGACCGATTTTCTTGAGCTCCACCTCGACATTGGCGGTGATGGCTTCGAGGAACTTGTCACGGTCGGAGTTCAACTCTTCGATACTCATGGTGGCAATAACCAGACGCAACTGACCGAACAGAATATCGCGGGCCATTTCCTGGATCTGGTTGGCCGTCTGACCTAACAGACGTTCAGCAGCAGCATTCATGTACTCGGGGTCGGTGCTGATACCTACGGTAAAACGACAGGGTACATCCACGCGGATGTTCTGACGGGATAGGGCATTGGTAAGATTAGCATCGATACCGATGGGGGTCAGGCTCATGTAGGCATAGTCCTGGATAACGGGCCAGACAAAGGCACCGCCACCATGTACGCAGATAGCTGATCTCTTGCCACCATTTCCACTTCCGCTACCGTAGATGACAAGAATCTTATCGGCAGGACACTTTCTGTAACGATTGGCCAGGAAGGCCACAATTGCCACCACAAGGATGGCGCAAACCACAATGAGGGTTAATGGATCTTGTAACATGATTATCTTTAGTTTACTGTTTACTGTTTACTGTTTACGGTTTACGGTTTATTTTAGTTTTAGTTTAGAGTTTAGTGTTTAGAGTTTAGAGTCAGTATTTTAGTTTAGAGTTTAATCAGTTTATTACTTCATACTTTCAACTATCAACTTTATTAAACTGTCTCTCAACTCTACACTCTCAACTCTACACTCTCAACTCTACACTCTCAACTCTACAATGACTCAACTTCCAGTACCTTATTATCTATTACGCGTAACACGCGCACCTTAGCGCCCGAGGGAATGGGCTCTCCGGTTGTGCGGGCATCCAGTTCCTGAACGGATCCGTTGAAACTGATCTGAACTTTTCCCAAGCCCTGGTTCTGACCCGGTATGCGCAGATAGACATCGCACACCTTGTTCACAGCATCGTTGATATTGAAGGCTCCGTTGTTCTGAAGTTTCATCATCTGTCGGAACAGGAAGATGAAGATGGCAACAAAGAGACAACCCACCAAAGCAGATACAATGCCAAGAACAATAGTGTTGGGTATAGAGTCCCAAAGGCTTATGCCCGCCCAACCGAATCCTAACAGGAAATAGAATATGTTACGGATGGATAACAGGTGCATGCTTCCTGCATCGTCCAGACTGTCTGTTTCGGTATTGAAATCAGCATCGGCATCTCCAGAATCTATATCGCCCATACCTGCAAAGGACATGGTCATCTGGATAATCACTACGATAGATGCAAAGATGGCAATACCCCAGTAAAAACGAAGGGTCGGGTCAAGTTGAATAAACCAATCAGAAATGAATGTCATAAGTCTGCTCTTTATGTGTTATACGTGTTTTTTTAAATTCTCATGACACAAAGATACGTTATTTTTAGTTATATGCGTAAAAAAAACTGTTGATAGTTGTTAATTATGCCGCTTTTTTATATGTTTGCAACTCGAAAATGACAAAAACAGGCAGAAAAAGATGCAGCACCCTCTTAAAAAATTCCGTTTTTGCCCGTTATGCGGCTCGGACAGATTTGTAGAGAACAACAATAAAAGCAAACGATGCGAGGCTTGCGGCTTTGTATATTACTTTAACCCCAGTGCCAGCACTGTAGCTGTGATAGTAAATGAAAAGAATGAACTGCTGGTAGTGCGCAGGGCCAAAGAGCCGGCTAAGGGGACATTGGACTTGCCAGGCGGTTTCAGCGACTGCTACGAGACCAGTGAGGAGGGAGTGGCGCGTGAGGTCAGGGAAGAAACCGGCCTCTGTGTAGATGCTATGGAGTTCCTGTTCAGTATTCCCAATATCTATCCGTACGGGGGGCTGGACATTCACACAATCGATATGTTCTATCTTTGCCATGTGAAAAGTGCAGAAAATGCCAAACCGGCAGATGATGCAGCAGAAATCATGTGGATTCCGTGGGAGGAAATAAAACCGGAAACCTTTGGTTTAACCTCAATCAGAAAAGGTGTGCAACAACTTTTAGCAAAAAAAATCCTTAATATATAAGGTGTAGAATAAAAAAATGCAGTACCTTTGCCGCCGCAATTATAAAAAATGAACGAACGATGAAGGAAAATCTTGTAATAGTGGAGAGCCCGGCAAAGGCAAAAACTATAGAAAAATTCCTTGGAGAGGACTATAAGGTTGTTTCGAGTTATGGTCATATCCGTGACTTGAAGAAAAGAAGTTTTAGCATTGACGTAAATACGTTCGCCCCGCAATACGAAGTCCCTACAGACAAAAAAAGCGTTGTTGATAATCTGAAGAAACTTTCAAAAGAGGCTAAGACTGTATGGCTGGCATCCGATGAAGACCGCGAAGGAGAAGCCATCAGCTGGCATCTGTATAAGGTTCTGGGGCTCACCCCTGAGAATACCCGTAGAATCGTATTCCACGAAATTACAAAGCCTGCCATCCTGGAGGCCATCGAGCACCCTCGCGATATAGACTTGAACCTGGTAAATGCCCAGCAGGCCCGTCGGGTATTGGACCGTATCGTAGGTTTCAAGCTCAGCCCTGTCTTGTGGCGTAAGGTAAAGCCTGCCCTGAGTGCCGGTCGTGTTCAGAGCGTGGCAGTACGTCTGATTGTGGAGCGGGAAAGAGAGATTCAGAATTTCAAGGGCGATGATAATTTCCGCGTAACAGCTGTTTTTACGAATGCTGAGGGCAGTGAGGTTAAAGCTGAGTTGAACCAGCGTTTCTCTACTCAGGAGCAGGCTGAAGCCTTCTTGGAGAAATGCCGTTCCGTTAACTTTACCGTTCAGGATGTAACGACCAAACCCCAGAAACGTGTCCCTGCACCTCCCTTCACCACCAGTACCCTGCAGCAGGAAGCTGCCCATAAGTTAGGCTTTACCGTTGCCTAGACTATGTTGGTGGCTCAGCACCTTTATGAAAGCGGACGCATCACATACATGCGTACGGATAGCGTGAACCTGAGTAAACTGTGCTTAGGTGCCAGCAAGCAGGTGATAACAGAGCAGATGGGAAAGGAATATGTAAAGACCCGACAGTATCAGACCAACTCGAAGGGTGCTCAGGAGGCTCACGAGGCTATCCGTCCTACCTATATGGACCAAACTCAGATAGAAGGAACACAACAGGAGCGTAAGTTGTACGACCTGATCTGGAAACGCACGTTAGCCAGCCAGATGTCTGATGCCGAGATAGAGAAGACGCAGGTTACCATCAGCATTGACGGTATGGAGGAGTTTTTCGTTGCCAGCGGCGAAGTCGTGAAGTTTGACGGTTTCCTACGTGTTTACAAAGAAACAGAGAGCGAAACAGAACAGCCTGAAGCAGACGATGAAGGCATACTGCCCATACTGACAGTCGGTGACTCTTTAGAAAGAGACGCCATTGTCGCTACACAGCGTTTTGCACAGCGTCCCATCCGTTACAACGAAGCCAGCCTGGTACGTAAGTTGGAAGAGTTGGGCATCGGCCGCCCCAGTACCTATGCTACCACAATCACTACTATTCAGCAGCGCGAATATGTTGTCAAGGGTGATAAGCCCGGTGAGGAGCGTACCTATCAGACACTGACGCTGAAGGGAGACAAGGTATCAACAGCCAGTCATAAGACTACTATCGGTGCAGAGCGCGGTAAGTTGCTGCCTACCGATATTGGTATTGTCGTCAACGACTACTTGAGCGAAAACTTCCCCAGCATAATGGACTACAACTTCACTGCCGATATCGAGAAGGAATTTGATGAGATAGCTGAAGGCAAGATGGAATGGACGGGAGTTATAAGCGATTTCTATAACGATTTTGACCCACTTGTCGAACGTGCCGGAAATACACATACCGAGCATAAGGTGGGAGAGCGTATGCTGGGCAACGATACCAAAACAGGTGAACCTATCACAGTAAAGATCGGAAGGTTCGGTCCTGTGGTTCAGATAGGAAGTTCAGACGGAGACACCAAACCCCGTTTTGCCCAGCTCAAGAAAGGACAGACCTTAGAGACGATCACCTTGGAAGAGGCGATGGAACTGTTCCGCCTGCCCCGCGAATTAGGTAAATACTTGGGCAAGACCGTAACTGTGGGATCAGGAAAATACGGACCTTATGTGGCCCATAACGGTACTTACGTTTCAATTCCCAAGGAGATTGACCCCCTGAAGATTACCTTCGAGGAGGCTGTCATTATGATTCACAAAAAACATGTCGAGGATGAGGAACGTCACCTGAAGAAGTTCGAGGATGCTGAGATGGAAATCCTGAACGGAAGATACGGCCCATATATCGTCTATAAAGGCAATAATTACCGTTTGCCCAAAAACCTGCATGACCGTGCAAAGGATCTTACGGAGGAGGAATGCATGCAGATTGTAAACGGACAGGCTGAGAAGACGGCCAGGACTGCACGAAACAAGAAATGAAAAGTATTATCCTGATAGGTTACATGGGGTCGGGTAAGACCACCGTCGGCAGACAGCTGGCTCTTTCCCTGGGTGTTCAGTTCTATGATCTGGACTGGTATATAGAGATGCGTTACCACCGAACCGTAGCGCAGATTTTTGCCGAGAAAGGTGAGGCTGGCTTCCGCGAGATAGAACGTAACATGCTGCATGAGGCCGCTGAGTTTGAGGGTATTGTGCTCTCTTGCGGTGGAGGAACGCCCTGCTTCTTCGATAACATGGACTACATGAACTCGTTGGCAGAAACCGTTTACCTGAAGGCAACACCTGAGGTGCTGGCTATGCACTTGAAAATGGGGAAGATTGAACGTCCCCTTATCAAGGGCAAGACCGAAGAGGAACTGCTGAAATACATAAAAGATTCCCTGGAGGTGCGTGAACCTTTCTATAAGAAGGCTAAGCACACCTTGGATGTAACTCTGTTGGATAATTACGATAAGATAAAGACTAGCGTTCAGCTGCTGCGTCAGCAACTAAATTTAGTTTAGTTTACCGTTTACTGTTTAGAGGCAGTATTTTAGTTTAGAGTTTAGAGTTTAGAGTTTAGAGGCAGTATTTTAGTTTAGAGTTTAGAGTTTATGGAAGTGTTCGGATTCCGGAGATTGATTGCTTATCAAAAAGCGAAGGAGGTTGTTAAGAGAACCTATAAGCTTTTAAGGAAGTTCCCTGCGGAGGAACGCTATGCTATGTGCGACCAGCTAAGACGTGCATCTGTTTCTATTACCTCTAATATCGCAGAAGGAGTAAATAGATATTCAGTTAAAGATAAATCCCATTTTATTGAAATTGCTTACGGCTCACTCATGGAGGTGTCGTCTCAGTTCGAAATAGCTGAGGAACTAGGATATATTGCAGTTGAAGACAGATTAAGTATAGATCAGTTGATAGAGGAGTTAGCCCGAATTCTCTCAGGACTTCAGAAAAACTATAAACTCTCAACTGATTCAACTGACTCTAAACTCTAAACTCTAATCTTTCAACTTTAAAAATAAATATATGAAAAAATGGCGTATTGAGGATTCGGAAGAACTCTACAACATCAAGGGTTGGGGAGTAAACTACTTTGGCATCAATGACAAAGGACATGTGTATGTGACACCCAAGAAGAATGCGGTGCAGGTGGACCTGAAAGAGGTGGTGGACCATTTGGCAACACGCCATGTTACAGCACCCGTATTGTTGCGCTTCCCCGATATCCTGGATAATCGTATCGAGAAAACGGACGAATGTTTCCGTAAGGCTGAGAAGGAATACTCATACAATGGCGAGCATTTTATTATCTTCCCCATTAAGGTGAATCAGATGCGTCCCGTTGTTGAGGAGATTATCAGTCATGGTAAGCGTTACAACCTGGGTCTGGAAGCCGGCTCCAAGCCAGAGCTTCATGTCGTGTTGGCTACCAATATGGACAGCGATAGCCTGATTGTCTGCAACGGACATAAAGACCAGAACTACATAGAGTTGGCACTGCTGGCCCAGAAGATGGGAAAGCGTGTGTTCCTGGTAATCGAGAAACTGCCCGAACTGAAGATTATTGCCGAGACAGCAGAACGACTGGGCGTGAGACCTAATCTGGGCGTCCGTATCAAGTTGGCCAGCAACGGCTCCGGCAAATGGAGCGAGAGCGGTGGTGATGCCAGTAAGTTCGGTCTGAACAGTTCTGAGTTGCTGATGGCACTGAAGATGCTTGATGATATGGGCTTGCGTGACTGCCTGAAGTTGATTCATTTCCATATTGGCAGTCAGATAACGAAGATTCGCCGTATCAGTACTGCACTGCGTGAAATGGCACAATATTATGTACAACTGCACCAGATGGGCTTCAACATAGAATTTGTTGATTGCGGTGGCGGGTTGGGAGTCGATTACGACGGAACACGAAGCAGCAACAGCGAGAGCAGTGTGAACTATAGCATTCAGGAGTATGTGAATGACTGTGTCTATACGCTTGCCGAGGCTTCCAACCGGGATAATATCCCTCATCCCAATATTATTACTGAGGGCGGACGTTCTCTGGCTGCTCATCACAGTGTTTTGGTGGTGGATGTAATGGAGAGTGTAACGGCACCCCAGATGCCGGAAGATTTTGAGCCAGGGCCTGATGACCATAAGTTGGTTCATGACCTGACTGAGATTTGGGACAAGCTTTCTTCACGCTCCATGTTGGAAGACTGGCATGATGCAGAGGATATTCGCGAGGAGGCCCTTGATCTTTTCCGTCATGGCATTATCGACCTGAAGACCCGTGCACAGATAGAATCCCTGTACTGGGCTATCAGTCATGAGGTGGCTGAGTTGGCACACCATCAGAAGCATGTGCCCGATGAACTTCGTAAACTTGACAAGCAGATGGCTGACAAGTACTTCTGCAATTTCAGCCTTTTCCAGAGTATGCCCGACTCATGGGGCATAGACCAGCTCTTTCCTATTATGCCTATAGAGCGGTTGGGAGAGCAACCCAGTCGTAGTGCTACTTTGCAAGATATCACCTGCGACAGCGATGGAAAGATTTCGGCATACGTGAATGGCGGTCAGCAGACGAACTATATTCCCCTGCATCCCGTCAAGGCAGATGAACATTATTATATAGGTGTATTCCTGGTGGGTGCTTATCAGGAGATCTTAGGGAATATGCACAACCTTTTCGGTGATACCAACGCCGTGCATATCTCGGTAGATGAGGACGGTTACAATATAGAGCAGTTCATAGACGGTGAGACGGTGGCCGATGTGCTTGAATATGTGCAGTACGACCCCAAGAAGTTGGTCCGCCGCCTGGAGATATGGGTCAGCAAGGCCGTTAAAGACGGTAAGATTACCGAAGGTGAGGGCAAGGAGTTTATCAGCAACTATCGTGCCGGTCTGTACGGATATACTTATTTGGAGTAAAGTTTAAAGTTTAGAGTTGAGAGTTTAGAGTTGAGAGGCAGTTTTAAAGTGTAGAGTTGAGAGTTTAGAGTTGAGAGGCAGTTTATTAAGTTGAGAGTTTAGAGTTTAGAGTTGAGAGGCAGTATTTTAGTTTAGAGTTTAGAGTTGATAAGAAAAATAAACGGTAAACAGTAAACGGTAAACGGTAAACAAAAGATGAAACAACAAATAAATGTCATAAAAGTCGGGGGTGCTGTGGTGGAGGATGCAGCATCACTGAATAATCTGCTTTCGCAGTTTGCAGCATTGCCAGGTGCCAAAGTTCTGGTACATGGAGGAGGCAGAAGTGCTACCAGGATAGCAGCCAGCTTGGGCATAGAGAGTCACATGGTAGGAGGCAGACGCATAACCGATGCCCAGATGCTACAAGTGGTGACAATGGTTTATGCTGGCCTGGTCAACAAAAATATTGTAGCAGGCTTGCAGGCCCGGGGTGTTAATGCTTTAGGTCTTACAGGAGCTGACATGGATGTGGTAAGGAGCCATAAGCGCCCTCTTAAGAAGATGATGATGGACGACGGAACAGAACAGATGGTTGACTTCGGTTTCGTGGGTGATGTAGATAAGGCCAACGGAGAGATGCTCTGCAAACTCATTGCTGAAGGTGTTGTACCCGTTATGACACCCCTTACACACGATGGAGCGGGCAATCTGCTGAATACCAATGCAGATACCATTGCTAGTAAGGTAGCCTGCGCCTTGGCACCTTTTTTTGATGTTACGCTGACCTTCTGTTTCGAGAAAAAAGGTGTGCTCAGGGATGCCGATGATGATGAGAGCGTGATTCCCGTTATTACCGAGCAGGACATTGCCGATTACAAGACATCGGGCGTAATCTCCGGCGGTATGATTCCAAAACTCGAGAATGCCTTCGATGCCATCCATTTGGGAGTGCAGAAAGTTGTAATAACCCGGTCCGACAACATCAGCGGAGAAGGAGGGACAATAATTAAACAATTTTAACAAACGGGGCTGTAACATTTACGGCCCTCGTTCGTCTTAACAATAGACAGAGAGATGAAAAAGATCAGTTTCCGAGATGATGTGTTGCCTTTGAAGAACAGGCTTTACAGGCTTGCGCTACGCATCACGCTGAACCCTGCAGAGGCAGAGGATGCAGTTCAGGATTCGCTGATTAGAGTTTGGGAACATCGGGAGGAATGGGATCAGATTGAGAGCATGGAGGCATACGCACTGACCATTTGCCGAAATATCTCACTGGATATGGCAGGCAAAGCCGGGCATGGAAATGTACAACTTTCAACTATAAACTTGAGTACTGACTCTCAACTCTCAACTCTCAACTCTCAACTTTTGCCTGACGAAAGTCAGGAGCAAAAAGAGCGCATAGCTCTGGTGAGAAAACTAATGGATACCCTGCCTGAGGTGCAGCGCAGTATCATGGAACTGCGGGATATTGAAGGCAAAACGTATCAGGAAATAGGTAATATATTGCAGTTGAGCGAATCGCAAGTGAAGGTATATCTGCACAGAGCCCGAACGAGCATACGCCAGCAGGCAGAAAAAATAGAGAAATATGGATTATAAGTACATAGAACAATTACTGGAACGCTATTGGGCGTGCGAGACTTCTCTGCAGGAGGAGCAGATTCTGCGTACTTTTTTCCAACAGGAGGATGTTCCTGCACACCTGATGGCATATAAGGCCGTCTTTGATGTGCAGCGGGAACAGGCAGAACCCACTCTGGGTGAGGATTTCGATGCTAAAATGATGGAACTTCTTTCCGGACAAAGCGAGGTTCTCCCCTTTGAGGGAGTAGTGAAGGCCCTCCCCTTTGGGGGAGCGGGGAGAGGGGCTGCCTGGCGTCGTTCTTGGCGTCCCTTCTATCAGGCTGCAGGATTGGTGGCTTTGATTCTGACCATAGGAATGGCTGCTCAGCGAAGTTTTGAAGAGGTTGAAGGACCTCAGCAAACTCAGTATGCCGAAACAGACAGTATGGAAAGTCCTATACAAGGGGTGACACCTTTGCCGGAACAGCAGGCAGCGCTTGCTGTGGAGCAGGTTGACACCATGAACTTAACAAGATAACATTTTTATTGCTTTTTCTATATAAACAAGTTAGTGCTTAATTAAAACAAGCAACACGGTTGCTGTGAAGCATCCAAAAAAGACATACTAACGACTAAAAAGAGCAACCGCGACGGTTGCTCTTTTTGGTTTGTCCGTGTTATGTGATTCTTCTACAATTTTGTTGAAAAAAAATCCGTTTTTTTTTGTGCATATCAGAGAAAACGGTATATTTGCGAGGTGGATTCCAATACAATCATGAAAAATGTGCCAAATTAGGTACTTATTGCCGTTCATACTATATTATTCTATGCCCAATGAAAGATAATTAACATAACTAATTCAAAAAAACAACAATGATGAAAAAGAATTTTTTACTGAGCTTGCTTCTCCTTTTGGTAGGAGCAAACAGTATGAAGGCTCAGATGGACGAAAGGTTCAACGAAGGCAAAATCCCTTACGGATGGTATGCTGACGGTTGGACGGTAAAAGACAATGCAGCACAGAAGGGGTCTTCTTCCGAAGGCTTTAACATGGGAACCCTAATGGGTGGGGACAACTCAGGCTTTACCTATCTGATGACCCCGCCGTTGAAGGTTGCCAGTGGTGAGAACCTGGTTTTCTCGGCCAAGAAAAGTAAGGGTGGAGGCATGGACTCCTTTATGGGAAGCAACGACTCTACATTTGTTGTTGAACGTTCTGTGTACGGTGAGCACAAGTGGATTCAGGTGGCCGACTTAACCACTGAGTTGGAATCAGAATACAAGACATTCACGATTTCCGGTACCGATCCGGGTGAATATCGCTTCCGTTTCCGTTCGGGAGGCACTGTCCTGATTGACAGCGTTGCTGGTTTCAATATTGATATGGAGGCACCGGATATTCTGGTGATAGACACCCTTGGCGGTCATAAGGGTGAGGTAAAGGAAATAGACTTCAGCCTATGCAAGGAAGATGTCGCCAAGCAGGTGCTGGTGGTGAACACCGCAACCGGTACACTTGTTGTTGACAACAGCATGTCGGACGCAGAAAAGTTCTCCTTCAGCAAAAATACCATGGAGATTGCTGCCGGTGACTCGCTGGACGTAGATATCAAGTTCAATTTTGCAGCAGGACAGCCCGGCAAGAACGAGGCATTGGTTTCTGTGAAACCTACCGACGCACGTGTGCAGGCTTTCGAGGTCATGGCCTATGCCATCATTACCGAACCCAATGTATGGGTAGAGGACTTTAATGGTGATGAGTCTCCCAAATCGTGGATTGAAGAAGGATGGCATGTGAGCAAAGGTGTGGCAACGGTAACAGCACCCTCTGGCGGAGGTATGTTTGGCGGCGGCGGATCTGCATTCTATCTTACCACTCCTCCTTTGACCGTTGACAGTAATACGCAGGCCCTGCTGTTCTCTGTGAAAGACGGTGATGCCGGTGGCGGCATGGGTGCCATGATGGGTGGTGGCAGCAGTAGTCCTACAGTTACGGTGGAGAAGTCGGTCTATGGCAGCAACAAATGGGAGAAGGTGAAGGTAATCTCTGAAATGGACTCTTTATACAGTAACAAGTGGGTTTCCGGCTTTGAACCTGGTGACTATCGTTTCCGCTTTGTTTCTGCCGACAGTATTGTCATCGATTCTGTTGCAGGATTCAGAATCAAGGAAAATGCTCCGGATTTACATGTCTTCCTGAACGGCAAGACGACGAACAATGTGTTCTACGGACTCTGCGGAGAAAATGTCAAACAAACTTTCAAGGTATATAACTCAGGAACGGGTCCATTGAAGCTGAACATTCAAACTACAGACAACAATATGTTCACTGCTGCGCCTGCCAGCATTGATGTGGAGGCCTCAGACAGTACCTTCGTTGACGTAGAATTTGTTTACGGAACTGCTCCCTACGGTGAGTGCAATGCCGTTCTGATGTTTATGCCTGAAAGTGACATTCTGCAACCCCAGTATGTTGCTTTGAAGGCCTATAAGATTAGCAACGAGGCTTGGTCGGAGGACTTCGAGACTCCCTATGTTGTGGAAGACGAGTCAGAGCCCCGCGAGTTGCCCGAGGGATGGGAAACTACCGGTTGGCAGGTTACTAAGCCCAGTGGTGGCATGATGGAAATGTTTGGCGGCGGCGGTGAACCCAAGTCATGGATGGCTACTACCGACTCGAAGGCGTATGAGCTTATCACTCCGCGTCTGCAGGCTGTTCAGGGTGATGTCCTCAAGTTTGACGTTGACATTGACATTGACATGGCGGGTATGTTCGGAGGCAACAGCGACCCTGCTGTGCTCTTCGTATATTACCGTCGTGATGTTGACAAGGAGTGGACACTGTACAACTATTATGCACAGTCGCAGACCGTTTACTTCAAGGCCCCCTATTCTGGCATATACCGTCTGAAGTTCACGGGTACCGGTTCACTTGACAACTTCCTCGGACTGACCGCTCCAGCAGAGCCAGTGGAACTTTCCGACGAGGGTGACAATCAGAACACCATCGATGAATATAATGATAAGGTGGTAAATGTTGCCTATGACCGTGAACTGTCTGCCGAACAGGATTTGAACGGCACCTGGAAGAGTAAGGCCTTTACCATCTGCCTGCCTTACGACTTCAACTACGCTGCCTACTATCCCAAGGAGCAGGTGGGTGTTTACAGACTCGACTTCGTGGATAATTTCTACAATGAATTCATCTTCACCAAGACCGATGGCAATGTGCCGGCTGGTCATGCCTGTCTCGTGGTTGTCAACGAGGGTAGCATTAGTCTGAATGCCATACAGGCACGCGTCAGCAACGAGACCGTTGGAAACGATGTGTATTCTTACGGCAATGACGAAGAACCTGCTGTAGTAGGAATCTGGCAGGGTACTTTCAACAGCATTACCAGCGAAGACGAGAAGTTGGCCAATGCCTTTGGTATGGACGACGACGGCTGTTGGAAACCAATTGGAGCAGGGGAGAACCCGATTTCCCTCAGTTCGTTCCGTGCCTTTATGAAGATGATCCAAGCGACTGACAAGACCAGCTACAAGCCTATGACTCGTCAGGGCGTCAGTGAAACAAGGGAATACAGAAGAGCTTTGCGTGCCAATGGAGACCACAACGGACTGAAGCAATTCCCTGCAGATCTCTATTGCGGTGACCTGACAGGTTATAGCAGTTCGATCGAAACCGGTATCATCCGTACCGTTGAGTCCGATGGTACTAACCGCTACTTCGACTTGCAGGGTCGTCAGCTTAACGGCAAACCCGAAAAAGGTATTTATATTATCAACGGTAAGAAATTCAGCAAGTAAGCTATGAAAAGAATTATTATATGGGCTACGGCCCTTGTTCTGATATGCGGCACTGGCTTGCTGACAGCATGCTCCTCTGAGGACAATCCATCGGGGCCTTCGGAAGCCAAGATAAACCGTGAGCTGTTGGCACAGCACTTCAGGGATGATGCCCTGGTGCTGAAGGAGAACCTGAGTTTTGAAGCTATCGACATGTCTTCACAGGCAATAGAACAGCTATTGAAGCTGATGAACAAAAGTCGCTATTTCAAGGAGGACATGAAAAAGATGATGGTACTCCTGACCATTCAGAATTTAGCTGATAAGAGAAACTTGCATGGTGTGCGTGTAGTCTTCGACGAGATGGGAAACTACAAAGCGAGTCCTGCCACCGGCATGGTGTTTATCTTCCCCACCACGATAAAGGGATACCCGAAGACACTGTACAAGCTGTCTTTTGCCAGTAACAGGAACTGGAACGATATTCCGGAGAAGCTGGATATTATCCTAAGCTGTATGAACGATGGCAAGGAAGTTGTGCTCTGCAAATCTGTGTCGGGTATCAAGATGTACTCTGACTACCCAGGTTTGGCTGCCATGGCATTGGGCACATTCGGTTTTGAGAGCAAGGTGGAATACATCCCACTTGGTGCTGATGACGGCAATGGTACAAGTGCCATAGACATCGCTGCTTCCAGAAAAGAGGACGGAAGTCTGGACTTCCGTTTCGGATATGTACAGAACAATCTGAATATCCTGGATGTGAGCACGAGCCTCCCACTTCCCAGGAATTATGCCATTAGTACGGTGGCTGGTGTTATAGAGGGAGCAGACAACTTTACTGTTAATGCCAGTATTCTTGATGACCTGTACCTGACAGGTAATGTCGGGAACGGCATGTCGTTCATGTCTGCGCTGCGGGATGTTATGGACCATAGCGGCGACAAAGAACAGTCACAGGAGCAGTACAACGAGTTCTTTAAGCAGCTTAACAGATACATCAGTATGTACATTGCCTGTGGCAAGAATGGAAAGGCTATTCCCATGCAGTTCGCTGGTGAGAGTGATGGTGAATCCTTCTTTTTCTTACCGACATTCGCCCTCGACAGCTCGTCGGATTTTACTCCGCTGAGAGAGATTGTTGATCAGGCAACGTACGAAAGTATTGTAGATGCTGTAAGAAAGACGGCCTTGCCCGTAAGTACATCCTCGACTGCTTATACGGACTTGTTGACAATGCTGATGCAGATACTACCTATCGGGGTTTCCAACTGATAAACATACCTTCGGGCTTGCGGGCTCGAAGGTTTTTTTTTCTGATATGCTTGTGAAATACCTAACTTAGTTGTACCTTTGCGCAAACTAATGCTTCTGAATATGACTACACGTATGACATTACTCCTGTTTGCTTTTGCCCTGGTGGCAAAGGCTGATAACTTGCAAGGTTTTCTTTATGGAGAAAAGAGTGCTCCCGACGGAACGGAGTGGCAGAACCCTGAGTTGCTGGCGCTGAACAAGGAGCGGCCGCGTGCCTGTCTGTTCTCCTTTGCCAATACCCAAGAGGCCCTGAAGGTGCTGCCTGAGGGAAGTTCCTATTACCAGAGCCTGGACGGTACATGGAAATTCCATTGGGTGCCCAGTCCAGAGAAACGTCCAATGGGCTTCTGTCAGCCGGAGTATGATGTGACGGCATGGGATGATATCAAAGTTCCCGGATGCTGGAATGTGCAGGGCTTGCAGAAAGACGGAAGTATGAAGTACGGTGTGCCCGTCTATGTGAACCAGCCAGTGATTTTCTATCACGAGGTGAAGGTGGATGACTGGCGCGAAGGTGTGATGCGCAGGCCAAAAGATGAGCGTTACACAACCTATAAATATCCCAACGAGGTGGGTTCTTACAGAAGGACTTTCGTTGTTCCCGGTCTGTGGAAAGGCAGGGAGGTGTTTATCAACTTTGACGGCGTGGACTCTTTCTTCTACCTGTGGATAAACGGAAAGTATGTGGGTTTCTCGAAGAACAGCAGGAATACGGCTCGTTTCAATATTACTCCTTATTTAAATAAGGAAGGCGATAATGTGCTGGCGGTGGAAGTTTATCGCAGCAGCGACGGCTCGTTCCTGGAGGCCCAGGATATGTTCCGCCTGCCCGGTATCTTCCGAAGTACGTATCTGACTGCTGTGCCGAAGGTGGAAATTAGCGACTTGGTGGTGAGGACAAAGACCCTCTCCCCGGGCCCCAGCCCCAGCCTCACCCCTAACCCCTCTCCGGGGAGAGGGGAACTGTATGGCGAGGCGAGTCTTGATATTCAGGCTGAAATAAAGAATTATGGGAAAAAGGAACCCAAGGGGCTTACCACAGAGTTCCACTATTACCCCGTCCGTCTGTATTCTGATGAAATTGAAGGAGAGGGACAACCAGTTACTTCCGGTCAGGAATTGAAAGGTGTTAGACTGTGGAGTGCTGAGGCTCCGTACCGATACGTCCTTGTGGCAGAGTTGAAGGATAAGAAGGGACGGCTCTTGGATTGCACCAGTACCTACTTCGGATTCCGGACGGTTGAGATAAAAGATACTCCTGCCGGCGAGGATGAATTCGGCTTGGCAGGTAGGTACTTCTACGTGAACGGGAAGCCCGTGAAGCTGAAAGGCGTGAACCGCCATGAAACCAATCCGACTGTAGGTCATGCCATCACACGGGAGCAGATGCTGGAGGAGGTGATGCTGATGAAGAGGGGCAATATCAACCATGTGCGCCTGTCGCATTACAGCAACGATCCCTACTGGTATTATCTGGCTGACAAATACGGCCTGTATCTGGAGGATGAGTGTAACATTGAGAGCCATGAATATTATTATGGTAAGGAATCGCTTTCGCATCCCAAGGAATGGAAAGCTGCCCATGTGGCCAGAAATATGGAAATGGTGCACGCACATGTAAACCATCCCAGCATTGTTATCTGGAGCTTGGGCAACGAGGCAGGACCGGGTGAGAACTTCAAGGCTGCCTATAATGCCATCAAGGCGTTTGACACAAGCCGTCCAGTTCAGTATGAACGTAACAATGATATTGTGGATATGGGCAGCAACCAATATCCCAGTGTGGCCTGGGTGCAGCAGGTAGCCAAAGGGAAATCTAATGTGAAATATCCTTACCACATCTCGGAATATGCCCACAGCATGGGTAACTCATTAGGTAACCTGGTGGATTACTGGCAGGCGATGGAGAGTACCAACTACTTCTGCGGAGCGGCCATTTGGGACTGGGTGGATCAGGCAATTGATACTTATACCAAGGACGGCAAGAAGTATATGGGCTACGGCGGTGATCATGGTGACTGGCCCAATGACGGTATGTTCTGCATGAACGGCATCATGCTGCCAGACCTTACGCCCAAGCCTCAGTACTACGAGGTGAAGAAGGTCTATCAGAATGTGGGCGTAAAGCTGAATGGTCTCAAGGAAGAAAATGGAAGAAAAACAGCCGACTTCACCATCTTCAACAAGAATTACTTTGAACCAATCTCTTCCAGAGACTATGACATTGTGGCTTACACAGTATTTGATGGAGAGAAAATGGGGGATGTACCTATCTCTCTGCACGAAGACATCCAACCGCGCAAGTCAGTCAGGTGCTACTGTCCTGTTAATGAATACATTGATGGGGAGGGCGAATACTTCCTGAATGTGGAGTTCCGCTTGAAGGAGGATAAGCCTTGGGCCAAGAAGGGCTATGTGCAGATGGCAGAGCAACTGTTTATTGAAGACACACGAATGGAAGGCTCGAGTTGGCAACGTGGGGTTCTTCAATTATCGGAAGAGGGAGAAAAGACGGTGGTAAGCGGTAAGGACTTCAACGTTACATTTGATAATACCACCGGCAGTCTGTGTGGTATGCAGTACGGCGGCAAGACTATCCTAAGGGATTCGCCCTTGCAACTGTCTGCTTTCCGTGCTCCTGTGGATAACGACAACTGGGCTCGCGACCAGTGGTTCCAGCAAGGGTTGTATGATTTGCAGCATAAGGCTGTCGGAAAACCCAGTATAGAAAAAACTCCCGAGGGTCCTGTCTGTATCACTTATACTGTGGTGAGTCAGGCTGAAGGCAGGGGTGGAGTCAAGTATCGTCCTGGCAAGGCCGGTCAGCCCTACGAGAGTGTTGCGGATGTTTCTCCCCTCGGGGAGACAGAAGAGGAGGTCGTCTCCTTTATTACCACGCAGACCTACGTTGTCTATCCCGATGGTGCCGTTGTGCTGGCAAGCAGCATCGTTACGAGTAATCCGGATTTGGCATTGCCCAGACTGGGTTACGAGGTGAAGCTGCCAAGTCAGTTCAACCAATATGCCTACTATGGAAGGGGACCTTTGAACAACTACAACGACCGAAAGACCGGCTCTTTCATTGGCCTTTATAAAAGTACGGTCCAGGAGCAGTTTGTGAACTTTCCCAAGCCCCAGAGTATGGGTAACAGAGAGGATGTACGCTGGTGTTCTCTGAGAGATGATGAAGGCACGGGTCTGCTGTTCGTAAGCGAACTGGGTACCATGAGCACCTCTGCACTTCCCTGGAGTGCCCTGCAAATGACGCTTGCCCAGCATCCGTATGAGCTCCCCGAGAGCGACGGCACCTATTTGCATCTGGATTGCAAGGTGAACGGACTGGGAGGTAACAGTTGCGGTCAGGGCGGACCGTTGAAGCAAGACAGAGTACAGGGAGCATTGCATCAAATGAAAATCTTGATTCGTCCTCTCAATGAGGATGACGAGGCTGGTGTTATCAGAAGAAGCATACTCTGCCCTGTGGCCATTTATCGTGACAAGGCGGGCAAAGTCACCATTGCCGGCGACCCTGAGTATGGATTGGAGGAATATCCCATCTGCTATCGTATCGACAAGGGAAAAACCATGAAATATACGGGGCCGTTCAACTGCCAGCAGGGTGGAACTGTCTATGCTTGGTATGAGGGCGACGAAAAGAATCCCATCTCGGCAACCTTCGAGAAGATAGAAACAGTACCCCTTGACGTGGTTTATGTCAGTAGTGAGGAAGGCCCTGGCGGTGAAGTTGCCAGGAACCTTGTAGATCATGACCGCTCGACTATCTGGCACACCATGTACAGTATCACGGTACCCAAGTATCCCCATTGGATAGACTTCGATTGCAACGAGACAAAGATGCTGAAAGGCTTTACCTATCTGCCTCGTCAGGACGGTAGCCCGAATGGTAACATAAAGGGTTACAAGGTGCAGGTGAGTCAGGATGGCAAAACGTGGAGCGAAGCCGTTAGTGAAGGTGAATTTGAGAACAATGCCAAGGAGAAGAAAGTGCTCTTTGCCAAGCCACTAAAAGCCCGTTACCTCAGGTTTACTGCTCTCAGCAGCCAGAACGGTGCTGACTTTGCCAGCGGAGCGGAGTTCTCGGTGCTAATTGAGAATTAGTTTACCGTTTACCGTTTACCGTTTACTGTTTACTGTTTACGGTTTACTGTTTAGCGGTTTACTGTTTAGCGGTGAGCGAACTTCAGCCTTCAGCCATCTTACATCTTCCTTAGTTATCGGACTTTCTTGTAACCGAACTTATAAGCCAAACCAAGCTGAGCAGTCAGCTGCCAGTCGGTATGGTTGGATAGCTTGCTGTTATAACGGTCGCCAAGGTTGTTGCCGTTGATTTCCAGATTGACGCTGATGTCCTTGGCGATATTGTAATCAATCATCAGACCGATTCTGATATTGTGGCTAAAGCTGGTACTGTTGTATGCATAGGGTAATACATCCTTGTGCGCATAGGCATCGTCATTGTCCCAAGCCATATTAAGACCAAAGCCATTAATGAAATAGACATTCACGGGGGAATAGGCTCTTCTGCAGATGAGATTCACCAGGTTGATCATCATATCAAGGTTGATGGTGGTATATTTGTACTTGTATTTGAAGTCGAGCCTGTTCTCGTTATATCCTCCCTGATTCCAAAGTCCGTTAACGTGCAATCTCGCACCCATATATGAAGAGAAAAATGCGCCAAAGCAGATGCTGGCAGTCGGGGTGATAAGTCGGGCATTGCTATAACCTTTCGAGAACGTAGTCTGCATGCCTCCCTGAATGCCGGCAAACATATAGGGGGCCGTTTTATTCTGAGGTGATTCTTCGACCGTATTTTCTGCTTTTGAAAATGAACACAGCACAAGCGAAAAAAGGACGAGTATAATACGTCTGAATTGCATTATCTGATACATTGCGATGCAAAGTTAATTGATTTTTGGACGATAATACCGACTATGCAACGTTTTTTTGTTCTTTTAACTACCTTATTTTGCAGAATTTGGAGTTTAATGCCACATTTATCGGTATTTTTTTGCTATCTTTGCCGTCAAAATAACAAACTAACGTTAGTATATGTCGGATATCATCATAAGCAGCGTTAAAACCCGAAAGGAGTTGAAACAGTTTGCCAGATTCGGTTATGAGTTGTACAAAGGCAACCCGTATGCCGTACCTGATTTGTTGGAGGACACGTTGGATACTTTTGACCCCCAAAGGAATCCTGTATTCCGTTTTTGTGAAGCCGGGTTGTTTGTCGCTCGCAGAGACGGGGAAATCGTCGGTCGTGTTGCTGCTATCATCAACCATCGTGCCAATAAGACATGGAATACAAAACATGTACGTTTCGGTTGGATTGACTTCATAGATGATATTGAGGTAACCCGTCTGTTGATGCAAGCAGTAGAGAATTGGGGCCGACAACGCAGCATGACACATATTGTAGGTCCTCTTGGTTTTACCGACCTTGACCCGGAAGGAATGCTCACGGAAGGATATGATCAGCTGGGAACCGTCTTTTCTATTTATAACTACCCCTATTATCCCAAGCACATGGAGCAGTTGGGCTACCAGAAAGAACAAGGGTGGGTGGAGCGTAAGGTTATGGTGCCGGTAAACGGGCATGAGGCCAATATGCAGAAGTATTTTAGAATTGCCCAAATGGTGCAGGAGCGTTACGGATTCAGGATCCGTAAGTTCAAGAGCAAGAAAGAGATTCTGAAAGATGGCTATATAGAGAAGATTTTCGGTGTGGTTAACCGTGCTTATGCTAAGCTTTATGAATACAGTGAACTTGATGAGTACCAGATGAAAACCTTTGCCGACAGGTTTCTGCCTTTACTGGATAAGCGATACCTCTCTGTTGTGGAGAACGCAGAAGGGGAGGTGATAGGAATGGGTGTCTGTGTTACCAGTCTTAGCCGGGCTGTACAGAAGGCAAAATCTAAACTTTTCCCCTTTGGATGGTATCATATAGCCAAGGCGCTATGGTTCAACAGGCATCCCAGAATATTGGATATGCTCCTTGTGGGTGTATTGCCTGAGTATCATGACAAGGGAGCCAATGCCCTTATATTTGCCAATATTATTCCAGAAGCAACAAAAGACGGTTACGAGTGGGCTGAGACACATCCTCAGTTAGAGGAGAATATTGCCAGTCAGACGCAATGGAAGAACTTGGATTGTTTTATTCATAAGCGCAGGGCAGCATTTGGGAAAGACCTTTAAAGCCCCCTCCCCGCTCCCCCGGGGAGTGATTAAAGTTTAGAGTTTAGAGTTTAGAGGCAGTGTTTTAGCTTAAAGTTCAGAGTTTAGAGGCAGTAATTTTGTTTAGAGTCCTTGTGATGTTAAAACATTAAAACGATAAAAAGTTCAATGGTCTAACGGTAAACCGTAAACCGTAAACTAATGTTCAATGTTCAATAAATATAAAATTCTCTAATATCAAATTAAAGAGTGGAAGATATCATACAAGATAGTATAAAGGAGAAAGTAAATTACGACGAAGGTAATATCCGTCACCTTTCCGATATGGAACACATCCGTACTCGTCCAGGTATGTATATAGGACGACTTAGTGACGGTTCTCAGGCAGAAGACGGTATATATGTACTCCTGAAGGAAGTCATCGACAACAGTATTGATGAGTTCAAGATGGGTGCGGGAAAACGTATCGAAGTGGATATCGAGGATAATCTGCGCGTCAGGGTTCGTGATTATGGTCGCGGCATTCCTTTGGGAAAACTGATAGAAGCAGTTTCTATGCTTAATACTGGAGGTAAGTACGACAGTAAGGCTTTCCAGAAGAGTGTTGGTCTGAATGGTGTGGGTCTGAAAGCTGTTAACGCCTTAAGCGTACGGTTTGAGGTGCAGAGTTTCCGCGACGGACAGGTGCGCAAGGCTGTGTTCTGCAAGGGGATTCTGGAGAGCGATACCACAGAAGCTACACAGGATGAGAACGGAACATCCGTATTTTTTGAGCCAGACGCTTCGCTCTTCAAACATTATGCCTTCCGAGGTGAGTTCGTGGAGACAATGCTCCGTAACTACACCTACCTGAACACTGGATTGACCATTATGTTCAACGGACGTCGCATCCTCTCGCGCAACGGACTCAGCGACCTGCTTTCCGACCGCATGGACTACGAACCGTTGTATCCCATTGTACATCTCCGTGGCGAAGACATTGAGATTGCCTTTACTCATACCAAGCAGAATGGCGAGGAGTATTACTCTTTCGTCAACGGACAGAATACCACATTGGGAGGAACGCATCAGGCAGCTTTCAAGAAATACATAGCTGAAGTTATCAAGGACTATAGCGGCAAGAACTATGAGTATGCCGACATCCGCAACGGTATGGTGGCTGCTATCAGTATTAATATTCAGGAACCCCTTTTTGAGAGTCAGACAAAGGTGAAGTTGGGTAGTACCACAACCGAGCCTGAAGGCGGTATCTCCATCGATAAGTTCATTGGTGATTTCGTGAAGGAACAGGTGGACAACTATCTGCATAAGAATACCGATGTGGCTGATGTCATCCTTCAGAAGGTCGCTGAGAGTGAGAAACTCCGAAAGGAAATGGCCGGTGTAGCCAAGAAAGCACGTGAGATGTCTAAGAAAGCCAGTTTGCATAACCGTAAATTGCGCGACTGTCGCGTGCACCTTACTGATTCCAAGGGTGAATTGCAGGAGGAGAGCAGTATCTTTATTACAGAGGGAGACTCTGCCAGTGGAAGCATCACCAAGAGTAGGGACGTGAACACTCAGGCTGTGTTCTCCTTGCGAGGAAAACCCCTTAACTGTTATAAGCTGACCAAAAAGGTTGTTTATGAGAACGAGGAGTTCAACTTGCTTCAGGCTGCCCTGAATATAGAGGACGGGTTGGATGGTCTGCGCTACAACAAGGTTATTGTGGCAACCGATGCCGATGATGACGGTATGCACATCCGTCTGCTGATGCTGACCTTCTTCCTGAAATTCTTCCCGGAACTGGTGAAGAAAGGTCACGTTTTCATCTTGCAGACTCCTCTTTTCCGTGTCCGCGGCAAGAAGACGAAGATAGGAAAGACCAAGTTGAATGCCATAGAGGCTGAGCTTGAAGCACGAAATAATGCCGAAGACACCTCGGTGTACAGTGATGGCAGACGTCCCCGTCACCTCAGTCTCTCGAAGGATTTTGTGACACAATACTGCTATACCGAAGAGGAGCGCCTGCAGGCTATTGATGACCTTGGACCGGAACCGGAGATAACACGTTTCAAAGGTCTGGGTGAGATTAGCCCCGAGGAGTTCCGCAACTTCATCGGTCCTGATATACGTCTCGACCAAGTGACGCTTCATAAGTCCGATCAGGTGGCAGAACTTCTGAATTTCTATATGGGCGATAATACAATGGAGCGCCAGAATTTTATTATTGACAATCTGGTAATCGAAGAAGATTTGCCAGAAGAGGATAGCCCCCTCCCCTGACCTGCCTCCCTCGTGAGTGGGGACTCACTCCCCTTTGTGGGGCCGGAACCACATTCAGTGGTTTCTCTAGAGACCCCAGTCGCCCCCGGGGAGGAGGGGAACAAATAAAGCTATATGACAACGGAAACCAATCGGTTTAAATGGGCTTCTCCTGACAGATATGGACTGTTGAGAGAGTTTGCTAAAGAGAATAGAAAACACCAGACGTTAGCAGAATCTTTCCTGTGGGAGCGATTAAGACGGAACCAATTGGGAGTTGAATTCAGACGACAATATGTTATCGGGGACTATATAGCTGATTTTGTTTGTTTAGATGAGGGACTGATAATTGAAGTTGATGGTGCATACCATGCAGAGCGTGATCAACATGACGATGACATGGTGCGAACTGCAAACTTGGAGCAAATAGGATTTAAGATAATCCGTTTCAGGAATGAAGAGGTACTTATGAATGTTGAAAAAGTTTTGGAGAGTATAAATAATGAGCTCAAAAAACTACAATGATATTGATAAAAACTCCCTCCTCCTCGGGGGAGGGATGGGGAGGGGGCTTCTTTTCCCAGGATCTTTCGACCCATTCACAAAAGGGCATGCCGACCTGGTGGAACGAGGTTTGCAACTCTTTGACAGTATCGTGATAGCGGTGGGCTACAACGAGAACAAAGAGGGGTGGATACCTGTGGAAGAAAGAGTGAGAGCCCTGAAGGCTTTATATGCCAATGAACCCAGGGTGACGGTGGAAAGCTACACCGGCCTTACCGTAGACTTTGCCAAGCAATGCGGCGCCGTGGCAATCCTGCGCGGTATTCGCTCGGTAAAAGACTACGAGTACGAGATGCAACTGGCTGATATGAACAAACAACTGTCGGGAATAGAAACCTTGTTGCTTTTTGCCAACACGCAGTATAGTTCGGTCAGCAGTAGTACGGTGCGTGAACTGGCTCATTTCGGCTGGGATATTCAGGCTTTCCTGCCTATAGGGTTACATTATTCAAGTAAGAAATAAGAAAGA
This sequence comes from uncultured Bacteroidales bacterium, assembly GCA_902801485.1. Lineage (GTDB taxonomy): Bacteria > Bacteroidota > Bacteroidia > Bacteroidales > Bacteroidaceae > Physcousia. The sequence continues at coordinate 27,357 of CADCIP010000014.1, read as the reverse complement.
CATTAGATAGAAAGATGAAAAGAATGGTTTTGGGCGTAATGGCGTTCTGCGTAGCACTCGCATCGTCAGCCCAGTTTTTTAGCAATAACCGACCTGCAGAGCAACAAGCCCCGGCAAACGACCTGCAGCAAAATATCCAGAAACTGGTAATGGCCAGCGTGATGATTAACAATGCATACGTGGACAGCGTAGATACCAAGAAGATGGTGGAGGATGCCATTAACGGCATTCTCTCTAAGTTGGATCCTCATTCTGCCTATACCAATGCTTCGGAGACAAAGAAGTTTACAGAACCTTTGGCAGGAAGCTTTGAGGGTATAGGCGTACAGTTCAATATGCTGGATGATACACTTCTGGTTATTCAACCCGTTCCAAAAGGTCCCAGCGAGAGAGTGGGAATCCTGGCAGGCGACCGTATTGTCAGTGTTGCTGATACAGCCATTGCCGGTGTTAAGATGAGCAGGGAGGAGATTATGCGACGTCTGCGTGGTCCTAAGGGAACCATTGCCCATCTGGGTGTTGTAAGACGGGGCATTAAGGACACCATGTATTTTGATGTGAAGCGCGACAAGATTCCCGTTAACTCGGTTGATGCTGCCTATATGGTTACTCCTAAGATAGGCCTGATCCGTTTCAACAACTTTGCACAGACCACACACCAGGAGGTGGTAGAAGCCATCAAGAAGCTCAAGGAACAGGGGATGGTGGATCTTATCATTGACCTTCAGCAGAATGGTGGAGGATTCCTTCAGGCGGCAGCTGACATAGCCAGTGAGTTCCTTCCAAAGGGTGATATGATAGTCTATACACGAGGCAGAAGTGTTCCCAGTCAGGAGTTCCGTAGCACAGGTAACGGCATCTTTATGGAGGGAAAGGTGGTCTGTCTGGTAGATGAGTACAGCGCTTCTGCTTCAGAGATTCTTTCCGGTGCTCTTCAGGATCAGGATCGTGGTATAGTAGTGGGGAGGAGAACCTTTGGGAAAGGTCTGGTACAGCGTCCCATAGATTTGCCTGACGGCAGTATGATTCGTCTGACAACCGCCAAGTATTACACTCCCAGCGGCAGATGTATTCAGAAACCCTACGAGAAGGGTGACAGACTGAGCTATGCCAAGGATGTTATCAATCGCTACAATAAAGGTGAACTGACAAATGCCGACAGCATTCACTTCCCCGACTCCCTGCGTTATCAGACTTTGCGCGAGAAACGTACTGTATATGGCGGTGGCGGTATCATGCCCGACTATTTTGTCCCCTTGGATACGCTGAAGTACAGCAAGTACTACAGAGAACTCTCGGCAAAGAACCTGATTGTGAACGCCAACCTGAAGTACATGGATAAGAACCGCAAGAAGCTCTCCAAGCAATATCCTACCTTCGAGCAGTACAAGGCCACATTCCAGGTTCCCCAGGAACTTATCGACGGAATCTTTGCAGAAGGTGAAAAGGAGAAAATTACCCCCAAGGACGATGAAGACAAGGCAAAGGCAACGGAGAATATCCGTATGATACTGAAGGGACTGATTGCCCGTGACCTTTGGGATATGAGTGAATACTTCAGCATTATCTATGAGGATGATGAGGTGGTGAAGAAGGCGGTTGAACTGTTGGAGAAATGATATCGTACAATGTCGTAAATACCGAGATGCCGCCCATCAACCAGCAGAAGGTTATTGAATGGGTACATCAGGTGGCAGCAACATACCAGCGACATGTGGGAGATATCAACTTTATCTTTGTGGATGACGAGGAAATTCTGCGTATGAACCGCGAATTCATAGGCCATGACTATTACACCGACCACATAGGTTTCGACTATAGTCAGGGTTCTACCATATCAGGCGACATCTACATTGGAGTGGATACGGTTCGGACAAACAGTGAACAGATAGGCTGCGATTACAACGAGGAATTGCATCGGGTTATCATTCATGGTGTTCTCCATCTTTGCGGTATAGATGACAAGGGACCAGGTGAACGTGCCATTATGGAAGCCGAAGAGGACAAAGCTTTGGAATTATGGAAGAATTCGATATAAGACAAGAGGGTCGCAACAAGGAGAAGGATTTTGAGAATGCCCTTCGCCCCTTGCGTTTCGAGGACTTTAGCGGTCAGCAGAAGGTGGTAGAGAACCTGCGCATCTTCGTGGAGGCCGCCAAGTACCGCGGAGAACCCCTGGACCATACCCTGCTGCATGGTCCTCCAGGATTGGGAAAGACCACACTCAGTAATATCATTGCCAACGAATTGGGTGTAGGATTTAAGCTCACCAGTGGTCCCGTTTTGGATAAACCAGGCGATTTGGCAGGTATCCTTACCAGCTTGGAAGCCAACGACGTACTCTTTATTGATGAAATACACCGTCTGAGTCCTGTCGTTGAGGAGTATCTGTACAGTGCCATGGAGGACTATCGGATAGATATCATGATAGACAAGGGTCCCAGCGCCCGCAGCATTCAGATAGATCTGGCTCCGTTCACCTTGGTGGGTGCCACCACCCGCAGTGGTTTGCTAACTGCTCCTCTGCGTGCCCGATTCGGTATCAACATGCACTTAGAGTATTATGATGCCAAGACACTGCAACGTATCATTACCCGTAGTGCCGGTATCTTGGGGCTTCCTATAGATGCAGAAGCTGCTGGTGAGATTGCCAGTCGCAGTCGTGGTACGCCACGTATTGCCAATGCTCTGTTGCGACGTGTTCGCGACTTTGCTCAGGTGAAGGGAAATGGTCAGATTGACCTCAAGATTGCCCGCGTGGCATTGGAGGCATTGAATATCGACCGCTATGGTCTGGATGAGATAGACAATAAGATCCTGCTTACTATCATTGATAAGTTCAAGGGCGGCCCTGTGGGCATCAACACCATCGCAACAGCTATTGGTGAAGACGGCGGTACAGTCGAGGAGGTCTATGAGCCTTTCCTCATCAAGGAGGGATTCCTTAAGCGTACTCCTCGTGGACGTGAAGTTACAGAATTGGCGTATTCACATCTAGGAAGAAGCCTCACCCCCAACCCCTCTCCGGGGAGAGGGGAGTATGTCCAGGGAGAACTTGATTTATGAATGAGGTGACATCTTCTACTCGATTTCGTTGGGCTGCTTCTGACAGATACAATATCCTTAAGGATTGTGCTAAAAAGAATAGAAGGAATAGCACAACAGCGGAAAATGTTCTTTGGCAAAATATAAGAAATAAACAATTGGGAGTTGAGTTTCGTCGTCAACATGTTATAGGGGACTTTATTGTTGATTTTGTATGTCTTGATAAGATGTTGGTCATTGAAGTTGATGGAGGCTACCATACGGAAAGGGATCAATTAGAAGATGATGAGATACGGACAAGAATACTCAATAGTCTGGGATTCTCGCTTGTGCGATTCTCCAATGACAGAGTGCTGTTTGATTTAGATAACGTAAAGAGTGATATAAAAAATATCTTGAGACAATTAACATAGTTATTAATATCTAACAACTCCCCTCTCCTCGGAGAGGGGTCGGGGGTGAGGCTTTTTATGGTTTTAAATTACATTTGGATAGGTTTCTTTCTCATCGCTTTCCTTATCGCGATGGTGAAGTTGTTGTTCTTTGGGGATTTTGATGTTTTCCCCGCTATGATGGATTCTACATTTGCGTCTTCCAAGACGGCTTTCGAGATATCTTTGGGTCTGACGGGAGTACTGTCCCTTTGGCTCGGTATTATGAAGATTGGCGAGAAGGGAGGCGTGGTAAACGTTTTGGCCCGTTTGTTGAGTCCTATATTCGTCAAGTTGTTCCCAGAGATTCCCAAGGGTCATCCCGTTACGGGTAGCATCTTTATGAATATAGCTGCCAATATGTTAGGTTTGGACAATGCTGCCACACCGCTGGGACTGAAAGCGATGGAGCAGTTACAGGAGTTGAACCCCAAGAAGGACACAGCCACAAACCCCATGATCATGTTTTTGGTATTGAATACCAGCGGACTTACGCTGATACCTATTTCCATCATGGTATATCGTGCCCAGATGGGAGCAGCCCAACCAACAGACATCTTTATTCCTATCTTGCTGGCAACTTTCTTTTCCACATTGGCAGGTGTTATTATCACCAGCTTGTATCAGAGGATTAATCTGCTGAACCGCACTATGCTGCTGACATTAGGTGGTGCTGCTGTGATTGTCGCCACCATCATTTGGGGATTCGGACAGATGGATTCGCTGCTGATGAACAAAGTAAGCACCAGTGCTGCCAACATCATCCTGATGCTGATTATCATTGCCTTTATTCTGGCTGGTGTACGTAAGAAAATCAATGTATATGATGCATTCATCGAGGGGGCTAAGGACGGCTTTACCACAGCTGTGAGGATTATTCCCTATCTGGTTGCTATCCTTGTAGGTATTGGAGTATTCCGCGCCTCGGGAGCCATGGACATGCTGATAGACGGTATCAAATATGGTGTCGGAGTCTGTGGTGGCAATACAGATTTCGTGGCCGCCCTTCCTACAGCGCTGATGAAACCCCTCTCCGGCAGTGGGGCGCGGGGCATGATGGTTGATGCCATGACCACCTACGGAGCCGATTCGTTTGTGGGAAGACTCAGTTGTATCTTCCAAGGCTCTACAGATACCACATTCTATATCCTGGCAGTCTATTTCGGTAGTGTAGGAGTTGTCAAGATGCGTCATGCTGTGACTTGCGGACTCTTGGCAGATTTGGCTGGCATCATTGCCGCTATAGCAATAGCATATATGTTCTTCGGGTAAGGAAGCCTCACCCCCAACCCCTCACCGAGGAGAGGGGAGAACCCTGAGGAAGTTGAAAGTGAAGAATAGACAGGTTAGAAATAAAGTTCAATGAGTAATTTAAAATCCTTAGCAAAAGATACGGCCATTTATGGCTTGAGCAGTATTGTTGCCCGGTTCATTAATTATCTGTTAGTCCCTATCCAGACAGCTCGGTTTGCTGCCTCGGGTGGCGAATACGGTATCATAACCAATGTCTATGCTTACGTATCGATTCTGATTATTCTGCTGACCTTTGGTATGGAGACCACCTTCTTCCGCTTTATGAGCAAGGAGGGAGAAGACCCCAGGAAAGTTTATTCCACGGCACTGACGATGCTAATGACATCATCTATGATTTCCGTGCTGTTGGTTTTATGCTTCCTGCATCCGATAGCCGCCGCTGCCGGCTATGCCGACCATCCTGAATTTGTGGCAGTGATGTTCGTAACAGTGGCTATTGATGCTTTTATGGCTATTCCTTTTGCCTATCTGCGCTATCTGCACAAACCGGTAAAGTTCGCCACGCTGAAGATTATCAACATCCTGCTGAATATCCTGCTGAATATCCTATACCTTATTGTGCTGCCAAAACTGAAGTTGAATCTTTTCGGTATCTATGACGAGCAGTTCACTCTTAATGTTGCATACGTATTCTATATCAACCTTTTCTGTACCATAGCCACATTACTGATGTTGTGGAAGGAATGGGCTACGATGCCATTCCGGATTGACTGGAATACCTGTAAGCGTATGCTTGGTTATACATGGCCATTACTGGTGATGGGGGTGGCTGGACAGTTGAATCAGGCTGCTTCGCAGATCATATTTCCCCGTTTCTTCGATGGTACACAGGCAGAAGCCCGAGCTCAGTTGGGTATCTATGGAGCCTGTATAAAGATAGCCATGATAATGGTAATGATTACCCAGGCGTTCCGTTTTGCCTATGAGCCTTTTGTTTTCGGAAAGTCCAAGGACAAGAACAATCGTGAGACCTATGCCCAGGCCATGAAATACTATCTTATTTTCACACTTCTGGCCTTCTTGGTGGTGATGGGTTATCTCGATGTCTTGAAGTTCGTAATTGGTAAGAGTTATTGGGAAGGCTTGCGTGTGGTACCTATTGTGATGGCGGCTGAGATTATGTTTGGTGTATTCTTCAACTTGTCTTTCTGGTACAAACTTACCGACCGGACTATTTGGGGAGCCTATTTCTCGGGCATAGGTGCCGTAGTGCTTATTACCACAGACATCCTGCTGATTCCACAGTATAGTTATATGGCCTGTGCGTGGGCAGGTTTTGCTGCTTATGCTACCTCCATGATTCTGTCCTTTTTTATCGGACAGCATTATTATCCCATCCGCTATCCGCTGAAGAGCATGGCTGTTTATGTACTGATGGCAGTGTTGTTCTATGCTGTCATGCAAGCTGTACCCCATGAGTGGCCTGTAGTGTTGCGCCTTGCCATTAATACAGCGCTGATATGCGCTTTTGTGGGGCACATCCTTTATCATGATTTGCCCCTGAAGTCGTTGCCCGTGGTAGGTAAGTATTTCCGATAAGGTTTTATATTAGCAATAGCAATGATATCCTTGGCTATCATATAATTTCCTCCACTTCGCAACTCAAAAAGTCTTCTAGGCTCACGCCATCGGTGCCTACCACAAACGAACGTTTGGGATGGAAGGCCTCTATAAACTCGGGAAGACCGGAATTCATCCCTCTGCGGCCGCTCTTCACCTCAATGGCCGTCACCTCACCGTCACGCACCACGATGAAATCCACCTCCAAATCGGCTAGAGCAGGATTCCTCAACGTATCGCGCCGATAATACATTTTTATCTTAGTCGCCGTTATCACTACCTCATTGAGTGTCTTTTCGTTAAAGACATTCTTTCGTTTCATAAACTGGTCTGGCAAACTAAAATAAATCTGCTTGCCCACTTGCCTCAACGAATGAGCGCTATAAAGCGTCTGATAAGTGGGATGTGTCATCTTAAGGATACAAGACCGAAGGCCCTTGTCTCTTTTTACTTTAAACGAAAAGCGGCCGTTAGCTGATTGAAGGCTGTCTATCATCACGCTATCCTTGGTCATCAGATATGCCTTCACGTCCTTGATACTATGGCCTGTGAAATTATCAAATACATTGACATTCAACCCATAGAACTCCTTCCCAATGTTTGAATCTCGATTCTCAAGTACTACGACAACGCCTTGTGCAAATACTAACGCATTAACAATAAGGAAAAAGAATAAAAACAATATTCTCTTAAACATATAACAACACCCAAGATGAGTTAATAATTCAATTACTATAAGAAGAGGCTATGTTCCGACATCTTTGACTCCAAAACACGGCCTCTTTGATTAACTAGTCGCAAACCCCCATTGCAGGCCAATCTCCCACGGATGTACGACATACAGCAACATAATAATCTCTCTGTTGCTATCCTTCAATTTTCAACCAGCCTGTTCTCTTTATCTTGCTGAAAGACTTATGATTTGTGGAACAGTACCCTCTTCAACCATAGGTCCATCAATGGATCAGAAATACTGTAAAATCCATCACGACGTGTTACAAGGTCTGACCGTAAGAGGGCTTTCATGGCAGACTGTGTTGCACTGGGGGACTTCAACCTGTGCCGTTTTGTAAAAGCACTGGATGTTATGCTTTTTACGGGCTCATCAGCCAAGATAGCAAAAAGGACCGCCTTTTGTTGCTCGGTGACAAATTGGAGAATTTCCTTTTGCTTCTTACCACTCTCCAGAATGAAGTTTTCAATGAGAAGTTTAATTGTTTCCACGTCACAACATTCATGAGCAGGCGTTGCATCAAAAGCATCATTCATCAGTTGCTGATTATAGAGCGTCACACCACAAAAAGTTTCATAAACATAGTGTACAGCCTCTGCCTCTATGTCCTTTCCTCTTTCTCTGAATTTCTCTTGGGAAAAATCAGTATAGATATCAAGGTCTATAGGTTCAAGGTCAATGGAACGGGCACTATTGAAGAAAGGACGCTGCTCAGAACCGAACATCTCCGACATAATGCGCCGATGGCTACCGGCAAAGACAAAATTGACGTTTTCGGCCTTCTGTATATGTTTTCTTAATGTAGCCTCAACATTTGCTTCGGGATAATATGTTATCTGCTGGAACTCATCTATGACAACAAGACAACGTTGGTCGGCATTTGCCAAGAACTGAAATATCTCTTGCAATGTATATTCAGGACGGACAATATCACCCAACTTTATATCAAAAGTCATACTTCCGCGTATGCTATCGTAGCCGAACGAAGCTTGCAGGGACTTCATAACCATCGGGAATAATTTCATGAGTTTGTCACTCCGTTGTGCCACCTTTTCAAAAACAGCGTTCCCCAGCGTAAAAACAAAATCGCTGAAGTTGTTGGTGTCCAGTATATCTATCGAAATGGTAATGTAGTTCCCTGCAATATCTGGCATTGCGAAAACATGGTCAACAAGAGCAGTTTTACCCATACGTCTTGCTGCTGAGAGCACGACGTTCTGCTGATTACTGAGGAAACGCTTCAGTTGCTCGGACTCTTCCTTCCTATCGCAGAAATATTCATCTGCTATATGACCGGACACAACAAATGGATTGATAAAAGGTGTCATAGAACTTGCTTTTTATTAAAATCTTTATGCAAAGATAACAAGCTTTTCCATTTTATGCAAATAAAATTATTTTTTTTTAATAATCTGCATAAAACAGACCATTTCCCCTTTGCTTCATTCAGATAATTTGTTTCATGGGATGAGGCTACTTATTATTCTTTTGCTGCAATCCTCTCTAACGTCTGATACACTTGCATCAGGCCGCGGGGAACGTGGAAGCAGCCCTTCCATTTGCCGCCCTTGAGGGTGAGTAGCACCTCGCCTCTGCGATTCAGATAGCCGAACCATTCAGGATATTCGGGATCCATGAAGTGGCTCCAGACGTATTCGTGAACTTTTAGGAACCAGTCCAGACAATCCTTGTTGCCTGTCAGCTCGTAGCCCTTGATCATGGTGATGAGGGTCTCTATATGAACCCACCAGAGTTTCTGGTCCCATTCGAGCTGCTGTAGGGGACGTCCCAGTCGGTCCATGAAGTAGAAGATGCCGCCGTACTCTTTGTCCCATCCGTATTCTGCTTCGCGAAGCGCGATGTGAACAGCCTTGTCGATAAGGTCCTGACGACCGAGACGCTTTCCCAGGTCCATGATGAACCACATGGCTTCGATGGCATGACCGGGATTCAAGAGGCGTCCTTCGTGGCAGTCCACCAACTGACCGTCCTTGCTGACGTGCTCTACCACCAAATCCAACTCGGGACGATAGAAAACATCCAGCACCTCATGCAGGCAAATGTCGATGGTCTCCTTCAGGAACTCGGGAGAGAGCAGATCCTCTATCTCGAGGGCGACGTTGCAGAGTATCATAGGCAGGGCAAAGTCCTTGAGCGCCCGTGCACCTTGTGCTGCTTTGCTCCACTTACCTTTGGGGTTATTGCACTTGGCAAGAACGATGTCGAAGGTCTTCTTGGCAATCTCGGCATACTCCTCGTTGCCTGTTGCCTTGTAGAGTTGACCGAAGGCAATAACGGCAAAGGTGTAGGAGAATATGTTGTATGGCTCTACCAAAGGACGACCCTGACGATCCAGAGAGAAGTACCAGTTCAGGTTCCCATCGTGCCCGAACTTCTTCAGGAACTCGGCACCCTGAATGGCAGCATCCAGCCATTCCTTACGGGCCTCTACCTTATTGTATAATGTAGAAAGCATCCAAACTTCGCGGCCTTGAAGCCAGATGAACTTGTCGGTGTCATAGACCTCGCCGTTTCGCTCTATGCAGGTGAAATACCCGCCATATTCCTTATCTATACTGTTTTGCATCCAGAAGGGCATTACCCTGTCCAGCAGTTCGCTCTTGTATTGAGCGGCTAACAAACTAAAATCTACCATGAATTATTTACTATTTGACTATTTACTTTTTACGATTTATTTACTATTTGACTATTTAGTCCCCTCTCCTTGGAGAGGGATAGGGTGAGGCTTACTATGACACTTACCACAATTCCCGTTGCTCCGAACAGGAAGAAGTTGGCATCCGTGTAGAGCCACATCAGGAACACCACCAACTCACCAACGATGAAGCCTGTCAGGGCAGCACCGCCTTTGATACGTGGGAAGAAGACAGCCATGACGAACAGACCTCCGAGGCCGCTTGTCAGCAAGCCCAGAATGGTGTTGAAATAATCCAATAGCGAGGCGATGTCCCACGTTGCCATCAGCAGGGCGATGCCTAAGCCCATCAATCCGCTTACGATGCAGGTCCATCGGGCTACGCGAAGCAGGGTGGAATCCTTGATATTAGGGCGGAATCGTTGGATGAAATCCACGCTGAATGCCGTGCTCACGCTGTTGATATTACTGGAGATGGTACTCATCGTAGCCGCAAAGATAGCTGCAATCAGCAGTCCCGCCACACCTGCAGGCATCTGGCTCATCATGAAAAAGGGGAAGATGGCATCGCCCTGTTGCATGGTGATGTCCAGATTTTGCGGATGCGTCTTGTAGAACGTGTAGAGTCCTGTGCCGATAAAGTAGAAAGCCACCGAGATGAAAACGCTCATAAAGCCATTCACTAAGATACTCCGACCGGCACTCTTCTCGTCCTTGGTGGTCATGTAGCGTTGGATAACAGTCTGGTCGCTGGTGTAGGAAATCAGGTTGTTGGCAATGCCGCCGCCCAGGATAGCTACCCAGAAAGTAGCGTACCGATAGTCCCAACTCCAGACGAAGAGACGCATCTTGTCGTTATCGACAGCCAGCTGCCAAGCTCCCGAAAAGCCGCCCTCGGTATTGCCCCATAGGTATAAAGCTGCAAAGATGGCACCGCCCACCAGGATGCAGCCTTGCACGACATCGCCCCAGATGACAGCTTCCACACCGCCCATAGTGCAGTAGATGATGGTCACCAAGCCCATCAGAATAATGCATAGATAGATGTCGATGCCCGTTACGGCTGTCAGGGCCAACGAGGGCAGGTACATCACCAGCGCCATGCGCGCTATCATGAAGATACAGAAAAGCGTGGATGCCATCAGTCGGGTTGCCAAATTGAACCGCTCCTCCAGTATGGCGTAGGCCGATGCTGCTTTAAGCCGACGGAAATAGGGCAGGTAATACCAGATGACGGGGAAACCGACTATAGGAATCATCCACAGCATGGGGTAGTAGGTCCAGTCCGTGGCGTATGCTTTGGCTGGAATAGCCATATAAGTAATGGCGCTCAGCATGGTGGCGTAAATGCTGATGCCTGCCGCCCACCAGGGGATACGTCCGCCGCCCTTGAAGAAATCGTCGGCACCGTTCTCCCTTCGCATAAAGTAGATACCCATGCCCAACATCGCCAGGAGATAGAGCGCCAGCACGGTCCAATTAGCCAGACCGAAGTGTGTCTCGTGCTTTATCTCGATGCGGGAAATCTTATCCGACCGGATGCCAGGCATCGTCTCGCCTCCGCTATAAAACCAACACCATTTACCATTTGACGATTTACTATTTACAATTTGATAAATTGGCGTGAGGGCAGCACCGGCACGAGCCAGAGCCGAGTCGCCGGGGAGAAGTGCCCATGAGTCTGTAATGGTATGATACACCAGCACATCCTGCCTGAACTTGTACCAAGCAGGCTCATGGCGTAGGTACATACTGTCCTGCTTTCCCTGAATAGCTGAGAGGAAGATGTCGTAGTCCACGCCACCGAAGAACAGGATGTGACTGTAGCCGCAGGGCGTGCAGCAGGAGCCGACAAGAGCAGCCCCCTCCCCCTGCCCCTCCCCCGAGGAGGAGGGGAGGACAATGGCTGGTGCCGTTTCTTGCCATTCCAATGTCTTCAAGTTGAGTTTTAGCCCTTTCAGGAAAACTGAGGCACTCCCCCAAAGGGGGAGCGGGGAGGGGACTTTGTACCCCCCAAATATATACAATGCCTTCCCTTCCGGAGCATTCTGAACTGCCATGCAAGGTTGTAAGCGGCCTTCGTCGGGAAGCGTGGCAATCTTCACCCATTCTTTTCCGTCAGGCCAGTCGAGTGCATATACATCCCTGTTGGGTACACCATTCGACTGACCTCCTGCTACAAATATCCTGTCGGCTCCGTAGCAAGCCGCAAAGTTGTCGAGACCTTTGGGGAGAGGGGAGAACCCAGCCCCCTTCCCCAGCCTGCTCTCCCTCGTGAGTGGGGACTTACTCCCCTTTGTGGGGCCGAAACCACATTCAGTGGTTTCTCTAGAGCCCCCAGTCGCCCCCGGGGAGGAGGGGAGAAAAGATACCTCGGAAGTGCTGATAATGGTTTGCGCCCCTCTTTCCCCCTCTCCTCGGAGAGGGGTTAGGGGTGAGGCCCCCCCCACAAACACTGTTCCCTCCGGCACAGTCACGCTGGCACCGTAGGCTTTGGGGTAGAAAACCTTCTGTCCGCCGTCGGCACAGGGAGTGTCAGGGAAGTTACAGCCGCCCCATGTCACCAGCTTGCCGTCCTCGATGCCGGCAAAATGCCCCGAAACAGCACGTTCCATCTCTCCTGCGGGAGTAACCACAATGCGGTTCTGGGCCCAACATGTTCCTATGAAAAGGATGATAATTATTGATATTTTCTTTTTCATGGTCTCCTTAAAAACTATTCACTGATTACTCCGTTGTTCTGCTGATACTTGATAGGAGGCATGCCTAAATAGCTGCGGAAGATGCGGTGGAAGTATTCGCGGCTATTGAATCCACAATGCTCTGCAACGGCTTCCAATGTCCATTCCGGATATTCTAGCAGCACTCGTTTGGCTTCTTCTATGCGCAGGGTGGTTATCCATTCGCTATATTTCAGGTTCTTCTGTTTCAGCCATCCCGAGAGCTGATATTGTGGCACACCTATTTCTGCAGCGGCAATGGGTAGTTTTAGCCCGCATTTCAGGTAGCTGCCATTCTTTGTCCATTGCTCTACAAAGCGTTCTATGCGTTGCATTTTCTCTTCCGAGATTTCTGTCCCCGTACAGGAATACTTTTCGTTTAATTCTTCCTCCTCGCTATCTTCTGCCTCCTCCATCTTTTCGGGGGCCGAGCTCAGAACGTAGTTGCAGAACGTATCTACCAGATAGAAGATGCTGGTAATGAAGAAAATTGCGTAGATTGCCAGCCATGGACCCGATCCGAATATCAGTAAAGGTGCCATCAAAGCCAGCACCATCAGGATGATGATACTCAATTGCATCCAGCGCAGCATTCCTTCCATGTCGCGGTCGTAGTAGTTCTGAAGAGCACGTTGCATGGAGTGTAAGTTCGTGGTCTGACGCCATGCATAATGGCATTGCATGGTGGCGTAGAGAACAGATCCGGTAATTTCTGCTGTGCGCAGTTCAGGCGTGTCAGAGAATAACTCGCCGTCTAAAGCTGCTGTTATAACTATCAGTGCTGTGGTCACAAGCCAAATGATGCCTCCTATCCACCTGTCTGTCTTTTTTATACGTCCCTTGCCTTGTAAGTTCAGCACGGCCATAGAAATCATCCAGGATACGGGGATGAAAAGGAACAGGTTAAGCATCACGGCCTGAGTGACACCCATGGCACGCAAATGCAGGGTGTATTGCAGCAGGAACTGTATGCCCAACAGAAATATACCACAGGCCATCAGTTTGCGGGCTTTGTTCACCATGGGGTTTACCACTACTTTTCCGGGTAGCAGCAACAGTTTCAGAGTGAGTAATGCCATCAGTATGACGGCAGTAAATTGCATTTGTTCCATTTTATCTGTTTTCCCTTGCAAAGTTAATGAATTTCTGCAAGAAAAAGGTCAAAAAGTGTGTAAATTACGCTAATTTCCACATCCTTTTGTGGAAAAGTACACACCATTCTGCAGTTTTACACACTCTCTTATATAAAAATGATACTACCTTTGAAACAGAATGCAAACAATAACACGAAGGAGAGCTCATGGATTTTACCTCTTTTATCAAGGATTCACCCTTATGGTTTACTATCACCCTGGGCGCTATCTATATTGTCATATGGGTTGTTGCCATATGGGCTTTTTTCCGAATGTTTCGCAAGAATTAAATCAACAAAATAAAACTATTATGAGAAAAGATCTTTTTATAGCATTTTTCACAATGGCTTGTATTTCGTTTTCTGCATGCTCGGATAACGAGAACAAAGAATCGGATATCCATAATCCTTCTCCTAAAGAGCAATGGGGACCAACAGCCAAGGGTTCCGATTTTACCGTTCCACAGTTGCCTGATCTATTTGTAAACTACTGGGAGTATAGCTACAATGTAGAGGAGAATGCTAACTTGGCCTTGAAAATCTCGGGTGAGTTTCCATCTTGCCGTTATTTCAGTTTCAGTACCTACGACGACGAGAGCGGTGATGTAATCAGTGGTATGTCTGACTATGAGATAAAACCCGATGCCGGTTGCGTGAATCCTTTCGTGCAGACTTCAAATTCAAGAAATACCTTTACTGTCTATATTGTGCCCGCCACCGCCACAGACGAGCAGATTGCCAAGTTGGCCAACGAGAATATCATCAAATTGGGTGCCAGCATCAAAAAAGCTTGTCTCATCATCCGTGAGTATTTGGGTGTTGATGAGTACGGTGGCGTAGAGTTACCCTCTATTCAGGCCTATGACATGAACACTATGAAGGAGGTGATGGCTCCCAAGCGTGGTACCAGTAACATTTGGCGAGAGCCTGCTCAATTCCAGCCCCTTTGGTCCGATAGTGAGACCGATGTTCCCTTCATGCTGGCTCCTCGTGGCAGCTTTTATCCTAACAATGCTACCGATTATCTCTATTGCCGTACTGCCATCGAGGATAATCAGGTAATGACTTGGAGTTTCATCCCCGCTCCATATCCTAAGAGTGTTGAGCAGTACAAGGATGCACCATGCCGTTACTGGTCGATGTGTTTCGGTACACAGTTGGATACCCGTTCTTACTATTCAGTCTATGATGCGCAGGCTAATGTGCCCGATGGTCAGAAGGTTACTTTTGTTCTCTGCGTAAAGCAGAATCCTAAATTGGCTGAAATTGAACAGACTGTTGCCAAAGCAAAGGCTGCAGGACAATATATCCACTTGATTGTCTGGGATCGTGAACGTCCTTCCTACTTTGGTCCTGAAACACCCATTGGCAACTGCATTACCGTTATGTACCGTAACATCCTGCCTAATAATAAATGGGAGCATTCTATATCTAACATGAAGTTTACACCTTATGGAGATCCTGTTACTTCTTCCCGTCAGGATCCTGAGAATATGCAAGCTGATCTGGCGTTAGGCGAATATGGTCCTCGCGGTACGAAGGTCTTTACTGATGAATTCCTGCAGAATATGAGCGATTAACAAACATTCTTTTTAAGATAATATTCTATGAGTTCAAAAAGATTTATTTGTAATGCAGCACGAGCATTCTTCCTGCTTGTGTTGATGCTCGTGACTGATGTAGCGCGGGCAGATGAGAAATGTATGTGTGTAGTTGTTTATGAAACGAAAGGTACCACGGCGTTTAATTTAGAAGAAAAGCCTATTGTAACGTTTGTGGGCGAAGATGTACAGCTGGTTTCCGGCGAGGTTACCGTGCTCTATCCCTTGGATGGTTATCTGAAGATGGCCATCGAGGAAAAGGCAACGGATATCCAACCCACACCGGACAACACATTTCGTATCACCGACAGCCAGGTAACGGCCTACGGATGCAAACAACTGGCCCTCTATACCCCAGATGGCAAGTGTCTGCAGACAGTCAAGGCCAATGCCGGCGGCGTGGCAACCCTCTCTACCGCAACCCTGAACAAGGGTGTCTATTTAGTAACAACTGAAAGTAAAACCTTCAAAATATCAAAGAACAGATGAAAAAACATCTTACCCTTTTCTTGCTTTGCCTGTGTGGCATGGCACAGCAGGTTTCAGCCCAAGGCTATTACCTTTACAAAAACGGGCAGCGTCAGTCCTATCGCGCCAACGAAATGGACAGTTTAGTATTTTACAAGACTGAGGAGAGTCCTGCTCAGGAACCCGAAGAAGAGGACCCGGAACATGATCCTATGGATCCCAAGAAGGCAACCAAGGCTACTGCCGAGAGGAACAACCAGTGGTACACCCGCCTGGACTTTGAAGACCAGGCCGAGTTGGAGAATGCCAAGCGCGGTCTTATAGAGGCAACGCCCGATCTTGTCATTAAGAATTCCGTCGGTGAGGTGTGGAACATGGCTGAGTTCAAGTTCATGCAGGAAGGCGGTGAGGCTCCCTCAACCGTTAATCCCAGCCTCTGGCGTAACACCCTCTGCAACGTGCAGTGCGGACTCTTTCAGGTTTGCGATGGTATCTATCAGGTACGTGGCTACGATATGGCCAATATGACCTTCATAAAGACAAAGTCCGGCGGTTGGCTTATCTTTGACGTGCTTATGTGCAAGGAAGTTGCGCAGGCTGCCCTGGAGATTTTCAAGAAAAACGTTGATTCCAATCCCCGCATTGTGGCCGTGCTTATCAGCCATAGTCACGCTGACCATTATGGTGGTGTGGGTGCCATCGTCAACGAAAAGAACATTGCCGATCCCAAGCTTTCGCTTACCGATCAGATAGCCTCTGGCAAGATTGCCGTCATTACTTCCGAGAATTTCATGAAGCATGTCATTGCCGAGAATACCTATTGCAACGGTGGTATGAGCCGCCGAGCCAGCTATCAGTACGGAGCCAATCTGCCAAAGGGTGTTACCGGACGTATGGCCATGGGTATAGGTATGGGACAGAGCACCAACTCACCACTTACCCTTATGCCTCCGACCTTCGAGGTAGTAGAGGATACCACACTCATCATTGACGGTCTCACCGTTACCTTCCAGGTTACTCCCGGCACAGAGGCTCCCACCGAGATGAACGCCTACTTTGCTGACTACCGTGCACTCTGGATGGCTGAGAACTGTACAGGTACCATGCACAACCTCTACACCCTGCGTGGTGCTCAGGTTCGTGATGCTGAGGCTTGGTGCAACTACATTCTGGAAGCCGAGCAGAAGTTTGCCGATAAGACCGACGTAGTCTTCCAGAGTCATAACTGGCCGCACTGGGGCACAGAGACAATCCGTGAATACATGGTAAATACAGCTTCGGTATATAAGTTCATTCACGACCAGACCCTACACTACGTGAACCTAGGCCTTACCTCAACCGAGATTGCCGATACGCTGCAGCTTCCCGAGCGCTTGGACCGCGTTTGGTACACCCGTCAATACTACGGCACCCTCAGCCACAACATCAAGGCCGTTTATCAGCGCTATATGGGCTGGTATGATGCCAACCCCGTGAACCTGAACTTGCTTACGCCCGAACGTACAGCCAAGAAGATTGTTGAGTATATGGGATCACCCGAGCGTATCCTGCGTATGGCTCGTGAGGACTATGCCCGCGGTGAATACCAGTGGGTGGCTCAGGTTACCAAGGAGCTTGTCTTTGCCGATCCTACCAATACCGAGGCTCGCCGCCTTTGTGCCGATGCGTTGGAGCAGTTAGGCTATCAGTGTGAAAGCGGAACATGGCGTAACGCATACCTGACTGGTGCTATGGAACTGCGTGCCGCCACGCCTGCAGCTCCTATCTATGGTACTGGCGAAGGTGTTGCCAATATGCTGGGAGCCGGTAGCATCAGTATGATCTTCGAGTATGCAGCTATTGCTACCGACAGTCGCGAGATGGTTGACAAGGATGTTACCGTCAACTTTATCATCGGAGACGAGAAATGCTGCGTCGTGCGTCGTGCAGGCGTTGTCCTAACCTACATGGGCGAGACCCGCGCCAATGCCGATGCTACTGCTACAGGTTCCAAGGCTACGTTGGTGAAATACCTCAACGGCAACTTCGGCGGTCTCTCTGTCACCGGCAGCACCGATGCTGTCAACTCACTCTTCAGTGGCATTCAGAAACCCATCCTCAACTTCAACATCATTGAACCATAGGATGCAGTAGCACACCTGACACCCCACAACAAGTGGGCTATGCCCTTTATCAAACCTCTGGATTGAGGTGATATTATTTAGTTTGAAATGAGGATAGGGTAAAAAGATAATTGTCTGATGACGCCAGTCCCCGCTGTGGCTAAGCTGCAGCGGGGACTTTTTTTTGTTCGTCCAGCACGAACGTATTCTATCGTATTTGAAGATACTTTCACTCGGGAATAAAAAGAAAAACGAGTTTTCCTTATTTTATCACGGTGAAAAAAGTGCTGGCGGGGAGGCCGTAGCCGTTGACCAGATTGCCGTGAGAGAATGGTTCCCATCCATAACGGACGGCTGTGGGGTTACGGACTTCGGGCGAAGACACAAGAATATTGGTACCATCCGCCCGGGCTTGGGCAGGATGGAAAATGCTGAATTCGTCAGCCACCTCGAAGGTGCGAAGTGCTGTGCCGTCCGAGGTGGTAAGTCCCTCAGCATAGTCGAACGTCAGAACCACGTGCTTTTTATCCTTCCGGGCCTCCCTTATAGAAGGACCTTGGCTGGCCGATGGATGGGTTGTGAAATAGGGCTGCTGATAGACTTTGGCCAAAGCCAGACGGGCCAGGCGTTCGCCCACGGGCTGCTTGCGGCGTGGGTGTACGTCGAGCGAGTCTCCTAAGTCGGAGCAGACGGCCATTGCCGTATAGGGGACTTTCTGCTGGAGCAGGCGTTGACTGTCGCGGAACCACGGCCACGATGGGCGGTTGAGTGAGGACAGCTGGACGAAGAGGAATGGCATCTGGGGCTGTTGCCAGTTCCGTCGCCAGCTTTCCACCAGCAGAGGGAACAGACGTTCATGTGCATCCTTATTGTGAGCATTGCTCTCGCCCTGATACCAGATGACACCGCGGATGGGGAACTGTGCCAGGGGCTCAATGGCAGCCTCGTACATATAACAGGGCTGATAGGGGTGCCGCTGCAGGTTTTCGCCTTTCCTCAGTGCCTCGGCTATATTCTTGGCTCCGCGTTCCCTGCACCAGTCCTGAATAAAATCGTTGTTCAGCCAGTCGTTCAGTATATTGGGGAACTCAAACTCCAGGGTACGTCGGTCGATCCAGCTTTCTGTGTTCGTTCCGCCCACGGCATTGCAGATAAGTCCGACAGGAATGTCCAAGCTGTCTGCCAACATGCGGCCAAAGTAGTAGGCTATGGCAGAGAATTCCTCTGCCAAAAGGTGGTGTTGTACCCAGTCCGCCCAGTAGCCGATACTGGGCTTCATGTATTTCAGCTCGTTGACACGTGCCAGCGTAAGGCTGTCCCATTCCACATTGTCGGTGGGGGAAATGGGGGCAAGCTGATAGAGCATGAAGGCGTGGGGAGTGGGGTGCTCAAGGGTCTTCATTCCCTCCCATTCTGCTGCCTCACGCATCTTAAACGCCATGTTGGACTGACCAGAGCAAAGCCAGACATCGCCTATCCTTACATCCTCAAAAAAAAGTCGTCGGTTCTTCGTAGAAACAGTGAACAGGTTTGGGCGCGCGTCTGCCTGCATCGGCTTCAGTTCCACAACCCAGCGTCCGTCTTTCCCTGCAACTGCTTTTGCCCTTTGGTTCTTAATCTTCACCTCTACTTCTTCTCCGGCATCGGCCGTTCCCTGGATGCGTATGGGTGTGCCACGTTGAAGAATCATGCCATTGCTGTAGATGGCTGGTAGCTTGAGCCCTCCGTATTTGCCGGTGATGTGCTTGCAGACTACGTCCGCCATGATGGCCGCTCCTTGTTTGTTGGGGTGCAGACCGTCGGGGAAGAGGTCTGGACGGTTGTAAAGCGGTGTGTGGAAGTCTGTAAGCTCTACATTTCTGGCCTTGGCAATGAGGGGGATTACCTGCTGAATCTCCTCCAACCAGTCGCGTGTGCCCGACTGGAACCGATGGTGCCGGTTGGAGATTGGCGACAAGCGGGCCATAATGATGCGAGCCTTGGGGTTGGCCACGCGGAAAGAATCGATGAGGGCGCAATAGTCCGTAATAAACTCGTCGCGATAGTTGGGCCAGTCGCGCGGATCGGTATCGTTGATGCCAAGGTGAATCACTACAATGTCGGCAGCAAAGTCCATCGCCTGGCGGAACTCAGGCTGTTCGGTGTAAGGACGATGCCCGCGAAAGAGCAATGTGGCACCGGATCGGCCGAAATTCCCTACCTCGTATCCCTCGCCCAGCATCTGCTGCAACTGGGAGGGATAGGCATCGTGCTCTCTGTCAGCCAGCCCGTATCCATAGGTAATGCTGTTGCCCACACAGGCAACACGGATGGGCCTTTCGGCAGCCCAAGCGACAGAAAGGGAGCAAAAGGCTAAAAGAAAGATGATAAATTTATTCTTCATTCTTTTTGAGTTAACAAGTTAACGAGTTGGTTGTTCCGATAACCGATTCTTCATTTAAAGGATGTTGCAATGCTGGAAGAAGCCAATCTCGTCCAACTCTTTTTTAAGCTGTATTTCTTCCTCGGGCGTAATGTTTTGGAACGGGGTACGGTTGGGACCAAGGTCCAGGCCAATGAGTTTCATGATACGTTTGCCACCCACGATATTGCCGCGGAAGTGGCAGATAATGTTTATAACCTCTTGGCTGTAGTTCTGCAAGGCACGTGCCGACTCCAAATCTCCCTTGTTCCACGCCTCGATGATTCCCACCAGATTCTTGCCATTATAATTGGTAGTTCCACCTATGCCGCCTCGTGCTCCACCCATAGCCAAACAGGGTAGGATGGTTTCATCCTGACCGTGCAGCATGTCGTACTTGCCATCTTTGTAAAGTCGGCACTGGTTATATTCGTACAGACTCTCGAAGGTGTACTTGATGCCTGCAAAGTTAGGGATGCGTCCGTCAACAGCCTTGAGGAACTCTACCATAGGCAGGAAGGCTCCGTTGAAGGCAGGGATGTGGTAGAAATAGAAGGGTAGGGCAGGTGCGCCTGCGGCAATCTCCTCGCAGTACTTCACCAGTTCCTCTATACGACCGATTTTCGGGAAAGGCGGTGCCATAGCGCCAATGCCCCAGGCTCCGATCTTTTGGGCGTGCTCGGCAAGCTTTCTGCTTTCGCGAACACAACAGCTGCCCACATGCACAATCACCTTGAATCCTTCCGGTGCAGCCGCCATCCAAGCCTCTGCCAACTGCATGCGCTCCTCGGGAGAAAGCATATACCCTTCGCCACTGCTGCCGTTTATAAAAACTCCTTTCAACCCGTTCTTCTGTAGCATTTTTGCATAGGCTGGGATGGGTTCCAGGTTCACATCGCCGTTCTCGTAGAATGGCGTAAAAGGTGCATCAATAAGACCGATAATCTTTTCCATGATAATTCGTTTAGTTTGTCAGTTTTTTCTCTTTTTCGAAGGACAAAGTTACGAGTAAGCGAGAAGAATACAAAATAAAAAAGGTTTTATTTTTATTCTCGAGCGAAAGTAAGTTCGACGCCAGTCAATTTTACGAGTAAGCGAGAAGAATACAAAATAATTTTTATTCTCGAGCGAAAGTAAGTTCGACTTTTTTGTTGTCCGGAACAAAAAAAACAATATATTTGCAGTCGGAATAATTAATTTAACACAGAAAAGGATATGAAAAAAGTTCTTTTGGCAGTACTCGCGTTCTGTATTTTACAGGCACTGGTTGGTGTAATAGTGACAATTCCTATGGCGATTTTGGGCATCAGACCCACAGATCCAACCATGTTTACCATGATGGCATTGGCAATTATTATTGCTGATATAATAACCTTTCTGATTTGCTGGAAAGCCCTGAAAATAATTGAGTTCCCTGAAACATTCCTGTGCTATAATTCCAGTCTAAAGTGGAGTCTGATAGCTTTCGTTGCTGCTGTAATGTGTATTTTTGCAGGCGATTTGCTCTCTGAGATTATGAATTTGCCCAACATGATTGAGGATGTGATGTTGGGGCTTGCTAATAATATCTGGGGCTTATTGGGTGTTGCAATAATCGGCCCTATTGTCGAGGAACTGGTATTCCGCGAGGGTATTTGCGGTCATCTGATGCGCAACGGCTCTTCCCCTTGGCGTGCCATCTGTATCTCTTCCATCCTGTTTGGTATCATCCACTTTAATCCGGCACAGGTGCCTTTTGCCATACTGATGGGTGTTATTTTTGGCGTTATCTATGCTAAGACGGGAAACATTGTACTGACAAGTATCATTCACATTCTTAACAATTCCTTCGCTATGTTTGAAGTAAATGTGCTGGGCGATAAGGTGAAAGAATTCAGCATGGTGGAATGGGTTGGCGGCAAGGTGGTTGCCGGCGTTTGCATCATTGTCGGCTTTGCAGGATGTGCTTATTTGCTGACCAAGTTCTGGGATAAAAAAGTAGTTAAGGAATTTACAGAATTTGATGAGACGGGAGATAATTATCAACGCTGATGCTTGTAAGCGTTGCGGACGGTGTGCCCGCGTATGTCCTTCAGCTGTCTATACTCAAGAGAAGGGTGAAGTGCCTGTGGTTCGCAAAGCCAGGAACTGCATCCAGTGCGGCCACTGCGTGGATGTGTGCGAGGCTTCAGCCATCCGGCATTCCGACTTCCCTGCCGAGCATATTCACCGTATTAAAAAAGAGTCCATTCCATCGCCTGAATCTCTGATGGAACTGATGAAGAGCAGACGTTCCAACCGCACGATTACACCTGCTCCTATTCCCATAGAATCCCTTTCGGATATCATAGAAGCTGCTTACACGGCTCCTACCGCAGAGAATTCCAGAAAGGTGGTCGTAACGGTCCTGCTAGGCGAGGACATACAGGCGGTGGAGGATACCACCATGAAGTTCTTCCTGCGTCTGGCCGGCATACTGATGTCGCCCGTTTTACGTCCGCTAACCAAACTGTTCCTAAGAGACCTATACAACGAAGCCGCAGAACTCTACCGATTTGAACGTAAGTGGCGCGAAGGGAAGCGTCCGTGCACCTGTAACGGAACAGCGTTGCTGGCGTTCTGTGCCCCTAAGGGGTACGACTTCGGCTGGCAAGACTGTAACCTGGCTTACCAGAATGCTTCGTTGATGGCAGAAGCTCATGGTGTTTCGCAAATATATATGGGCCTGGTGCAGATGGCGTTCAAAAATATGGGACGCAAGAAGACAGAACGCCTGCTTCATTTACCTAAGAACCACAAGCTATACGCGCTGATGGCTTTAGGTATGCCAGCATTCTATTATCCAAACTATTCAGATAAACCTAAGAATCCATATCAGCATGAATTTTTCCAAACTTCTCCTGACTCTTCTGACCAGTAGTATTGCTTTTTATGTCCATGCCCAGGACCTGACGCATGAGGTGGAGGCTGATACGCTGAAATGGCCCGTTCCATCGGTTAAAGACGAATGGAAGTTGGAGTACTTACCTCACAACAACGCCAATCACAACGTTTACGTTTATAAGGATAAACTGTACGATGCCCTCTTTACCCGTACCCGAGGCTGGAACGGAGGCGACGGTGTGCAGACTACCATGCTGCCCGACGGCAATGTGTTCTGGTCGTTCAACGACAGTTTCTACGGCGTTGTCAACAGCAGCACCCGAGCACGCGGAAACTGTACCTTCCCGCGCAACAGCATTATGGTTCAGACACCCGGTGAGGATGGACTGCCCGGAACAAAGAGCAGCAATCTGGTATGGTTAGCCGACTGGATTAACAAGTCGCAAGGTACATGCCGTACGCACCTGCGTCATCCTAAGGGCGAAAAGACCGAGGCGCAGATAAAAGCAGGCGAGATAGATCAGCAATGGCTATATTGGGCCGGAGATGCAACAGTAGTAGATGGACAGCTGCAGATGCTTTGGGCGGGTGTCTATAACGGTACGGAAAATCTGATGCAGAACGATAACCGTGCCTTGGCCATCTATTCGCTCGAAGGAAACCCCGGCGATGATACATATCTGAAGCTATTGAGTGTGGATCACAACTTTTTCGAGAAAGATCCCATAGGCTACGGTCAGACACTATGGGAGGATGAAGACGGCCATACCTACCTGTATTCCTGCAACCAATACAAGAAGAACCCAAACGATGCCTTGAACACCTCATCGCCTGTGGTCGCACGTGCCCAAACACACGATCTGCGTTCACCTTGGGAATACTATATTGCCGATGAAAAGGGTGTTTTTCGTTGGCAGAAGACCTATCCGACAGCAGCCGAGGTGAACCGCTCTGCCATCTCAAGCCGATCTGTTTCTACTGCATGGGTCTTTAAAGACGGAGATTACTACTACATGACTGCACAGGGCTTTGTGTTTGGTAAACAGTTGTACATCATGCGCAGCAAGAATCCCTGGGGACCGTTCGAGGAATGCCACCAGCTGTGGACAATGCCTTGGGTGTTGGACAAGAAAGGAACTCGAACATATCAGCATTTCTACATGCCGCACCTGCACCAGACTCTCTCGCGCGAAGGTGAGCTGGTCTTTTCCACCAATACCGACTGCAAAGAATTTAGTGATAATTTCAATGCTCAAGGGTCAGCAGACTTCTATCGTCCTTTCTTCTTCAGAGTGTATAATTGGAAAGCGGTGTTTGAAAATTAGCCCCCTCCCTTACCCTCCCCCGAGGAGGAGGGGAAAACAAAGAACAAATAAGATGACGATGCATAAATCTAACCAAAATAAAAAAGCCTCCCTCCCCGGGGCGACTGGGGTCTTTAGAGTAGCCACTGAATGTGGCTACGGCCCCACAAAGGTGAGCGAATCCCTATTCGCGAAGGAGGGCAAAAGGTTGGTGGGGGGCTTGGTTTTAGCTATGCTTTTGCTGACATCCTGTTATAAGATTATCAGGACTACGGCACCTAAGATTGCGGAAGCAGGTTCTACCATCGAGGTAAGCTTTACCGTTGTGGACGATGGCTCCAGTACACAGAACTTTGTTACCGACTGGTCGTATGCCGGCATCCGTGTGCCGGAAGGATGGGAAGTAACCGTTCCCAAAGGGGCTCATCAGCAGTTTGCCGAGAACTGGGTGTATTACAGCGACGGAAGCAAAGTGAACAGTCAGCACAATATGGTGAGTTGCGATAAGTTGACTGAGTTCTGCAATGCAGCCTTCAAGAAAAGCAAATATACGTGGCACGGATTCCAGAGTCAGAAGAAAGTACCTAAGAATATCTCGGCCTGTTGGCGCAACGGGTGTGATTCCATCAGGATTACCTTTCTGGTAACCATTCCTGAGGATGCCAAGCCGGGCAAATACACCATCGACTTTGTTGGAGGTGATGAAGAGGACGATGCCGGTATAGACAAATACAACAGTTACACAGATGCCAAGGATTCGCGTATTTTCCACGTTGGAACGGTCAGCAACTCCCTCGTCGAGAACAAAGCCATAAACCTGGCTTGCCAGATAGAGGTGACGGAAAGTACCACACACATAAATTCTGCCATTTCATCGGAAGAAACAATAATAGGGAAGGGAATATATACCCTCGATGGGAAGAAGGTGAGGGGTACAAAAAACGCCGCAGGACTGCCCCACGGTGTTTATTTTATAGATGGTAAAAAAGTGACCCGTTAATTACTCTGATGAAACTGCTAATCCTCAGATTACCGAGTAAAGATCTTTTTTCCTTTTTCCCTTTTTCAATTATCCTTTTACAATTATCCTTTATTATTTTAATCAGATTGATTTTGCAGCATAATAGCCGCTCTGCACGGCTATAGGCAGGCCACCAGACATAAAGGTTCTCATTCCGGCAAAATGAAGGCCGCGTATGGTGCTACTTTTGGCGGGAACGCGTGGTGGGAGCGTCTTGGCATGCCAAATACCCATATATCCACCTCTATAGCAGCCACAATATCGTTCATACGTAATAGGCGTTGCAAGGTCGGTTACAGCGATATTACCTACAATTTCAGGCAGATAGTTCTCAAGCAATTGTGTTGCCTTCTGTGTAAAAGTTTTTTTCTTAGCTACGTATGTGTCGTCTTCTTTGGCTTTCTTCCAGTAGTCGTATGTATCACCTTGGAATAGAATTGTCAGCGATGAACATCCCTTTGGGACATATCCTTCCTGACTACTGTAATGATAAACCCATAGAGTGCTGTATTCGTGTCCGGCCATCTTCACGGATTCTTTTAGGTGGATACGCATAACGGAAGGCAAATAGCTGAGGTCCTTCTTGATGCCTAATGAAAGCAACGAGCAATGTTCAGAGTCCGTGCCTTTTTGTAGTTTTCTCGCCCATCTCTCGTGAAGTGGTTTTTCAAGAAGTGTCTGCAGGGCTGTGCAGGTGTCCATTGCTACAATCACATGCTCTGCTTTCTGAAAAGTGTTATTCACCCATACACCTTTTACACTTCCATCTTCTATGCATATTTTCTCCACTTTGCTTCGATAGAAAAACTGACAGCCGGCTTTCAATGCGGTCTGCTCCATGTTATCAGCCAAACGACGCGAGCCCCCTAAAGGGAATCCATTGTCTCCCATCGTGTACCCTGTCAAAGTAGCGATAATAGAAAGTGCATTTTGATCTGGGTTCAGTATGGCAGAAAGCATTTCTCTAACGGTTGGGTTACTGAAACGCTCTGTATATTTTCTTGTCGAAGTGCGCAGTAGATAAATCAACAGTGAAACAAAGAGGGGAAGTCTTATTACCATCTTAACCAAATCCCAAGGTCCCTGGGGAGCAGGCATATAAGTACCTATAATCTGGACATGACGCTTAAGGGTGTTTAAAGTCTTTTTGTCTTCAGGAGCAAAGGATACGAGTTCCTTAATCAATTGGTCTATGTCGCGCCAGAGACGTAGAGAAACGTCACCTGACTTGAAAACAAAAAAAGGGTCGGAATATATCACAGGGTTGTTTTCCTGAAGTGCTCCTGTTTCCTGCCATCTTTTGTGAAAAGGCTGAAACCGCGAAGAACTGCCTACTAACCAATGAATGCCGCCGTCGAAGGTATAACCTTGACGAACCCAACTGGTGGAAACACCACCAGGGCAATTACCCTTTTCATACACTGTTACACTATAGCCAGCGCGACGTGAATAGATGGCAGCTGATAATCCTGCCACTCCAGCTCCTATTACAATAACTTTCTTCGTCATTTTCGCGACAAAGGTATGATTAACAGAAAGATTTTCCAAATATATCAAAGAAAATCCTACCAAAAGGGCCTTTAATGTATATTCTCATAATTGTAATCGGGAAAAAGAAATATTGCTGTCCGCTAAAAGTTTGTGAGTGTCCTATGAATTAAGGCCGAGTCCCTTGCTTGGAACTCGACCTTTTTTGTTACCTTTGTTTTTGCGACAAAACATCAATAACATGAACAAAGGTACACATTTTATCGGACAGCAATAATTAGCCGCCTAATCAAAGCCGCCTCAATTCTCAATTCATAATGCAGCTGGTAACACCAAGGCTGGTAGCAATGGCCGTTAAGATAGCCACAATAGTCTGAATAATAAATTTCCAAGTTTCTTTTTTCATCTTAGCTTAGTAGTTTAATAGGTTAATAGATTTTTCTTGAGAAGTTAAAGAAGTTAAAGGAGTTATCGGCCTTGCGGCCTGAGAAGTTAAAGCCGATAGTTATACACGTGTAA
>CADCIP010000013.1 GCA_902801485.1 uncultured Bacteroidales bacterium | reverse complement strand
ATATGATACTGGAATACGCCTAAAACTCTATCCAGAACTAACGTACAAGTTGGAACAAAACATAGAATCGCAATAATCGGTTGATTGCGATTCTTTTTTTACGCACAAAGAAAACAGGTGTTTTTCTTGCGAAAAAAGGATTGAAGATTAAGGGTTCAAGAGTTCAAGAAGTTCAAGAGTTCAAGATGGCTTCACGTTGTAAAATATGAAATAAATGGTAACCACAAAAATATTTCTCAAAAAAATGTGTACCTTTGACTATAGTCGAAGGTTCTTCCACTCGGAAAAGAAAAGAAAAACTAGCTTTTCTTTTGCTTTTCTCTCGCTTAATCGTAACATTGGCTTCGCCGAAATTACTTTCGCTCGGATAAAAAAATAAATTCAGAATTATTTTGTTTATCTCTCGCTTACTCGTAACATTGGCTTCGCCGAAATTACTTTCACTCGGATAAAAAAATAAATTCAGATTTATTTTATTTATCTCTCGCTTACTCGTAACTTTGCACCATGTTTAAAGAGAAAGAATTCATTTTAGACGAAATATTCGGCGATCGACTGCTTATTAGTGTCAGAGCAGATCAAACAGAACTTAACGACAACATCAGGGTTGCGCACGTTTTGTTAAGTTGTTTTGATGATATGTACATTATTATTAATGAACACTTGCTAACAATTGGTCATAAGAATCCAGAGTATACAATTAACGGAAAGTTGGGAGACAGAAAAGGAGTAGAGAGCGAAAACGGAATTAAGTCAGCTTTTCGTAAAGCCAAACTACAGGGCTGTAAAGTTGTGGTTCTGGATTTTGATATGCATATGTCTGAAAGCATACTTAAGACCAAAAAAATTGTTTCTGGCCTATTTGGTCGGCATGACGATTTTACTCAGGGAGAACTTGATGAATGTTATATTGTTCATAACAACAAGGCCGTCGTGGTGAAGTCTGATGCCTTTGCTGTACCTGATAAAGAGACTATAAAGAAACTTATCAACGAGGTAATAGAAAAACTGAGGACATAGCCCAACAGGTTATGTCCTCAGCATAATAGTCAGAAAGGTCCAGCTTGAAATATTGCTCCGAAAGCAAATGGTTTCGCGCCCTCTGACGACATTCTGACGTTGCAAAGGTAGGAAGATATTATGTATCTTCCAAACTTTTTCTACAATTATTTCGTCAATGGCTATATAATTGTCGTGTCCAGATAGCAGTTATTAGCCAACTCGTAGTAGATGAACCATCTAAAGAAACTAAATGGGTCGTCTAAAGGAAGCGGGCTAAGCTAAAGTTCGTGACGTTTCCTGATTTAGGTTGACTGTCATTATGCCTAAACCCTAAGATTAGTTGACTCGGTTAAACATTAAAACTCATATAAGTTGACTCTTGTTGAAAAAACAAGTAACACCTCACCTGACATATACTGAAAGCCGATGGTTATCGGCGTTAGGCAGTGTTACCTGTTTGCTCAACAGGTAACTAACAGGTAACAAACCACCTAACATCATACAATTATGGCGTTGAGTAGGGAACGTTACCTATTAGTGAGGTGTTAGTGACCTGTTAGCCAAACAGGTAACATCAGTTGCAAGCGATAACCATCGGATCTCAACGTTCAGCAAGTGAGGTGTTGCAAAAAATTTCAACGCTAACGATAACGATAACCCGTTTTAAACGATAACGATAACGTTAACGATAACCATTATCTGAACTGAAAATTTATAATTTACAAAAAATATCTTTGACAAACCGATAATCGGGTAAAATATCAAAGGATGTTCTTTAGCATAAGAATTTTTACTGCCACGTTAGGCTGCAAAAATTTTCTAGTTAGGGAGTAAGTTTTCTCTAACTGGACAAAAAAAAGAGGTCAGAAAAGATGTTTGGAAAATTATTTACATTATTGAGCAACAGCAAAAGTGGGCTGTAATGCAGCTGTTAATAGAAACAATTGCTACTATTAATGTTAATTTTTGCCGCCTAACGTAGCAGTAAAAATTGTGTAGAGTTGAAAGATTAGAGTTTAAAATAAGCGATTCGGATAAATCTTGACATTGAACAAGACCATAGACCAAAAAAACTAAGCATCCGGAGCCTGACGCTGGCGGACAGCCTCGAAAAGTAGAATTGCCGCTGAAACGGAAACATTCAGCGAATCCAACTGTCCCATCATAGGGATGCGGATATGTGCATCGGCTACCTGACGCCATGCATCGGTAAGTCCAGTACTCTCTGTTCCCATGACAATGGCCGTAGGGCCTGCCATAGGCGTATCGTAATACAAATGCGAATCCTGCAACTGAGCCGTAAGTATCTGCACGCTGTGCTGCTTTAGGAAAGCTATACACTCTTCCGAGGTACAAGCTACGGTAGGAACAGTAAAAACGGCTCCGATGGAGGAACGGATGAGATTTGGGTTATACAGATCTGTCAACGGATCGCAGACAATGACGCCTGTGGCATTGGCAGCATCGGCACTACGAAGAACAGCACCAAGGTTGCCGGGCTTCTCAACGCTCTCCAGAACGACAAAGAGCGGTTGTCCGTTTACTCCCCTACCCTCTTGCTGAAGCAATGACGCTAAAGTGCGAGGCTGTGGGGTACGGATGACGGCGATTATACCCTCTGTGCTGCCTCGATAGGCAATACGCTCGTAAACGTTTTTCGTCACTTTGACAAGTGACAGTTGAGAATTGAGAATTGAGAATTGAGAATTAAAAGTTGATAGGTTAGAAAGTTCATTGTTGTCAAGACAATAAATACATTCTACCTTCATACCAGCATTTATGCAATGCTCCAACTCCCTGCGTCCCTCGACCACAAAGAGTCCCTCCTCACGACGTAGGGAGGATTTCTGCTGTAGGGCAAGCAAATGCTTGATACGCGGATTCTGGGCGCTTGATATTGTCTCTATATTCATTGAATCGTTATCTTGCGTGTAAAGTTCTCCTTACCATTGGTGGCATGCAAGATGTATGTTCCTGCATTTGGAGCTACCAATGTTACCTGGCTACCGCTAACGGACAGGATTTGCTGTCCGTCGGCAGAGAACAGGAAGACGGCCATCACCTGGGAAGAACCCACCTGAATGGTACGGTCGCGTACATCGAGAAACACTTTAGCTTCGGACTTGGCGGCAACTACTCCATCGGGATCGTTGCCAAGATATTCGCCTGAGATGGTTTCCTCGAAGACGTTAACAGTAATACGGTAGAATCCGTCCTTGACAATGGACCACTTATAATCGGAAGTGCCATTGTACCATATTTCGCTGGCAGTAAGGATGCTCTCGTCTTGCCTGAAGGGATGCAGCACCTTAGGACTCCATCCGTACTGGCCGTTAATCTTAAAGCGCTTAGGCTCGTCGTTGCTGGTATAGTTACGAAGTTCACCCGTCCAAGTCCATTCGTATGGATTTACGGACGACTGTTCCATAGCCTTTCCGCTGGTAATCTGCCAGTTTCCTGCACCAGGAGTCTGGTTGTCCTCGACGCAACCGCCACAAATCCACGACTCATACCACCATGTGAAGAGTTCTCCCTTCATGGTTCCGGCTGTGGAACTGGAGGGCGTTACGGTAAAGCGATAGTTATCTGCCTCGAAGAGTACGTTCCAGGTTGCAACAGTACTGTCAGTTGTTGAGGTATAGCTAATACCATCGTTCACAACATTAGAATCAAACTGTGCCGGCTTGTAATAACGGGCACCAGACCTGTGCTGCTCTGATGTAGTGATTACAAAGGTACCGGGAAGCAACTTGCCGTGATACTTGAAATAGGTTCTGGAATCAAAGGACTTCAGTTCCTGAACGCCTCCAGGAATGGCAGAACCGCGAACATAAAGTTTGGAAACATAAGCGGCTCGGGCGATTTGATTCCTGGAAGAAGGAGAGCCGGCAGAAAGAGAGGAAACACCCTCTGTTTCGCCATTAGAGACGCTCTGAGCCACTTCTGCGGGTTCAGCCTCAGCACCATCCACCTGAACGGAAATCTCTTTGTCTAACACCGATGTATGAAGGGTTACTGTCAGGATCTTGGCTTCTGCATCGTAGTTTTCCTCGTGAGTAATGCTTTCGTCGCCGCTTACCGTAACATTCTGAGGCGCTTTCGTCATTCCCAGGAACTGAACAGACCAAGTGCGGGTGGCAGGCATGCCTTCGAAACTACCCTCACGAGGACGGATAACCAGACGCTTGCTGGCAGAAGATACATTCTGATAAGAGAATGTAGTACGGGTCCATCCGTTTGAGATATAATCCTGATTGTCGCCATTATCCTCGTAGAAAGAGCCGGTACCATCGGCTCCGGGAACGACTTTCAGGATAATCTCCTCGGGATTGGTAACCACGCTGCGCTGGACAGGATAGAAGGGTATGACGCTTCCCGGACGATAGAAGACAGGGAACTCGTCGAGCGTATAATTGGCACGGAAGACTTCCCCACCCTCTCTGAGACGGTTTTCTGTTACGTCCCACCACAAGCCACGGGGCAACCAGATGTTACGGGAACTTATTCCATTGCTGGCAGGCGTATAGATAGGAGCAACAAGCATATCGTTGCCAAACATATACTCGTCCTCGTAAACGTATGCATTGTTCTCCTCGGGCCACTCGTAATAGAGGGGACGGTTCATACCAATGCCCGTATCGTACGTCTCACGGGCTGCTGTATAAAGATAAGGGAACAGCTGATAACGCATACGGACAGCTTCGCGGAGCTGAGTGAAATTACTGTACTTCCAAATCCTGCGTTCCAACTTGGAATCGTTGGTGGCGTGGGTACGGAAGATTGGCGTGAAGGCTCCGAACTGAAGCCAGCGAAGCAATAACTCGGGGTCGTTATCGCCACCTTGATGACCACCTAAATCATGGCCCCAATAAGCATAACATACGTTGCTGGCGTTGCTGGTAAAGTATATCTCGTAGCCCAATGTGGACCATGCTGCCCATGTATCACCACTGAAACAGATGGGATAACGGTGCGAACCTAACCCACCCCACCGGTGATAGATAACGGGACGGAGCTCAGGGCGGTTCTTCTGCATATCCTCGAAGAATGTATGGTTACACCAGAACGTCTCGCTCAGTTTGTCGGCTCCGTCGGTAAGTTCGTACCCTTTGGCTCTGGCATGCTCTCCTACCGTCTTCTCCTGTTGCCAGTCGAGCCACCAGAAATCCACTCCTTGCTTCTCCAACGGTCGGATGACCTTATCGAAGAAAGGACGTGCAAAACTATAGTCCTGAATAGTCCAAGGGATGGTCTCGGTAAAAGATGAGGGCAATCCCATTGCACTTCGCAGGTTCTTGTACTGGTCCTCGGAATTCTTTATTCCATCTGACGGATGCAGATTCAGAGCTGTTCGCAGTCCGTGGGTATGCATATAGCGAATCAGATTGGTGGGATTGGGTATCTTGCTGGTATTCCAGCTCCACCCAGTCCAACCGCTCTTGTGCCAATCCATATCCATAATAATGACGTCCATAGGGATATCGTTATTCTCTACATCACGTATGATATTCTGGAAATCGGTCTGTGAATAAGCCCAATACCTGCTATACCAATAGCCGAAGATATACTTGGGAGGCAAAGGTACGCGCCCCCCTACCCTTGTGAAATCCCGGATACACTCTTTATACTGATGACCGTAACCCAGGAAATACCAGTCGATGGCCTTCGTGTCGGCAGCCTTCTCCCACCACATATAGCCGTCGGCATTGAGAGCCATAGGCAATGTGGTACTTCCATCACCTCGAGTGGCAGTAGGACTCTCGTCTATAATACTCCAACCGGCACGCGAGAGAAGACCTTTCTCTAACTTCTCGCGGGCATTATCTCCCCAAG
Source organism: uncultured Bacteroidales bacterium (assembly GCA_902801485.1). Taxonomy (GTDB): domain Bacteria; phylum Bacteroidota; class Bacteroidia; order Bacteroidales; family Bacteroidaceae; genus Physcousia. The sequence goes on along the minus strand of CADCIP010000013.1, from coordinate 68,581 downwards.
CCGTATCAAGGGTTCTGTTGGTACCCAGAAGGTTCAACGCATCGTCCTTGCCCGGATACCAGGTACAGGTAATACCATTCAACAAGAAAGTAACCATCAGATTATCCGGTTTCTTGTCTGTGGCTCTTATAACAGAACCTATTTTGTACCTCAGGGTTACATCTGTAGTACGGATATAAAGATAGCCGTCGGATTCTTCGGTAGTGAATGAAGGAACGGGTAAACGACGGTTTACAATTGCAAAGGTGGCTCTGTCCTCGTACTGCTTGGTGCTGCTGTATTCTATTCGAATCATCTTGCTGGTAAGAACCGTAAAACGGGCATTCCCGCTTATAACAACTGCTGCTGGATCTGCTACAGGGTTCAGCTCCTCCTGGGCATAGATGTGGCTACACAGAAAGACAAGCAGGCATAAGACAGAACATTTGATATGTCCTAACTTCATGCTGGCTAATTTGAAAAATCGGATATTATTTAAGCAACTTGTTCCATACCCATAAGAAAACCATAGCTCCGATAACAGCAACGATCAACTCGCCGATCCAGCTATTTGCTCCCAAACCAAACAGGCTGAAAAGCCATCCGCCTAAGGCACCGCCGATAATTCCCAGCACAAGGTTTACAATGCAACCTTTACCCTGACCGTCAAACAACTTGCTGGCTACAAAGCCTGCTATGATTCCCGAAATAATACCCATTAAAAGTCCGTGATACATAATTTTATATTTAAAATATTACACTTTTGCAGGCAAATTTACGAAAAAGAATAATATGAGACAAAAGAAACTATGCAATTAGCCCGTTTTTTTGTACCTTTGCGCCAATTTTAGAAAAAAACTGACTTTACAATGATGGATAACTTGCCACAAGACCCATATATTTTGGTTTCGAGCATTAATATGCAGTTGCGCGATAACATGTACGACTCCTTAGAGTCCTTATGCAATTATTTCGGTAAAGATATCAACGAAATTAAAGCTTTCCTGAAACAATACGGATTTGAATATCTGGAAGAACAGAAACAGTTCCGTTAGTTCTTCTGCCAATAGCTGACAAGCATTTTTTCTACGTCATCAAAGGAAAGATGGACAAAATCATCCTGAACATGATGACATAAAGGCTCTATAACCTTCCGTGGGTTGGTTGTCGCAAAACCTATTGTAAATATCCCCGAGGAAATACCTGCCTGAAGGCCATTAACGGCATCCTCGAATACTACACACTGACTCTTCTGGGCAGAAAAAACCTGAGCTCCCAATATATAACACGAAGGATCCGGCTTGGAAGCAGCAAAATCCTCTGCTGTCAGGACTTTATCAAACAAGTTGTCGAAATTGGGGATTTTCCGCTTAACAGCATCCATCTTGGCTATATTCGAACTGGTAACGACGGCACACTTTACTCCATTTCGCCGGATATCATCCAAAAAGTCCAAAACCCCAGGATAAAACGGGAATTGCATCTGATTCTCGAAAACAACAAGCCTACGGGTAATTTCATTCTGCATATCGACGGACGGAATAAAATTCTGAAAAATCGATGTGAGTGTCCTTCCTTTGATAACCTGAGCCAAATCTGGAATGTTAAGATGCAACTCCTCCCCTACCCTTTCCCAAAACTGCGTGTATTGGTATTCTGTATTGATTAATGTTCCGTCTAAATCAAATAATGCTACCCTGAATTGATTTTCCATATATTTTATATATATCAAATATCCCGACTATTTAAGCCCTCTTGCTTTATAAATAATATCTTTTGCCTGATTAATCTGCTGAAAGGCTCGTTCGGCTGCCTTTCTGGCCTCCTCTCCATGCGATGCAATACGATCCGGATGATACTTTAAGGCCATACGCTTATATGCCTGTCTTACTTCATCATCTGTTGCATTCTCACTTATCTCTAAAGTTCTGTATGCATCATTTAGTTTTGTATCAACGTATGTGTATGGGTCAAATGGACGACTATTCCATTGTTGATGGTTTGTATATACACGAAATCTGATAGTTGGCGGAGAAAGCAGGCTATCTATAAAAGCACCAAAAAGAAAGCCAAGGAATGCTCCCTTACCACCAGCCAACCTAAATCCTATAAAAAGAAAAATCCATTTAAACTTAAGAAAGAACCTCATGTCTGAAATTTTGCGCAAAGGTAAACATTATTTTATTTCCTGCCAAAGTTTACTGATTTGTTTAATGTAGTTTAATAATTATATGCACCTATTTAACTTTAAACGCTATTACTCACTTCCCCTTGTGTTGAGAATAAAAACAAACTATTTCATATATATTATATATTCTTTATATATCATATATGTTTGATATATTACATATATTGTATATGTTATATATATTAGATATTCACATATATCTTATATCCTTATATCTTTTATATATAGTATATCTGTGTATTTCTATTATTTCATTTATTTGAATATATCGTATTTCTTTATATTTTCTATATTTAGTTATATTGAATATGCAAAATATACAATATATTAGCATATCTCGAATATGTTATATAGCAGAATATACAAAATATTTCAAAAATATCATTGCAGTATAAAAATAAAACTGTACATTTGCAGCAGATAAAAATAACATTAGGAATATGGCAAAAGTAATTTCTATTATCAACGACAAGGGTGGGGTAGCAAAGACTACCACAACCATTAACCTGGGAACGGCACTATGGCTACTTGGGAAGCGTGTTCTGCTGGTTGATACAGATAAACAGTGCAACATGACCATAACAATAGACCGGTCAAGCTACAAAGTAGGCGTTGCAACGCTTTACGACTGGTTAAAAGACGACACCATTGCTCCTCCTGTATACGAACGCTACAAAGGGATGGACTATATCCCGAGTAGTATTCGTATAGATGAACTGAATACATGGCTCGCAGATAAGGTTTATAGGGAGAATTATCTTTCTATACGCTTGAACGCACTTAAAGATATGTATGATTACATTCTTATCGACTGTGCTCCTGGTTGTAACAGCATCCTCAACAAGAATGCTATAGCGGCTTCTGACGGCGTTATAGTGCCTGTGAGAACAGATCTTTACTCAGTACAAGGAAAAGACGCTGTACGAACCATTGTGGATGAAATAAACAAGATGATGGGGAAGAAGATAGAACTGATGGGATATTTGCTTACTCAGTTTGAAAAGACAAAGATGGGAAAGGAAGTACAAGAATTCTTCCGTGCACAGCCCAACACACCTGTATTCCCAGTTCCCATACGTAAGTGTGCCAAATGTAACGAGGCACCAAAGGAACAGATGAGTCTATTTGAATACGCACCAAGCAGTACTGCTGCAGATGATTACATGCGTTTGGCAGAACAGATAGTAGGTAAGGCTACACGTAACAAGAAGTGGACGCCAGATGCTTGGTACAAGAAAGCAAGCGAAGCATATTTATCATTCATTAATGAACAAGAATAATAATAGGGGAGGGTAGAACTATGCCAAAGATTAAACAACTAACACCTATTAGCGAATTGGCTAATGGCATGAAAACACAAACAGAAGAATTGTATGACAAAATTCCAACCAGTACTCCGCCTGCTCCAATTGCGGAGAATGTAACATATGAACCTGGTGTTCCGACATACAAGAAACCGGGTCGCAAAAAAGACAACAGTATCATTCCCCGACAGAATGGCAAGCTTATCTTCTTCGAGGAAAGACACAACAGAGCTGTTGAAGAAATCCATTGGCAATGTAAGGTTGACCGTCAGGACGTCGTACGTACAGCCTTAAACGAATTTCTGAAACGCTATATGGCTGGCGAGGTGATATCTCCAGAAGGTGCAGAGCTTATCCGTCAATATGTTCGTGATACACATATATAACTATCATAAAGGTTACTTTCTCCTCAATTCAATAGGGGAAAGTAACCTTCTCCTCAACAAAAGGCAGGTTTTTCTGCAATCTAAGGTAACCTTCTCCGCAACTGGAGGTTACCTTTTTTGCAAGTCATCTTTGCAAAGTGCTGTTTTTCAGTAACATAGAAACACATAATATAATTGATATTGTTAATATCCCTAATAAAAATTCTCTTTTTATCAATATAACAATGTTATTATATTTATATATAGATTGAAGCTAACTGGCTGAAACCCAGTGTTTTCCATTTATTAAACTGAGGAGAAAGTAACCTTGTCTTGCAAAGAAACCAATCTTAAAATGCGAATTTTGAAACCTTTTTTTGAGGAAAAAGTAACTTTTTGTTGAGGAGAAAGTAACCTTTAGCCCTATTTCTGTGATTTCTTACCCTTTTATTTAAAGAGTTGCTTTAAGACAGATATAAATTATATAATGAATATTTAACTGAAAACTGGATATATTTCTATTTTTATTTCACTGTTATACAACATTTTATATAAATATTCCTATTGTAATACATTAAATTATTTCCTTCAACCAATTATATGATAGAATTTGAGGACTTGGTTACTTGCGAATTGAGGAGAAGGTAACTTGTATGTTGAGAAGATTGTAACCTTATAAAGAAATATTTTTTCCATCTGGCTTAGAGGGTGATTAGTCTCTGTTTTAAAAATAATGAGGGTAGAGTAGGGATATGAAGCTTTATTTTTGCACCTTATAATTGTCATATATAATATAATTTTGCGGAGAAAGTTACCTCCTTATTGAGGTATAGGTAATCTTGTTTTTGAGGACTTGGTTTCTTCTTCTTGAGAAAAAAGTTATTTTGTCTTGAGGACTTGGTTTTCTCTCTTTGAGATGGAAGTAATTTGTTTTTGAGGACTTGGTTTCTGCCTTTTGAGGACAATGTTATCCCTTTTTACAAGTAAAGATATTTTTTTATTTATTTTTTCTTCTTTTCAATTAAAAAAAACAATATCTTTGCGTGTACATTATATATATAATATAGGGTTTTTTACTTCCAAAATATCAATGGCAACAAAGAAAACAAACGGAAAATTGCAAATGGTAAGTCCGAAAAACGAACTTATCCAGCAGTTGGAGAATTCAGATTATATTAAGAATCCACTTGTTTACTCTCAGATAAGAGGTGATTTTTCTCTTATTCAGACAAACGTTCTTGTTGCTATTGCTGCAACAATGCAGACCAGAATCAATGAATGTTTCGTTGACGGTAAGATGGGACCGCTCTTTTCTAAAGAAGAATTGTCGAAAGGCAAGATAACTTTTGAGGTCCCGTTACAGTCTTTGGGAGTTAAAACCAAGGAGTATGCTGCTGTTCACGAGGCATGTAAAGCCCTGACGAAATTGGATACTACATTTAATTATACAGACGAAACGGGTCAGAAACGTACAAAGACAAGTGTAATTTTTACTGATGTTGATGTACCCACTTATACAACAACCACAGGTCAGGAACGTAGAAGTGGTATTATAAAAATTGATATGAATGCTTCCGTTGCTGATCTTGTTTTTAACAAAAGTGGTGCTTACGTTGAACATTTAGGTGGTATAGTTAAGTTATGTAGAAGCCCCAGAACACCTCGTTTGTATATTTATCTGAGTGCATGGAAGAAGGCCCGAATGTGTACGCTTGGATATGAAGCACTAAAGGAATTCCTGGGTGTGCTGGTTTATACTAAGGATAGGACTAAGGTTCTTCAGGACAAATGTTCTACTTGGGCAGTATTCCACCGTGATGTCTTGAAACCTGCGCAGCGCGAAATGGAGAAGCTTGCTAAACGAGGTGAGATAGAATTTACTTTTGAATATGAGCCTGTATATCACAATGGTAAGAAGAGAGGTAATCCAGACAGCGTGCGTTTTATTCTTAATCCTGCTGTTCCTGATGCCGATGTTCACGAAGAAGTTCATTCGTCTCCTTCTGATACCAGTCATCTTACAGATGAGCAGCAAGAGAAGTGGTACAAGTTTATGCAGCTAATTCAAGAGAGGGTAGGGGAACCTTTCTTCAGTCAGTATTTTGTCTTCTGCAGAGTTGACAGCATAACGGATAAACATCTTACCATTGTTGCTCCTACCAAATTTGTTTGCGAGCAGATCGAGAAGTGCGGAGCAGATTTCTTCCTTACACTTAAAGAAGTTTTCGGTCCGGTGACTCTTCAGTACAAAGTAGAAAACCCCTCTTTCAGATAAATATCTTTTCTACTCATCTCGCGCGTACATTATATTATATATATACTGTCTGTGTTGAAGAATGGAAAAAATATTTCATATATATCAAATAGCTTAATCTTTTTATTATGAAAAAAAACATCTTTCTGATTACCCTGTTCTTTTGCTTGCTGCCTCTTAGGGCTATTGATTATCTGAATTGGATGCAGTCACTTGAAGATAACCTTCTCCTGAAAAGACTGTCTATTCCTGGTGCTCATGATGCAGCCACCAGCAGTTGCAGTAGTAGTGGTTTAACAGGAAGTGCACATACTCAGACTTATACTATAGCGCAGCAGTTAGAACATGGCGTAAGAATGTTCGATCTTCGTCCTGCCTGGACAGGGAATGAAATGATGATTTATCATGGCATTGTTTCTACCAATGTCAAATTTACAGATGTTCTGACTACGCTTTGCAACTTTCTGGATGCTCACCCGCAGGAATTTATTTTCGTTATTATGCGTCATGAGGATGATAGTGAATCCAGTTCCCAAAAGACTGAATGGCCTAATCAGATGGGAAAATGCCTGACACAATTTAAAACCTATATTATAGATTTTTCACCATCTCTGACAGTAAAGGATATGCGCGGCAAGCTTTTGCTTATGAGTCGCGACACTTATGAAAGCGGACCCTTTGGCGGTTATCTTAATGGCGGTGCTGATAACTCCGTGTATGACAGAAGGCTTTCCGGACCCTCTGGCGCTTCTATGATTATGTCCACTCAGGATATGTATGATGTGGCAGCAGAAGGTCAGTTAGCTAAGAAGGTTTCGGCCATCAAATCTATGTTGGCCCGTTCTATAAAGGACAAAGAGAACCGTCTCTTCTTGAACCATGCTTCAGGCTATAGCAAAAAAGGTTCTATCTTCGGTATTTCTTATTCTACTTTCGAAGGTGTCCAAGAGTGTGCCCGTACTTGCAATAAAGCTTTTATTGATTATATGCAGGGAAAGAGCGGTCCCATGGGGTTTGTTCTGATGGATTTCGCCGGAGACAATGAGTACCAGGGACAGGAACTCATAGACCTTATCATCTATAATTGCCTTGAAACCTCTTCGGTAGTTCAGGATGCCATAGGCGAAGTGAAAAATGAAAGAATGAAAAGTGAAAAATCTCAAGAGGAAGTTTATGACCTCTCAGGAAGAAAACTCAATTCTTCATTTTTCACTCTTCATTCTTCACATGTAAAGAAAGGCCTTTACATTATCGACGGAAAGAAGAAAGTCTTTCTGTAAGAACTATCTCTTTTATGGTTTAAAGTTGATGTTCAGCTGTTGTCCGCTCTTTGAGTCGGTACCAACGGTCATCACGTAGTTACCTTCAACTGGGCGCATGGTGTTGGTTGATACATCCCACCATTCAAAGTTTTCCTTTGTAAACGGAATGGCAACATCCTTGCTTTCGCCCGCTTTCAGGCTTACACGCTTAAAGGCACGCAGGGCTTTTATTGGTCCGTCTGTATCATCCACCTTACGCAGGTAAATCTGGATAACTTCTTCACCGTCGCGTTTACCTGTATTCTTAATGTTCACCTTTACAGAACCTGGTGTATAAACGGGCTTGCCAAGTTTGAATGTTGTATAGCTCAGACCTTCGCCAAAGTGCCAGAGCGGTTTGCCCTTGAAATATCTGTATGTTCTGTTCAGCATGCGGTAATCCTCGAAGTCGGGCAACTGACTGGTGCTTGCATAGAAAGTAACTGGTAGTTTTCCTGAAGGATTCACCTTGCCGTAAAGGATTTCGGCCAAAGCCTGACCGCCACACTGACCTCCATACCAAGCTTGCACGATGGCATTGCAGATTCTCTTCTCCGGAGCCATAGCGATGGCGCTTCCCGAACAATTTACGAACACAATGGGTTTACCCATCTTGTGCAGTTTCTCTATCATCTGCCGTTGTACGTCAGGCAGTTCGATGCTGGTTCGGTCACCACCTTTGAAGCCCGGGTATTTAACATCCATCTCTTCGCCTTCCAGTCTTGGGGTGATACCGCCAACGAAAACAATCACATCCGATGCCTTCACTTTCTCCTGCAGTAAATTCTCGTCGGTAGAGTAGGGGGCATCAGCCAGCGTAACCATAGGGATACCGGCATAGTACTCCACGTTCTGCCCTATCTTCTGCAATCCCTCCAGAATGGTAGTAGTATGAGAGGGGAATCCGTTGTAATTTCCCCACATCATGGTGCTGTCCACAGCATTCTCTCCCATCACCAGGACTTTGGTTTCTGGTTTCAGGGGCAGGATGTTGTTATTGTTCTGCAGCAGAACGATGGTTCTTCTGGCAGCCTCTAATGCTATGTCTTTATGTGTCTGGCAGTCTATGGTGTCCGGGGCGATGGTGCTCCATTCCACAAGCGACGGATCGTCCAGGTCGCCCAATTCATATCTGCCCTTCAACAGTCTTATCAGGCTCTCGTCTATCTGGGCTTCCGTAATCTTTCCTGCTTTTACTGCTTCGGTCAGCGAATGGTAGGTGTTTCCGCATTCCACATCGGTACCGGACAGAACAGCATGCGAGATAGCATCTTCCTTTGTCTTCGAAAAACCGTGTCTGTTCGGACGCCAGAAATCATCTATTGCCCCACAGTCGCTTGTTACCAGTCCCTCATACCCCCATTCTTTTCTCAGAATCTGTTGTAAAAGTCTGTTGTTTCCGCAACATGGCTCACCGTCCAGACGTTGGTAGGCGCACATCACTTCGCGCACCTTTCCTGTTGTGGTCAGTTCCTTGAAGGCAGGCAGATAGGTTTCCCACAAATCTCTGGGCGGAAGGTTTTCCACGTCAAACGAATGACGGTTCCATTCCGGACCTGAGTGTACGGCATAATGCTTAGCGCAAGCATAAAGCTTCAGGTAGCGGTGTCCCTCTTCTCCTTGCAGACCGCGTACGACGGCCAGTCCCATCTTGCTTGTCAGATAGGGGTCTTCGCCGTATGTCTCCTGACCGCGCCCCCATCTTGGGTCGCGGAAGATATTGATGTTAGGAGTCCAGAATGACAGGCCTTCGTATATATTCATGTGTCCTTCTTTTCTGGCAATGTTGTACTTGGCGCGTGCCTCGGTGCTTGCCACATCAAAGCATTTCTGAACCAGCGCATCGTCAAAGGTCGATGCCAAACCCATTGTTATGGGGAATACCGTAGCCTTACCGTTACGGCCCACACCGTGCAGCGTTTCGTTCCACCAGTTCCATTTAGGAATACCCAAACGTTCTATCTCAGGAGAATCGTTCTCCATCAGTCTGACTTTCTCCTCCAGTGTCAGTTTCGAGCACAGTTCACGGGCACGCTCCAGATGTGAGCGGTTATCTACATTATTTGTCTGAGCCTGCATGTTGCATGCTGCAACAAGCAAAGCGGTGCAAAAGACCATCCTTTTCATTTCATGGATTAGGTTAATGGTTAATAATCTTATTTATACAGTTTAATTTCCGATAGTTGGATGCGGGTGTCTTCCCATACCTTCTCGAATTCAAACTTGTAGTAACGATACGCTGCAGCATCTTTTACTCTGAATCGGTATTCCTGCTCGTTCTCGTCGCGCATGCTGCGATCGTTCTTCACCTCTGTCAGCATCTTCCAATTATTCTTATCGTTGCTACCATATACTTTCCAGTTTCTGGGATTACGGCCCGAATAGCTATGCGTATCATCGCCGGTTACCAGTCCGTATTCACAAAGGGAGATCTGTGAGCCGGCATCCAATACGATAGAGTAGGGCATACGGCTGGGTTCGTCTATACACCATTTGGTATAGAATAGGCCGTCGCTCACCATTGCTGCACCTTCTTTCCCGTTTCCTGTTCCGCTTACGAATGTAGCCTTGACAACAGTTCTGCCTACCTTGTGCAGAATTATCTCGCTCAACTGGATGCGTGTGCCGCCAGCCACTTTCTGGAACTCAAATCTATAGTAACGGAACTGTCCTTTTTGGGCAGGTTTGAACAGATACTCCTGATGGTTCTCGTCGCGTAGTGTGCGGTCGTTCTCCTGCTTGTCCATTACTGTCCAGTTCTGTTTATCGTTAGAACCGCTCAGCACCCAGGTCACGGGATTGCGGTCGGGATAATCCTGTGTATCGTTACCTGTAACAAAACCGTATTCTGCAAAACTGGTAGGACTTCCTGCGTCCAGAATAATAGTATAAGGCATAAGGGAAGGTTCGTCAACACACCATTTAGTAGAGAAATCTCCGTCGCAAATCATAGCAGGACCTTCCTCTCTATCGTTACCTGTACCGCTAACCAGTGTTGTCTTAATTGTTTCCTGTGCCAATACTGTTGTTGCCATTCCCATGGTACCAGCCAGTACCAGCATTTTCATCATGTTTCTTTTCATATTATTATATATTTGTGTTTACATAGGTTCTTTGCCCCTTGTTTTCATATTTTCGCCTGCAAATTTAGTCTTTTTTTATATATCACGCAAGAAAAAGTGCTACCCAATTTAGGATAGCACTCTTTCATACTTCTATTCAACCGACTCTAATCAGCCGTACTCATATAATTATTCAGAGTTTGCCCTTAAGAAAAGTATTTGGCTTACTGCTATAGCAGTTATGGAAAGTGAACCAAGAATCTATTTACTCGAAGTATCCGAATCCGCTAATAGCTGTAAGCATTCGCTCTATATAATCCCAGGCAGTGTCACTCCATTGGAAGCCGAGGCGATGGAGTACGGCACAGGTATAGCGGTTATCTCTTTCTATGATGCCCGTCTTCTGACCGTGTGTCATATCCTGATATGCCATCATGGCGGAGAGCAACTTAGCCTTCTCAGGGTCTTGACCAGCTTCAGCAAGAGCCTTCTCAAATTCGTCACCCTCCACAAAGTGTATCTCCTTTCCTACCTTACTCATGCGTTGCAGTAAGTCACCAAACAGTTCTGTGTGGTTGTTGAACGGCTGGAATACGTTACACTCCTTTGGCGTGCTTGCGAGGAGCACCACAGCCTTTGCCGTCTGATCAATAGGCGACATCTCGGTAAGCTCGTCGTAATCGTCATAAGAGCAGCATCCCAGTGTGTAGAACACCTTGAGGCGTCCCATGAAACTGTTGCTGTTGAAGTTAGCTTGGAACTCACCATCATAGCTTCGTGGTGCCAGATTGCCCACACGCATCACCTTACCATTAAGGCCATGATGGGCAATAGCATCGAGAACCATTCGTTCAGCGAGGAACTTAGAGTGAATATAGCGGTTATCGAGGAACTGACCGAACCAGAACTTACGCTCATCGAGTTTAGGTATCTCTTCACCGCTGTTGCGGATAATCCATAGTTCAGCAACGGAGGTCGTAGAGATATGTACCAGTCTGGCACCAGTCTTCAGACAGAACTCCACGCAACGTTGTGCTCCGCCGATATTTACATCTTCAATGTCTGAAGTTTTAGAGAAGTGTTTCACATTGGCAGCACAGTTGAAGACAGTATTGATGACAGGATGTCCTTCTGGTAAAATGCTTGTCATATCCTGTGTCACATCACCGTTAACAACAAAGAGACGTGTGCCGAAAAGCTCCTTGAACGATGTTTCGAAATAGTAGAACAGCAAGTTCTTCAATCGCCTTTCTGCTGACGGCTGGTCTTGAGCACGCACAAGACATGTGATTGTAGGCGCATCAGAGTCGATGAGTTCGCGCAAAACGTGGATGCCCAGATAACCGGTAGCACCAGTAAGCAGCACATTGCCTAACTTTTGCAGTTCACCCTTACGGAATGATTCCGCATTGTTTTGCTGCAAAAGAGCATCGATGCCAGTATAATCGAAGTTCGTCACCTCGTCGTCAGTATTCTCTACAGGTGTTTCGCCTGTTACAAGTTGTGCCAACAGACGCGGTGTAGCATGTGTGAACACATCACCGTAAGCCACATGATGACCCGCCTTGTCGGCTTCGATGATAACCTTCGTCACCATGAGTGATGTTCCGCCAAGTTCAAAGAAATTGTCGGTAGCACCAATCTTGTCCAATGACAATACTTCGCCGAAAATACTGCAGAAAAGTTTCTCTGTATCGTTAGCCGGCTCTACATACTTGTGATCAGCGACCTGAACGACAGGAGCTGGCAATGCCTTCTTGTTAACCTTCTGATTCTGGTTCAGAGGAATGTTGTCAATCTGCATCGTGGCAGCAGGAATCATATAAGATGGTTTCTGCTTACCGATGAAATCGTTCAATTCCTTGATGTCTATCTGTTCATCGCTGACGATATAAGCTGCAATAAACTTACCGCCATTCTCATAGTCAAATGCCTGAACTGTAGCATCCTTTATGCCTGGGAATTCGCGAATCACAGATTCCACCTCTTTCAGTTCGATTCGGAAACCACGAATCTTCACCTGACCATCTCGACGTCCTACGAATTGGATATTGCCGTCAGCCAGATAGCGCACCACATCACCTGTGCGGTAGCAGCGCTTACCATTCCATTGTATGTATGTCTCGGCTGTCTTCTCAGGCAGGTTCAAGTATCCTCGGCTCACCTGCGGACCGGCCACAAGCATCTCTCCGGCAGCTCCCAGTGGAAGACGGTTCATATCCTTATCTACAATGTATAGCTGCAGATTGTCCAGCGGTTTGCCGATAGGAGCATTCTGCTCAAACTCCGTCTGTTGATATGTGGTAGTAAAGATGGTACACTCTGTAGGTCCGTAGCCATTATGGAGTTTATAATTCTTAGGTGGAGTAAGCGGCAGAATCTTTTCACCTCCGACAGAAAGGTGGTGCAACGAATGATTGTCACAGTTCATCGCAAACTGGCATCCCACCTGTGTCGTCATGAACGAATGGGTCACACCCTCTTCATTGAAATACGCATTCAGATCAGGGAGGTTCAGACGAATGTCATCGCCAACAATCACTACGGAAGCACCTGTGGTAAGGGCAGGATACATATCCATCATGCAGGCATCGAAGCCATAGCTGGCATATGCAGCCACCTTGTTGCCAGGTTTGAGGTCATAGTAACGCTGATACCAATGGCAGAAGCAAACGAGATTGCCGTGCTCCAACTGGCAGCCCTTGGGCACACCCGTAGAACCAGAGGTGTAGAGCAGGATGAAAAGCGACTTTGGAGTAATCTGAATATTCTGAGGAATCGGAGTATTCGGAAGCTTCTCTATATCCTTTGTCAGCAATACCTCACCCTGGTATTCATCTACGATTGAGCGCAGTTCTTCGTCAGCTATAAGAAGCTTGGCGGAAGCATCCTGCATCATGAAGTTCAGGCGCTCCTGAGGATAACTTGGGTCCAAAGGCTGATAAGCACATCCGGCCTTCAGGACACCCAAAGAAGCTACAACCATCCACTCGCTACGAGGAATTATGATAGAAACAACATCTTCGTTCTTAAGTCCCTTTTGGATAAGGTATGCAGCAATGCGGTCTGACATCTCATCCACTTGCTTATAGGTCAGTCGAACATCATGATATATCACAGCGATATTGTCAGGCACACTCTCTACCTGCTTGCGGAACAACGAAATGACAGTCTGTGTGTTGTCGTAAGTCACATCAGTATTGTTGAAGCTGTCGAGCAAAGTTGTCTGCTTGTCATCGAGCAGTGAAACACTCTTAAGCTTAGCATCAGGATTGCTCATGAAAATATTCGCAGCATTACTGATTGACTGCGCCAGACTCTGCATCAACTCCTGGCTGTATCGTCCGTTATCGTATTGCAGACAGATGCTCGGCTTACCCTCAGGGTCATTCTGGATGAAGAATGCTATACGGAATTTAGGTGTCTCCGTCTCGAACGTATCTATGTCAACCGTCTGGTCTTTGTACTTATAGTCGGCGAAGATACCCATCTGATAGGCGAACATAATCTCTGCGGTAAGGTCATAGTCGGAGGCAATGCGTGCAAACGGATAACTCTCGTGGCGCAACGTCTCGTCGAAGTTCTTGCTGGTCTCGTTTAGGAACTCCATCACGCTTTGTCCCTCAATGAAAGCACTCAATGCCAAGGTATTGACAAACATACCAACAGTATTGCTGATACGTAGATCGGAACGTCCGTTACTGATTGTGGTTATACACAACTGCTCATTATTGGCGAAGCGTGACAGTGCATAGAATGTGGCAGCAAGGATATGATGGGCCGGAGAGATATTACGCTGACGACAGAAATCATCGATCTCCTCAAAGTTCAGCGGTGTGTATATAGTACTTACAGTACCCTGTTCCTTTGGATTGGTAAGGTCTGCAGGTATTTCCGTAACACCTTCTATCTTGCTTAGGCGTTCCTGGAAGAAGTCACGCGCCTCTGCATATTCCTCACTGCTCTCAGCTTCTTTCTGCGCAGCCACGAAGTCGGCATAGGTAAAGGTTTCAGGTTCTATCTCCTGTCCGTTGAGTAACTCGAACAGTTGTTCCAGGAGGACATCGAACGAACCTCCATCTACCACAAGGTGATGAATATCCATCATCAGATACACGTGCTCTTCAGTAGTAACAATCTCTATGCGATAGAGAGGTCCTTGTCTGAGGTTGAAAGGCTTTACAAACTCCAACTTATAGTTTGGAATTTCCTCTTCAGAATGTTTGCTTTGAGTAATCTCAACAGGTTGGTTTGGGTCAACTGTCTGAACAATTTCAGCCCCGACACTTCCGAAATGTGCCTGTAGGATAGGATGAGTTTTGACGAGTGTCTCCATAGCCTTGACAAGCAACTGGATGTCCACATTCTTCGGGAACTTTGCTATGACAGGAGTATTGTATATGGTGGACTCGGGCTGTTTCATGCAATCGACATAGACACCCATCTGTGCGTAAGACAGAGGGATATTACTCATGTCAGCATGCTTCACCTCATCAACTTCCTTATTGGCAGCTCCACCTCCGCTCATCATTACCTTCAGAATCTCGTTCTCAATGCTCTGCACACTACCTGTCTTAGCCAAAGCCTTAGAATCCAGAGAAACGCCGAAACGCTTGTTGATTTGTATGGCGAGCTTGATGGACATGATAGACGTCAGACCCACATAGCCCAGCACGGTGGTCACACCAAAGTCCTCGGTATTGATAATCTTAGCAATGATGCTGTGTATCTCCTGCTCCAGGACATTCAGCGGGGCCTGATTGCTGAGTTGCTGTGACCCAACAACAGACCTGACTGGCTCCGGAAGGGCTTTCTTGTTCACCTTCTGGTTTTGGTTCAGCGGGATGCTGTCAATCTGCATCGTAACGGCAGGCACCATATAGGGTGGCTTCTGGTCGAGTATGAAGTTGTTGAGTGCCTCAATATCCACCTGCTCGTCGCTGACGATGTAGGCAGCGATGAACTTACCGCCTCCTTCCTCGTCGAACGCCTGCACGGTAGCATCCTTGATACCTGGGAAATCGCGGATGACACCCTCCACCTCTTTCAGCTCGATACGAAAACCGCGAATCTTCACCTGTCCGTCTTTGCGGCCCACAAACTGGATGTTTCCATCGGTAAGATAGCGAACGATATCGCCTGTGCGATAGATGCGAGTGTATTTACTATTTCCTATTTCGAACGGATTGTCGATAAATACTTCTGCTGTCTTCTCCGGACGGTTCAGATAACCCCGACTCACTTGTGGGCCTGCAACCCACAACTCGCCAGCCGCACCCACAGGTAGTCGGTGACCCTCCTTATCGACAATATAAAGCTTGACGTTGTCCATAGCCCTGCCAATAGGAATGTCCTTCATTGTCTCCTTCATAGGAAATCTGGTGATGCAGACTGTACTTTCGGTAGGACCGTAGATGTTTGTCAATAAGTAGTTGGTTGGTGGCGTCAGCGAAGCCAGCTTCTCGCCACCTGTCGAGAGGTAAAGCAGCGAGTGGTTCTCAATGCTTGTGGCAAACTGATAACCCACCTGCGTTGTCATGAACGCATGTGTAATATGTTCACGTTCGTAGTAGTCGTTTAGGGCAATCAGATCCAGTCGGATTTCCTCGGGGATGATATGCACGCAGGCACCACAGGTGAGTGCGGGATACATATCCATCATGCAGGCATCGAAGCCGTAGCTGGCATAGGCTGCCACACGCCTGTCAGGTGCCATCTCGTAATAGCGCTGATACCAATGACAGAAGCAGACCAGGTTGCCATGTGTCAACTGGCAACCCTTAGGCACACCTGTAGAACCAGAAGTATAGAGCATGATAAACAGCGATGACGGTGTGATGTCTGCATCAACCGGTGTTGCAGCAGCAGGAAGAGCATCGATGTCTTTGGTAAAGAGCACCAGTCCCTTGTATTCGTCCACTAACGGGCGCAGCTCCTCGTCGGCTATCAGCAGCTTTGCTGAAGCATCCTGCATCATGAAGTTCAGTCGCTCTGCAGGATACGACGGGTCTAATGGCTGATAAGCACACCCAGCCTTCAGCACACCCAACGAGGCGAGTACCATCCATTCGCAACGTGGAATAAGCACGGATACCACATCCTCAGAGCCAAGTCCCAACGATTTGACATATTGTGCGATGCGTTCCGATATCTCATCCACCTGCTTGTAAGTCAGCCGCACGTCGCGATAGACCATAGCAATGTTGTCGGGCATCTGAGCCACCTGCTGGCGGAAGAGCGAGACAATGGTCTGCGTATTGTCGTAAGGCACATCAGTCTGGTTAAAGCTGTCGAGCAATTCTGTCTGCGACTTAGTGGCAATGCTGATATCGCACAGATAGTCCTCCTTAAGGAAGGCTTCAACGACAGCCTCGTAGCTCTCCAGGAACTGGCTGATCAGCTGCTCCGTATAGACATCCATTTGGTAGTCTGCTTCCACATAATAATGACCATCCAGAACAAGGACCTTTACATAGAGCGGTACCTCCAAAGTAGTATAGTGCAGTTCGATAGGTTCTGTCCGCTTTCCATCTATCTCAACTTGATCAAATAGTCTTCCGTGCCAAGCAAAAAACGAGCCAAACTGCAGATTCAGGTCACTCATCACATCGGTGAAGGAATATAATTCATGTTCTCGGCAACCCGTCAGCTGTTTCTGTAAAGTCTTGAGGAAATCGAGAACCGTAGTGTCATTGTCAAATTTCGCATATAAGGGTATCGTTTTGGCCAACATCGCAACGGAGTGTGACAGTCGCTTGTCTTGGCGACCCTTATAGACAGTACTGAACAGGGCCTCTTGGTCGTTGTTGTATTTCGCCAATAGATAGCTATATACGGCTGTAAAGAACGTGTTCTTGAAGATACCGTGTGCCTTGCAATAGGACTCGATAGATTCCATACTGACACTCAGTTTCCGCTTAGCGTGACCTATTCTCGAATCCGTCCCTTCGCTGTCGGGTATAAGCTGACTGAAAGTGTCGCTGCAATCAAAATTCTGGGCATACCACTGCTTACACTCCTCGAAGGCTGGTGTCTTCATTTGCTCTGCTTCCGCACGAGCCACGTCGGCCAGTGTCAAAACCTCTGGCTCTATTTCCTTACCACTATAGGCAGCATCAATGTCGGCAAGTATCACCTTCAGGGACGTACCATCGGCAATGAGATGGTGAACGTCAACTAAGATGTAGAAATGCTCGCTGTCTTTCAGCAGTCGGATACGGAACAGCCGATCTTTAAAGATATGAAACGGCATCACCATTCCCCTCTTTTCCGCTTCAATGTCTATGATACGTTCTACCTCCAGGCTGAACGTCTCGCTGTCATCGATGCTTTGCACTGGTTCGCCTTGTTCGTCCAGTTCAATGCGTGTAAACAACGTAGGATGTGCGGCTACAACAGACTCTATCGCTGCCTTAAGCTTTTCTTCATCCAAACCGACATCAAGAGTATATAAATAAGTTATATTGTAACAGTATTCACCTAAGTGCTGAACGCACTCTACATATATGCCATACTGTGTTTTTGATAATGGTGCAAATGTTTTCATGAAAAAATGGGTAATTAGATAATAGATAATAAATTAGAATCTTGTGGTAAATAGGGTGGGGGAAACAATCAGCGAGAACCATGCCCAATGAGCGTATTTGCTACCACTGCCCTGTTTCAGTCTGTTCATAGTTTCTGTCCCCGCCATCATGGTATAGCCTGCAGTAAGTGAAACATCTTTCGAGAAATCGTATGTGACTCCCAAATCTATGCTATGCCCCAGTGTATTGCTTAGTTTATCAAGATTGGTAGCCACAGCCAGATAATGATAGTCGGCTGATAGTTGCAACTTGGGTAAAGGTCTGCCAAAGGCACCAACAGAGGCATTCTGCAGACCCGGTGTGAAACCGTTTATGTAAGCACTGGCGTAGAAATAATCCAGAATACCGTAGAACTTGGTGCGTGAACCATAGAGGGGTGTGAAGCCTTTCAGCACCTCGTGCCTGGGCAATCCCGCTGTACCGCCGTAAGGGACTGGCACATAGTCATCACCGCTCAGGTACTCATAACTAAGTCGGAATCCGTAACGGTCTGTGGGGGTGATGGTAGCTTTCACGCTGGTCATCCATGCTTTGATGGGTTGATAGTATTTCTTTTCATTCACCATTTTGCCTGTTTGCCGATAGTACGAAGCCTCCAGTGTGAGATATTTTGGGTGATAATTCAGATAAGTACCCCACATCTGTTGGAATTGAGTTGTTGGCGGGTTATAGTTATCACCTTCGATGCCCGCCTGAATGCCCAAATTCATAAAGAGCAGTGAAGCGTTCAGCGGGAACTTGGGAAATTCATAGTGGTACCATACGGTCTGCATTGTCTTGTAGTATTGCGAGCCGTTATCGTAGTATGTTCCGTCGTACACATTCTCGCTATTCTGGTTGAATGCGAATATTCCATGTATCTTGTGTCCGTGTCCTTCGTATCCTACCATGGCCACATCGTGCGAAAGAGATGCTGTGGCAAAGTCGTTGGTACCTATGATACGCTCGTCGTCGTATGACAGTGCTATGCGTCCTATCTTAGTGAAGAGTCCTTTCTTGGATTTCATCTTAACCCATCCTTCGTATAGGTCCACCGACATATTGCTACGCATACCCCAAACGGCATTGTTCTGCAATGTCACCTTTGCCTCCAGCCAGTTGCGTTCGTAGTTAACGGATAAGCGGGTACGTCCTAACAGAAAAGCCGAAAAACTGGCTTCCGGCTGATCCGGATTGTTGACGGGTGGCTTGGGCAGACCACCGGCACATATCTCGCCATGAGCCAAAAATTGCAAATCCATAGACACTTTGTTGGCCTTCGTAGAATCTGTCTGTGCCCGGCATGATGATGTGAAGAATGAAGAATGAAGAATAAGGATGGCTACGCCAAATAAGGCTCGCTTCATTACTGCATAATTTCTTCCTTCACACCGGAAACCTCTTACCGTTCCTGAGGTGGCAAATTCATTATTCTTCATTTTCCTGTTCCATATATTATTTATTCAAATTCGAAGATGGAAATAAAGCCTGTCAGCTTAAAAACGGTCTTTATATCGTCGTTAACACCTTTTAGCACTACACGACTACCGTTGGCTTTGGCATCCTTTAGGATGCGGAGCAGGATGCGCAGGCCACTGGAAGCTATGTATTCCAGATTGGTACAGTCGATAATTACATCTTTTCCGTTACTTTGGTAAAGTGGGTTCAGAACTTCCTCTGCTTCCATAGCGGCTGCAGTATCCATTTCTCCTTCTAACGTGGCAATATACTTGCCGTCGATTTCTTCAATTGTTGTTTTCATTGTTGTATTTCTTTATAAGTGTTAGTATATTTTTTCCTTCTTCGCGCTCGTAGTTGATAGAGTCCATAAGTTCACGTACCAGCAGAAGTCCTAATCCGCCTATCTGACGCTCTTCGGCAGAAAGTGTAGTGTCGGTTTTCTCTTTTGCAGTTGGGTCGAAGAAAACGCCAGAGTCGATAATCACAATCTTTAGGCTTTGGCCGTCGGACATCATGCGTACCTCGATACTTCCTTCTATGTCATTGGGATAGGCATAGTCAATTACGTTCACAACGGCTTCCTCGACAGCCAGTTGTAATTTTCGAGCCATTGATGTATCTATATTCAGCTTGGCATAAACAGACTTCTGGAATCTGTTAAGGTTTGTAAGCTCATGGATATCGTTCTTTAGCATATATGTCTCAGTGAGCGTGCTTACAAACTGTTTGGGAGTATAGCGGATAGCCAGCATTGTCAGGTCGTCGCTTTGTTCGGCATAGCCCACAAATCTTTGCACCCCTTCCCTGACTATTCCTAGGATTTGCTTTGGCTGCATATCATTACAGGTAGCAAGTATCTTCTCAATACGTTCCATGCCGAAAAGTTTCCGATCCATGTTCTTTGCCTCCGTCAGTCCGTCGGTATATAGGAAGATTGTACAGTTGGGAAGAATCTTTGTTTCTTCTGTTTTATACATAGTGTCTTCAAATACACCAACGGGAAGATGCGGGTTGGCAGGTATTGTTTCCAGTGTAGGGATGATAATGGGTGCATCGTGTCCTGCATTGCAGTAACGCAATCGTCCTGTAGGCAAATCCAGTACGCCGATGAAAAGCGTTACAAACATATTGGTTTCATTACCCTGACACGCTGCCTCGTTTATAGCTTGCATGATACGGGAAGGATTCATCTCATGAACCGAGAAAGCGCGGAACAACGAGTGTATGACACCCATCAGCATAGCCGATGCAGCCCCCTTGCCGCTGACATCGCCTATGCAGAAGAACAGTTTCTCGTCTCGGACGAAGTAGTCGAACAGGTCGCCGCCAACTTCTCGGGCAGGCACCAGCGAACCGTAAATGTCCACATTGTCCTGTTGAAGGTGATGATGGGGCAACATACTTTGCTGTATTTGGTTGGCCACTCGTAGTTCGCCGGCAATTCGTTGCTCCTGTATGGTCTTCTGCTTTAGTTTATCCTCGTTTCTTGCAAAACAACCTACGATGAAAAGCAGGATTCCGAATGCCAGCAGGGAAAACAGGAGCAAGCGAATGCGCAGTTGTTTAAGCGAGCTGTAAACCTCGCTATCGTAACAAACCACAGCAATCTGCCAGGGAGTTTCTCCTGCTATGGTGGCAAAGAACAGAGACAGGTCCTGACCTTCCTCCTCATCATAATAATATGCTGTACGTATCTTACCGTCAATAATCCAGTTTTTCGATATTGTACTGTCGTTAATAACACGGATGGCGTTATCCACCTTTCTCTTCATGTGCGGGTCATTTGGACCTGCTATCAGTTTACCTTCTTCAGAAAGCAGAAAGTCGAACGATGAAGGGTATATATTATGTTTGTTGAGCGTATCTCCCAGATTGTAGCAGCTAATGTCGATACCACACACAGCTACAGTATCTCCTGTGAAGTCGTAGATTGGTAGTGCGTAGGTTATCAGTTTCTGTTTGAGATAGGCATCGTCGTATGGGCCGACCCAACTGTTGGTCTTTTTTTCATGAATGTATCTGAAAAAGCCATCCTTTGTATAGTCAAACCTTTCGCCTGCTATTTGCAGAAATTGTATGCCGCTGTCTGTTCTCAGGGCGTATGGCTCAAAAAGCGAATCTCTGTCTGAGTAGTAACCTGGATTGAATGCAATACCATAACCCAGCACATGAGGAGAGAATTTAAGAGCCCATGCCATGATGCCTGCCAACGAATCAGGGTTGACAAGGTTCTTCTTAATCTCCATGATGTGGCCTTTGACTGACCGCTCTGAATAGTCTATAATGTCTCTTGTAATGATAGCCTTTCTAGTCAGTTCCATCTCGGCATGTTTCTCCAGCTCATCTTCTATCAGTTCGTGAGTATAGTAGTATTGTACAGCTGACAATAATTCCAATAGCAAAGCTGCAACAATGATAACGGTCAGTCCGGCAGGGTTCTTTGCAGATCTTTTAATTCGTTGCCACCAGTCCTTTTGGGTATTAGTTTTATTGTTCATAGGCCATTATTTGGTCACAAATGTATGAATAATTTCAAATTATCAAAAATATTTCGTTATTTTTCTAAAGAGAACTCCCATTACATTAATATTATAAGGTTGTCCCGAAAGTTATTAAAAAGAGTTAAAATGGCAAACGGCGTGCTTTTGCCACCCAGTTGAATCATTATATATTCATTTGTTTCATGGCTATATCTTTTAAAAGTAACGTGAGACAAAAGTAAAAAAAAAAAAGCATCTTCTACAATAACCCTGGTCTTTATTTTGAATTTTCAGACAAGATTGAAAGGTTTTCAGACAGGATTGAAAAATTCAAGCCCTTGGTGCAGTTCACTTTTTTCAACCTTAACGATAACCGCTAACCTATAACCGCTACCCAATTGAGGTACAATTGTGTAATTTTTGCCGTCTTCATGCATTTATTTTGCATCATATATCCGCAATAAAAAAAACTTATCTGATAAGGAACGAACATAAGCAAAGATTCACTACTTTTGCGTCGGAAAATATACATTATACATTTTTTTTGTTAATTTTAATTCATTATTCAATGAGAAGAAAACTACTTAACACATGCTTGATGACCATCATGGTGGTCTATAACATGTCTGCGTATGCGCTGGACAAAATAAACGGCGTTTACCAGATCGGATCGACGGAAGACTATTTCGCCTTCGTCGAACTCGTCAATGGTGGAGAAAAGGATGCCAATGCCATCCTCACGGCTGACATTGACCTCGGCACCAACAACACCAAGATTGCCGCCAACAATTCTAACTATCTCGGCACTTTTGATGGCGCAGGTCACACCATTACAATCGATTTCTCGGAAGGTACGGACGGTGAAGGTCCTGCGCTCTTCCGTTCTATTGATCAGCGTGCCATCATCAAAAGACTGAAGGTGCAGGGAACCCTTAGGGCAGGGAAGTATAAGCATACTGCTGCTATTGCCAATTACAGTTCAGGTGTCATCCGCGACTGCTTCGTTGATGTGCATGTAGAAGCCAGTTTTGAGGATAATGCAGATGCCAGCATTGGTGGTATTGCCGGTCAGCTGAACAAGGTAGCACTCATCGAGAACTGCCTTTCTAAAATCAAGATTACTGGCTCCACCACGCATAGATGCGGTGGTCTTGCTGCCTGGATAGATGCAGCACGCGTAAATATCGCAAACTGTCTGGTCATTAATGATGCAGAAAGTGACTTCAATTGGTCAGACGGCAAGAGTGCCGGCCTCGTACGCTATAGCGATGCCCCTCTTGAAGTATTGAACCTGGAAACTTACAATGCCGACAGCTACAAAAACCGTCCCACGGGTGCCAGCGCCAATAACTATGTCACCAACGACTGGGGCAAGCTCGGCTTGGCAACAACCCTTGTGTCTTCCGCAGATGTGGCAAGCGGAAAGGTTTGCTATCAGCTGAACAGCGACCAAAGTCAGATTCGTTGGGTGCAGAGGATTGGTACAGACCCCTATCCTGTGCCAGCCGTATTTGGCACGGGTCAGGTTTATGCATCTTCTGCAACCAATTGCCAAGGTCAGGCTGAAGGTGAGCTTACCTTCTCCAATATTGGTAGCGACACAGCAACAAAGCACACATACGACAAGTATGGTGTCTGCACCACTTGCGGCCAGTTCAATTGGAACGCTTTCGACTTCAACAATCCCGAAAGATTCGATATTTCCGATAAGTCTTTCCTTATCAGCAGTGGAGAAGACCTTTTCCTGGCAGAAAGCTGGAACCGCTTCCAGAACGGTTGTAAGTTTAACTTGAAACTGACGAACGATGTGGAGTGCAAGCCCGAACCTGGCCAGGTTATCTTCAACACCAACGACTGGATAGAGAGTAGCTTTAACGGTCAGGGCCATACGCTCACCATCGAGATGGTAGATATCACAGAAGACTATGCCGCCTTTTTCCCGAAATGGTACTTAGCTACTGGAACTGGAGCCGTGTTCGAGAATGTTGTTATGCACGGTACGATTAGCACTGACGCACGAAATGCCGGTTCTATCGTCGGCCGTATCTATGGCAGCAACCATAAGGTGCGCAACGTATTTTCCGATATTACCATCAACACCACCCATACCGGTGACTGTTCTCACGGTGGTCTGTTGAATTGTGGTGGCACAAATGCTTCCTTTGAGAACTGTATCTATGCGGGCGACATCAATGGTGTAGAAGGTTCAGAAGCTGTTGGTGGCATCTGCGGCTGGGCAAATGGCACGAACTATTTAACCAACTGTGCTTTCATCGGAACGATTAACAACGTAGGCGGTGACACGCAGACTATCTCCCGTAATCCTGGCTCTATTCGTGCTAAAAATGTCTATAGCCTTCATAATTATAATGTAGGCGGGGACGTATCCCTATACACCTTATTAGAGAATGAAGATGCCGTTAAGAGTGGCGAACTTGCCTATTTACTGAATGAGAAGGAGGAAGGACTCGACCGCTTCTATCAGAAGATTGGCGAAGACGAATACCCATTGCCTCTTAAGAAGGAGGGCGCGTTGGTTTATACCTCTGCCGAAAACTATGGCTGCGACGGCAAGCCTATAGGCGATGTAACATATTCCAATACGTATAGTGCTATTGTTCCCAGCCATCAATATAGTGATGGTATATGTACTATTTGCGGACATTTGGATGAAAACTACATGACTCCCGTTGATGGCTGGTACGAGATTGGCAATGCCGCTCAGCTTATGTGGTGGGCCCACTATGCCGCCGAGGTGAACTTGGGTGTCAGCGCACGTCTGACTGCCGATATAGACATGGAAGAGTACAGTGCGACCTATCCCGATCGCAGCTATCCGCAAATCGGTAATGAGACGACTCCTTTCTATGGCAATTTCGATGGTCAGTACCACACCATCAGTAACCTCCAAATCAATTTACCTGGAAAGAGGGGCGCAGGTCTTATCGGTGTAATGAACAGCCAGCCATCAAATGGTTTTGGCGGCCTTAGCGCAGAAGACGCACGGGCAGCAGAAGGTGTGTTTGTAAAAAATGTCGTGTTGGACAAAACATGCTCTATCCTGGGTCAGGGTTACACAGGTGTCGTAGGTATGTCGGCCAACTGGCCAGGTCATATCACCATCAGTGGTGTGCTGAATATGGGCGATGCAACAGTTGATGGCGGTACTAACGGTGCAGGTCTCTTTGGTTGTGCTATGGGTTCTGCTTGCCACATGACTATCAGCAATTGCGGTTTCATTGGTAACGTACATGTCCTAAACGATACTCATACAGAGAATGGTTTGTTCTCCGGCTGGCTGGGTCAGTATGCCGAGGTAACCAACTGTTTTGCTATGGGTACTATTGATGCATACCCCGATCCTGCTCGCAGCTGGGCACGTCACCCCAATAATAATACCGTTGTTATAAAGAACTGTTATGCTTTGGAAGGTTCTGGTGTTACAGAAACTGGTTATGAAAATAATCCTGAAGATGTAACTTTCCTACCTGAGGAAGCTATTGTATCCGGTTCCCTCGCATGGAAGGCAAACGGCAGTCAATTCCGTAATCCCGTATGGTATCAGACTATCGGTACTGATGAAAATCCTTTGCCATCCCCCACACATGGTATAGTTATCTATGGTGCTGAGCAATACTTCACTGCTACGAAGGATGAAGACATTAAGGGCATTGCTCCTGTGATTCAGTCTTACGAGGAGGGAAAGGCAGAAGAAGGCGTCATTGCCACTCAGACATTGCTTGACGAATGGAAGACCGTAGCTGCGGCTCTGGGTAGTGCAACTACTATTATTGGCCTTGCTGACGCTTACGATGCTCTTGATGCTGTGAAGGCTGCCGTTCAGGAGAACGCAGCGGTATATAAGGCCTATATTGACAAGTGCGAAGAGGTGAAGACATTCCTCGAGAATGACCAGACTTTCTCTGGTAACCTTCGTACATCTCTCGAAGCTTATCTCTCGGAGAATGACGAACCCAGCGAGGACAATCCTCTCGGCACCTACGAATATATCATCGAAGAGCATACCGCTACCGCAGAGGAAATCCAAGCCGAGATTGAGCGTGTTGACGAGTGGCTGAAACATGCCATTGCCGAGGATTATGTTCCCGGCACTGACATTAGCTGGCTGATTCCCAATAGCGACTTCGCCAAGAAGAATACAGAATATTGGACTGGTGCCTGGTGCAACGCTTATGGCACAGTCAAGGATGAAAACGGCAAGGATGTTGTGGGCGTTGAGGCCTGGAACAGAACTGGCGATATGTATCAGACTGTTGAAGGCATGAAGTCCGGTTACTACCTCGTAGGCTTGAGCGGTGCCTTCCGTCCCAGTAACAACCGCTACAGCACCAACTATGCTGCAGGTGTCTATGCTAACGGCATCTTCAATTACTTCCCCACTGTCATTGAGGACTACATTGCCGTTGCTGATACCATTGATCAGGTGAACTGTAACCTGCATGGTCAGGGTGCATTGGACCTCCCTATCTACGATGACTTCTCCTCTACCGATGAGGAACAGGCAGAAAACAATGGCGCAGAACTCCTCGGCTTTGCTGTTCATGGTCCTTATGGAATGGCTGCTGCTGCAAATGCAGGCCGCTATCAGGCATACACCATTGCATACGTAGGTGAGGATGGCAAACTCACCATCGGTATAAAGAGCCAAGGTACAAAGTACAGCAACGACTGGGCAGGCTGGGGGCCCATCAAGGTGATTTACTGTGGAGAAGAGGCTGACGATGCTTTCAGCACGGTGCTTGAGAACATGAAGGAACGTGCTCAGGCTATCATCGATTACACCATTGATGAAGACTTCGATGATCCCAATGCAAGTCCAAACTTCCCTGCTGAACTGAAAAGAAAGCTTCATGAAATCATCGGTGCGATTGACGCAGCAGAGACTGTTGAAGCTAAGGCCAATCTTGCAAAACAGTTCTCTGAAACCTTCCAGGAAGTTTACGAAGGCAAGCGTGCTTACGTTGACCTTTACAAATTTGCATCTACACTTGAATACATCGAGGGCGGAAATCTGCCTTTGGTTGCAAAGGACGATGAAGGCGAGTGGTACGAAACTGGTGAAATGGTATTCAGTGAAGCAGATCGTGATGCCATTTTCGATGCTGCCCAAGCAATGCTTTCAGCATTCCACAACGGAACTTACAGCACGGAAGAGGCTCTGAATCCTTACACAGCAATGGAAGAAGAGGTAGCTGTAGCCTTTGCCAACATTGTGCCTGAAGTGGATAACGATGGCTACTACCTCATCTCCACTCCCGAGCAGTTCGTTGCATATCGTGCCCTTTTCCTTAATTATAACCACTCTATCAAGGCGAAGCTTGTGAATGACATCGATATGACAGGCATTGGGATGCAGCCTTTCGGTAATAACACCGAAGGAAATAATGATAGTGGTATTAACTATAGCGGTACACTTGACGGTCAGGGCCATGCTTTGGAGAACGTTTATATCAAGTTCTTAGGCGGACGTGGCTGTGCTCTATTCTACGAGCTGGAAAACGCCACCGTCAAGAATCTGAAACTGACAGGTGAATACTACGGCGATATGCAGCGCATGGGCGGTCTTACTCGCTATACATCAGGCTCTACAAAGATTGAGAACTGTGAGATTGCCGTTGTTATGCACAATGACATAGAAGGTGACGCTACCAGCGGCGGTGTTACGGGGTGTAGCAGAGGCGGTGGAAATGTTACTGTCAGCAACTGTCTCATCAACTGTACTGTCATCGCTCCGAATGCAAACTCTTTTGGAGGTGTATGTGGCTGGCGCGACGGAAGCCTCACTCTCACTAATGTCCTGGTTCTTTCTAAGTATGATACTGCCGCAGAACCTACCTCATATCCTTCTGACGTACTCTCACGTAATGGCTGCACGGTTAATAATGTTTACTATGCAGAGCAGAGCCTGGTTCCGGGTGCTGTTGAGCGTGGTACAAAGGCTACTGATGCTCAGTTGGCAAGCGGAGAAATCTGCTATAGTCTGAATGGTGACAATCAGGGCGAGAATGTTGTTTGGTTCCAGACATTGGGCGAGGATGCTCATCCCGTACTGGATAAAACTCATCTGGTGGTTCTGTATGATAATGTTCTCGGCTATCACAACGAAGACGAAGACCCCGATGGAATAGAAAATGCTGACTTCAACGATAACGTTAACCTTAACATTAACATTGGAGGTATTTACAACCTCTCTGGTCAGCGTCTGAGCAAGGTGCAGAAGGGTCTCAATATCATCAACGGTAAGAAAGTTGTAATTAAATAACAACGAGGACGATAAAGTTAATCCTAACGAAAAATGGGCGCTTGCGAAAGCAGGCGCCCTAATATTTATTTTTTGTGCCTCTATGAAAAACAGATGAAGAGTAAACAATATCCGTACGAAGTATACGTTCTTAGGAAAGAAGGCAACCAATCCAGGAAAACTGTCAACTATTCCTCGGAGAGGAAATCAACGATAGTTAAATAATACAAAACAAAAGAGATTCTTTGTGGGAAACCTTTTGTTATTCCTTAAATAATTCCTACTTTTGTCAAAGGAATCAGCAATTACAGCACACAGAACGATGAAAAAGGTCATTATTCTTCTTTATGCCTTTGTACTCTCCTTTGTTGCTTTTGCAACAGGACAAGAAGGCGATGTGATTTATATTAACGGAGAGAAGTGGTTTCTTTTAGGAAAACCCATAGGTTCGGACTCGATACTAAGACGCGGTGTGGATTCCATTCTTCCTGAAAATCGCGATGAGGTAACTTCCAACTGGTCCGGTTATACTGCATACTGGAGTATATACAATAAACAGCTCTTCCTTGACAGCATATTGGTGGAATGTTATAGCGAAGTAGCAAAGAAAGACTATACGGTACGGATTCCTACGGCCGATATGCAACGTGTTTTTAAAGATTATTATAAGAAGAAAAACATTTTGGCCTCATGGGTGGATTACAACATCAGAGCAGCAAAAGGGCCTATACTGTACTACGAGCATATGGGCTATGAAAGAAACCATGAATATGAGCAGATCTTTACCATCAAAAATGGCAAGGTAACCGACTGTAAGTCATATCATAATATGGTGGCGGTGAATGGTTTCTCCTTTAAGAAGAGTTTTTATGACAAGAAAGCGGAGTCAATAGCCCAAGAATTCCCCCTTCATGTTGAAAACTATCCGGAACTGGCTGATGTGAAGATTGTTAAATTTTCTGTAGGAAAGCTTCAGCTGAATTCATTGGGACAACTTCTTGACTGCAAAGTCAGGGCTACTATATCTCGGAAGGAAGGTGACGAGAGGAAGGTCATAGAAATAGATGGTTTGGCAAAGGAAATGAAAGAAAAGCTGATGGAAATCTTTCCCTGGAGAACTCTTTTCATCAACGGAGAATATGTTTCAGAGATTAAGAATTCTACATATTATATCCCTTATAATATAGAAAAATTGAGGAAATAATGGAATCAATAGTAATATATCGTATTGATTGGAAAAGTTATTTATCAGGCATAGTCGCTTTATTATGTAGTGCGGTTTGCATTTTTGCGCTTTTTCATGGTAAAACCGGCGACTTAAGATGTTGGACAGCATTGTTTTTATTCGGTATTGGCGGCGTGTTTATGCTTGAAGCTACAATATAAAATTCTCGTAAACCGTATTTGACCATCACAGATAAGTGTATTATTCAAACTAGAATAAACCGAAAAGACTGGGTAATACGCTTAGTCGAAGTAGAGCGTATCGAGCGTGTTCCATTCAGTATTTCCAGCCCATTTACGAGGCAACTGTCTATCTATATGAAAGTTGAAAAGAAAGTGTATAGTCCAACCATCAGGGGACGTATTGCCAGCAAGATTTTTAACGGTCCTCATGAACTCATACCTATTGATGGTGTCAAAATGTCTCCTCAACTATGCGATTTGTTGAACGAAAGACTGAGAAATTGCAAATAGGACGCAGAAATTAGAGTAATATTTTGATTTAACAAACATTCTTTCTATTTATGCAAGTCGATTCAATAAATAATTATGAAATGAGAAAATCTATTGGTTTGATTGTTGTGATGGCTGTAACACTACTTTTATGGTTCATGCCTGTTTCGTGGCTTGGCCTTGATGCAATGACAGTCTTGCAACAACGTGCATTGGCGGTATTTGTCTTTGCTGCTCTGATGTGGATATTTGAAATTATTCCTGCATGGGCTACTTCTGTCAGTATCATCACCATCTTGCTTTTTACTGTCAGTAACGAGGCATTTCTGTTAACACCTTTATCTAATGGCAGTTTTGCAGAAGGAACTGCTGCAAGTCATGCCGACTTGATGGCTTCCTTTGCCAACCCCATCATTATCCTTTTCCTAGGAGGTTTCATATTGGCCAACAGCGCTAACAAAGTCGGTCTGGATGCTTTTCTTGCCAAAAATATTCTACAGTTGTTTGGCAAGCGTCCCGCGTTCGTGCTACTTGGTTTCCTTTTACTGAATGGCGTGTTCTCGATGTTCATGTCGAATACGGCTACTGCAGCAATGATGTTTACCTTTATGGTTCCCGTTTTGAGTCGGATGCCAAAGGATGAGCGAGGACGCATAGGCCTGGCTCTGTCTATACCTGTTGCAGCTAATTTGGGCGGATTAGGTACCCCTATAGGCACACCGCCTAACGCTATCGCTATTGGACAGTTGGAAGCAATGGGTATTGAAGTGAGTTTTCAAACATGGATGATGCACATGGTTCCCTATGTAATAGTAATGTTGTTTCTTGCCTGGGGACTGTTGTTATGGCTCTATCCTTTTAAGTCGGAAACGATAGTAGTAGAGATTGAGGACTCGAAACCTCATGGCCGTGATTACTGGATTGTGGTCGTTACATTTGTCCTTACCATTGCGCTTTGGGTTACCGGTGAGTGGACAGGTTGCGATTCGAATGTTGTGGCTATGGTACCCTTTGCCATTTTTGCTGTTACCGGTGTCTTCAAAAAAGAGGACTTTGCGAATATCGACTGGGCAGTACTATGGATGGTTGCAGGTGGCTTTGCCCTTGGTACTGCCTGCAATCAAACGGGATTGGACGACATGCTCCTTCATGTCATTCCCTTTGCTTCCTGGTCAACTTTGGTTGTTATTCTTGTATCCGGATTTTTAATCTACGCTATCTCCACTTTTATATCCAACACATCGGCTGCCAATATGGTGATGCCGATACTGGCCCTTTTGGGAACTGCGTTGGGTGATTCCCTCACTCCTTATGGCGGTGCAACATCTTTGCTTGTTTATGTGGCCATCAATTGCTCTCTGGCTATGACATTGCCTATCTCTACTCCGCCAAATGCCATAGCAAGTTCTACAGGCCTTGTTCCTACTCTTAATATGGTGAAAGTTGGAGTTGTTATAGGTGTTGCAGGTGCTCTTCTGGGTTTTGGATGGATTGTGATGTTCCCTCTGCAATAGTTGCGCGCTATGCCTTGAAGTAATAGATAAAGGTTGCGAGACCCTCCAGAGCTTTTTTGCCTGTTTCCTGAATCTCTATGGTAAACTTGATGGTGGTCTTTATGGCACCACGTAAATTGGCCAGTTCCTCAAGTTTTGTCGTCATGCGAATGTGCTGTCCGCTAAGTACAGGCTGGGCAAATTTCATCTTGTCCATACCATAGTTCATCATACGCTCCAGATTGTTTACTTCAATAATCTGGTCCCACAGATAGGGGAGCATGCTAAGAGTCAGGTAGCCGTGTGCTATGGTTTGACCAAAGGGGCTCTCGGCTTTTGCCTTCTCGACATCTACATGAATCCACTGATGGTCTAATGTGGCATCGGCAAACATATTAATACGTTCCTGTGGGAGTTCTACGTAATCACTGGCACCCAATACCTGTCCGACATATGGCAGGAAATCTTCGTATGAATTGATAACAACTTTGCTCATAATACATATTTTTTGTGTTTCGTTTGGCAAAGGTAGCAATTTTGAGCGAGATTCTACATGATATATTAAAAAAAAGATGTAATTTTGACCCGCAAATGAGAAATAGGCTGTCTCTTTCTTTCTTTCTTTTTGTTATTGGTCTGCTTGTAGGCTATGCCCAGCGGTCTGATGAACGTACCATTTCCGACTTCCGGCAGATGGATATTCCCTTTTATGAAGGTAACGAGGTCAGGCTACTGACAACGGGTCCCATCAAGTTTCGGGATATGTTTGCCGAGATTGAGAAAGCCCGTCGTTTCATTCACATGGATTACTTTAAGTTTCAGGAGGACAGTATCTGCGGTGTTCTTTTTGAGATTCTGAAGAGAAAAGCCCATGAAGGTGTTAAGATAAGGATTATATATGATGGCTTTGGAAACAAATGCAGCGATTTGCCGCTATCCAAGAATTTCCTGAATGAGGTTCGAGACGCTGGCATAGAGATTGAGGCGTTTGACAAGTTCCGCTTCCCGTGGATAAATCATGTGTGGCATCGTGACCATCATAAGATTGCCATCATTGATGGTAGTATCTGCTATACAGGTGGCATGAATGTTGCTGATTATTACTTGCACGGAAAACCAAAAGTAGGGGAGTGGCGTGATATGCACATACGCCTGCTGGGTAATATTGTAAGGGGATACGAGCAGATTTTCGAACGAATGTGGTATGTAGTGACAGGAGAATTTCTTCAACCTGAGGCATATAACGGTCCAGACCGGAGTCGTGACAATGTGCTTATTGGCTTAACAGACAGGATTCCGCATATTTCGCCCGATATGATGCGTAAGACTTACTGTACGGCTATTGACAATGCACAGCATCTGATTCAGATTGTTAATCCTTATCCTTGTCTGAGCAATCCCATCCGAAAAGCATTGAATGATGCTTTGGCACGTGGCGTGAAGGTCCAGATTATGGTTTCAGAAAAAAGCGACGGGCAAGCTAACGCTGATGTTACGGGCATAGAAATGAGGAAGTTGATGAAGCGAGGCGCTGAGGTGTTCTATTATCAAGGGGGCTTTCATCATAGTAAGTTTATGATGATAGACAGTCTGTTCTGTACCATAGGAACAACTAATCTGGATGCACGCTCGCTAAAATTCGACTACGAAGTGAACTCTTTTATATTTTGTCCAGAAACAACAGTTGAACTACAGGAAGTATTCTGTAGAGATGTGGAGCAACATTGTTATTTGCTAACTCCGGAAAAATGGGATATATTATTCCCCAGGTGCCGACGTATAAGAGCTCGTATCTATATGTCGATAAAGGGCTTACTTTAAACGGGGTAAGGTTATGTCTCAAACCTTATCATGTCGAAAATCAGATGAAAATCTGGAAGACTCACACCTAATTCAATCAGAATCTCTTCGTCTCTGAGAAATATATCTTTAGGCTTAAACTTGCTGTTTTCGTACGAACGATTAAATTCGTAAACGAATTTCCTGTAGTATTCAAGTGCTTTTTGCCAGTCTCCCTGAACAAGGTACACATGGCCGATATTCATATATTCGACCTCTTTGTATTTAAGATCGGGAATCTCCAGGACTGCGTGACCATATCGTAGGGATACATCGAATTTCCTTAACATGAATGCACATTTTTCGATGTTTTGCATACATATTGGATTGCCTGGATCAAGATAGTCGAGTTTAAACAGATAGGACAGAGCTTCTTCGTAACGTTTCAGTTTCATGAGGGCATTGGCAGCATTTTTTATATGCAGTTTGTCCTCGGGATTAGCTTCCAGCAGCTTAGTTATACATTCCATTTCTTTCTCGCGTTTTCCTAAGCGCTTGTAGCATTCCTGCATCATAAGAAGTGCGTCCTTATTGTCTGGATCTATGAAGAGCATCTGTGTTAAGGGCTCTATGGCTTGGGCTTCTTTCTCGAGTTTCATTAGGTTGGATGCTTTTTTCTCCAACATAAAGTAGTCGAAACCGGATTCTCGACCAACATAGTCCACCCATTCGACAACCTCGGTATGAAATTGGGAAGCTTCCATTGCATGAATTATATGCAGGTGTTCTTTTTCTGTAAACTGGATCTGGAAAATGGGGTTTTCCCAAAAGCGGTGTTGCCAAGAGAAGGGGTTGTCTATCTGGTTCTTCAAGGGAGAATGAGCAAAGATGCGGTACAGGTTTTGCATGGTTACCTTATAATGGTTAACCTCTATGTATATATCTCCGTCTAAAGACTGTTCCATTTCTTCAAAACCTTTTGCCAGGATGTCAAGGAAATTGTTCTTTATGTTTGTCTTGGCCATATATGAATATATGGCATATTGGTCTATGTCGCATTCATTAGGTATATCAAGCATTTTGTAGGATTTTTCCTTGAAATTCCCATTCTTATCTAAAAGCAGGTCCTGAATGGCGGGTGAGGTTTTCTCGAAGGGAATCCACCAATGCGAGATGTTGTCGCGAAGGAAATCGGACCTGTTCCATAGTGCCATTCGGTTACTTAGGTTTATGTCTAATCCGTCAGCAATCATCCTCTGGAGATGATTGATTTTTCTTTCCATTAGCTGGTTCATCTCCTCTTGTGACATTGAAAGAGAAAAAGATGAGATTATATTTTCTTCTTCTTTCAAGGCAATAAGGGTCTGGTGCATACGCATCTTTTCGGTAATGACTTCTATGATGTGAGACCTGACATGCTTTTCCTGATAGGATGAGTATATATTTGGGTGATGAATTAATTCCTGTTTGTATTTCTCTGCCAAAAAAAGGAGTGTTGTTACAGAGAGGGCATTAAGTTTTCTGTTCTCTGTATCGGTGAAGTAGAATAACAAAGAGAGTTTTTCGGCGTCGAAATATTCCCAAATGGAAAGGAATACCGCGCCAAGAAGATGAATCTTAACATTATCAGTCTGACGACTTAAGAACTCATACCACTGTGCTGTCTGCTTTTGCGTCCAAAGCGGGGAGGTCCAGATATGCAAAAATAAATGGTCTTGGGTAAGCAACTGCTCTTCCGGCAGCATATTTGTTCCCCATTTCTCCAGTAACGCTTCTTCCTGCTCCGTACCATACAGGCTCCGTAATTCGTGAAAAGCCTTAGAGTACATGTCGTTTTTTGTCTGCAAGCGAATATCCCGATGCGCAATCCGCAGTATATCCTGTGCTTTTCTGCAGATTTCATCCTGCGTCTGGGTTCTGTCCTTGTCTTTTCCACCTTTAGCAAGAAAGTTGAGCATACTTTGGTAGTTCTCGACTATTTCTTCGACCTGAGTAAGAATCTGACTGTCGGAACAATAGCGTGCAATTATTTTTAACTGTTCTAACCCCGAACTGATGAAAAGCAAGGAGAGTTCCTCCCTACACGATTCGGTGATATTGTTAAGTGTAGCGCTATCCATTATTATTCTTTGGAGATTGTAGTGTTGATAAAGGTGTCCGGAACAAAATTCTTGGGAAGAAATCCGCGGTCTGAAAGCCAATTCAAAGCTTCCTCGACATCGTTCTTCTTGGGAAGAAACGGAACTTTCATAGGGGTTATATTGAGAGAATCAATAACTGATTCCGGTATTTCGTATTCATCTGCCAATATGGTACGCAATGTGTCTGCGTAGAGTCCTTTGTTAATGTTTTCAACTGCGGTTTTATAAGCAGTATAAAATTTTTGTACCTGAATAATCTTTCTTTTGTCTTTTTCCAGACTGTCCGCCATAACCCAAATGTGGAACTGGGGGGAACTCTCCTGTGTTTTCTGAAGTCTTTTATTACCTTCCAGTTTGGCACGTGACGCATATGGCTCCTCCAACATGGCACTTTCCAAAAGGCCAGTACACAACATCTTGCAGCGTAGCTTAACATCGTTGATTTGTGGTTTGTACACGCTGTCTTGGCTGATTTTAGCGCTGTCAAGCATTTTTTCGCACCAATAGTCTGTGGCACTAAATCTGCAGATGGCAACCATTTTCTCGTTCATCTGTTTCATCTTACTGATGCGCTTCCCCTTCGGAGCGACCAAAGAAAGAGGCTCATTGGCAGAGAGAAAGGCTGTGACAAAACAAGAGTCGGAAAGCCTGATGGCACGAATGATGTCTGTATAGGCTATATCTGCATGCCCCCTGACGATTGCTGTGTCTATATCCATTTGTGCAGTATAACGGAGTAAGCATATATCTAGTTTGAGAGAGTCTGCAATTCCTGTTCGCTGAGCATAATAGATGGGCAGACATCCCAACGTGGGCATCAGGGCAATATGCAGAGCCAAACTGTCAGTCTTTTTATCTTCCTGTACCGAAAGTATGGCCTCCTGTTTATGAGCACAGGAGGCCAGAATGATAATAGTTGTTAAGAATGAAATGAACCGCTTCATTCTTCAGTTACTTGATTTAAATTTTCGGTTTAACCTTTGATGGCAGCTACACCGGGCAGAACTTTACCTTCGATCGCCTCGAGCAATGCACCACCACCAGTAGAGATATAAGAAACCTTATCGGTCAGGCCAAATTTGGTGCAGCATGCAACGGAGTCGCCACCACCAATCAGTGAGAAAGCGCCCTCTGCGGTTGCCTCGGCAACAGCATCCCCTACAGCACGTGAACCAGCGCAGAAATCGTCGCACTCGAAACATCCGGCAGGACCGTTCCAAAGGATTGTCTTAGCACCCTTGATGGCAGCTGCAAACTTAGCACGGCTGATAGGACCGGCATCCAGTCCTTCGTACTCAGCAGGAATCTCTGTTGACTTGAATACCTCTGTTTTTGCACCTGGCTTAACAGTAAATGTAGAGAAGTCGTAGTCTGTGCAACATACGCTGTCTTCACCCAATATGAGTTCTACGCCGTTCTCCTTGGCCATCTTTTCAACATTCAAGGCAACATCTAATTTGTCCAACTCAACAATAGAACCGCCAATTTCTCCACCATGTGCCTTTGCAAACGTATAGGTCATACCACCGCAGATAATCAACTTATCTACCTTACCCAACAGGTTCTCGATGATTCCAATCTTAGATGAAACCTTAGAGCCACCCATGATGGCAACGAAGGGACGCTTGATGTTTGAAAGAACATTGTCAACAGCCTGCACCTCTTTCTCCATTAGGTAACCAAGCATCTTATTGTCAGCGTCAAAGTAATCGGCAATTACAGCTGTAGAAGCGTGCTTGCGGTGTGCAGTACCAAAAGCATCCATTACATAGCAGTCTGCATAGCTGGCAAGAGTCTTCGCAAATTCCTTCTGGCGGCCCTTCATCTCTTCCTTAGCTGCCTTGTAAGCAGGATCTTCCTTCTCAATACCTACGGGTTTACCTTCCTCTTCGGGATAGTAACGCAGGTTCTCAAGCATCAAGACCTCGCCCATCTTCAAGTTTGCGGCAGCCTCGGCAGCCTTAGCGCAATCGGGGGCGAACTTAACTTCAGGAACTCCAAGTGCTTTGGCAACAGCATCCTTAATCTGCCCCAAAGAGAGTTCTGGCTTAACCTTTCCCTTGGGTTTACCCATGTGGCTCATGATGATAAGTGCACCACCACCTTCAAGAATGTGCTTCAGAGTGGGAACTGCACCGCGGATACGGGTGTCATCAGTAATAACTCCCTCTTTCAAGGGTACATTGAAATCAACACGAACGATAGCCTTCTTACCGGCAAAATTGTACTCGTTAATAGTCATCTTTTCTCTATATTTAAAATAAAAACAAATAGTCTCTTTAATTCCGCGCAAAGTTATAGTTATTTCTTGAATTCTCCAAATTTTCTTGCACAAATATGTTGAATGCCACATTCTCCGCATTTAGGCGAACGTGCCCTGCAAACGTATCTGCCATGAAGAATGAGCCAATGATGTGCAAGTGGAATGATTTCTTTCGGAAAATATTTAGTAAGCATGCGTTCTACGCTTAGAGGTGTCTTGCACGAGTCAGGTACTAATCCTATTCGGTGACTGACTCTGAAAACATGCGTGTCAACAGCCATGGCAGCTTTTTGGTAAACAACGCTTTGAATTACGTTTGCTGTCTTCCTGCCAACACCGGGAAGTTTTATCAGCTCCTTTAATTCAGACGGGACAATTCCCTGATACTCATTTTGCAGCATCTTTGCCATCTCTGATAAGTGTTTGGCTTTGTTATTCGGATATGAAACGCTGCGTATGTATTCGTAAAGTTCTTCCGGAGTCGCTTTGGCCATATCATGGGCTGTCGGATAATCTTGGAACAAGCGTGGAGTAACTTGGTTAATCCGTTTGTCTGTGCATTGAGCGCTAAGTATTACTGCTACCAGCAACTCAAAGGGGGTGTTATAATGTAATTCTGTCTGCGCCTCAGGCATAGCCTTTTGGAAATAATCCTGTATCTGCAGGTATAGTTTTTTTCTGGTCATGACCTATGCGTTTCTGTTCTGCAGTTGCAAAGGTATAATTAATCTTTCTTTTTTGCAATGGTATATTACTATTAGTACTGTTTTGTTTCCCAATTATACATTATTATATATGTTTTGTTTGGAGTTTTGAAGTATGTTTGTTAAATTTGCAGCAAAAAGAAAAGATCCGTGAAATTTGTTCTAATATTTATTTTTTATCTGCTTTCGTGTTTTTTTGCTGGTGCACAAGATTTTGATGCATGGTTTCAAGATAAGACGCTAAGGCTGAACTATACATTCTCTGGTGATAACCGAAATCAGTATATAGCCTTAGATGAAATGATGTGGACTGATAACTGGTACGGACGCAGGGTAAATCTGGACAGTCTGCTTTTGCTTGGAAACGGTCAACTTTGCGTGAAAGACAGCAAAAGTGGGAGGGTGCTATACAGATATTCGTTCAGCACTCTTTTTCAGGAATGGCAGTCAACAGAAGAAGCCACAAAAGTCCGTAAATCCTTCGAAAATATTTTTCTGATTCCTTTTCCTAAGAATCCTGTTGATATAACTGTTACCCTAACTGATACACATAACAAGGTTAAGAGTTTTCTTACTCATCATGTAGATCCCGATGACATTCTGATAAAGCCTGTTTTTTCGAACAATAGTATAGAATGGAAGTATTTAGACAAGTCGGGCGATAGTAAGGATAAAATAGATGTGGCTTTTGTTGCAGAAGGATATCTGTTGGAAGAAATGAATGTCTTTCTGGAAGATTGCGTAACCTCCATCGATGCACTAAAAACTCATGAGCCCTTTAAATCCATGGCCGACAGGTTTAATTTCGTTGCTGTGATGACACCCTCGCAACAGCGTGGGGTAAGTATCCCTCATGATAATGTATGGAGAAATACTGCTCTCGGCAGCAATTTTGATACTTTTTATAGTAACAGGTATCTGACAACGTTACATTTGAAGAAATTGCATGATGCTTTGTCCGGTTTGCCTTATGAACATATTATCATCTTGGCTAATACCGATAATTATGGCGGGGGTGGTATTTATAACAGTTACTTGATGTCTGCGGCTCATAATAATATGAGCATTCCTGTAATTGTTCATGAATTCGGTCATAGCTTTGCAGGTCTTGCCGACGAATATAATTATGATGATGGATACGAGAGTATGTATCCATCTGACACTGAGCCATGGGAGCCAAATATTACAACACTGGTGGATTTTAAGAGCAAATGGGCCGATATGTTGGATTCTGCGACTGCGATTCCC
Organism: uncultured Bacteroidales bacterium; assembly: GCA_902801485.1. Classification (GTDB taxonomy): domain Bacteria; phylum Bacteroidota; class Bacteroidia; order Bacteroidales; family Bacteroidaceae; genus Physcousia. The sequence goes on along the minus strand of CADCIP010000013.1, from coordinate 29,055 downwards.
ACTAAACCTTCGGGTACAAATCTTTATACCCAGGTAGGAGTATATGAAGGAGGTGGATATCGGTCAAAGGGTGTTTACAGACCTGTTCAAGAATGCCGGATGAAAATAAATGAGGCACCGGTTTTCTGTCCTGTTTGCGAAAGAGCTATCAGAAAAATGATAGATTATTCGACTATTGGAAAATGAACGTCTTTGGCTTGCCTATACTTAATAGCGATGACGTTTTTTACTGCCAAACAGGGAACGGAAGGCAGAGATAAAACTTGCCCCCAAACGGATACCCTCATATATGGCAATTCCATTGCTTACAAGCCGGCTGATACGTGCCGTTTTGCTATGGGACTCAGGAGGGGGGGTAATAAAGTTCTGAACTTTACCCTTTAATTGTATTTTGGATGCATTCAGCTCTTTCTTAATCTGTAATTTTCTTTCTTGAAGAGCTTTTAGTACATCAGGTTGAGAAGAGATGTCTGTCATTTTTCCTCCTCTTCTTCGTTGTTCTCGATAAATAATTTCGCTGCCTTTCTGGCAATAGGTTGGATAACCCATGCATTTCGCTTGCAATAGAATAGAAGTAATATGAGGGCCACAATAATAGCCATGGTTAGAAATCCCAATGGCAGGCTATTCAGTAAGTCACCAATCCAGTAAGCTAATGCAAAGGTGCAGAGTAAAAGTATCGTACCGCCTAATAGAATACAAATAGCTGCAATAGCTACGGCAGAAAGAATTACGGTGGTTTTTTCTGCCGCATCTATTGCAAAATATTTTTTCTGTAGAGTCAGGTAATGCCTTACTTCCAGGATAATCTCTCTGAAATCCTCTGTATATTTACCTGTTCCTAACATTGACATGTATAACAGTTGTTATTCTGCGTCTTCCTTAACGGTCTGCAACTCTTCTGCAATCTCTTCTACAAGATCTGTCATTTCCTTTTTGTTCAAACGAATGCCACGCTTGCGTAATGCCTCGGCAATTTTCTCACGTAAGTCAGATCCCTTTTCCGGAGCAAATAGTAAACCGCAAGCGGCACCTACGGCAGCACCGCCAATGAATGCTAAAAGATAATTAATTGCTTTCATAATGATGTATTTCTTTTAAAATTGTGAGTATAACAATGCAAATATATGTTTTTTTTTCATATTCCCCTGCTTGTATAGGTTATTTTATTTGTTATTTAACACTTTTTTCGGAAATATGTATTGCATACGTGAGGATTTTTTATTAATTTTGCACCAAAAATAAAAACGGAAGAATAAATACAATTATAAAAACTTGTAATTAAGAGTATGAAAAAAACATTATTGATGGGTGCTGCTATCTGTGCAGTATTTGCAATGACTTCATGTAAGAGTAAAGAAAGTGCTTATAAAAAAGCATACGAAAAGGCCAAGGCTCAGCAGGAAACTGTAGTTACTACCCCTGTTACCACTCCGGCTACCACTCCGGTTGCTGTTACTCCTACTGCTCCTGTGACCACTACTCCTGCAGCTGATTATAGCAATGTTCAGGTTCGTACAGAGAATGTTTCTCTTGTAAATGGTGCCCCATTAAAAGCTTACAGTGTCGTAATAGGTAGTTTTAGTGTACAGAGCAATGCAACGGCATTAAGCCAGACATTGGCAAGCAAAGGCTATGCTCCACGTGTTGTCAAAGCAGTTGTAAATGGTGCAGACTGGTATCGTGTGGTGGCAACAAGTTACGACACTAAATCTGAGGCTGCTCAAAGCCGTGCTGCTCTCGAAGGTCAGTACCCAGGTGCTTGGCTGTTATATCAGAAATAATAGTGCTTCCTTCTTTTTGAGATAAGTGGGAAGGGTTCTTTCCATAGATTACGGGGTTCGTCGAACAGGGTTGGCTGTGACGGACCCTTTGAAAATCATTGCGGGTGGGCTGACGACTGTTGAAACTCCCCAATTAATGAAGTATTTGCAGGATTATCTGAAGAAAGAGCCTGTTGAACGTTTTGTTGTAGGGCTGCCAAAGCAGACAAACGGGCGCGATAGTGATAACCTGCCAAGGGTGCGTGACTTTGTGAATAAACTTGCAAGATGCTTTCCTGATATCCCTATTGACATGTGGGATGAGCGATATACGAGTGTTCTTGCTCATCAGGCAATGCTTCAAAGCGGCATAGGCAAGAAAGCCCGTCAGAATAAGGCATTGGTGGATGTAATTAGTGCTACTATCATCTTGCAAGGCTGGATGGAAGGACAAAATAATCTATAAATTCTAACAAATTTGACCAACATATAATCAGCATAATATGATATTGCCAATATATACTTTCGGCCAACCGGTTTTGCGTAAAGTGGCTGAGGATATCGATAAAGACTATCCTAATCTGACGCAAATTATTCAAGATATGTATGAAACTCTGGACAGGAGTGAGGGTATTGGTTTAGCAGCACCTCAGGTCGGTCTTAATATTAGATTGGTGGTGATTAATCTTGACCTTATTAGTGAAGACTATCCGGAATATAAGGGTTTTATCCGTACTTTTATTAATCCGTATATTGAGGAATATGACGAAACAGAAACCGATATAATGGAGGAGGGATGCCTAAGTTTACCTGGTGTTCATGAAAGTGTTAAACGTCCTAAGAGAATACGTGTAACTTATCTTGATGAGAATTTTCAGGAACACAATGAGTGGGTGACAGGGTATCTGTCCCGTGTAATGCAGCATGAGTTTGACCATCTTGATGGGGTTGTGTTTACAGATCATCTCACAGGGTTGCGCAAACAACTTACAAAAGCCAAGTTGCAGCAGATTATAAAAGGAAAATTCAGTTGTTCTTACAAGGTAAAGGTTAAAAGGTAAAAATTGCAATAAGTTGAAATTCCTACGATATGTCTTTGTTCTTATTCTTTTCTGTTTTCTGACAAACGGAAAAGGATTCAAATGTTACGCTCAAATCAATACAGACAGGGTTCTTCTGATGGGGCGTAATGCTTTGTATTACGAAGACTATATTCTGGCTATTCAGCGTTTTAATATGGTTATCAGTGCCAAACCTTGGTTGGGTGAACCATATTTTTATAGAGGGCTGGCAAAATTCTATTTGGAAGATTATCAGGGCGCAGAGATAGATTGCGGAAGTGCTTTGGACCGTAATCCTTACATGTGCAACTATTTTATGCTCCGTGCTTTATGTCGCATAAATCAGGAACGTTATGCTCTGGCTGCTGATGATTATGTGCAAGCTCTGAAGATTAATCCACTTGAGAAGTCCTGTTGGCACAATCTAGTTTTGTCCCGTATGGAATTAAAACAATATGATCAGGCAGATTCTGCATTGGATGTGATGATTAAGCAATGGCCCAAAGTCCCAGAGAACATGACCCTGAAGGCTCAAGTGGCTTTACTGAAAACTGACACTGTTGCTGCAGAAAAGTGGGTGGATCGGGCTCTGGAATTGAATGCTTATGAGGGTAGCGCCTGGAGTATGAAATCTATGTTTCAAGCCAAAAGAAAGGAATATGCTGAAGCGGAGAAGAGTCTTGACAAAGCAATTTTACAATCGCCCAAAGTCGCAAATCTTTATATTAACAGAGCACTTACGCGTTATAATCAGGATAATCTCAGAGGTGCTATGTCTGATTATGATGCCGCGATAGAGATTGCTCCCAATAGTTATTCTGCCCGTTATAATCGAGGCCTTTTACGTGCAAATGTAGGAGATGATAATCTTGCCATCGAGGACCTTAACATAGTCTTGGAGTTGGAACCGGATAACACTATTGTTCTTTATAACCGTGCTCTGCTCCTTGATAACATAGGAGATTATAATGGTGCAATTAAGGATATCAGTGCTGTAATAAAAGATTACCCGGAATTTTGGGAAGGATACCGTAAACGTGCTGAGATACGCAGAAAGATTGGGGATGTCTATGGGGCAGAACGTGATGAGTATAAACTTTTAAAAGCTCAGATGGCTGTTGCTACAGGAACATACAAAAGTTCAGGAAAGACTCGCAAAAAGAGTGAACACAATATTGCCGACTATGATAAACTTATAGAAGAGGATACGCACGAAACAGAAAATCAGTATGCTAGTGAATATCGTGGAAAAGTTCAGAACAAACAATCCGAGCTTAAACCGGAACCACTTTACATCTTTACATACTATAAGAATCCCTCAGACGTTAAATTGTATGTCGCATATAGTAAGGAGTTGGATAAACTGAATGCTCGTACCATACTTCCGGCCACCTTATATTTAACGGATGATGAAGGAAATATGACGGAGTCGCAGCTAAATGCTCATTTGGCATCTATTACAGAGACAACGAAGGCAATAGATGAAAAAGGTGTTATAAAGGAGTTGCTTTTCAAGCGAGCATTGGATTATTATCATGTCAGGGACTTTGAAAATGGTATTGCTGACATGGATTCCTATGTGCTAAAGTTCGGAGAAGATGTTCTGTCTCTGATGTTAAGGGCACAGTGCCGCTATGCACAACTCGAGGTTTCGAGTTCAACAGCGCTGGCTACGGATTTGCGGTTAGGATATCTAATGGTTCTTCAGGATTATACAAGAGCTCTCGACATACTCCCTCAGTCACCTTACCTTCACTATAATATCGGCTGTATGATGATTAAGCTTTCAGATTATTCTGCGGCCATTAATTCTTTTGGCAAGGCTATAGAATTAGACGACCATTTCCCTGAAGCCTATTATGGCAGAGGCGTAGCATATATATTGAATAATCAGTTGCCAGAAGGACTCAGTAGCCTAAGTCAAGCAGGTGAGTTAGGCCTTTATTCGGCATATAATTTGATAAAGAAGTACTCTAACGAGAAAAAATAACAGAATAAGAGAAATCTTTTAGACGACTTTTTCCTGTTTTAACATTTTATAATTATCTTTGCAACTCATTTTTAGAAAAATATAACTAAAACGACATATGATAAAGATTACTTTTCCTGATGGTTCTGTACGCGAGTATGAGGCTGGCGTATCAGGTTACCAGATAGCAGAAAGCATTTCTTCACGTTTAGCTCAAGACGTGATTGCTTGTGGTGTAAATGGCGAGACGGTAGAACTTAACCGCCCGATTAATGAAGATGCCAAAGTCGTTCTGTATAAGTTCGATGACGATGAAGGTAAGCATGCCTTCTGGCATACTAGCGCTCATTTGCTGGCAGAGGCCTTACAGGAACTCTATCCCGGCATTCAGTTTGGTTTCGGTCCGGCAATAGAGAATGGGTTCTTCTATGATGTCCTTCTCCCTAACGGAGAAATGATTAAAGAGGGTGATTTCAAGCAGATTGAAGATAAGATGATTGAATTAGCTCGCAAGGATGAGCCCGTTGTCCGCAAGGAAATCAGCAAAGCAGACAGCTTGAAGTTATTTGGTGCAGCCGGTCAGACTTATAAATGCGAGCATATTGACCAGGATCTTGAGGACGGAAGTATTACTACTTATACGCAAGGTAATTTTACCGACTTGTGTAAGGGACCGCATATTGTTTCAACTGGTATCATTAAGGCTGTTAAGTTGATGAGTGTCGCCGGTGCTTTTTGGCGTGGTGATGCGACTAAGGCCCAGATGCAGCGCCTGTATGGAATCTCTTTCCCCAAGAAGAAGATGCTCGATGAGTATCTGGTAATCCTTGAAGAAGCCAAGAAGCGTGACCACCGTAAGATTGGTAAGGAAATGGAACTCTTTATGTTCTCAGAGCGTGTGGGTAAGGGGTTGCCTATTTGGTTGCCAAAGGGAACGGATATGCGTTTGCGTTTGCAGGAAATGTTGCGTCGTATCCAAAAGAAATATGGATATCAGGAGGTTATAACTCCCAACATCGGAGGTAAGAACCTTTATCAGACTTCTGGGCATTGGGATCACTACGGGAAAGACAGTTTCCAACCTATTCAAACACCAGAGGAAGGAGAGGAATATTTGCTGAAGCCGATGAACTGTCCTCATCACTGTGAAATTTATGCTAACAAACCACGTAGTTACAGGGAACTTCCTTTCCGCTGTGCAGAGTTCGGTACAGTTTATCGTTATGAGCAGAGTGGTGAATTGCATGGACTGACCCGTGTACGTTGCTTTACGCAGGATGATGCTCATATCTTCTGTCGTCCCGATCAGGTAAAGGATGAGTTCATCAAGGTTATGGAGATTATCCAGCATGTATTTAAGATTTTCAATTTCTCAGATGAAAGTGTCGAAGTGCAGATTTCGCTCCGTGATCCTAATGATACCGAGAAGTATATTGGTAGCGATGAGGATTGGGCTAACGCAGAACAGGCCATTATCGATGCTTGTGCCGAGAAGGGTATGAAGGCTAAGACCGAACTGGGCGAGGCTGCTTTTTATGGTCCTAAGCTCGACTTTATGGTGAAAGATGCTATCGGTCGTCGTTGGCAGTTGGGTACTATTCAGGTTGACTACCAGTTGCCTCAGCGTTTCCAGCTCGAATACATTGGTGAGGATAATGCCAAGCACCGTCCTGTTATGATTCATCGTGCCCCGTTTGGCAGTATGGAACGTTTCTGTGCTGTACTTATTGAACATACTGCTGGTCATTTCCCCTTGTGGCTGACTCCTGATCAGGTGGCTATTCTTCCTGTAAGTGAAAAGTATGTAGAGTATGCACAGCAGGTTAAGGATTATTTTGATACGCAGGAGGTTCGTTCATATATTGATGACCGCAACGAGAAAATTGGACGTAAGATTCGTGATAATGAGATGAAGCATACTCCATATATGGTTATTGTTGGTGAAAAAGAGCAAGCAGAAGGCAGTGTTAGCTATCGCCAACAGGGTGGAGGAGAGCAAGGAACAATAAAATTTGAAGATTTTGCGAAGAAAATTAACGAAGAAGTACGTCAAATGACAGAAAATTCTTAATTTTGCACCCGATTTTAAAATATTTAATGAAAAAAGAGAACCCTAAACTGCAGTATCGCGTCAACGAACAGATTCATGCGCGAGAAGTTCGTATTGTCGGAGATGGTATAGAATCAACTGTTCTTCCAACCTCTAAAGCAATTCAGTTGGCTGAACAGAAAGGAGTAGATCTTGTTGAAATATCTCCTAATGCAGAGCCTCCTGTATGTCGTTTAATTGATTTCAGTAAGTTCCTTTATCAGCAAAAGAAACATCAGAAGGAAATTAAAGCTAAGCAGGTTAAAGTTGATGTAAAGGAGATAAGATTTGGTCCTCAGACTGATGACCACGATTACAATTTCAAGCTTAAACATGCTCAGGGCTTCCTTTCTGATGGAGACAAGGTTAAGGCTTATGTCTTCTTCAAAGGTCGTAGTATTCTTTTCAAGGAGCAAGGAGAAGTGCTTTTACTCCGCTTTGCAGCAGATTTGGAGGAATATGGTAAAGTGGACCAGATGCCACAGCTTGAGGGAAAGCGTATGATAATGTTTATTTCTCCCAAAAAACAGCCGGCTCAGGTTAAGAAGGTCTTGGAAAGTACTGCCCAGGAAATTGTGAACAATAAACCGAAGGAGAAGAAAGTTCCGCAACAGAAAGCTCGTAAAGAATATACTGGACCTAAGGTTGAGGGTGAGGATTTCGATGATTAAAAAAAAGATAGTGCGTAACGCCCTGGTATATGCGTTGCCACATCTATTATTAATATTAATTAAATAAATTAAAAACAATTATGCCAAAAGTAAAGACTAATTCCGGTGCCAAGAAGAGATTCACGCTCACCGGTACAGGCAAGGTAAAGCGTCATCATGCATACCACAGCCACATCTTGACAAAGAAGACCAAGAAACAGAAGAGAAACCTGGATCACAGTGCTATCGTAGTTACTGAGAACATGAAGCAGGTACGTGACCTCCTGTGTATGCGTTAAATCTAATAGTCAAGACGCAGTTTTTAACTTTAGTTATTAACCGAACGGTTAGCACAAAGTTCGTCCTCAGATAGACGGCGCTAGCGTTCAAAAAGAAAAAAAATTATGCCAAGATCAGTAAATCATGTAGCTTCAAGAGCTAAGAGAAAGAAAATCCTGGGTCTCACCAGAGGTTATTTTGGTGCCCGTAAGAATGTTTGGACTGTTGCTAAAAACACCTGGGAGAAGGGTCTTACCTACGCTTTCCGCGATCGTCGCACCAAGAAGCGTAACTTCCGTGCTTTGTGGATTCAGCGTATCAATGCTGCTGCTCGTATGGAGGGTTTGAGCTATTCACAGTTAATGGGTCTTCTGCACAAGGCTGGTATCGAGATTAACCGTAAGGTGCTCGCTGACCTCGCAGTAAACCATCCTGAGGCTTTCAAGGCTATCGTTTCTAAGGTTAAGTAATTTCAGTCCTCTCTGAGATTTACAAAAAAGTAGCGTGCTTCTCTTTAATAGGGAGGCACGCTTCATTTTATATAAAACCGCACTGGTGATGTGATGAAACTCCGAAAGAACAAGTTTTGAGTGCTCGCAGCCTTTGTAATCCACCGACTCTAAGGTTACCCGTATGGGCGTGGCCCGCCATCAGCATGCGAAGCGTTCTCGGTTTCATAAATATTACTGATGAGTATCCCGATCAAACCAGTGCGGTATTTAGTCTCATCTTCTATTGGCAAAGATAGTTCCATTTTATCATTTAAGCAAGTGTTCGCGTTATTTTTTTTAAAAATACCTTGTTTTTTTTCATTTTTTCCATATTTTTGTACAAAACAAATGAATAATAGTGTATGAAATTTCACTTTTCAATAGAGTATCATACTGTATGGGGGCAGCAGATTGGTGTTATTATTTCCCGTTACCTAAATGGTGGCAAATGTGTTACAGAAAATTTTCTTCTTGACACTCAGGACGGATTGTTTTGGAAAGGAGAGGTTTTTTATAATAACCATGACACACAAACCTTTTCATACCAATACGTTTTATACGAGAATGGCGTACTCATACGTCATGAGTGGAACCTTGTTCCCCGTATGTTTAATGCTGCTCCCAACCATGTTTTTATCTTCTCTGATTCTTGGCGTGATGTACCTCTGTGTAATCACATGTATAGTTCTGCCTATACACATTGTATATCTGATGTGTCCCCTAATCCACCATATTTTGCTTATTACGATCGTACATTTGTTTTTCGTGTTCAAGCGCCACAGTTACAAGCTGGTCAGGTGTTGGCTTTGATGGGCAGTATTCCTCAGTTGGGTGCTTGGGATCCACGTTTCTCGTTACGTATGACCCGTGCGGGTATAAATGAATGGGTGCTTGCTATCAGTGCCGAAGGAATTGTTACTCCTTTCCAGTATAAGTATGTAATTCTTGATGAGGAGACGAGTGGCCTTATTGCGTGGGAAGAAGGTGAAAACCGCAGTACTCCAAGCTTTTCTGTCGAACCAAACAGAATAATTGTTTTAACTGATAATTTTATACATTTTGCTGAAGGCAGATGGCGTACAACAGGTTTGGTTATACCTGTCTTTTCTTTGCGTAGTGAACATAGTCAGGGCGTTGGCGATTTTGGCGATCTTTGCAGTATGGTTGATTGGGTAGAGCAGTCAGGAATGCATATTTTACAACTTTTGCCCATCTATGACACTACCCAAACACATACTGATGCTGACAGCTACCCTTATAATAGCATCAGCATCTATGCGTTGCATCCCATGTATATAGATATCAGACAACTACCGCCTATAGATGATGAGACTTTTATGCAGGAATATGAGAAGGAAAGAGCAGTACTAAATGCGTCAGTACAGTTGCAATATACAAAGGTAAATAAGCTTAAGCAACGGTATCTTAAAAGGCTTTATCAGCAACAGGTTGTTTCTTTGGCAAACGATAAGGAATATGTCTCTTTCTGCCAGAAGAATAATGACTGGCTTCTTCCCTACACCGCTTTCTGTTTGTTACGCGATGAGAATGGGACTTGTGACTTTAATCTGTGGCATGAGTATAGTGTATATGACGAACGTCAAATCTTGTTATTTGCCAAGAGCCATCAGTCTGAACTTGGTTATTATTCCTTTGTTCAGTATCATCTTCACCGGCAATTGTCTGCAGCTACGGAATATGCGCATAAACATAAGGTTGTCTTCAAAGGTGATATTCCCATCGGAATTAGCCGTTATAGTGTTGAGGCTTGGTCCGAACCTTATTATTTCAACATGAACTGTCAGGCGGGTGCTCCTCCAGATGATTTCAGTGTGACTGGTCAGAACTGGGGTTTCCCAACATATAATTGGGAACGAATGGCTCAGGACGGATATCGTTGGTGGGTTCGGCGACTTCAGAAGATGGCAGATTATTTCGATGCTTATCGTATTGACCATGTGTTGGGTTTCTTCCGTATATGGCAAATACCCCTCCATAGTGTGCAAGGTCTTATTGGCTATTTCTCTCCCTCCCTTCCCTTAAGTGTGGACGAGATAGAGCGTTACGGTCTCCGTTACCGTTACGATTTCTTTACTCGTCCTTATATTACAGATAATGTACTGACTCAGATATTCGGTTCCGAAGCTGAGAAGGTCGTAAAGCAATTTCTCATTGACTGTTGCGATGGAACTTATGATCTCAAGGAGGAATTCTCTACTCAGCGTAAGGTAAAGGCTTACTTTGATGGTTCAAGAAAGAAAAATGCCGCATTTCTTCGCGATGGGTTGTATAAACTTATTAATAATGTGCTCTTTATTGCCGATGCCGTGAACCCGGAATTGCTTCATCCTCGTATTTCGGTTCCGACAGATAGCGTATTTCAGTCTCTTTCGTCGGATGAGCAACAGTCATTTCTAAAATTATACGAAGATTATTTCTACCACAGGCATAACGACTTTTGGTACGCTCATGCCATGAAGAAGCTTCCCATCCTTATACAGTGTACCCGAATGCTGGTATGTGCCGAGGATTTAGGAATGGTTCCTGCTTGTGTTGCGCCCGTTTTGGATAGACTGAAGATTCTCTCACTCGAAATACAAACTATGCCTAAGACATTAGGTCAAACATTTGCCCGACTGCAAGATAACCCATATTGCAGTGTAGCAACCATCTCCACGCATGATATGCCCACTTTGCGTGGTTGGTGGCAGGAAGATTATCAGCGCACTCAGCGTTATTATAATCAGGTGCTTCAACATCAAGGGTTTGCTCCGAAGCAAATTTCGGGTGAATTATGTAAGGAGGTCGTTTCGCGCCATCTGGCCTCTCCATCTATGCTTTGTATTATCAGTTTGCAGGATTGGCTTTCTATAGATGAGTCTGTACGTTTTTCTGATATAGAAGCTGAGCGCATAAACGTACCTGCTAATCCCAAGAACTATTGGGGGTATAGGATGCATCTTAACATAGAAGAACTCAAAGCCAATAAAGGACTTATTTCAACCATACGTCAGATGATTGATCAAAGCGGACGCTCTTAATGTATGTTCCTCGCATTAAGGGCTCGAATGTAGTTTTGCGCGTTCTTCCTATGTTCGTTAAAAGTTACTGCATATTCATGTGTGCCGGAGAAATCTGCTTTGGCACACATATATAAATAGTTATGTTCCTTGTGGTTCAGCACAGCATCTAACCCTTTTATGCTGGCTATGCGGATGGGACCTGGAGGCAGTCCTATATTAAGATAGGTATTATAGGGACTATCCTTCTTCAGGTGTTCGCCTAATATGCGTCTCAGCGAAAAATCACCTACGGCAAATTTCACAGTTGGGTCGGCTTGTAACAACATACCTTTGTGAAGCCGGTTTAGGTATAGACCAGCAATGATAGGCTTCTCTGCGTCGTTGGCTGTTTCTTCGTCCACTATGCTGGCCAATGTGTATATCTCCTCATGGGTTAGATTCAGTGCTTTGGCTTTCTGTTCCCGTTCCGTGTTCCAAAAGACTTCGTTTTCTTTCTGCATTCGCTTCATCAGATTCTTTAAGGAGATGTCCCAGTACACTTCGTAAGTATTGGGTATAAACAGAGCGGGTATGGTTCTGGTATTGTAACCCAACTTGTTGCAGAAATCTTCGTTTGTGAGGGCATTGATTATTGTTAGGCTATCCAACATCAGTTTCTTGGATATAACTCCTGCCAAACGGCTCATTGTTCGGGTCGGGGGAATGGTAAGTTGGATAGGATCCTGTTGTCCGTTTCTCAATTTACGATATAGAGTCAAGATGCCCATGTTGGGCTCAATAACATATCTTCCTGTTCTCACTTGCTCGTATGGCCTAACCAAGTTGATTACATTTCCTCTCCATCCTAATCTTGCCTTGTAAAATACGCTGTCCGTTGTATCATCTTTATCAATGTATATAACTGTTTCTTTGGAACATTTACCTGACTTGCCCAAAAACAGGTAGCTAACGGCAATAATACTGGCACAGATAATAACGCAAAAGCCTATTATTGTGTATTTTATTCTTTTATTCATGTTTATAACTCAGAAATACGGATGCAAAAGTATATAATTATATGTACTTTACAGAAAAAAGGTTTGTATAATTTCCCTAATTTGAAAAAAAGAGTTACCTTTGCATTCGGTTTCGCCGATATGGCTCAGTTGGTAGAGCAACGCATTCGTAATGCGTGGGTCAGGGGTTCGAGTCCCCTTATCGGCTCTTACAAGTTATGGTGTTTTTAACTTGTGACAATTCTACTAGATCGTATTTATCGGGATCGGTTAAGAATACCAACAATAATCAGCATATAGCTTGATAGACAAAGGAGAGGAGCAATAACGATTCTACGTACAGAGAAAATATCGGGATTGAAAGCATTTTCTGTACTTCCAGGTCCTGACATCAGAACATAACCTGCGAGTATTAAAATGCAGGCAATAATCAGGATTATTCTGTTAGTTTGTTTCTTTTTTAATAAGGTTTTCATATTGGCATTTGTATTTGTTTATAATTTCTTTTCGGTCAAATTGGTCTGCAAGAGAGTATGTTAACAACATCGTTTGCATCCATTCATAACGAGAGTGTAACGAGCCTTCAATCCTATGCCGGTTAATAGTCTCAATCCATGTTAGCCACTCAATGGAACGTTGTAGCAGATTGTTTACAATTTCATCTGCTTCTACGGTATGACTTGTCAGGTAATAACAGCGGGCCATAGAAAGAGCATACTCGGTATAGGGTACATTCACATTCGGTAACTCCTTTTGCCATTTCCGGCAGACTTCTAATGCCCGTTTGAAATCTGCTTGCTGAAGAAGAGAATCGATGAGCACACTCATAATCAGTTGATGGGTATTGGCCAGTCGCTTTGTGTCTTCATCCACATAAACACCCTTATGGTTGAGTCCGCCGTATCGGAAACGGTGCATTATGTTTTCATAAAGCCTTTCCACATCAACCTGCTTTCCTGTTGCTGTCGGACTGATACGATATGCAAGACCTTCTAAGACCAAGTGGTCTCGTAGGAAGGGAAGCACACTTGGGCCAACACTGATGGACAGGTATACAGGTCGTTTCCAGTCTGCTTGCATGAGCATCTCCAGCACCATCAGCTCACTCTTGTACAAACCTTTCTTGTCTTTCAGCGAGACAACCATATCGCCTATTTCTATGCTGTCTATGTTGAGGGGAACATACTCCATCTTACCCTCCTGATAATCTTTGTGCTGCCAACTGATGGGTAGGGCAGGGGATTGGTAAGCAGGACGTTTCATCTGGTCTATGTACCAGTCGGTCTGCAAGTATTCCATGTTGCAGGTACGTGTATCGGTACGGAATCCCTCCACCTCGTGGTTATACCACAGGGGGAATGTGTCGTTATCGCCGTTTGAGAGAATGATGGGATTGCCCTCATGTTGTGTACTCTCCATATAGTTAGCGCCAAAATCACGACAAGTATAACGGCCAGATCTGTCGTGATCGTCCCATGTCTGTGAAGCCATTTGGATAGGGATTGCCAGTCCGACGAGTCCGATAAAAACAGACAAGACTATTTTATATTTTCCGCCCTTCACTCTTAACTCTTCACTTAATGCTCCTACACCTATCCCAATCCAGATGGCAAAGGCATAGAAAGAACCTGCATAGGCATAGTCGCGTTCACGCGGCTGCATAGGCGTCTGGTTCAGGTAAACAACAATGGCCAAACCTGTCATTACAAACAATAGCAGCACCATCAGGAACTGACGCTTGCCCTCGTTACCCCTGTTGTATTGCCAAAACAAGCCAATTAGACCCAGCAAAAGCGGCAAACCATAGAAAACATTACGGCCCTTATTCTTCTTCAGATCAGACGGAAGTTTAGAGGTATCACAACCTAACAGGAAATCGTCTATCCAAGAGATTCCAGTTATCCAGTTTCCATGTTCCACCTCACCATTCCCCTGGATATTGTTCTGCCTGCCAACAAAGTTCCATAGGAAGTAACGCCAGTACATAAAGTTTATCTGATAAGAGAGGAAGAAGCGCAGGTTCTCCAATGTGGTTGGTAAGTTCCCTTTTTTCTTAACACCGCCCATCCATTGCTCGTATGCCTTATTGTGCCGACTGGAATGCATGCGAGGGAATAGCATATTATCCTTATAGATATAATTAATGTTGTGACGGATAACCTCATATTCTTCCCTGGTAGAATCTGCAGAAGGGCGGTATATGGCTTTCCCCTCTTTCTGTTTTGGCACCAGATAATCGCCTTTCTGCTCATATTCAAGTTCGCTGCAATAGGCAGGTCCATAGAGAAGAGGTGTCTCTCCGTACTGTTCACGATTCAGATAACTGCCTAACGAGAAAATATTGCCGGGTGCATTCTCACACATCGGTGTGTTGGCATTTGCACGGATAAAGATAACGCCGTAGCTGCTGTAGCCTGCCAAGATCATCAGAACACAAGCTAATGAAAGTTTCGCCAATCTGCGCTTCAGCTTATAATATAAATAAACGAGTCCACATGTCAGTACAGTTATATAACAGATGAGTCCTGTGTTGTAAGGGCAGTGCAACACATTGGTAAACAGCAGTTCTGCCCATCCGCCAATCTTTACCACACCGGGTATCAGACCGTATAGGATAATTGCCACCAGCAAAGCACCAGCCGCCAGTGTCTTTAACATACCCAGCCTTGTAATACGTTTTGCCTTGCGGAAATAAACCACATACGACATGGCAGGCAGGCAAAGCAGACAAAGCAGGTGCACACCAATGGAAAGCCCCGTAATATAAGCAATGAGGATAATCCACCTATCGCTGCCAGGTTCATCAGCCTCGTCCTCCCATTTCAGAATCAGCCAGAACATAAGCGCGGTAAGGAAACTGGAGAAGGCATAGACCTCCGCCTCAACTGCCGAGAACCAGAACGTATCGCTAAACGTATAGGACAAGGCTCCCACCACGCCGCAGGCTTCGATGGTAATCACTTTAGAAAGACTTAAATTCTGAAATGACGGGCAAACTAATTTTCTTGCAAAATGTGTAATCGTAAGATAAAGGAAGAAAATGCATCCTGCGCTTAAGAATGCCGAGAGCAGGTTCACCATCAACGCCACCTGTGACGGATCTTTGGCGAACTGAGCAAAAAGATTGGCTACCAGCATAAAGACCGGTGCCCCAGGCGGGTGACCGATCTCTAATTTGTAGCCGCACGCAATAAACTCGGGACAATCCCATAGGCTAGCCGTGGGCTCAACGGTCAGTCCATAGACAACAGCGGCAATGGCAAACATCAGCCATGCCATCCAAGTGTTAATTTTCTGAAATGTTTTTTGTTGCATCATGCTTTGCGTTTAAAATCACGACGCAAAGCTATGAACAAAATCTTTTATGTGAAGAAAATACTGTCTGACATTTGTCTGACATTTGTCCGACAAAAACCTATCTAATTGATTCTCAACTTATATGCTTTTCCCCTGTCGGATTCGATTTTCAGGTTAGAATGTTGTTCTATTACAGGTTTTAACCTACGGATAAGGGTATAGAGCGTGTCATTTGCATCTGGTTTCTTCGGCCATAGAGCATCGCAAATCTCATTCTTGGTCAGTGAGTATGATGGTGACCGGAAAAACATTCCCATGAGCTGATGTTGCATAGGAGTCAGGTTGACTGTCTGTCCGTCTGCAGTATAGAATCGGTCTTCTTCTTCAGAATAAGTAAGACCTCCAAATCCTTCCTTTTTTATACTTAATAATTGTGTATCAGTTTTATCCCGATTGCGTTTATACCACATAAATAGTGCCCACATAAATGAAAGGGTCCATAATAACATGGCTGGTCTTTGGTCTGATAGTCTGAAAATCGTTGCCTCAGAACAGTGTGCATATGCCTTGAAATGTTTGCCGCGTGTATTTACTGCCAGAGTAGCTTTACCTCTCAGGTCGGCAATCTTCAGATGACTATTGAATATATGTATAGTATCCTGACAGATTACATCGCTCTGTTGTTCCTGCATAGTAATGGCAAGAGCACGATCCATATCCTCATTTACCAGTCTGCTCATACAACTGTAACAACCGAAACTGGTCAGACTGGAGGCAATAATAAGTGCAAAGAGCACCACGGCTGCATATTGTTGTTGTCTCATATTTTTCTTTTATTCTGATTCTTTATTTTGATATTGGTGAAGTGTATGTAACACCACCATTTCGTTCTTTTTCAATGTATGATTGCAGTTCGAATACCACTTTGGGTTGCTGTAGAGCAACATTTTCCTGCTCGTATGGCAGTTGCATGTCGTATAGTTGTGGATCTCGTGCATAACCGCTCTCCATGTTAGGGCCGGTTATGACGGCCGGTCCTTGGCTGGGTGGAATATACTTCCACTTTTTGGTGCGGACCGAAAGAGCATGGTTGGCTGCCTGTTCCAGTACGTATGGACGGTCTTTCTTGTCTTTTCCCAAGAGTGTGCTTAAACGGTTCTGACTGTCTATGCCGCCACCTTTGGGAATTCGTGCCCCAATTAGAGCGCTTAGTGAAGCCAGCCAGTCTATTTGTGAAATAAGTGCATCTGATTCCTGGCCTCCTTGTACTATCTTTGGCCATGAAACAATAGTAGGAACCATAGTGCCTCCTTCAAAGGTGCTGTATTTCCCGGCGCGATAGGGGCCTGCCGGACGATGGTCACCGAGAAGCTCTACAGCGCGGTCTTGGTATCCGTCATCTACCACAGGACCGTTATCACTGCTGAGGATAATTAGTGTATTTTCTCGCAAGTGCAAACGTTCCAGTTCGCGGATTATCTGCCCCACAGTCCAGTCAAACTGAGCAATGGCATCGCCCCTAAACCCCATTGGGTTCTTACCACGAAAACGATCGTGGGGGAAGCGAGGGACATGTATGTCGTTGGTGGCCAGATACATAAAAAATGGTTCCTGTTGATGCTTCTGCATAAAGTCGATGGCGTGCGCTGCTATGCTGTCAGCGATATTCTCGTCCTTCCAAAGTGCCTTGCCGCCACCTTTCATATATCCAATCCTGCCAATTCCATTTACGATACTTTGGTTATGTCCATGACTGGCCTTCAGGTTGTAAAGCAATTCGGGATTCTCCTTGCCTGTAGGCTCGCCAGGAAAATTCTCGTCGTAGCTTACCATGATTGGTGCAGATGCATCGTAGTTGGCCACATGCCCTTGCTCAATAAAGACACATGGAGTACGGTCGGCCGTAGCTGCCATAATATAATGATAGTCGAACCCTATATCGCCAGGATGCATGGGTAATTGAGCGTTCCAGTCTTGTTCCGCATCCTTGTCGCCCAGACCCAAATGCCATTTACCTATGGCTGCAGTAGTATAGCCGGCATTTTTAAAAGCATCAGCAACAGTGAATTGTTCGGGGCGTATAATCATACCGGCATTTCCTCTGGCAATGTCTGTGTTGGGATGACGAAAAGCATATTCACCGGTAAGAAGTCCGTAACGGGAAGGTGTACTTGTTGCAGCAATGGCATGAACATTGGTAAAGCGGATGCCGCTCTGTGCCAAAGCGTTTACGTTGGGAGTCTGAACACGTGTTGCACCGAAGCAGCCTATATCGCCGTATCCTAAATCATCGGCTAGAATGATGATGACATTAGGCTGTTGCCGGTTCTTAACAGCTGTATTACTCTTTTGGGTTTTGGCTGAAAGAGGAACAATGGGCAACAGAGCAGATATTAATGTGCCATAATGTCGTAAGTTTTTTATTTTCATCTCACGTAGATTTTTTGCAAATCTATGACTTTTCTTTGAATAATGTGCATGGTATGACAATTTTTTGGAACCTTTTATATATCTTTGCAGTCAAAAGTAGTTATTTTATATAATAATATGGAAAAGAGAAAGATTCAGTTTAGTCTTGTATATAGAGATATGTTCCAGTCGAGCGGAAAATACCAGCCTCGCAAAGATCAGTTGGAGCGTATTGCCCCGGTTATTATAAAAATGGGTTGCTTTGCTCGTGTTGAAACCAACGGAGGTGCCTTCGAACAAGTAAACCTGTTGTATGGAGAGAACCCCAACAAGGCTGTTCGTACCTTTACCAAACCCTTCAATGAAGTAGGCATCAAGACTCACATGCTGGACCGTGGCCTGAATGCGCTGCGTATGTTCCCTGTTCCTGCTGATGTACGTCGTCTGATGTACAAAGTGAAGCACGCTCAGGGTGTTGACATCACTCGTATCTTCTGCGGACTGAACGATGTGCGAAATATCATTCCATCTATCAAGTATGCATTGGAAGCCGGTATGACTCCACAGGCAACCCTATGTATTACCACCAGTCCCATTCATACAGCAGAGTACTATGCCAACATAGCAGATCAGCTTATTGAGGCTGGTGCTCCGGAAATCTGTCTGAAGGATATGGCTGGTATCGGTCAGCCAGCCATGTTGGGCAAATTGGTGAAGATGATTAAGGAGAAACATCCCAAGACTATTATTCAGTATCACGGGCATAGTGGTCCGGGTCTGTCTATGGCCAGCATCTTAGAGGTCTGCAAGAATGGTGCCGACGTGATTGATACTGCCATCGAACCACTTTCGTGGGGTAAGGTTCATCCGGATATCATTTCTGTTCAGAGTATGCTGAAGAACTATGGCTTTGATGTGCCGGAAATCAATATGGAAGCTTATATGGAGGCACGTAAGCTGACACAGGAGTTCATCGATGACTTCCTGGGTTACTTTATGAATCCTTCCAACAAACTGATGTCTTCGTTACTCTTGGGTTGCGGTCTGCCCGGCGGTATGATGGGAAGTATGATGGCCGACCTTAAAGGTGTCATGGATGCCATCAACAACAACCGGAAGAACAAGGGAGAGGAACCTTTTAGCGAGGATGCCCTGCTGGTTCGTCTCTTCAACGAAGTAGCATACGTATGGCCACGCGTAGGTTATCCTCCATTGGTTACCCCGTTCTCTCAATATGTTAAGAATATTGCTCTGATGAACCTGCTTACCGAGTCTATGGGTAAACCCCGTTACAGCATGATGGACCCCTCTATCTGGGGTATGATCTTAGGCAAGAGCGGTAAGCTGCCTGGTGAGGTGGCTCCCGAAATTGTCGAACTGGCCAAGGAAAAAGGTTTCGAGTTTACAACAGCTGATCCTCAGAGCAACTACCCAGACGATCTGCCTCGTTTCATCGAGGAGATGGAGAAGAACGGCTGGGAGCGTGGCGAAGACGACGAAGAACTCTTCGAGTTTGCCATGCACGAGAGCCAGTATCGCGACTACAAGAGCGGCGTGGCTAAGGAGCGTTTCCTGAAGGATTTGCAGGCTGCCAAGGATAAGGAGATGCAGAAGAACGGCATGTCTCTGGAGGAAGTAGCTGCCTACAAGCACGCCGAGGCCGATGCCATTATTGCTCCTGAGAACGGAACCGTAATGTGGGAAATCAACGGTGATGCAGAATGCGTTAAGAGCATCGCCCCCATGGTAGGCAAGGAATACAAGGAAGGTGAACGCTTCTGCTTCCTGCAAAACCAATTTGGCCAGATAACAGAGATTCCTGCTGCATTAGGTGGCAAGTTGGTAGAAATCTGTGCCAATCAGGGCAGCAAGGTCTCCAAGGGCGATTCCATTGCATATATACGCAGAAACTAAATCAGACTATGCTGAAACAGTTCCTGTCCGTCATGTCGCGCTACCTCGGGCCGTACAGAAAGTACCTGGCATGGTCTGTAGTCCTGAACTTTGTTTCACAATGGCTTAATGTGTTCTCTTTCGTCCTGCTTATTCCCATTCTGAACATACTGTTCAAAATCGACACTACCGTTTATGAATACAAAGAATGGACTTGGAGTACGCTCAGCAAGGACCTCGTTGTTAATAACGCATACGCTTGGGTACAGGAACTGATAAATACTCATGGGGCTTTTCTGACATTAGTCATCATGGGTGTGGCCCTGATTGTGATGACGGGCCTGAAGACTACAGGCTATTTTGCTTCATCGGCCATTATGGTGCCTCTCCGTACCGGAGTAGTTCGCGATATACGTACAGCAGTATATAATAAGGTTATGAAGTTGCCCCTGAGTTTCTTCTCCGAAGAACGTAAGGGCGATATCATTGCCCGTATGAGTGCCGATGTACAGGCAGTAGAGATGTCCATCGCCAACTCTGTTGATATGCTTATCCGTCAGCCTATTGCCATTCTGGTTTGCTTTGTTACGCTGTTTGCTGTCAGCTGGCAATTAACCCTCTTTGTATTGGTCGTAGCACCAGTCGCCGGATGGTTTATGGGTATTGTAGGACGAAAACTGAAGCGCCAGTCAGAATCCGTGCAGCGTCAGTGGGGAAGCATTATGGCACAACTTGACGAGACATTGGGCGGTTTGCGTATCATTAAGGCATTCATTGCAGAGAAGAAGATGGAGAAACGATTCCTGCAGATTAACAATTCCTACCGCAAGGACATGAACGCTATGGTTATACGTCAGGGTGCTGCACACCCGATGAGTGAGTTTCTTGGTACCATCATCCTGACGGTAGTGTTGTGGTTTGGGGGGGCACTTATTCTGAACGATTCAAACCTCATAGACGCTTCTACCTTTATCTTCTATATGGTTATCCTATATAGTGTGATCAATCCGCTGAAAGAGTTCTCAAGGGCCGCATATCAGATACCTCAGGGTCTTGCCTCAATGGACCGCATCGACTTCATCCTGAAAGCACATAATCCTATTAAGGAGCCCGAAAACCCCCAACCAATGACTGCATTCGAGAAGGAGATTGAGTTACGTGATGTCTCGTTCTCATACACAGAAGGAAAGGATGTCCTAAAGCATATTAACCTCACCGTTCCTAAAGGAAAAACCATAGCTTTAGTAGGGCAATCCGGCTCTGGTAAATCTACTCTGGTCGATTTGATACCCCGGTTCCACGATGTAAAGAAAGGTGAAGTGCTCATTGATGGAAAAAATATAAAATGCTTACGTATCAGCGACTTACGCTCTATAATAGGAAATGTGAATCAGGAGGCTATCCTCTTTAACGACACCTTCTATAACAACATTACATTTGGTGTCGAGAATGCCAGCATGGAACAAGTGATAGAGGCTGCTAAGATTGCCAATGCACACGACTTTATCATGGAAACAGAGAAAGGATATGATACGATGATTGGCGACCGGGGCGGACGCCTCTCAGGTGGTCAGCGCCAGCGTATAAGCATTGCACGTGCCATCCTGAAGAATCCGCCTATACTGATTCTTGATGAAGCAACATCTGCCTTGGACACAGAGAGCGAACGCCTGGTTCAGGAGGCATTGGAACGGCTGATGAAGAGTCGTACAACCATTGCGATTGCTCATCGTCTTTCCACCATCAGGAATGCGGATGTTATTCATGTCTTGTACGAGGGAGAAATCGTGGAGAGCGGTCAGCACGACGAACTTATAGCCAAAGGCGGCTATTACAAACGTCTCTACGATATGCAGCAGCTGTAGGGGTGGGATTGAACAGGTTAATTATACAATTGAAATGTCACAACTTAAACATATAGCAGCAATTACAATGGTCCGTAATGATGACTTTTTCCTGCAAAGGTGGGTCGAGTATTATGGACGAGAATTGGGAAAAGAAAACCTGTATATATATTACGATGGTGATGACCAGACGATTGCTGACTTCTGCCAGGGGACCAATGCTTTTGTGCATCCCAAAATAGGTAACCATGTAGTAGCTGCAGAAAAAGCACGTCTGAAATTCCTGTCCGAGAAGGCATCCTTGCTTTTTTCTGAAGGATATGATTTGGTAATTGGAGTAGATGCAGACGAGTATATTGTTGTTGACCCTTGCTTAGGCTTGAGTCTTAAAGAGTTCCTTTCGTTAAAGGAGATTAACGTCTGCCTCTCCCCGTTGGGGCTTGATTTTGGTCAGAAAATAGGTGAAGAAGGTGACCTTTCCTTGTCAAAAACATTCATAAGCCAGCGACATTACGCCCAGATAGGAACACGCTATACAAAACCTTCTATTATATCGCAATCCTGCAGATGGGGCAGTGGCTTTCATCGTGTTAAAGGGCATAACTATCATATTGCCGAAGATTTGTATCTGTTCCATTTCGGCTATGCCGACAGCAAGATTCTTAGGGAAAGACTGGGCGATGCAGACCGTGTAGCACAAGGGTGGGAGAAGCATATCTGTAAGCGCAGTCGTACTATCAAATATGCTACGGAGAAGAAGGCACGTGATTTTGACCGTTGTACTCGTTTTGCCCGAATCTGCCAGACATGGTGCCGTCCGCCATACGCGCTGAACAAACCTGCGATGTTCGAGCTGAAGATTGTTGTTAAGATACCCGAAAGATTCAATGATGTTATCTGATATTCCTTCCGCTGATTTTTTCCGGGAAGACATAATCCTGAAACCTGCTTCTTGCCCGACACGTAATAATGTTCCTGTTGTGACTGTCGTAACGGTTTGTTACAATCCGTTAAAAGACGGCAGGAAAGATGCTTTCATTAAAAATCTTGATTCGGTACAGAACCAGACGGGTGTTCTTTTGGAACACCTTATTATTGACGGTGCATCTACCGACGGGACAATCGATTTCCTTAAAGCCTATTCAAATACTCAATATGATATTCGCATCATGAGCAAGACAGATACGGGCATCTACGAGGCTATGAATAGGGGGATTGCTCTTTCGCAAGGCAAATATGTAATTTTCCTAAACACCGATGATTACTTTCATTGTCCGGATGGAATTGCCCGTTCTGTGAAAGTTCTGGAAGAAAATGATTGTAGCTTCACTTTTAGTCCCATCAACCCTATAGGTCCTCATACACAGCACAGTCCTCATCGCAATCCACAACGTCGTTTACATAAGTTTTTCCTGTTTTGTACTCTTCCACACCCATCTATGTTGTTTCGAAGAACAGCTTTGGTGGAAACAGACGGTTATGATGAAACATACAGATTAGCCGCCGACTACGACATGATGCTGCGTATGGTTAGTGAAGGTCATAAGGCATGCTTTGTCAATTGTTGTTTTGCCACATTTTTGGCAAGCGGTTTTTCCCAGCAGAACAGGGAATTGAATGTCATGGAAAAAACACGTATCGTAAGGAATTTTCATAATAAAGTCTTTGGAACTGAACTTACGGATACAGAGGCTGCATATCTTGTAAGCAAATGCAAGTATCCGAGGAAATACTTGTCTGTTTATGTGAAATCTCAAAAGTTGATTTCTGATACTTTTATGGCACTCCCTCAGGGTTTCTTCGACAAACTTTCCCGCCGTTTCAACTACATGAAGTACTACATCAAGAGCTTTCTTTCTTTCTGAGTTTCTGCTCGAAGGGAAACAGAAAGTTGCGTTTCCAGGCATTGCGCTTGGCTTCTGGTGCTGTGGCATAGACTTGTTTGGCGGCTTCTATACCTTTCCGGAGGCTATCAATCTTGTGCGACTGGTTCGCTGACAGAATATAGCTCAGAGGGTTAGGGTAGTAGAAATACAATGGTAGGTTCAATATGGTGCAACGATGTATGTGAAGCAGTACCTCGCTCCACCAGGGGAAGTCCTCGTAATTGATTCCTTTAATGAACTTAATCCCACGGATGGCGTATGTTTTATACATACATCTCCATACCTGACAATGCTTCACTGCCCAGCGCTTGTCGATGTCTTTGGGACTGGAGTATTCTGTCGCATAGTCATAGATGTTATCAGTAACCAGATAAGGTGGCTGTTTGTAGTACTTAAAGTGTGGAGTGGGATCTCCTAAATGCAGGAAATGCCTGATTATGCCGAACGTACGATAGATACGGTCGTAGGTAAAGCAAACCATGTCGGATTTGTCCCTGAGGGAAGCTTCCAGACAAAGTTCCATCAGCTGTGGATGCAGGAAATCGTCAGCATCGAGAAAAACGAGGTATTCTCCGCTAATATGCTCCAAGCCGGTATTGCGTGCATCAGAAAGCCCTCCATTTGGTTGATGTATGACGGTAAATCTATGGTCGCGTGCAGCATATTCATCAGCAATTCGGCTGCTACCGTCCGTACTGCCGTCATCCACTAAGATAGCCTCCCATTCCTTGTATGTCTGGGATAGGATGCTGTCCAATGCACGAGGTAGGTAGCTTTCCACATTATATATAGGTACAATCACACTTATCATGCTTTCTTCTCTTCTTTTAGAATGTTTTCTGCAAAGTCGCAAATCCGGGAATATATGGTATCGTCAGCCTTGTCCAATGAACCAAAACAGACAAAGCATACATGGCTGTCCGGGCTTGTTACGCTGTAGAGTTTCCGTTCCAGTTTTTTTAGGCCGCCATGTGGCATATACTCCATAAGGACGTTATGCTCTGGGATGATATGAAGGCGTCCCTCCTTCTGCAGAAGCAGGTAAACCAATTCGTCGGTACGGAAATGTTCAGTGCTGCGGAAACGGTTGCGGATATTCTGGACAAGACGATCGGGATGGGTCTCGTAAAATTGCTGCATGGTGCTTCGAAGCAAGGGACGTGGAGTGTGCGACAGGCGGATAAACCATTGGCTGCTGCCAACGATTTTAGCGGCATCCATCATCTGTTGCACATGATTCACGCTATGGGCATAGCCTGTAAGACGCTTGAAAAAATATCTGGTTTCAGTCCACAGGAGAGATGCTTTGTGACCGTGGCAGTTGATATGGCCCTCACGGGGAAAGAATACGTCGGGATTAATATCACGACATATCAGCAAATCATCGTTGAAATAAACGAAGTGTTCGTTTAGTCCCGGTATTCTCCACAACATAGCCTCAATGCTAAGGGAGTTGAATGTGGGCAGGTATTGCCCGAAACCCCGGAAAATGGTTCGGTGGTCGATAATTTCAACGGGTATCTTGCTCTCAACCATAGGGTCCTGTCCGTCTGTTACGATAAAAATCCGGTTTACCCAAGGCATGAATTTATTGATGGAGTGTATGCACCAGTGTATCTCGCCGCGGTTAGCATAGCGTGTGGCACCTGCCACATCATCAATAGGAGAGACGTTGTCTCTCTGTGCGTAACTTGCTCTTTTGGCATTCAGCACAGGATCGTTTCCGTCCACCCATGTAATAACCACGTCTATGTTCATACCAAGTCCCATTTACACCAGCGGTTATGCGACCAAAGCCATATTTCGGGCTGTCTTTGTATTGTTCTCTCCAGCAATCGGAAGTATAGAACAGTCAGGGGGAAGGGGCGTTGCCTTAAATCCTCAGGTACAGGCATTTCGCAGAATGTCATTCTGTAATGTCCACGTTGGGTTTTCTCCACATCCAGATACACCAGTTCGGCATTTGCTTTTAGGGCAATCTCTTCGGCAACGGGCATTATTGGAGTGGTTTGATTCAGGAAAGTGGTTAAATCTTTTGATTTCGTTCCGCTTATCCTCTGATCTTGGATAAAACCACACAGGAAAGGTTCTCCCTCTTTGTTCCATTGCAACATAGTGCGTACACTTTTTTTTGTTTCTATCTGCTCCGTATTCCAACGGCTGCGGATTTCATGCATCAGCGAAGAGAAATACTTGTTAGAGATTTGCTTGTATATCTCGCAGTTTTTCCTCGGATTCTTGTATCTGGTACATACTTCCTGCACCCATTCCCAACAGCCGCAATGTCCCAGAAGCATAAATACGTTTTTACCTTCAGAAGCAATCCTCTCGGGTAACTCATAGTTCACGATTTCCACGCGGTTGCGCATTTCCTCGTCCGAAATGTTCAGGCATTTAAAAGCCTCGATAAAGATATCGCACAGGTTGTGATAGAACGCTTTCTCTATGCAGATGATTTCCTTTTCGCTCTTTTCCGGGAAGGAGCATTTAAGATTTTCCCTGACCAGACGACGCCTATACCTTATTATATAATAAACAATAGGGTAGGCCACATCGCTAATCAGATAAAGGATGCGTAAAGGCATCCCGGCCAAGAGTCGCATAAAACCATGTTTCTTCTTCATCTCAGTGACAAAGTTACGAATAAGCGAGAGATAAACGAAATAAAAACACCTTTTTATTTCTTTATCCGAGCGAAAGTAAGTTAGAACAAAATTCAAAGTTACGAATAAGCGAGCGAAAAGCAAAAGAAAAGCTTGTTTTTCTTTTCTTTTCCGAGCGTGAGTAAGTTAGAACGCAGTTCAATGTTACGAATAAGCGAGCGAAAAAACAAATTTATTTGAATTTTTCTACGAGCCAGTACTCCATGTGCTGGGTCTTGCGCTTGCTCTTGAAGTTGAACTGTACGTCGTTCAGGGCAGAGCCAATTTTCTGGAAGGGCGTCTACCCAAGCTCCACCACTTGGCTTGCTCATTGTCCTTAGGGCAACGGAAGGTTTCGCCAATCATCTCCACCAGGTCGTTCAACTTCTGGAATGGTTCATTTTCCTTAATCAGCGTAGCTATCTCGTTGTCGTTCAGCCAGAAACGTTCCCCATTTTTAAACAGATGAAGGGCTTGGGCAAAGAGTTGCTCGTGACAGATGTTGTCCTCGAAATTTATGTTGCCCGTAACACCCACGCAGACAAACCGGCGGCTTCCTGTTGGGTCCACCAGCGGCTTTATCTGGTTGGTGGTACCAATAAAAGAGGTATAACGACGGAATTGCTTGATGGTCTTGCCGTATGGTGGGCGGAACTTCACGTCGCTTGATGACAATAGGTACTTCAGCACAATCTGCTGCGACGAGGTGGTCTTGTCGAACTCGTCGATATTGATGAGCGCAAAGCTGGTCAGGGCGATATTCAGGTCGAATTCGTTCTTGAAGTTGATCTTATCGTTATAATAGTCGCGCAACTCTTCTGGCAGCAGAATCTTGCAGAAACGCGTCTTTCCACAACCTTGTCTACCTATCAGCAGCGGCGTTAACGCATTGCCAGTCAGCTGTTTGTCACTCTCGCGCCATTGTGCCACCATTCCCACGAGCCAGTATCTCAGATACTTCTCCCAATTAGGCTGATTGGTGGGCACACGGGCTGCCAACTCCTTGATGTAGTCTTTACCGTCCCATTTGGGTAAGTTATCCAGCCAGGCGTTGATGGGGTCAAACTGCTCAATGCGTGTAGAATTGATGAAACGGTTCACATCGCGGTCCCACGATTTCATGCCTAACTCTGTGGCTCTCAGCGTCATATCGTTGCGGACTTCCTCCGTCAGAGGCTTGAAACGCTGGTCGTTGCTGAACCTCTTGCGATACTCGGCAACGCCCGTCAGCAGATTCTTGCGCATCTCGTAGTTCGAATTCAGGAAAATCTCCGTCTTCATAGCCTGAATGGTATCTTCCGGAACACTCTTCAAGGGCTTGATCTTGTGCTTCTTGCGCCATTCTTCCTGCTCGGCCACACTATAGACACTCTGGAAAATCATCTCCACCAGCATCTTGTCTTGGTTCAGAACGGGGTGCAGCATAGTCAGCCCTTGGGCATGAGCCTTGGGAATGCCTTGATCCAGACACATCGAAGCAATCTGCATCAGCAGGGTGGCCTCCTTGTTCTCGTCGGGCAACTCAAAATAATGCCCCATTACCTGCTCCACTATGAAGGTCCAGTTCAAATGATAGGTTCTGGTGGCGGTTCGTCCTGGCATCAGATGGTCTTCTCCTCTGCTTATTGCAATGGGTTGGGGGTGTTCATGACGCTCGGTGTCGGCATAGAACGGTCGGGCATCGGGGTTGAATCCCGTCTCAGGGTCAGCACTCATATAGACCGTTCTGTCCAGGCGGGGCTCCAGGAATTCTATGTCGAAGTTGAACTGGTTCTGATAGGCTCTGCGAGCTGTATTATATATATTAAGGTGGAACTGACGGATTTTATCTTCTTTCTTGGGCAGACCGCCTCCGTACAATTCGCCCCGACAGACAATCTTCACGCTCCTTCCTGAGCCGCCCAGAAAGCAAAGCATGGTCTCGGGCAGTTTCTTGGCAAGCTCACGTACTTCAACAGCCTTTTCGTATGTCTGCAGGTCGTTCACCTCCAGTACCACCAGACCGTTATAGTTAATCATTCGCCATTCACCCTTCTGTGTCTGATAGTCGGCGGCAAAGCAGATACGTGGCAACTTAATGCCTCCTTCCCATTGAGTGGAAATCTGACCGTCTGCCAACCTGTGGGGATTCATCAGATGATAAATCTCTCTGGTATATTTTACGGTTCGCATCATCTGACCGCCCTGAATGGCTGCTGCCAGGTCGTTCAACTCAAAACGGTTAATAACTTCCTTCTTACCTGTCTTCTTTAAAACTGTTACCTTCATATAAATGGTGATATAATGTTCAAAAATCTTGCGAAGGTACAAAAACTTCTTCAATTATTCAACTTTCGGATGTGACAGATTATAACAAAAACCTTAAACCTTTTTGTGTGGTTAAGGCTGTCGCCTTTTAGTGCTAATGACATATCCTTTTTCTTGTGAGCAAGCTCACAGACAAAAGCCTACGTCCTCATCACAATCCCGATGGGACTACAACTACACAAAAAGAAAAACCGAGAAAACATTCTGTTTTTACAATATTATAGATTCAGAATTTTACCCAAAAAATCTGGTTTTCTTGTTTTTTTCTTGTGTCTAGCATCTAAGGTCTTAATGGTTATTGGTTATAGGTTATTGGTTATTGACGGTCTAGGGATTGGTTCCCGTTCCCTAACGTTATCAGGGCAGACGCTCAATAGTTTTGACATTGCTTTTTGATGCCTAGGACAATGTCCCTGGTTTCCTCGTTCCATCCACAGAATTTCCTCTTGCTTGCAAT
>CADCIP010000012.1 GCA_902801485.1 uncultured Bacteroidales bacterium | reverse complement strand
GACTGGGTAATGACCTGGTTACCAGAAGGAGGTATGCAACCTGACATCATCAAAAACTTCGCTGATGACATTAAAGAAGGCGCAATTGTAACCCACGCATGTACTATCCCAACTACTGGATTAAACAAAATCTTCGAAGACTTAGGAACCAACGTAAACGTAGCTTCCTACCACCCAGGTGCTGTACCAGAAATGAAAGGACAAGTATACATTGCTGAAGGTTTCGCAGACCAAGCTTCCATTGACACTTTAATGGACTTAGGTCAAAAAGCTAGAGGATCTGCTTTCACATTACCTGCAAACATGGTTGGTCCTGTATGTGACATGTGTTCCGCAGTAACTGCTATTACCTATGCAGGTATTTTAGCTTACAGAGACACTGTTACCCAAATTTTAGGTGCTCCAGCAGGATTTGCACAAATGATGGCAAACGAAGCTTTAACCCAAGTAACCGCATTAATGCAAGATGAAGGTATCGACAAAATGGACGATGCTTTAAACCCTGCTGCATTATTAGGTACTGCTGACTCAATGAACTTCGGTTCTTTAGCTGAAATCGTACCTACCGTATTAGATTATTTAGGAAAAGACAAATAAACATATAAGTTTTAATTGTTGGTTTATCCAACAATTCCATGCTTCGCTTTTGATAAGACGCTCTTTTCGCACATCGAAGGGCAATGTTGGTGGAATTGATTTATTGAGTCTATATTTTGCCAGTTCCCAAATTTGCATAACCCTTTCCCCTCTTTTAAAAGCCTCTTGTAGTTGAGCTAAGAATGCAGGTTCTTGTAATTCGGGTTGTTGTCTCCAATAGTTGTTTAAGTTATCAAACTCTTTACGTCTAATATCATCAATCTGTTTGTAAACATCATCCTGATAACTTACAACAAAAGGGCTTTCACTCTTTTGGGGATTATTGCCTTCCCACAATTGATTTACTACCGGTTTTAATACCGAAAATAGCGCAGATCCCAAACTATAATCTTGCTTACCTAAATCCTGATACTTAATAATCCAAGTTTCCCTGCGATAATATACATTTAATAGATAGAGAGCTGCCAGTGCCTGAATAAGAGCCTTAACATTACCAACACACAAACAAGCATACCTGTCATGTTTCACCGCTTGATAAGCTTTTTCCCAGTATGTCCCTTGCCGCTTATGGGCTTCCTTAAGTGGTCTCAACACCCGATTCTCATCTTTTGTCAGATTAAAAAAAGGAGCCACCACAAGCACACGTTTATTGTGAGTTTCCCATTTTATATCTATCAACTTCAAGCAGTCTTCATCAAACTTAATTGTATTGTCGCCTCTCTGTTTCTCACCATTGAGATCAAAATACAACTCCTTTGAAATTGCTTCTATTTGAACGCAACAGCGTACCAACAGATCTGCTATATGTGGTGAAAATGTCAGCAATTGAGTAGAACATGTCTCTACCACCTCTAGACCGTTTCTGTTTATGATTTTTTCGTCTGTTATAAAAATGTACTTTGACATCTCAATAACCTCTTTCTCAAGGTTTATATATGTTTGCCAATAAATATCTGATTTTTTCATTATCTAATGATTTTTATATGTAATAAAATGTTGCTATCCAGAAGATAATAGTTTTCTACGTATCTTCTCGAATTCATTCTATTCTCTTTACATTTTTATCCCCATTATATTTCTAATGACTTTTTTATAACCACATTCAAACTTCTTTTTATCTTTCTCTTTCATCCCCATTTCCCACTTATTCATCACAAAATGCCGATAGGAAGTACACCGTGTTACCATGTCTCGTCCGTTTCTTACATGAGTTTGATAACTATATAAGAGATTATGGAATTGTCCGAAATCTTTATACGACCACGATGCAACTAATATCAGCATATCGTAATCTATGACCAGCAAATCACCTATTTGCTTCTCATGTGCTTTAAGAATCTCGTTCCCTATAATTCTCAGCTTTAACTTTTGATTCATGAGATAATTAATTCCTCGCACGCCAAACAAACGACTGTTGACAACTATAATAGGATGAACGACGACCTTCCCCTTACCATAGAATTCCTTCCAAGGGTGTTTCCCTGTAAAGAAATCCTCCATATTGTTCACAAGTTGTGGCAGTCCTTTATTCCTACCTCTAGTCTTCTTTTCTTTATTTAGTCTGTCATCTATGAAATTCATCAGCATGTCCATATTCCCACCATCTGCAGCTTCCCTTTGCACCCTCATATCCTTAAATTCAAACAAGAACAAATGATGTCTGGTTTTGATAGCGGCATCAGGTGCCGATTGCTGAGCTCCAAAGCATAAATCATTATATATTCTGATACGTTTGTCTCCTATCATCTGCCTAACCAATCCATAGAACAATTTTTTCTCGGCGAACTCTTTAGTTAGCAAATTCATGATAGCATTGTCTGAAAGAACTTTTTTCAATTCTTCTTTTACACTCCACCAAAAACCATCATATATAAGATGTGAATAGTATGGTTGTGAAGCTATCAAATATTCATCGTCCGACATCTTCAAGACGGGATACTTTCTGAAACAGGTGTTATCCAACATTTCTTGCTTTGTAAAAATGGATATCATCTTTTCTGTGTCCCAGATGTCAATACATTTATCTGATACATAATTTACAAATTCATTCCACAACCTTATCGCATCGGTTTCCACATAGTCCTGTTTACGAACATAGTATAATCCTTCCTTGAAGTTTTCTTTATCATGATAAACAGCAAGTGGCATCTGGGCTAATAGCATATAGCTGAACTCATTTTGGAATCCATATCTATTAACCACTCGTTTTATAGCTTCCCCAACTTCTTTATGTTCTTTCCCAAATTCACATAATGCAATATATTTCAACATTTGTGCTTTCTGTAATTCTTTTTTGTTTTCACCGAACTGATCCAGATTTAACACATCTTGTTGCATGATGATTTTGGCATCGCGTATTTCAATTTCTCCGTCTATCTTTTCTAGAACATCCTTCTCTCTCCTCATTTCAATACTGTTTTCTGTCAGTATAGCTTTCAGAAGAGCCTCGTAAGCATCAAAACTCTCCCCAATACCAGCATACTCATTGGGCAACATCAATACTTTCTTCAACAATCTGTACAAAGCCTGATGATTTATCAGCGTCAGCCATGTTCCCTGGTAGTTATCCTCTACTCGTTTTAACTTACGGAAGTGTTCTTTTACCTCGCTCTTCTCGTTATAATTTTGAAACATCATCTGCAAGCTCCGTTTTGCATCCATCGAGAAACTGTCAAAGCAATCCACACTAATCATGTGAGTCACGCCTTCTATCAACCACCGTTTATTTATTCCCTTTAGATGTTCTTGTGTGTTTCTCTCTCTGTCATTATAGAAATCTGAATATTCCACAGTCTTTGTCACATACGAATGATACCCCAACTTCTTGGGATTTTTAATAACAGTGGCCAGAACTTCATTACTTAGTTCCTCTCCGCCTATCATCTTTTCACCTTTCATGAACACACCAAATGACATTGTCTGGTTCATGATATTCGTTGTATAGTCACCCACAAAAAGAGTCTTTGGATCAAAACCTGTCTTCTGGAAATATTGCACGAAATAATGTAGGAAACCATATTTCTTGAAGTTGTGCTTATAGGTAATGAGCGTGCCTAAATCAGTTAAAACCAATGGGTAAACTCTACTAACTTCCACATTTTGGCGCGCGCACTCCTCAAACATCCTTCTATTCAAGTAATTCTTCCATCCACCATCCACGTGTCTAGTGTCTGCCAGAACAAGCACTAAGTATATTTTGCTGCCTTTATCAGCTTTCTTATCCCATTCAAACAGACCGCCTTGTATCCTTTTAGCATTCCTTACCAGCTGACCAACACCCTTATAACGCCATTTGTTTTTCTCGGTGTCTAGATACCCAACAAAATCCTTATCGATCTCATCTATAAGTTGCTTTGTCGTTCCATCTGACTTTATTTCTTTTGGTATCCTGACATCCTTACATTCAAAGAGTATAACATCTTTGCCATCACGGATATAGAAATCTGGTGGTGAACTCAATTTCTTTTCAGGAATCAGTGACTTACATTCTTTGTCAGTGAGAGATAGCCAGCCAAACGAAGCAGCTATCTCTTTTAGGCAATTTACAAGAACAGTTTCCTCAGAGAATTCAGTGGTAAATATTCTATTAAAACCCTGGAGGTCATTTTCATGCTTACCTTGCCACAACTCATTAAAATCAAAATACAACCCATCGAACATCCTCTTTATCATAAATGAAACGTCTATGACAGCATATTCGTGAGGTGCTATCTTGATGAATGGTCTTTTCCTAAAAGCCTCATAATCTATATTGTCCGTCAGTGGTATTACTTCATGGATATCAATGGAGTCCTTATTGACTATCTCTTCTGATAATAGTCCATCGACATCCTCCAGTTTTTCAAAGTCTATCACACCCGTTTTATCCCTAGCCAAAGCTTGAATGCTAAAATATGTAGTTACATAGTCATTCCATGTTGACAGTTGGTATTTATCTAGAAAAACCTCAAGTAGGTCTTTCAGTTGTGGATGATTTGCTACGAATCTGAAAAACTTGACTGTTCTGCTTGCTTGATTTCTAACCAATTCATCCAATTCTGATTTCTCACTGAAGAAATCCTGATATGAATATCTTGACATCAAGAGGCTAGCGATATATAGCTCCAAATCCTCTTCTTTCTTATACGGTGGTTCGCCTTGACTACGGTTAAAAGTTAATTCATTGGCAGTCATAAACGCCTTATAAAGTTCCCTCTCTAAAATTCCTATGTCATCCGTGCCATCGCTTTCAGGCATCGCCATGATATATTTCAGCAATAGTAGCGGTGTTTCGCAACCAGTCGCATATTTCATGGGCTGTTTCTGGTTCGCTACCTCCATAGCATAATATTGCTTATACCGATGAATCACATCAAGTAACTGGTCCAGGTTGTTAGGACCGAAGAAGAATCGTGGAACATCTATTTGGGTCGTTTCTTCATCTCGAAAATCGGGGTTGTAAAATGGCTTACCTACAAGTTTGTTGTACATATTAGAGCACAGCCTTATAGCCCAGATTCGTGGTAATCCTGCAAGGAGTTTTTCAAGGGGGTACATTTCTCCTTTGGGATAAAGTTGTTTATACCCCACTATTCCTACTAATGTTCCTTGATTATATATAGCCATTATTTATACAAATAAGTCTCGTTAATCTTACTTAATGATTAAAACTCTTCCCCCAAACACGCCGTTAAATTTTTATTTATTGATGTTAGTTGTTATGTTCAACCATTTTTCAGAAAATGTTCATTTATATGCTCTTTAAAAACCGAAAACGTTCTTGAAGAAGCTTTAACTTGTCCATTAACTCTTCGAAATCTAATGACTGCCCATATATGAAACTTTCTTTCATTTCGTTGTAGTCAGCCTCATAAGCAGACATCAGTTCATCACTTGGCACAATCTGAATATTGGCAGGTAGCTCCTTGTCGTAATCCACATAACCAACATGATAGAACTTGCGACGATGTTCCACAATCTCATGATAGAGCACCAAATCATTAAGAGCTATTTCTGCGTATGGGGTATGCATCAGTTTTTCCAAATCGTAAAAGTGGCGTGTCATTCTATGCGTCCTCGGTTCGTCCTTCTGGAACTCCTCACATAAAAGGAAGGCTTTTTCCAAGAAAGTCCTGGCAGGGCTGACGGTACGAATTGTTTGAACGAGGTCGGAATCAACATCTTCATCTTTATACGCTTGCTCTATAAGTGATGAAATTCTTCTCATTTCGTAGGGCTCAGACATCGACAACACACTGATCTCCACTTTTACCGTAGGGATAGCGTATGCCGCTTGGCTATTGTAGAGTGAAGGGTATTGCACGTATAGCACAGAAGGGTCTTTGTCGTGTGGCACTTTTCTTGGCTCACCATTTTCATTGGTTATGTCATTGTCTGTGAGAACAGTTACTTCAAGCCCCATCTCGACAAGTTTTGCCGATAACTCGTCCTTGAACTCTCCAAAAAGAAAGTCTTGTCCTTTCTCTCGAAGATTATGTATTTGCGTATTACTGGTACAGCTTGCACAAGAGAGTTTCTTGACATTCAAGAAGTAGTCACGGCTCAATGCCAAGTCAATATCCTCACTGAAGCGGTTGATGATGTCCCAACCTTTACTCAGGCTTGTGCCACCTTTGAATAACAGATACTCAGATACGCTGGTGTGAAACAGTGCATACAATACTGCTGTTACCCACCAGTCCTTCTCGGCAGCAGCTTCATCAATCTGCCGTGCCTCAACTACACCTTGTATCATCGCCTTTCGCTCTTCGAGCGAGAAATCAATCCATTTGCTCATTGCCTTATTCCTTTCTTAATAATTTGCCGCATCCATACGGGAGCTAACAATAAATCGTGCTCTATTGTCTCAGTTTCTGGCGTTTCTGCGAATAATTGCACAATCCTTGTTTCATCCTCCGAAGTGATGTTGTTTTCGCCAATGCTGCGTAATGCTTGAACCAATTCCGGCATCAGTCGCCCACGAAAAGCGAAATTCTTTGGGGCACCATGTTTTAAAGTCACTGTTCGGTTTCCCAATTTCAGTTTTCGCCCAGAACCTGTAGTCAGGAAAATGGTGTTCATAGGTACTTGCGTAGAGAATCCCAAACGATTAGCTGCCGTGGCACCTGTCGGTATAACCTTTGCCTTATCACGCTTGGCAATCTCTGTCACCAATTCATAAGCCGAAGGATATAGAATACCAAAACGTGTCTTGCGCGCCTTGACATACACTCCTTTGGCTATACGTGTAATCAGTCCTTCTTTCTCGAATATGGCGAGTAACTTTGTGACATACTCAACATCATACTGAGGAAAAGAAGAAACAAAGAATATCTCACCGAACTTACTGCGAGTTATCTTCTTTCTAATCTGCTGTACTACTGCATTCTCCATTGATTATTTATATAAATTATGGTCGGAATGATTACAAATATTTCCGACCGCAAAGATACTTATTTTCTTTCAATTGACAAAGCCTTCTCTAACAAAATTAAGCTTTCTTTGCTGAAAAAGGTGTTTTTCTTGTATTATGAATGGTATTTTCATGAGTTTTTGGAGCGTTGTTGTAGCATTCTGGAGTATAATATCATTGTTTGTTGTCCTATGAATGGTTGCCAAGACATATTTTGCAAAAAAACATTGCACACTTATGCGCTTTTTGTGGTTTACAGAAGTTAAATACGTTAAATTTGTGTCTTTTCTAATCTCTATAGAATCTACGTCATCACTTTTCTACCGTTTAGATTGCAACTCGTTGATATAAAACGATTTGCAAATTCAGTGGTTGTGCTCTGGTCTGACATCCATTGAGCTTTCCAACAACGTTATATCCATTGGTAGTTATGCGTTCTCTGGCTGCTCTGGCTTGACAAACATCACCATTCCTAATAGTGTTACATATATCGGCAGTTATGCGTTCAAGAATTCAGGATGGTATGATGCCCAGTCAGATGGTACCCTTTATTTAGATAATTGGTTAATTTGTTATAAAGGAAATAAACCAACTGGGGAGATCACTGTCAAAAATGGGACAAAGGGACTTGCTAGTTCTGCTTTTTATGGCAGCTATGACCTGACCAGCATTACTATTCCCAACAATGTGTCATTCATCGGTGATGGTGTGTTCTGTGGCTGCAGTAAACTGACCAGCATCACCATTCCTAACGGTGTGAC
Source organism: uncultured Bacteroidales bacterium (assembly GCA_902801485.1). Lineage (GTDB taxonomy): Bacteria > Bacteroidota > Bacteroidia > Bacteroidales > Bacteroidaceae > Physcousia. Next base: position 128,605 of record CADCIP010000012.1, on the reverse strand, counting down.
TTCCATCGGCAAATGTCTTTTTTGTGACTGTTTTGGTCTGACCAGCATTACCATTCCAAATAGCGTGACATCCATCGATGATCAAGCGTTTGAAAATTGTAGGAGTCTGACCAGCATCACTATCCCTAACGGTGTGACATCAATTGGCTATCAAGCGTTCACTAATTGTTCTGGCTTGACCAGCATCACCATTCCCAACCACGTGACATCTATCGGCTTTTGGGCATTTAATGGTTGTTCTGGCCTGACATCCTTTGAGATTCCCAACAGTGTGACTTCTATCGGTGATAGTGCGTTCGGGAATTGTTTTTTTGCAACAAGTAATTTTGTGAATAATTCCTCGCTAACAAGTAGCGACACATGGGGCGCTACTCTCTGTGATGAAGAAACAAGTGACGGATTGTTGATTAAAAATAATTCTGTAATCAAATGCAGACCATGGGTGACCTCTGCAACCATTCCCAATAGTGTAATCAGCATCGGCAGCAATGCCTTTCAAACATGCAGTGCCCTTACCTCTATCACCATACCCAATAGCGTGACAACCATCGGAAACAGGGCGTTCATTGGGTGCTCAGACCTTTCCTCTGTAATTTCAAAGATTGAAGAACCTTTTGTGTTTGGTAGTTCTGCATTTTTCAATATCTCTAACAATTGTGTATTAAAAGTTCCTGTAGGTACACGGGATGCCTATATCGCCGCAGGGTGGACAGAGGATGTGTTTAAAGGTGGAGTTGTAGAGATGCCAGAAGAAGATACAGATATCTCAGGAATGGATAATGTAATCTATATTGAGCCGACAGAAGGAAGAGAAGGTGACATTATATCTTTGGAAGTCAAACTGAAGAATTCCATTACACCAGTAGGCTGTTCCTTCAAACTGAAACTCCCAGAAGGTTTCTCACTCGTTAAGGATTCAGACGGTGACGTTATCTATGAACTTAGCGACAGAACAAAGAAGATGTCTGTGACAATGCAAGACTGGAACAATGGCTCATACGATTTTGCCCTAACGCCATCGACAGGAACAGCAACTATCTCTGGCGATGACGGCGCTATTATTACCTTCCGCATTCAGGTCCCTGAGGAGACAGCCCCTGGAGATTATAAAATCAATCTTACGAACAACCTTATACAGAGTAAGGTTTCCGGCACAACACAAGATAATGCTTTACCCGATGTTAAGACGACATTTACCGTCGAAGATTATATCCTGGGTGATGTAAACGGCGACAAGAATGTCACACCAGCCGATGCTATCATGATTCTCTACCACTACTTTAATGTGGAACAGAACGGATTCAACGCAAAGGCTGCTGACCTGAACAAAGACGGCAATATAACACCAGCTGATGCTATAGAAGCGTTATACTTATACTTCGGCGTTGGCAACAGCAATGCCGTCAGATCCTTTATAGATACATTAGACCCGCAATAAACTACATTAAGATATGAAAAAGAACTTCATTTTATTAGGACTTGCATGGCTCCTGAGTTTGGGCCATGCCTCCGCTGACAACTATGTTATCAGTAATGTAACCGTACCACAGGGCGGAACAGCCTCACTGGTTATTGGCTACAACTTTACAAGTGAGACAGACAAGGTGGGATTCACTTTGTCTATGGAACTACCCGAAGGCCTCTCATTACAGAAAGACAACGAGGGTGACCCCGTTTATGTAAAAGATGCCAGTATTAACAAACTGAACGTACTTTTCCCCAATGAGGGTAGTGTGGCCGGCCAGCCATCATCAGGTACTTCCACCATCACGGGAACCTCTGGAACACTACTGACATTGACCTTAGTGGCCGATGCAAGTTTGGCGGTTGGTTCTGAACTATCCATTCCTGTAACAAAGGCTACCTTCCAACAGAGAGTAAGCGGTAGCGTTACTGACATTAATGTTGCTGATTTTACTTTCAAGGTAATTATCGGCCAGCCAGCTGACAGCCGCGTTATCCTTGATGAGAATTCAGCAACAGTACCGACAGCAAGTGATGAAGCCGTTGATGTCCGTGTGAAACGTACCATCGCAGCAGGAAACTGGAGCACAATCTGTCTGCCTTTTGATATGACAGCATCACAGATAATAACTGCATTCGGGACTGGCGTACAGTTGGCAGACTTTACAGGAGTTGATACCGATTTTGATGCTGATGATAAAGTCGTTGGTCTCACAGCCAAATTCTCCAATGTATCAGCTATCGTAGCAAACCACCCTTATATTATTAAGGTATCTTCACCTGTAACGGAGTTTACTGTGGATGGAGTGACGATAGCCCCTGATGAGGATGATGCAATTGTTGAGTTCGATAATGGCAAGACAGGAAGCAGACGAGTGGTGTATAGCGGACTCTATGGAACATATCACTCGGGAACAGTAGTTCCAAAGAACTGTTTGTTTCTTAGCAACAATAAGTTCTGGTATTCAGCAGGTCTGACCACAATGAAAGGGTTCCGTGCCTTCTTTGAGTTCCTCGATGTCTTGTCAGAGGTGGATGAAGTTGGAGTAAGGATGTTGGTTAATATAGATGGCGAGGAAACGAGGATTGAAGGGCTTTCACCAGCAGAGGACGAAGAAGCCGTTTATGACCTGAACGGACGTAAGGTCTCAAAACCACAGCTGCACGGAGTGTACATCGTGAACGGAAAGAAAGTGTTGAAATAACAAAAAAGGACTGATATGAAAAAGAAATATAATACACCAGGAATGTGCATTGTAGAAATACAAAACATAAGCCCTCTTGCCAATAGTGATATAAGCTCTGATGTAGGACTCGGATACGGTGGAGTTGATGATGACGGCAGTATTGTCCCTGAAGCGAGAGAAATTGTATGGGATAACGATTGGGAATAACAAACTTAACTTACATGAGAAAGGGGGAGTGAAAGGAATGTTCACCCCTCTTTTTTACATATCAAATAAGGATAGTTCCAAGCGGAATTATTTAACTTGTTATTGGTCAGAAATCAAGTTAATTTTTTTATTTTTCAACTTGATTTTTACTCTAAACTTGAGAACTGACTTTAAACTTTAAACTCTCAACTCTCAATTAAATTTGAGGAGATGGTTTTAATGACTTATCCGGATAGGGTTAAGGAGTTGTTCAGATAGGGGTTTAGGGGGTAAAGGGATTATCTGAATGAGTCGTTCCCCTTAAAGGAACAAGTTGTTCGGATAAGGGGAACGATGCAAAGGCGTCATGCAATACTGCGAGTTATTCTAAGGGGATCTTGAAGCTTTTGGCTGGCCAGCCGAAGTCCTGATACATAGTGGCAGTCAGGTTGTGCCGCGTTGCATAATCTTCCAGTTGGTCGATGATGGTTTGCTCGCGCCAACCGTCGCTGCTGCTTTGTTTCTGGAAGGCTTCGTACTTGTCGCCAAAAATCTTCTTGGCACTTGACAGGTTCTCTGAGCCGTCTGCCACTTGGTCGAAGGCTGTTACCTTGAATCCCTTATCCGTCTTTCGGATGTGCATCAGGCCTGGATGGTTGCCGCCAGAGATACACTTCAGCGTATCGCCCACCTGATTGTAGTTGCTCACCCAGAAGTTGCCCCAGAACTTTATATCTTTGGGATCACTGTCATCGATAGCTACCTTATCCCAAAATGGCACACAATACTCGGCTTGGGTATAGTCTTTACCTATCTCGTTCACTAGATACCGTTGGACAGCTTGGTAATAGTCGATGTCCTGGTCGTTCAGCAGTACCACTTCCTTCTTCTCGAATTCTTTGTCGATGATGATGATGGAAATGGGCTGACTCCAAGAAGATTGTTTCTCGTCACTAACTTTAATGTCGTAGCTGTAGAAGAGGGTATCTCCCTTAGCCTCCACCTTCAGGGGGTTGATTTCCATTTGCCATTGCGATTCGCGCAAGATAACGTTCACTACAAACTGTTTGTCAAAGTCGATGGCTGTAGGCTTGCCTTCTTTACCCAACAATGTTGCCATGGCGAAGCTACCTTTAAATTCCTCCTCGGTTGTGATTTTTGCACCCGGAGTTTTTAACTTATTAAAGAAGTAGTTCTTGGCCACTTCGAATGGCACTTCGTCAATTTCCTCGTTCTCAACATTGGTTGTCGTTTTGTTAACACAGGCTACCATTGTCAGCAACGTTGCAAATGCAAATACACTCTTTTTCATATTAATATGTTTCTTGGTTAATAATATAGACCAGGGATTTTCTATACCTTATTATATATAATAAAGGTAATCTTATTGAAGGCGGAAATTAATAGGAAGTCTAAAGCTACTTCGTACTACCTCACCTTTAACTTTAGCAGGATTCCATTTCGGCATTTCTTTTACTACACGTACAGCCTCATCACATAGTTCCTTGGCTGGTCCGCGCAGAGCTCGAACTTCAGCGAATGATCCATCCTTATTAATAACTAATTCTACAATAACTCTTCCTTGTAATCTTTTTCCAATAGCATCTTGAGGGTACTTAAGGTTATCTTCTAACCACTTTATACAAGCTTCATCGCCACCAGGGAATCCTGCATTTACATCTACTATATCATAGATCTTGTCATCGGATGTTACCTTCTTCGCCTGAGCCGCAACAGTTTTCTTCTGCTGCGTAACAGCTGTTTTCTTAACTTGCGGAATTGGTGAGTCCGCCTTTGGATTTGCAAATGTGTAAAGTGCAAAGCATGCAACTGGAATGATGAACAAAGCTTTCAGCATCATCCATCGGTTTGATTTCTTCTGATACATCATTTTAATACGTTTTTTAAGTGAATGGTGACTCAGATTGTTGCCAATAGTCTGCAGTCTATTACCCACAGCCTTTGTCACGAGTAATAGTTGATATTGTTTTGCATCGATGCCAAAATTAAGTACAGCGCAGTCTGCCTCGTATTCGTGAACAGCCTTTAGATTGCGTCCCAAGAGATAGACAAAGGGATTGAACCACTGAAGGACAGTTACCAGTTGAAGCAGCATAAGATCCCAGGAGTGTCCCATGCGGATGTGAGCCTGTTCGTGTGTCAATATAGGCTCACGCAGTTGCTCGTAATCTGCTGCGTTGATGATTATGTAATGGAAGAAACTATAGGGAGCAAAGTTACCGCCATGAATCACAATGGTATTGCCCCATTCGTCTTTGGTTCGCACCCCACCCTTAATGTCTTGCCAGAAACGGAACAGCTGAATGCAGAAGATACCTATTGATACCAAAACTCCTATCAGGTAGAGCATCCATACGGCTTGTTTTATGGTGATACTAAACGTGGGATTTCCTGCTTCCTTAAAGGTGGCTGTTTGCAGAGTTCCTGCTGCTTTCGTTTTTGCTTCTACAGCCTTATCCTCTGGTTGCATCACATATTCTATTGGTGCAATAGGACTCAGGAATGCTGGCTTGTGAAAGCTCAACTTCACAGCTGGCAGCACCAGAGCGGCAATCAGCACGCTAAGTAATGCTATGCGGTTGAAACGATGAAACGTTTCTCGGCTTAGCAACAAAGCAAAGCATCCGTACAGGAGCGTCAGCAATAGGGCTGATTTTATAATGTATTCCATTGTAAAGTTTAAAGTTTATAGTTTAAAGTTTAAAGCCAGTTTATTTAGTTTAGAGTTTAGTGTTTAGAGTTTAGAGTCAGTGGTAAGTTCAGAGTTTAAAAAGTTTATCCTATCTACTATTCACTTTTTTAACTGTCTTTCAACTCTACACTCTCAACTCTCAACTTTTAATTAACGCGAGTATCTCGCGTAAATCTTCCTCTGATAGCTCATCGTTTTGGATGAGGAACGAGCAGAGGCGCTTGGTTGAGCTTCCGAAGAGTGTATCTTTTACGTCGTTCAGCACGTGAGTAATGTATTTCTCGCGCGACATCATAGGAGAGTAGAAGAACGTTCTACCTGTTTCTTCTTTGCGCTTATGCTCCACATAGCCCTTAGCATCCAGAATCTTCAGGAAGGTTGCTACTGTGGTATAGGCAGGTTTGGGATTAGAATAGCGCTCCACAATATCATTTATGGTAAGAGCCAGAGGGGAATCCCACAAGACGTTCATTACATCCATCTCAGCACGGGTTAGCGGTTTCTTTGTCTTCTCCATATTGTTATTTCTGTTGTTTTCTGTCACAAAAATACGTGGGTTCTGAAAGGCCAACAAATAAAAGCAAGAAAAAAGTGTGAAAACGCCCAATATTTAACATTTGTATTTAGTTTAAATGTTTTCTTTATTAGTAGTTAACAATTGGAAGGGTGATTTTATAGGGAAAAGTCCTGGGATCGGTGAAGAAAAGGTTTTTATGCTAAGGAAAAAAGTATTCATTCCTATGTTAAAAATTATTTTCAAGGCTTGAAAATATATAATCAAGCCTTGAAAATAAATTATCAAGCCTTGAAAATATATTTTCAAAGCATGAAAATAGTTTTATTGCACGTGTTAGGATGTTTTGTTTCTCAGGTCCGTTCTTTTTGTTACCCCCTGTTTGCGTTTTTTCTCAATATTTACTTTGCGTAAATATCTATGGGCTTTACTCTATATCCTTCCCTACGGAGCAGATTTATTAAACCCTCTTTTCCAGGCAAATGTCCAGCACCAACGGCAATCAGGCAAGGACATTCCTGAATATTGGATTTGATAACCGGTATCCATTTTTTATTCCTTCCGGCAATCATGTTATAGAGTCCTTGCCTTTGATAATCATCTGAAATATCTGATGGCAGATTTGTCATTCTTTCAACATTCTTATAAAGTGAATCTAATTCCCCGTTCTTATAGAGCTCTATCTGTTTGTTTGTGTGTGTTTGGCCAGTTTTTTCTGCTTTTCGTTTATTCTCTTTCTGAAGTGCCAGATTCTTGCAGGTGTGATAAAGCATGTGACTCTGCCTTGTTAGGTTGCAGGTATCAAGATACAATGAATCTTCCTTTTCATTAATCCTCTCCTCCAAAGTTTCCAAGTGTAAAAGGCGCTTTTTCCGTTTAAATGCCTCATCCTCTATTCCTTTGTCCATTTGCACAAAGTTAACAGGGAGACTGCTATCAAACGTTCTCTCCAACATACCCATAAATCTGTAATATGATTGCAAAATCATCATTGTGTAAATAGGCCTTAGTTCTTCGTGATTAAAGTTTGCGGCATTTATTTCTTTCTTATGTTCACGGATAAAACTATCCACATAATGAAACTCCTCCTCACTGGCATAAATACTACAATCGCTCTTTAACCCTTCAGGCATGAAAACATGTGAAGGAATTTTATTTTCTTTTGCATCAAAGAATGGTTGTAAAGCTGATCTTGCGAATACTGCCCCATCATGCTCTGTGGCAACAGCATCAACATTATCCATTATTGACTGGAATTGAGGTATGGAGTCTAGAAAATGGTAATTAACTATGTGATGGGTTCCTAGTAGGTATGATTTCTGCTTGAGTCCCTTGCCTGAAATTTCCCAGAGGATGGTGTTTGCCTTTTTCCTGCTCTTTGTAGATTGAGAGCGACAGGAAAGAAGCGTCAGACAACAGACAAAAGTAAATAGAAGGGTGGATGCTTTCATAATATCGTTGTTTGAAATAAAATAGGCTGTCCAATCTGTTGTGCCAAATTTTCATTTCTTGGACAGCCTATTTTCCTATACCTTATTATATATAATATAAGTTTCTGGAGTTATCAAATGAACCCTTTAACTTCCCCTTTAACTTCCTTTTATAATAAAGGAATTTTAGTTGAGGCGGAAACTGAGGGGGAGCATGTATCTACAGCGTACTTTCTTGCCCTTTTCCTCTGCAGGGTCCCATTTGGGCATCGCTTTTATTACGCGAATGGCTTCTTCCTCCAAAGCTTTGCGGGCAGAGTTGAGCTCTGAAAGTGTAATGTATTCAGCTCCTTCCTCTTTTTCTCCTTCCACGTCTCGTACTTCTACGTTTGACTTAGCGTTGTTGCTGTATATTGTTACATCACAAATTGATCCGTCTTTATTTACCACGAAGCAAACCATAACCCTGCCTTGTACAGCATGTTCAACGGCTATCTGAGGATATTTCACGTTTTGGGCAATGAATTGATAACAGGCTGCATCTCCACCTTGGAACTGTGCTCTTTTCTCTGGCGTCTCATAAATGCTATCCTTTGGAGCCTCTTCACTTACCTCTTGCTCAATTACAACGGGTTCTTCAACTTTTGCCTCTTCTGCCACAACGGGTTCTTCTTTCTGCTCTAACACAGGGGCAGCAGGTTCGGCAATCTGCTCCTCTACTACAGGAACGGGTTGTTCTGCGGTTTGCTCTTCTGCTGGAGCGGCAATCTCCTGGAAGGTTTGCTCAACGGCAGCAACTTTTGTCTTCAGTTTCTCTACGACTTTACTTTCTGGAGTTGCAAACGCGTAGATTGCAAAACAAGTCATAGGAAGGATGAACAAGGCTTTCAGCATCATCCATCGGTTTGATTTTTTCTGATACATCATAATAATACGTTTTTTAAGTGAGCCCCGTCTGAGGTTATTGGCAAATGGCTGCAGACGATTGCCGACGGCCTTCACGACGAGAAGTTGTTGATATTGTTTTGCATCGATGCCTTGATTAATGACGGCCTCATCGGCCTGATATTCGTGTAGCGTCTTCAGATCGTTCTCCAGGAACCACACAAAGGGATTGAACCATTGTAGCACTTTTACTACCTCAAGGAGCAGCAGGTCGTAGCTGTGATACATACGAATGTGTTCCTGTTCGTGGGTAAGTATGTTCTGACGGTGCTTCTCGTAATCCTCCACACTCATCACTATATAATGGAAGATGCTGAAGGGTGACTTTACATCATCCTTCAGGATGACGGTATTGCCAAACTTATCGGTATGCCGCAGTCCGCCCTTTATCAGCAGGTACGTCTGTATAATCTGCAAAGCTAGATAAAGCAGCATGATGCACAGGCCCGTCCAATAAATGCCTGCCAGCACATCGTTCCAGGTGAGCAGGGGAGCCTTGGTCTCTGGCGTTACAACGATGGTTGGCAATGTGGTAATATAATCGGTACTTGCCATTACCGCCTCGTTCACAGCCGTGGGGTGTGACGTTGAGATGTGTACTAGGGGCAATACCAGGGATGCCACCAAGGTGAAGAACAGACACACACGGTTGAACTTATGAAAGGTCTCTTTCTTCAGGAAGAAATAGAACAGGCTGTATAGCAATGCCAGTGTGACGGCTGATTTTATGATAAATTCCATAATAAAGTTTATAGTTTATAGTTTAAAGTCAGTTTAATTAGTTCAGAGTTTAAAGTTTAATAGCTTAGAGCTTTTTTTAGTTTAGAGTTGAGTGTTTAGAGTTTAGAGCTTGTGGTAAGTTTAGAGTTTAACCAGTTTACTTGCAACTATGACCTGCGGTCGAGACTGCTTCCGCTCGGGATAGCCTGAAAGCGACTTTCGTTTCTCCTCTCACTCAATCGCAGCCTTCAACTTTTTAAACTGACTCTCAACTCTACACTCTCAACTCTCAACTTTTAATTACCGCGAGTATCTCGCGGAGCTCCTCATCCGAGAGTTGCTCCTCCTTGGCGAAGAAGGAGATGAGTGACTTGACGGAACCTCCGAAGAAGGTGCTCTTGACCTGGTTCATGAACTTACGGGTATATTCCACTCGGGTGATAAGGGGGTAGAAGTAGAACGTCTTGTCGCCCTCTTCTCCCTTACGGAAGGTGACGAAGTCCTTCTTGGTAAGAATCTTCATGAAGGTGGCAATGGTGGAGTAGGCTGGCTTGGGCTCAGGATACCTTTCTATAATAGCATGTGTACTCATGGGCTTGGCCTCATCCCACAGGATGTTCATAATCTCCATCTCGGCCTTCGTTAGCGTACTGATTTCTTTCTTATTCTTTATCATGTTATTTAATGTTTTCGATTTTCTGTTGCAAATGTAATTTAAAACTTTAAATCAAGCCAAGAAAAAGAAAGAAAAATGCATCTTCTCATCATTATTTAACATTTATTGTTAGATATTGCACTACATTGTCGGTTATCGGTTATTGGTTATCGGTTATCGGGAACTAAAACGTCGACAATAACGAAACAAACAACTCGTCAACTTGTTAACTTGTCAACTCGTCAACTAAATAACTTATAAACTTTTAATTATCAATTGCCGCAAAGCGCCCTATATACCTTATTATATATATAAAGAGGAATCCCTCCTTGCACAGGCAAGGGGGGATTCCAATATCTGAGATTCAGTTGTGTGCTTACTTAACAGCAGTCTTTTTGCCGTCGATAATGTAAACACCATTCTGAGCCTTGTTTACACGTACACCAGTGATGCTGTAAACTTCAGCGTCCTTAGCAGTAGTAATTCCGTCGATAGCTGTTGGATCATCTACTATTGCAGCAGCTGCAAGAGCCTGACGTAAGAGTGAGATAAGGTCAGCACCCTCGATGTAGTAAACAAGGTTGTCCTTGTAAGCATCGCCGTCAACTGTGATAGTACCACCGTAGATGATAATTACGTATTCAGCCTCAGGCTTAACGTCACCAACGTTTGCACGTGGGAGATCACCTGCGAAGATAGGCTGGTCGGTATGACCGCTGAAGCAGCTGAAGTTAACAACAATTTCATTGTCAGCTCTCATAGAGAAGCCATTATTCTTAGCAACAGCGCCAAAGAGGTGCTTGCCACCAGAGATGCCGTTAAGCTCGAAGTCTTCACGCTCCATGATAAGAGCTACACCTGTAGAAGTAAGACCTGAAATAGGCTTGTTGAATGTAACGTAGCTGACAAGGTCGCCAGTACCGTCCTCAACATTAATGAATTCTACGTCAGCAATCTCCATGGGGTTGTAGTAAACGCCAGTCTTTTCATCAAGATCTACTGTCATGTTACTTGTGAATGAAGGATATGCATCACCTGCACTCAAGTTCTGACCAAGCAGGTTGTCACCGGCACGCTGGTTGAAGTCGAAGCAGAGCTTACCACTTACTACATCGTCCTGAGTGATGAGCATAGTTCTATCCTTACCATGGTCATCTCCGTTCTGTGTACCAATGCCTTCAAGTTCGAAGCCGTTGATAACGGAAGTTCCACCACGAGTAAAGGTGTTGTTGCCGTAAACGCCTTCAAGGGTAGCAATGCTCCAGCAGTTCTCGACAACGGAAGCGTCGTTAGACCAAGAGCAGATAGTAGCAGATTCACGAGCGCCCTTGATAGCACCTGTTACATAGCAGTTGCTGATGTGCAGTGTCATAGAACCGCCCATATCAACACCAAGGATACCGGATGCGTTCTGAGCAGCACCAGTTACAGTACCCTCGTTACCAATATTCTTAATGTAAACGTTACCGCTACCATTGGTACCACCAATTGCGCCAACGAATGCATTACCGTTGATAGAGCAGGTCTTGTCCAAAGTGAAGTTCTGAATGATAGCACCGTCGCCGATTACACCGATCAAACCTGTGTAGTCGCCGCCGTTAACAGTCAGGTTGCTGATAACGTGACCCTGACCATCGAATTCGCCTACGAATATCTTTCCTGTATTACCAGCTGTAGCATAATCTACGCCAAGCATGTCAACGTCTTCATACATGCGAACCTTCATATCAGTCTTGCCCTCGTTTACGAGAGCTGAGAAGCGAGCCAGAGACTTCGTGGTGGTAATCATCTTGTATCCATCCTTGTCATTAGGCAGGTCGCCGCAGTTCTTGCAGACACCTTCTTCAAACTCATGAGCAGGAATGTCAGGAGTAGTCTCCTCGTTCTGATAGGTAATATTACCCTGAGGTGTGCCGTCGCACTTGTAAGAGTCTGCCACGGTGTAAACCTTAGCACCATCCTTGGCAAAGGGCATAGGCTGAGGATCTGTACCAATGAGCTGGTAGAAGTTCTCGCCACCGCTCTTGCTTTCGTTCAGCAAGAATGCCAATTCACCGCTTGCTACACTTTCGGGATTCTCAATCTTGGTGTACTTGTCATGGTCACTAACAGCATTACCTGTGATAGGATTAAGGACATATACATTCTTGGCAACGATATTGCCTGGGTTACGGGCGATATTCTGAGAGTTCTCTGTATCGTCATCGAAGGTCTGGTCACCGGCACCAACGAACTTGCCAAGAATAGCACAGTTGGTAACATAGGTTGTAGCATGTGTCCAACCGGCAACGCCACCAACGCGTGCACAATGTGAACCACCTTCCTGACCTGGTAGAGTAAAGGTACCTGCATAGATACAGTTGTCAATGTTCTTGCCGGTACGGATCATACCCAACAGACCACCAGAAGTGTTGTCGCCAACTCTGGTAGAAGTAATGTTGATATCAGAGTAAACGTTGCGGATAGCAGCCTGACGGCCTTCACCGGAGATAGAACCGGCATACTGTCCGTTGGTACTGATAGAACCGTGCATGATTACATTCTCAAATACACCGGTGTGCTGAGGAATGAAGCTTGCATAGTTGCCCAGGTCGCTCATCTCGATAGTAAGAGCATGACCGTCACCATTAAAGTTACCGTCAACCCAGTTACTTGTATTAAAGATGTATTGGCCGGGCTCAGAGATAACCTCAATGTCGTTAACCATCTTCATGTTCAGCTTGAAGCCGTCACCTACACGGTTCCAACCTTCAGCCAGGAAGATGTCGTCTGCAGTCTTAAGAAGAACGGCATTGTCTTGTGCGTCAAGTTCGAAACAACCGAAGTTGAAGCAACCGCAAGTAGAGCAGATGCCATACTTATCGAACTGGTGAGCTGTAGTTATTGCATTGCTTGGAGTGTTGCTATAGGTAAGTGCCTCAGCAGAGGTACCCTTACAGTCTGTAGCACCGGATGCATAAACCTGTCCGTTACCGAATGCTGCAGGAACGGGGAATGCATCTGTACCAATGGTCTGAACCCATGCAATATTCTTCTGGTCGTTGTTCAGCTGATAGCAAATCTTACCGTCTGCCAAATCACCATAAGCAACAACTGTTGTAGCATTGTTGTCGCCCCACTGCTGGGTTACATAGTTGTTATAGTTGGCACCTGCAGGACGGTTGTTGTAAATATCCTGGTTGTAGGTACCGAGGTCAAATACGCGGATGTTTCCACCATTACGGGCAATGTTGTTGCTACCGCTGTTGTGGTCGAAATTGCTTTCGTGGTTGAGAACCAGGGTGTTTACAATGTTGATAGCATCATTAGCCCAACCTACAACACCACCGCAGTTCTGAGTCTTCTCACCATTGATGGCAACATTAACCAGACAGTTCTCGATAACGGTACCGCGATAACCGATACCAACCAAGCCACCGTGGGTAGCGTCACCCTGTACGCTGCTGTTGATGGTAACGTCAGCGTAACAGCCGATGATACGACCGCTGTTCCAACCGGCAATACTACCGGCGAACTTGTCGTTGGTGTTGATGGTACCCTGAACTTTCAGGTTCTGGATTACAGCGTGAACACCTACGTTGCGGAAGAGACCTGCACCTTGCTCATTGAAGGTCATGTCGTAGTTAATGGTGTGACCGTTACCTTCAAAGATACCCTGATAATCCTGACCGTCACGACCGATTCTGTAATTCTCGGTGCCCTTGTCGATGTCAGCTACCAGAATAGCATTGGCATAGGGGTTCTTGCCATTTACGATTTCTGCAAATTCCTTCAGATCGTCTGCTGAACCAATCTCAATGAAGCCTTCTTCATTGGCGTACATACCATCTACAATATTAACCTCGACAATCTTCAGGGTAGAGCCTACATCAGCAGTAGGACCGCTCTGCCAGAGAGAGAGGAAGTGATTGTTGGCATAGTCGTTAATCCAGAAGCCGCCAGCACCCAGACCGAAGATGTCATTGTTGCCGTTGCTCTGCAACTGGAACTCCCATACCTGAGGAGTGGTTGTCATAGTGGGGAAGTTGCCGTTACCGGGCTCTACGCTCAGGTACATACCGTCACCGGCAGCCTTATTCATAATCATGTAGCCTTCTTCAGGAGAACCAATCAGAGCCCACAGATAATTATCGTTGTTCTGTGCCTTCTCTGTCAGTTCATACTTCTCAGCACCTTCCTGATAGCACAGGTAACGGTCACCATTACCGTTAGGTCTGTTCATCAGGCGGAACCATGTTGCAGATGCATAGTCCTTAGAAGCGGGAATAGCGGGCTTCAACTCAATATCGAAGGTTGCATCACCGTTCACAACACCCTTAGGAGTCTCGCCATAATAACCGGGAATAATCGTGGGAACTGCGGGGAATGGATCACCACCCATGGCTCTCATGCTCTGGGGTGTACCTACTTCCTGACCATCCTTAAAGAATTTATAAGTAATGGTACCGGCACCTTTGATCTTACCGGCAATCTCTGCGTCAACTTCCTCGAAAGACAACTTAGAACCGCCATCGGTAGCACTGGCATTGTTAATCCAATATGCCAGCGTGCTGTTGTTGTCGTTCAAATAACCGATACCGCTCTCAATGTTCTTGAATACATATACGTCGCCGTTGTGCTCCAACATATAGGCAGGAGCTGCATCCTCAGGAACAGCTGTCAGTGCATCACCCACTTTGCCACCCAAAGCCTTGCCTGAAGTCAGAGCGGCATTGTAGATGCGGAATCCGTTGGCAGCATCACCCACGAAGGCAAAGTAGCTACCCATGTCGTTCTTGTCCTTGTTAGCTTGTGTACAGGAAACATTGGGGTTGTCATAGTGCAGATACTTGTTGTCGCGCATGATGGTCTTGTACCATACAGCGTTTGCAATGTCTTTACTTGCTGTGAAGGGGAAGTTCTCTGCGTATTGTACGCTGATAGTCTGGTCTTTCATACCACCGGTAGCTGCAGAGCTGCCAACGTATGAAACATCATCGAAGGGAGCGTTGTATTTAACTCCCTGGATTGCTACCGACTTAACTGTCAGCAGAATATCATCGCCACTCTTCAGGTTCCAGGTAATAACTGTGAGACCTGCAGGAATCTCTTCTTCGGGAACGGGCACAATGTCCCAGATAGAACCCTGGTCGCCGTTCATGCACCAGTTTCCTACTTGTGAACCGCTCCAGTCATTCCACCAGACATTGGTGTTGCCTTCTTCGCCTGGCATGGCGCCGATACCCACATAATCGGGGTTAACGCTGTTCTCACAAATGTACCATGTAGAACCCTTGGCATTCCAACGGTTAAAACGTCCCATGGTCTTGGCAGTAGTAATGTTGTGGATCTTGACGGGCTGGTATTTGCCGCCAACTAAATCACCTGTTGCTTCAAACCAGAACATACATGCCTCGGACTTTTCTGTACCAGCAATCTCTTGCATGAGTTCGTCTGTGTTGGTTAAAGCAGCAAACTTGTCAACGCGTGTATTACGGATATAATACAGCACGGGCTTGTCGGGAGTACTGAAAGTGGGGAATGTAGCCGCCATAGCGTAGTCCATTCCAGCCATCAGCATCACGATCAATGAAAGCAGAAACTTTCTCATACGATTTTAGTTTAAGTTAGTAATAAATTAATAAAATTATAATAATATTTGTTCTCTCTTATTTTTGGTCAATGATGTACAAAGATAGGAATTTTCTGACAAATACAATAATGTATAGTAAAAATCTTAAAAAAAAAGTGAAAAAAACTGCATTTTTGGCATTTATTTGTGTTTTTGTGATGCAAAAATACATGGTATTTTGGGAAAACTCGGTGTAGTTTTGCTTGTTATGAATTATATTGTGTATCTTTGTAAGCACATTAATGTAAAAAGTACATGAAAACCTATATAAGAACTCTTTTATTGTTGTTGTTGCCATTCAACGCACTGGCACAAGAAACAACAGATACCATGCTGGTAATTAATGAAATTCAGGCGGCTAATCTTGATCAGTATTTGGATAATGCCAACTGTTATGGAGGATGGATAGAATTATACAATCCATCCTCGACGGCAATTTCATTAAAGGGCATGTATCTGTCTGACGGCGTGAACGAATTACGCTTACTAAGTTCTCATGGCAGTGTTCCTGCAAGAGGATTCAAGGTGATATGGTTTGATCATTACCAGACGGCAGGGAATTATGGAGCAAGTTCCAGATTGCAGGTTCCATACAAATTGGAATGTGAAGGCGGAACCATCAACTTGTTGGCCACAGATAAATCGCTTATTACATCTATATCTTATCCGCCTGCAATTCCTCGCTGTTCCTGGGCGCGTGTTAAGGATGGCGTAGAACAGTGGGGAACATCCGGTAATCCTACGCCTGGTGCGACAAATGCTACCAGTCAGTTTGCTTCAAACAGGTTAAATCCTCCCGTCGTAGATACTGACAGCAAAGTTTTTACCGATGCGTTTCAGGTTAAAGTTAAAATTCCGACAGGAGCTACGCTGAGATTTACGACAGACGGCAGTGCTCCGACAGCTACCAATGGAGAAACCAGTACAAACGGTAGGTTTGATATTAACAGTACAACCATTTTACGTTTATGCCTGTTAAGAAAAGGTTCTCTGCCAAGTCCTGTGGTTACACGTAGCTATATATTCCAAAATCACGACTATTACTTGCCTATTCTTTCTGTTTGCTCTGAACCGAAGAACTTTTTCGACAACAAGGTGGGTGTTTTTGTGAAAGGAACGAATGGCATGAGTGGAAACGGACAGAGCAGTGCATGCAATTGGAATATGGACTGGGAACGACCTGTAAATATGGAGTATCTGGTTCCTGAGAAGGATAAGAACGGCAATGTGCGTTATTTTCCCGTTTTGAACCAGGAAGCTGATTTGGAGATTTGTGGAGGTTGGACAAGGGCTTACGGAGGCGGGACCGTTGATGGTAAGTACTGGCAGGCAAGGAGTTCTTTTCGCGTAAAAACCGACAAAAGGTATGAGGGCGCAAATGTTATTGATTATCCTGTATTCCCTTCGAAAATTCATAACAAATACCGTTGCTGGCAAGTGCGTAATGGTGGAAACGATACCCAGGCCCGTATAATGGACCCTGCCATTCAGATGATTGTGTTAAAGAGTGGTTTCTATGTTGACTGTCAGGATTACCAACCAGCCCATGTGTTCCTGAATGGTGATTATTATGGTATGCTTAATATTCGTGAGAGCAACAATAAACACTTTGCATACAGCAACTATGGAATAGATTTTGATGACATGGATCAGTTCGACTTGAGTAATGCCCAATATAATCAAAAGATTGGTGACAACAAGGCATGGCTGCAGTTGCTGAAGCTGGCCTCGAATCTGGCCCAGACAAAGTCGGCAGAAACCTATCGTCAGATTTGTGATCTTTTGGACATAGACGAGTATATTAACTATATGGCATTGGAATGTTACATTGGACCTTCGGACTGGATAACGAATACTAACAATATCAAGGGATTCCGTAGTCGTACTGATGGAAAGTTCCACTTTGTCTTCTTTGATGCTGACTCGGCATTTGGTACTACAAGCATGCTAACGCAAGTACTGAATACAAGTGGCGGAGCTAATGTTGATGACCTTTTCCGTTACTTGATGAAGTATGACCCGTTCCGTCGTCAGTTTATGGATGCCTATTGCATTGTAGATGGCAGTGTATTTGAGCCAACCCGTTGTGAAGAAATTGTAAGGAGTATATACAATAATATCAATCCTGCTTTGTCTTTTGAGGGGAGTAGTTCTAACACGGGACTGGTCGGCACCATACGTTCTGCTTACAATGGTTCCCGTATATCCACATTGCGTAACTATTATGGGCTCAGTTACAGTCTTTATGCTTCCATCTCAGCCAATATACCAGAAGCCCGACTCGCAGTGAACGGGCAGGAGATACCAACGGGCAAGTTTGCCGGTTATCTTTTCTCTTATGGTGGCCTTCCCACAAATCTTTCTGTAAAAGCACCAGCCGGATATTCATTCAAAGGTTGGCAGTCGGAAAATCTGTCTGCTTCTGCAAAAACCCTGATTCCAATGAATTCTGAATGGAAATATTACGATCAGGGTTCGATGGACAATTACGATTGGAAGTCACAGTCTTTTGCTGAGGAACAAAACGGGTGGCGTATAGGAATGGCTCCCTTTGGCTATGCCAATGAAGGATATTTCATGCAGGAGTATGCTGCGACCAAACTGGATTATGGTTCCAATGCCGGCAGAAAGCGCCCGACTTATTATTTCCGTAAAACTTTCGACCTGCATACTCCGCTTTCTGATGACGATATTCTTACGTTCAATTACCAGATAGACGATGGTATGATGCTTTACGTGAACGGTCATGAGGTCGGCAGCTATTACATTACCAGCGGTTCTAAATACGAGGATTATACAGCTGGCGGACACTACGAGTCGTCGGAACCTTATATGGGAAGTTTTATTATTCCGCATGAATATCTGGTAATGGGACAGAATCAGATTGCAGTTGAAATAAAGAACACATCTGCATCAAGTACCGATATGTGGTTCGACGGCAGTCTTATTCTGTCAAGTAGGGGAGGTGAAATGATTACTGCAGAAGAAATAATAGACCTGCATAAGATTTTTGCAAACAACAGCAAAGTTGTTTTGAGGGCTGTTTTTGAACCTCTTCCTGACGAGCGGCAACGTTTGGAAGTTGGCGCTTCGCCCTTGCGTATTAACGAGGTTAGTTCCGGTAATGATATCTATGTCAATGATTATGGGAAGAAGTCGGACTGGATAGAGCTATACAACACTTCAGACAAGGATATCAGTTTAGAGGGTCTCTATCTGAGCGATAATCGTAACAAACCCCAGAAGTATCAGATGCAGCAAGGCATTGTACCTGCTCACAGCACCTGCATTGTCTGGTGCGATGGTAAGGATAACTACACTCAGTTGCATGCACCCTTCAAGTTAGAAAATGCCGATGGCGCTTGTGTCAGTATTCAAGCGTCAGATGGTTCTTGGGCTGATTGTGTAGAGTATCTGGAACAAGGTAAATGGCAGACCTATGGACGATACCCTGACGGTGGAAATATGGCAACCATTCTGAATCAGCCTACTATAGACAAAACCAATAAAATAGGTATGGCGGATTATAATGCTATATCTGCGGGTGCTTGGTTAGGCAATGATAAAACCATTACGTTGGCTTTAGCTGAAGGCTGGAACTGGACCTCTCATAATATGGCTCAGAGTGTGGATAAGAGTCGATTTACCACAGATGCTCTGTATTTGTTTGGCCAGACAGATAGTCTGTGGCGCAATATCGAGAACGGATGGCAAGGAAGCCTTCAGGCTTTGGAAGCAGCTAAAGGGTACAAAATTAAAATGCAGAAATCGGCCGACGTAACGTTGCGTGGTGCTGTTTATGATGTGAGCACCCCTGTAACAGTGCACCCAGGTTGGAACTGGATAGGCTGTCCGTTGTACAATGCCACCAATTTAGAGGCGTCTCTTAAGGGCTATACTCCTCAAGAAGGTGATAAGGTGGTGGGGCTTGATGCCTTTGCCACATACGAGGAAGGCAAATGGCACGGTTCTCTTGTTACTTTGCAACCAGGCCAGTCGTACCTCTTCTATACCACAAGGGAACAGGAATTCTGTTGGCAGAGTTTGAGCCCGCTTAAAACATGTAACAGACGTTATGCGCCCATTGCTCAGTCGGAGGACGGTGCATGGCAGATGGATATACATGCTTATCCCGATGTCATGACCCTGGTTGCCAATGTGCAGGCAGATGAACAGGTTTCTCTTGCCGGTCGTTATTATGTCGGGGCCTTTTGTGGAGACGAATGTAGAGGAGTAGGCGTCTTGGATGATGATTTGCTCTTTATGAATATTCATGGTGCAGGAGCAGATCAACTTGTTTTCCGCTTGCTGGATGACCAAGGTGAGGTTTATGAAACAGCTAACAAAACCGTGTTCTCTCCACAACGTCAATTGGGAACAATCCGGCAACCTTATCCGTTATTATTTGGCAGTCAGGATTTTGTTGATGAGATAAAGCCTGTTATTGCTTCATCCTCAAAGATACGTGTTGTGCAATACTACAATCTTTCTGGTCAGCGAATAGCCCGACCGGAATCTGGTATCTGCATTCGGAAGGTTATCTATGAGGATGGAAGTGTGAAAGTGTCTAAATTTCAATAACTTCAAGGTCCTTGAATTCCCCATTGTCAACCGAGAAACGAACAAGGGTACGTACGGTCTGCCATCCTTGAAGTCCGGCAGCTCCTGGATTAATGTGTAGCAGTTTCAACTGAGGGTCGAACTGCACCTTCAAAATGTGACTGTGTCCGCTGATGAAAAGTTTTGGAGGCTTCTCGTATAATTGTTGTCTGATGCGTGCATCGTATTTGCCTGGATAACCGCCAATATGTGTCATCAGCACATCAGCATTTTCACAGGTCCAGCGTAACTTTTCCGGAAACATTCGCCTTACATCACCTCCGTCTATGTTGCCATGTACCGCTCGCAGTGGCGCAATCTCTTGCAGACGAGTCACCAGTTCCAAGCTACCGATGTCTCCAGCGTGCCAAATCTCGTCACATTCACAGAAATATTTGATGTAGCGCTCGTCCCAATAGGCGTGTGTATCACTTAGCAATCCTATTCGCTTCATACCTTTTTGTTTTACGTACCATATAGAAAAGCATACCTGCAGCCAGGAAGAAACAGATGCAGTCGGAGATAGGCATGCTATACCATATACCCTCCTGCCCCCATATTAGCGGCAAGAAATAAAGCAAAGGAACCAACATCAGCATCTGTCGGGTCATGCTTAGGAAAATGCTCTTGCCGGCATGACCGATGCTCTGGAAGAAGTTGCCTATTACAATCTGTGCACCTACCAATGGGAACATCGAA
The DNA here is from genome assembly GCA_902801485.1 of uncultured Bacteroidales bacterium. GTDB lineage: Bacteria > Bacteroidota > Bacteroidia > Bacteroidales > Bacteroidaceae > Physcousia. Next base: position 107,882 of record CADCIP010000012.1, on the reverse strand, counting down.
ACGATGATCCTGCAGGCGTGGGTGGCTATGCCGGTCAGTTCCTCTCCTGTCCCGAAGATGGAGATGATGTGTTCGGGAAACAGTTCGCATATCAGGGTGGCAAAGCAAGTGATGCAGGTGGCTACGCCAATGGTATAGCGCAACACACGCCAGACGCGGTCGTTCTTGTGTGCTCCCCAATTGTATCCCGCAATGGGCTGCATACCTTGTACCAGACCTATAACTGTAGTTACAAACAACATAAGAATACGGTTTACTATACCGTGAGCGCCAATGGCCATGTCACCTCCGTAATCCCTCAGCCTGTTGTTGATGAACAGCACCACGATGCAGGCACATGAATTCATCAGAAAGGGACTTAGACCGATAACTATGCACTGGCGGATAATGTTGAGATCGGGCTTGTAGATACCTCTCCGAAGATGAAGAAGCTCTGTTGGACGGCTGAACAGTTTCAACTGAACGCATAGAGATACAGCCTGACTTATCACAGTGGCCCAAGCTGCACCTGCTATTCCCCAATGAAAAACAAAGATAAACAACGGGTCTAACAAGATATTAATGATGATAGTAAGGAAAGTGCAACTCATGGCAATGGTGGGGTGGCCTGCACTGCGCATTACGGCATTCAATCCGAAGTACAGATGCGTGATGACATTACCCAACAGGATGATGAGCATGTATTCGCGGGCATAGGGTAGGGTAGCTTCGCTGGCTCCGAACAGGGTCAGGATGCCGTCCAGGAAATAGATGCAGACGGCTGCAAAAACGGTTCCTAACAGAATATTCAGGGATATGGTGTTGCCCAGTATATGTTGGGCGGTATCGTACTTTCCTTGTCCCAGTCGTACGCTGATGGTAACACTGGCTCCCACGCCTACCATAGCACCAAAGGCAGCGGAGAGGTTCATGAATGGACTGGCAACTGCCATTCCGCTGATGGCTATATCACCTACTCCCCATCCGATAAAGATGCTGTCGGCAATATTATAGAGACTGCTTGCTACCATCGCTATAATGGCAGGTGTGGCATACTGCCAGAGCAGTAGTCCTATCTTCTTTTCTCCCAGTTCTGTTGGTACATATTGTTGCTTATTCATCTTCCCGAAAACTTAAACTGGCGCAAAGGTAGGAATAAGTGATAGAAATACAAAATAAAACAGTTTTTCTTTTGCCGTTACCTCACTTATTTGTAACTTTGCACCCGTAAAATGAAAATAACACATTATTAATAAAGAAATGAGTACTCAAGCAGAAAAAATCAAGGAGTTGGTTGAACTCCGTGCCAAGGCCCGTTTGGGTGGTGGCGAAAAGGCTATTGAGAAGCAGCATGAGAAGGGTAAATATACAGCCCGTGAACGTATAGCTATGCTGCTGGATGAAGGTAGTTTTGAAGAAATGGATATGTTTGTGCAGCATCGTTGTACAAACTTTGGTATGGAAAAGAAACATTATCTGGGCGATGGTGTAGTAACCGGTTGCGGTACTATTGATGGTCGTTTGGTGTATGTTTTTGCACAGGATTTTACAATCAGTGCCGGTTCTCTGTCGGAGATGTTGGCAAGCAAGATTTGCAAGATTATGGACATAGCCATGAAAGTTGGTGCTCCTGTTATTGGATTGAACGACTCTGGTGGCGCACGTCTTCAGGAGGGTATCAACGCATTGGCGGGCTACTCTGAAATTTTCCAGCGTAACATCATGGCGAGTGGTGTGATTCCTCAGATCAGTGCTATCATGGGTCCTTGTGCCGGTGGTGCTGTTTATAGTCCTGCACTGACCGACTTTACCCTGATGATTGAGAATACCAGCTACATGTTCCTTACCGGCCCAGGTCCTGTCAAGGCAGTGTTGGGCGAAGTAGTTACTCAGGAGCAGTTAGGCGGTGCCAGTGTTCATTCTACCAAGAGCGGTGTAACACACTTTACTGCCAGCACAGAAGAAGAGGGTATTGCTCTTATCAAGAAGTTGCTTAGCTATATTCCCCAGAACAATATGGAGAAGACTCCTCGCGTTGAATGTACCGATCCTATTGACCGTACAGAGGATTTTCTGAACGAGATACTACCTGATAACCCCAATCATCCATATAATATGTACGAGGTTATTGCCGGAATTGTTGATAACGGTGAGTTCTTGGAGGTTCAACCCAAATTTGCCAAGAATATCATTATCGGTTTTGCCCGTTTCAATGGTCAGAGCGTAGGTATCGTAGCCAACCAGCCCAATCAGTTGGCCGGTGTGCTCGATTGCAATGCTAGTCGCAAGGGTGCTCGCTTTGTTCGTTTCTGCGATGCATTTAATATTCCTATCGTTACTCTGGTTGATGTTCCCGGCTTCCTTCCCGGTACAGGTCAGGAGTACAATGCTGTAATCCTTCATGGTGCCAAGTTACTCTATGCCTACGGAGAGTGTACAGTGCCCAAGGTAACGGTTACCTTGCGTAAGAGCTATGGCGGTAGCCACATCGTAATGAGCTGTAAACAGTTGCGTGGTGATGCTAACTATGCATGGCCCAGTGCTGAGATTGCCGTTATGGGTGCAAGCGGTGCAGCCAGCGTTCTGTATGCTAAGGAAGCAAAGGAACTGAAGACCGAAGGTAAGGAGGAAGAGGCTAAGCAGTTTATGGCAGATAAGATTGCCGAGTACGAGAACCTGTTCTCTAACCCATATCAGGCAGCCAAGTACGGTTACATCGACGATGTAATAGAACCTCGCAATACACGTTTCCGCATCATCCGTGCTTTGGAGCAGTTGCAGAACAAGAGGTTGACCAACCCTGCCAAGAAGCATGGAAACATTCCTTTGTAAGCATTTAAAAGATTAAAGTTATGACAATATTAACAATAACTCCAGAGGCATGGTATATAGCTGGTATTAGCCCATGTGTGGTATTTGCCATACTAGTCTTGTTGGTGTTGGTGTTAGTAGGCTTCGGCGTTGTTGCCAAGCGCGCTAACTCGCATCAGATGGCTGGTGTCAAGGCTCCTGCATTGGCTCCGGGCAAGCGTGCCGATGCCGCCGACGGCGATGATCTAGTAGTGGTTGCTACAGCCTTATATCTCTATCTTAACAGTGCTCATGATGAGGAAAGCGGTGTTATTACCATTAAAAACACTCAGTCTTCTAATTGGCACGCAGTTTTAAACCCAAGATTTTAACAAGTAAAAAAATGAAAGAATTCAAATTTAATATAAGTGGTAAGGAACATTCTGCCCATGTTGTAGAACATGAGGATACCCTTGAGGTAACCGTTGATGGCAAAATCTATACCGTAACGCTGCCTGAGCGTAAACCTGCAGCCAAACCTGTTGTTAAGCCTGTGGTTCCTGCTGCAGCTTCCGTAGCCGCTCCTGCTGCTGCCAAGCCTGCTGCCGCTCCTGCTGGCGGAAATGTTGTAACTGCGCCATTGAATGGTAAGATTACTCAGGTTTTGGTAAAGGCTGGTGACCAGGTTGCAGCCGGTGATACCGTCGTTATGCTCGAGGCCATGAAGATGGAAAACAGCATTACAACTGAGACTGCCGGTACAGTAAAGGCTGTTCTTGTAAATGTTGGTGACCAGGTTGATGGTGGTCAGGCTCTTGTAGAGTTAGCATAAGGTAATACATGTTTTAGCTGATAGTAATTATTAAACCGAGTATTACCATGAAACAGATTAAGATTCTCAGCATGTTGGCTCTGATGCTTTTCGTCTGCACACCTGTTATGGCTGCCGGATTTAATGCAGAGGAGGGTATAAGCAAGTTCGTTGAGGAGATGGGTTTTGTATCTTTCTTCTTTGGTGAGGGGTGGAAGAATGCTGTAATGATTCTCATAGGCTGCTTCCTGCTTTATCTTGCCATCAAGAAGGAGTACGAACCCTTGTTGCTTCTTCCTATAGCCTTTGGTATGATTCTTACTAACCTGCCCGGTGCCGGTATGTTTGATTCCGAGATGTGGAACAATGAGTTCTTGAATCCTGCAAGTCCCAACTATCATAGCTATGGTTATGTTATGGCGCATGGCGGGTTGCTGGATATACTCTATATAGGTGTTAAGGCTGGTATCTATCCTTGCCTTATCTTCTTGGGAGTAGGTGCTATGACTGATTTCGGCCCTCTGATTGCCAATCCCAAGAGTCTCCTTTTGGGTGCTGCTGCTCAGATCGGTATCTTTGCTACCTTCCTGGTAACACAAATGGATTTACCTATCTTCGGCTTCACTGCTGCTCAGGCTGCTTCTATCGGTATTATCGGTGGCGCTGACGGTCCAACGGCTATTTTCCTTACCAGTAAATTGGCTCCCGAATTGTTGGGGCCCATTGCAGTCGCTGCATACAGCTATATGGCCTTGGTTCCAGTCATTCAGCCTCCCATCATGAAGTTGCTCACAACAGAGAAAGAACGTAAGATTCGTATGTCTCAGTTGCGCGAGGTCAGCAAGAAGGAGAAAATTCTCTTCCCCATTATAGTTGCCATTGTGGTTTCGCTGGTAGTACCCTCTGCAGGTACACTTATCGGCTGTCTGATGTTAGGTAACCTTATGAAAGAGAGTGGAGTGGTAGAACGTCTGAGTAAGGCCGCACAGAACGAGTTGAACAACATTGTTGTCATTTGTCTGGGTCTTACTGTCGGTGCTACAGCCACAGCTACTTCGTTTATGAACTGGCAGACACTGGGTATCCTCTGTGTAGGTATCGTAGCCTTTGGTATCGGCTCTGCAGGTGGCGTGCTTATGGCTAAGATTATGAACTTATTCCTGAAGGAGAAGATTAATCCGTTAATCGGCTCTGCTGGAGTGAGTGCAGTTCCTATGGCAGCGCGAGTTAGCCAGACTGTTGGTCAGGAGGCAGACAAGCGCAATTTCCTGCTAATGCACGCTATGGGTCCCAATGTGGCTGGTGTTATCGGTTCTGCCGTAGCAGCAGGTATCCTGCTTAGTTTCTTGGGTTAAATGAAGATATTCTTTATATTCGTACTGGCGACTTTTAGGGTCGCCAGTATGCTTTTTGCCCAACAAGACGATGTGATGTCCCTCCGCATCATGACCTACAACATACAGCATGGGGCGGGGATGGACGACGTAATAGATCTTAACCGTCAGGCAAAGGTTATTGGTGATGCTACACCCGATGTGGTTGGGCTGCAGGAAGTGGACAGTTGCGTCAAACGTTCCAATCGTGTCCACCAAGTTGCTGTGCTCGCTAAGAGTCTTGGTATGTACAGTACGTTTGGTCCGGCTATTCCTTTAACTGGAGGGAAATATGGAGTGGCTATCCTCAGCAAAGAAAAACCTTTGTCGTATCATAACATTCCTTTGCCTGGAAGCGAAAAAAGAACCCTGCTCGTATGCGAGTTTCAAGAATATGTGTTTGCCTGTACTCATCTTGACCTTGAAGAAGCAAACAGGCTGCTCTCTTTCGACATTATCGTGGAGGAAGCTGCCCGTTGGGACAAGCCTTTTTTTATCTGTGGCGACTGGAACGATAATCCGAATTCTAAACTCATTACGTTGATGAAGAAGAATTTTATTTTCCTGAGCAATATCACCGATAATAGTTCCAACTATACTTTCCCTGCCCGCACTCCCAAAAACATTATAGACTATATTGCAAGTTACGGACGTGTCGTGAAGTCTGTTCGTAAGCGTCAGGTAATTAACGAGCCCGAAGCCTCGGACCACCGTCCCGTTCTGGTGGAGATAAGAATGGACCGTTACACCACCGGCATTCCCTCCCTCCGTGAGGACGATGTCGAGCTTCCGGCCTTCGCCCCCGATGCCGTATATGACCTTTCGGGCCGAAGGATGTCTGATGTTCAGTTAAAGAAGGGCATCTGTCTCAGGAAAGGAAAAAAGATTCTGGTCAGATAAAAGGTTCTTCTGCACTTTAATTGAAAAGAAAACCATCAAAACCCTTCTGCTCAGGCTGAGACTCCGTCTCTGATGTCGTATCTGTGTTCTTTTCCTTGTAAGCTTCCAGATAAAAGCACCCAGACACGCCATCAATCTCTAAGAGATTCAGCCTGAACAGAAGAAATGCCCCGCTATCGCAAAAAAACCTCTCATTTACTATTTGACCATTTACCATTTAGCGAACTATAAGCCGTAAACAGTAAACTGTTGTGTACTGATTTTGGTTGACAGTTTCTTGCTGGCAAAGATACGAATAAGCGAGCGGAATACAATAGAAAAACTCGTTTTTCTTTTTATTCCCGAACGTCAGTACTTCTCCGCTGTGATGCGGCAGATGTTGACGATGGTCTGCATGGCCTTTTCCATATTCTGGATGGGGACAAACTCGTGGCGACCGTGGAAGTTCAGTCCTCCGGCAAAGATGTTGGGGCAGGGGAGTCCCTTAAAGGAAAGCTGAGCTCCGTCGGTTCCACCACGGATGGGTATAATCTTGCAGAAACCGCATGCCTCCTCGATAGCCTGACGGGCAATGTTTGTAATGTGAGGCTTATCGGAGAGTTGGGAAAACATATTATAGTACTGGTCGTTTAATTCAATAAATACGGTTCCTGACCCATAACGTTGGTTAAAACGCTCCACCATGTCGAGCATTACTTTCTTTCGCATTTCGAACATTTGGCGGTTGTGGTCGCGAATGATATAGGAAAGCCGGGCTTCCTCAACCGTTCCCTGCAAGCCTGTCAGGTGGTAGAAACCTTCGTAGCCCTGTGTAAGCTGGGGTACCTCGTTCTGGGGCATCTCTTGTGCAAACTCCGAGGCAATAAGTACAGCATTCACCATTTTGTCCTTGGCATAGCCGGGATGTACGTTACAACCTTTGATAAGTATCTTGGCGCTTGCGGCATTGAAATTTTCAAACTCTAACTCACCAACTTCACCTCCGTCCATGGTATATGCCCACTGGCAGCCAAATTTCCCGACGTCAAAAAGGTGTGCGCCGGCTCCTATTTCTTCATCGGGATTGAAGCCCACACGTATTTTACCGTGCTTAATCTCGGGATGTGCTTGTAAATATGTAATGGCAGTTACTATCTCGGCTATACCAGCTTTATCATCAGCTCCCAAAAGTGTATGCCCGTCCGTAACAATCAGGTCTTCGCCAATGTGGTCCTTCAATTCTGGAAAGGCTGAAACACGGGTGACAATGTTTTGTGCGGCATCCAGCACGACATCTTTTCCGTCGTAGTTTTTTATAATACGTGGATGAATATCTGCCCCGCTGCAGTCAGGCGAAGTGTCCATGTGGGCGATAAAGCCTATTGCGGGTATTGGACGGTCGGTATTTGCCGGTAAGGTTGCATAGACGTATGCATTCTCGTCCATACATACATCTTCCAAGCTTAAAGCTGTGAGTTCATCACGCAGGTATTCTGCCAACGCAAACTGTTTGCGAGTGCTGGGACAAGATGAAGATTCCTCATCAGACTGCGTATCAAACGATACATATTTTAAGAAACGGTCAACCAATTGATTGTTCATAATGCTATAGTTTTTCGGTTTACCTTGCAAACTTACAAATATTTTCTGACAATGAGTGGCTTTCTCGCAAAATTTATCTAAATTTGCAAAGAAAACATAGTCCCACCCCTGAGAGGAAGCCCTCCCCATAGAGGGAAGAGCGGGGAGAGGTTCTGGAAATAATATGATAGACAGATTAACGGTAGATAAAATACTGGATGCGGCAAACATCGTGGATGTAGTGTCTGATTTTGTAACGCTGAAACGTGCCGGTGTTAATCTGAAAGGATTGTGCCCTTTTCATGATGACACCACACCTTCTTTTATGGTATCTCCTGCCAAGAATCTGTGTAAATGCTTTGCTTGTGGTGAGGGTGGAAGCCCTGTACACTTTATTATGAAGCATGAGCAGCTTTCTTATCCCGATGCGCTGCGCTATTTGGCAAAGAAGTATGGCATTGAGATTCAGGAGAAGGAACTGACCAAAGAAGAATTGGAGTCTCGCAACGACCGGGATAGTATGTTCATCGTAAATGAATGGGCTTGCAACTGGTTCCAGAACGAACTGAATAATACGACTGACGGCAGATCTATAGGTTTGGCTTACTTTCACGGTCGTGGTTTCCGGGATGATATTCTGAAGAAGTTCCAAGTAGGTTTTAGTCCCAACAGCAAAGAGCATACATTAGCAGCGGATGCGCAGAAAGCTGGCTATTTGGAGAAGTTTCTTACGAACACTCCTAATGAGAAAGATACCAAATTAAGCATAGGAACGGGTCTTTGTCTGAAGAATGAACAAGACGGAAAGTTGCGTGACCGCTTCCGTGGCCGTGTAATGTGGCCCATATTTACCATGAGTGGTAGGGTGGCAGGCTTCGGTGGCCGTGTGCTGGATGCTGCTACCAAAGGCGTGAACGTGAAATATATGAACTCGCCCGAGAGTCTTGTTTATAGTAAAAGACGTGAATTGTTCGGTCTCTTTCAAGCCAAAGAAGCCATTCGTAAACAGGATCTCTGTTATCTGGTAGAGGGTTATACAGACGTGATGGCTATGCATCAGCAGGGTGTCGAGAATGTGGTGGCTTCGAGTGGTACTGCATTGACCAATGAGCAGATACGCCTGATTCACCGTATGACCAATAACATAACCGTTATCTTTGACGGTGATGAGGCTGGTATTCACGCCAGTGAACGAGGCATAGACATGTTACTGGCAGAGGGCATGAATGTGAAACTCCTGTTATTGCCAGATGGAGATGATCCTGACAGTTTTGCCCGTAAGCACAATGCGACTGAATATCAGCAATACCTGAAAGATAACCAGGTTGATTTTGTGGATTATAAGACAAGTCATCTGATGGATAACGCAAAAGATGACCCCAATAAACTTGGTCAGTTGATTCACAATGTTTCTGAGAGCATTGCTGTAATTCCAGACGAAATTACTCGTGTTTTGTATATCCGTCAGGCTGCTCAAAAACTTCACATGGAAGAACGGCTGATAACCAATGCTGTTCAGAAGCAGATACAAAGACTTAGGGAAGAAAAGCGTAAGGAACAGGAACGGGAAGCAAGAAGAAATGTCCCGCAAAACCTCGACGCCGGTCCTGAGAAAGTAGAGCCCATACTACAGGATATTCCCGTCAGCACAGAGACACAAGCCTCTGCCATACAGAAAGGAAATTCACGCGAGTTTACCCTGATGCAAATGATTGTCAGGCATGGAGAAAAATTCATGAGCAAGATGGTAGATGAAGAAGGGAACGAGGTGCCTCTGACGGTAATTGAATACATTTATTATAGTTTGGCGGATGACGGCATAAAACTTTCTGATCCGCTATATGAGCATATCTTGTCGGAAGGATTATGTCATATAAAAGATGATGGGTTTATAGCTGAGCATTTCTTCGTAAACCACCCCGATGCTGATATCAATAAATTGGCTGCAGATCTTTGTATGGATGACGAGCCGCTAAGCAAACTGCATGGAGAGTTGCCTTCGGACGAACGGTTGGATGAGATTGTTCCCAACCTGATGGCCAGTTTGAAGTTGGGTATTGTTCAGGATGAATTGAAGGTAATAATCAATAAAACGAAGAAACCTGAAATTAAAAACAATAAGGACGAACTTCGTGCCTTGATGTCAGCTTTCAACGAAAAATCAAAACTTGCAAAAGAACTCGCCAAAGAATGTGGCGAACGTGTTATCTTGAGATAAGCTGCAGGAACTCTTCTCTGGTCTTTGCTTGGTTGAAAGCCCCGCAAAAATCGCTTGTTGTGGTAACACTTCCCTGTTTTTCTACGCCCCGCATCTGCATACACATGTGCTGAGCTTCTATTACCACCATTACACCTAATGGATTCAGAGCCTCCTGAATACACTCGCGAATCTGCTTGGTCATACGTTCCTGAATCTGTAAACGATGTGAGAAACAATCCACAATACGTGCAATCTTACTAAGTCCTGTTACCTGTCCGTTTGGAATATAGGCTACATGAACCTTTCCGTAAAATGGAAGCATGTGATGCTCGCAAAGCGAATAGAAATTGATGTTGCGAACAATAACCATCTGACGGTAGTCTTCGCTGAACTTTGCTGAATTTAGAATGGCAATGGGATTTTCTGCATAACCCCGAGTTAATGTCTTCATGGCCTTTGCCACACGGTGAGGTGTCTTGCGTAATCCTTCACGGTTTACATCCTCTCCCATTAATTCTATGATACGGTGAACGTGTTCTTCTAATTCCTTTTCTGCGTCTGTCATATTTATTCGCGTGCGTTTATTTTACTTTTTACGATAATTGCTTCATCGAATCGTCCCGTCTCACGCATTTTATGTAAATATTCGTTAGCCTCCTCTACTGTGCGGAAGTCACCAGCGCGACAAATCCAATGGGGGGACAAGAAGCCTGCGTAAACGCTCAATTCTGGAAAGAAGCCTTTAACGCGTTCTTTCATTGCTTGTGCCTCATTCTTACCCCTGCGTGTGTTGCCGCCTAAATATACTTGTATGCGGTAGCCATTCATACGAATCCGTTGTCCCGTAAGATGCTGCCTGATGGTATCGGCGAGAAGCGAATCCTCTATCTGGGGTTTTTTCAGGGAGGATGTAGAGGCTTTATTCTCTGTCTTGGCGGATACTGGTGCTGTTCTGGTAATTGTTGCATTTACCAGATCTGTAATAGTCTGACTCTGGTGCAATACCAATTTTCCCTGCCCCGGAATCTGCTTCTGAATTTCCTCGGTAAACTTTACCTGTGCATTATTGCCAATACAAGTAGAGATAAAAAATATTGTAAGTAGGACTTTCTTCATGAAAGAACATTGAAATATTATCAGGCTCGCAAGCCTGATTGCTTGCGAAGCCTGAATATTAGTTGATTATTTCCATGCGTCAATGATACCCTTGAAATCGGGAGCCTTCAGTGAAGCGCCGCCAATCAAGCCACCATCAATGTCGGGCTTGGCAAACAGCTCGGGAGCATTGCTTGCCTTGCAAGAACCACCATAGAGAATGCTGGTTTCATCTGCTACCTGAGCACCATAGACTTCTGCTACACAGCTACGGATGTAAGCGTGAATTTCCTCTGCCTGCTCTGCAGTAGCGGTCTTACCTGTACCGATAGCCCAAATGGGCTCGTATGCAATTACAATATTCTTCCACTGCTCAGCTGTAAGATGGAATACGCTGCCTGTCAACTCAGCCTTGCAAACAGCCTCCTGCTTGTTAGCTTCGCGCTCTGCCAGGCTCTCACCAATACAGAAGATAACCTTCAGACCGTTAGCTAAAGCCAGATCAACTTTCTCTTTCAGAATCTCTGGAGTCTCATTGTAATACTCACGACGCTCGCTGTGGCCCAGGATTACATATTCTGCACCCGTGCTCTTTACCATAGCAGCAGAAACTTCACCGGTATAAGCACCGCTCTCCTTGTTTGCACAGTTCTCGGCACTTACAGCAATTACGCTATCCTTCAGCAACTCGCTAACAGTAGCCAGGTGGATGAATGGAGTACCAATGATAACCTCGCAATTGGGCTTTTCTGCTGCAAGAATATTCTTTAACTCACTAGCCAACGCTACGCCTTCCTGCAGGGTCTTGTTCATTTTCCAATTGCCTGCAACAATCTTTTTTCTCATTTGTAATTTGTTTTTAATTGGTTTAATATTATGTAAATTTCTCAATTTCCACATTACCCATAGATTATCTGCCAACGCAAAGAAAATTAGAGGTAGAATATACCAAAGGAATATCCTGAACGCCTTTTTTCGCAAACTGCTTTGGGCAGGATGAAAGTCAGGAAGTTCTTCAACAGGTCCTATTAGTTCATTCTCGCCGGGAATAGTGCTTTGGGACCACTTGTTCTCCACTACACCGTTATGCAGCAACATCAAACCTGGATTAGAACGCACCATGGTCTTTAGTAATTCTGCATCTGCATGGCAGAAAGGATATTCTGCTCCTGTCAGTTCCACCCAATGCGCAATACTTTTATCTCCGCTCGATGTAAGGCAGAGAAACTGATAGCCGTTCGCGGTACAGTAATCGTAAAGGCTTATCAGGCGTTCCATCATACTGTCGTCTGCTGTTTCAAGATAAGGAGAGATGAGTAGGAAAACATATCCTGGGTCCATAACGACCTGTGGAGTGATGTCTTCTCCGGTCTCTACCGACAGAATCTGCATGGTTTCTATGCCTGAACTGTTAGTATCTTCACCTATTGCTGTAGTCTTACTGTCAACAAATGTCCATGTGCTATCCGGATAGTTCTCCAGTGTGAACTCTTTCTGCACGCCATCCTTTTCCAGAATGAATGTGGTAACATATTGTACCCCGGATGTCAGGACCTTCTTGAGATCAGCTCCTATATGGTAGGGCCGGAAGTCAACTACAGGCAGATAATACAGGTTGAAGGATGCGAATACCAATGCAAATGTCCAGGTGTAAATAGACACTGTCCATTGGTGTTTCTTTGTCATGGCTCTTCTCATCAGCTTGTAATAGCGCAATACCACTATGGCAGCAGCCAGCAGCACTACGTTCTTGTCAAAGGTCTGCCAGTTGGTGAGTTTTATGGCATCGCCAAAGCAACCGCAGTCTGCGATTGGATTGCCAATGGCAAGATAGAGGGTAAGCGGCGTCATGAAAACCAGAAATAGTATCATGGTTGTTGACGTCAGACGGCGCTGAATACCAAAGAGCATGTAGATTCCCATTACAAATTCGCAAGCTGCAACGAGAACTGCCAATAACAATGGAATGGATGCGAACATCGTGTCGCCAAGACCAAATGCTGCCAGATAGTCCTGTATCTTGTATTCTGTGCCCTTAGGATCTATCAGCTTAACCGTTCCAGATAATATGAAAGTCACGGACAGGAGCAAGCGTGATACATTTACAACTGCCCAAACAATCTTATTCCTGATTTTCCTCTTCACCAAACGTCAGTTTTATCAAGCCGAAAACAGCATAATTCATCATGTCCATATAGTTTGCGTCGATGCCCTCTGACACCAACGTGTCTCCTCCAAGAGACTCTATCTGCTTTGTGCGGAAGATCTTCATGAGTATGAGGTCGGTATAGCTGCTTATACGCATGCCGCGCCACGCCTCATCATAATCATGATTCTTGCGGAGCATCAGTGCCAATGTCTTCTTGGCATGCTTGTCATACGCAGCAAGTGCCTTTTCTTCTGTCATGTCATTTGGCGTTTCTGAATACCCCAACTCTAATTGTATAAGACCTATGATGGCATAGTTGACAATACCAATAAACTCGGAAGCTATGTCATCGCCAACCAGGTTAACGCCTGTGGTCTCAATACTGCGAATCCTATTTGCTTTTATGTATATTTGGTCTGTGAGCGAGGTCGGACGCAAAATACGCCATGCAGCACCATAATCATGCAACTTTCTGGCAAAGAGTGCACGACAATTCGCCATTACCTGCTCAAACTGTTTTTGGGTTTCCATATACATTATATATAATTTGGTGCAAAGGTACGAATAAGCGAGAACAGAACAAAATAAATCTCGATTTATTTTTTATGTCGAGCGAGAGTACCTTCAAAAAGAAGACGCTACAAGGATTTCCTTGAGCGTCTATCTGGTTTTGTAAACTTTTGTATTGTCAATTATGCTTCAGAATCTGACCTATACGAAGTGTAGATCTTTCGGTGATACCATTCAGACGGCATAGTTCCTTAACAGAAGTGTTGTATTTCTTGGCAATAAAAGAAAGGGTTTCACCCTGCTTTACCCTGTGATTGGAAGTGCGTGGCTTAGCTTTCTGACTGGCAATCTTGTGCTGCTGGAATTCTCTGCTTTCTTCCTCCTTGTCTAAAACAGCGTTTTCCTCATTCTCGTTGACAGCCAAAACGCCACTGGCATTTATGAGGGATCCGCTACCGTTTGAGCGATATACGTAATAGTCGGCCTTAACGTCCTGCATCTCGAAGTTAAACATCTTTTCGGGATTGATAAATTTGCCTAGGAAACGAGTCTCGAAGTGCAGATGGGCACCCTTGGAACGCCCAGTATTACCGCCCAAACCAATAGGTTCGCCGGCTTTGACTATCTGATCTTCCTTTACCAAGTGTTTGCTCATGTGTCCGTATAGGGTTTCAAGACCGTTGGCGTGACGTATGATAACGTAGCGGCCGTATCCTTTCCCCTCATAGTCAACAACACGAATCTTACCGCTGAATGCGGCACGGATTGTGTCGCCAACGTAGCACTTGATATCAGTACCATAATGATTACGATGGAATGTCCTGCGATAGCCGAAATGGCTGGTTACCAAACGGCTGTCTGTTGGCATATGGAAACCGCGCAAGTCAATCTTGTATTCCTCTGGCATTTCGACACCGTAATGAGTGGTATATGCGTTGTTCCATTCTGGGTATAGTGCAGATGCTGGCGGTTGTGCGTCCTCTTCGTGCTGAAGTAAACGAACAATAGACAGACTGTCAATTGCGCGCATCTTCTTGTCTACAGGAGCCATACTGGCCAACTTGTCCTGCGCTACACCTGGGGTGGCGGCACAAGCCATAAACATTAAGAAAATGAACTTTTTCATTATCATTGTTTTCATTTTTTTGCATTAGTTAGCTTCATCTACTGCATACAAGCGATCCATATTCAAGTTGCCCAAATCAAAGATTTCTTCAGGCTTAAAGAATCGGTTCAGCTCGACAGTAGCAGCCTCTGGTGAGTCAGAGGCGTGAACGATGTTCTGTTGGTTACTCATACAATAGTCACCGCGAATGGTTCCGGCATCAGCCTTACGTCCGTTGGTGTACCCTGTAATATAGCGAACTACTGCAATAGCATCAACGCCTTCAAGGCACATGGCTATGACAGGGGTTTTCATCATTGAGGCTTTCAAAGATGGGAAAAACGGCTTTTTTACCAAATGGGAATAGTGTTCTTCCAAAATGGCATCGTCAAGCTGCATCATTTTCATTCCGGCAATCCGAAGGCCTTTCTTCTCAAAACGATTAATAATTTCTCCAATCAGAGCTCTTTGTATCGTGCTTGGCTTCAACAAAACCAAAGTTCTTTCCAGCATGTGGTTCTTTTTAATTATCTTGTTCTAAAATGGACATTTTCCACTTTTCGGGTGCAAAGATACAAAGAATAATCGGAACCTCAAAGTCTTTTAACTCTTTTTACGATATCTGACTCCAATCCTCCTCTTTCTGATTCAATTCTTTCAGGCGATTCCATAGTATTTGATTTTCTGGTAAATTTTGATGGGGGTCGGCATCAAGCACACTGGCAGCCGTATCACGAGCCAACTGTACCAGTTGACCGTCGCGAGCCAAATTTGCCAATTTCAAGTCGAAAGCAACGCCACTTTGTTGTGTTCCTTCCAAGTCGCCCGGACCGCGAAGCTTTAAATCCTCTTCGGCTATTTCAAAGCCATCGTTTGTCTCTGTCATAATCTGGATACGCCTTCTGGTATCCTTTGCCAGTTCGTAACCGGTTACCAAGATGCAGTATGACTGCTCGGCTCCTCGGCCAACCCTTCCTCTGAGCTGATGAAGTTGGGACAGTCCAAACCGTTCGGCATTTTGGATAACCATAACAGAAGCGTTAGGTACATTCACGCCAACCTCAATTACTGTGGTTGCAACAAGAATCTGCGTTTTGCCATCAACAAACTTCAACATTTCTGCATCCTTATCGGCGGGTTTCATCTGTCCGTGAACCATGCTGAGTCGGTAATTGGGAAATACTTTTTGCAAATGAACAAATTCCTCTTCAACGTTCTTTAGCGCTAATTTCTCGCTCTCCTTCACCAAGGGGAAAACAAAATATACTTGATGCCCGGCCTCTATTTCTTGCTGAATTCCCCTGTAAAGAATTTCTGGCTTGTTGTCATACGTGTGTATTGTCTTAATCGGCTTTCGTCCAGGAGGCAACTCATCTATTACGGATACATCCAAATCTCCGTATAATGTCATAGCTAATGTACGGGGAATGGGGGTGGCAGTCATTACCAGCACATGAGGCGGAACCTGGCTTTTCTTCCATAGGCGGGCTCGCTGTGCCACGCCGAAGCGGTGCTGCTCGTCAATCACAGCAAGTCCAAGTCTTTGAAAATCCACATTATCTTCTATGATTGCATGTGTTCCCACCAGGATATGTACTGTTCCGCCTCTCAGACCGTCTAATATAGCCTGACGTCGTTTCCCCTTTACCGTTCCCGTAAGCAGTTCCACGCGCACATTCATATCGCCGAGGAAGGATCGGAAAGTTCCCAGATGCTGCTCGGCAAGAATCTCTGTTGGCGCCATGATGCAGGATTGATATCCATTGTCCAGTGCCAGCAGCATAGTCATCAGAGCTACCAAGGTCTTTCCGCTTCCCACATCGCCCTGAAGCAGTCTGTTCATCTGCCGTCCGCTGTTCATATCTACACGCATTTCTTTGATAACACGTTTCTGGGCCCCAGTTAATTGGAAAGGCAAATGATGATAAAAAAAAGTGTTGAATGTGTCGCCAACCTTCTCGAAACGATAGCCATGCCTTTTTGCCTGACGTTCGCGAGAATAACGAAGGATAGATAGCTGGATGTAAAACAGTTCCTCGAACTTCAGGCGCATGGTAGCATGGGAAAGATCTATCGCCGTGGAAGGATAATGAGCAAAACGCAGTGCACTGTCCAGCGGCATCAGGTGCAGCCTTTCTGTCAGGTAAGAGGGAAGTGTCTCAGGAAAAGGTTCCTGAAGTTTTGCGAAAAGTGTACTGGTAAAATGTTCCAGAGAGCGCGAGGTAAGTCCCGCTTTCTTCATTTTCTCCGTTGTACTATAGTAGGGCTGCATACTCATCTTGCTGAGGACGAGCGTACTAGCCGGGTCTATGTCGGGATGTGTTATGTTAATTCGCCCGTTAAATAAGTTGGGACGTCCGAAAACGATATAGTCCGTTCGCAGTTTATAGGTTTTCTTGATATAGCTGATGCCATTAAACCACACCAGATCCATTAGCATATAGCCATCCGTAAAATGTGCAATCAGATGTTTCTTTCTGCCTGCGCCAGCTTCTTCAAAACTCAGGATTTGTCCTTTTACCTGTACAAAAGGCATGTCCGCAGTAAGTTCGTTTATCATATAAAGTCTGCTGCGGTCGATGTGTTTATAGGGGAAATAATAGAGCAGGTCGTGCCATGAGTTGATGTTTAACTCCTGACTCAGCATTTTGGCTCTGGTTGGTCCTATGCCAGGTAAATAGGTCAGCTCAAGTTTTCTTAAATCTTGCATCTCTCAGAGCAATCCGTTAACGAAGCGAATATCTGCGGGTGTTGTTATCTTGATATTCTCGCGATTCCCTTCCACAAGACGTACGGTTATTCCCAATGCTTCCACAACAGAGGCATCGTCGGTAAAGGAAGGGGTGTATGGTTGGTGGTATGCCTCTTTGAGTAACGATATGCGAAAAGTCTGTGGCGTCTGGACCAGTTTGTATTCATCGCGTGGAACTGTAAGGCTTATCCCGTCCTTTCGTAGTTGCCGTACTGTTTCCACAATAGAGATGGCTGGTACCACAGCGTCGTGCTCCACAGCCTCGTCATAACATCGTCTGATTGTTTCTTCTGAAACAAATGGCCTCACACCGTCGTGAACGCCAACAATCCCTTCGGCATCGTCTGGTATCTGTTTCAGTCCATTACTTACGGAGTGGAATCGTGTTTCGCCGCCATCTGCTATTTGGAATGGAACGTAGAAGGCATATTCATGGCAAAGCTGTTGCCAATATTCCTGTTGGGATGCGGGCAATACCAGAATGATCCTGATATCAGGATATACTTGCAGAAATACCTCGATGGTGCGCATCAGCACAGGCTTCCCCCCAATAGGGAGAAACTGCTTGGGAATATCGCCGCCCATGCGGAGCCCCTTTCCTCCTGCCACAACGATGACGTAACGCTCCATAAATTAGCCCACCAGTTCTTGGTAAATCATACCCTGGCGCAATGCATTGCTTGCACCTGCTCCTTTGAAATAATCTACTATCGTATAGCCGAATTCAAAGGCTGCGGCGGGACCTTTTCCTGTGATGATATTATTGTCCTGTTCTACGATGGCAGCCGTATAAGTGGCTCCTGCCAATTCGCTTTCTACGCCAGGATAACATGTAGCCTTCTTGCCTTTAAGAATACCTAAATGACCAAAAACAAGAGGAGCGGCACAAATGGCGGCTATAGGCTTTCCTGCTGCATAATGTGCTGTTATTGCTTTCGTTAGAGGGGTGCAGACATCCAGGTTGGTGCTGCCTGGCAGACCGCCGGGTAATACTATCATGTCTGCCTTGCTGAAATCAATATCAGCAAGTAGCTTGTCAGCCTTGATACCAACGGCATGAGCGCTTTCCACTATCTCTGCTCCTGTTGTGGAAACTGTTTCTACTGGCAGACCTGCTCTTCGCATGATATCCACGGGAGCCAAAGCCTCAATATCCTCGAATCCTGTAGCTAAAAATACGTAAATCATTCCTTATATTATATTAATGGGTTATCTTTTTGTGCAAAGTTAAGAAATTTTCTTATCTTTGCCAGATAAAAAGGAAGAAAAATGGAGAAAACCCTGAGATTTGCTCTCTTTGGCAATATCTATCAGCACAAGAAAGCTAATTCCGTGCAGAAATTGCTTACGGAACTGGAGGCGCGTAAGGCGATCATATTCATAGATGCCCCATTCTACGAATTCCTCACCCAAGATTTACAAATTAATGTTCCCTTCTCACAACTCATAAATGATAATGATTTTCAGGCAGATGTGGCTATCAGCATGGGCGGTGACGGAACATTCTTGGAAGTGGCCAGACGCGTGGGTGACAAGGAAATCCCTATTCTTGGAATCAATACCGGCCGGTTGGGTTTCCTTGCCGATTTCTCTCCAGAGGACATTCCTTATGCAATAGAACAGATTTATGCCTGTGGACTGCGTACGGAGGAGCGTAGTGTCTTGCAACTCTCGTACTCTCAGGGCGAGCCAGCCGACTATCCCTTTGCTTTGAATGAAGTTGCTGTGCTGAAACGTGATAACTCCTCTATGATTAGCATCCGCGTGGATATAGATGGCGAGTACCTGACAACATATCAGGCTGATGGTCTTATCGTAAATACGCCTACGGGAAGTACGGGATATGCTTTAAGTGTAGGAGGCCCAGTTATGCATCCCGGTAGTAAAACCATCGGGTTGGTTCCTGTTGCTCCGCACAGTCTGAATGTGCGGCCCTTTACCCTTTCAGACGATAAGGAGATTTCTTTAAAGGTCGAAAGCCGAAACCATAATTTTCTGGTTGCTGTTGATGGTCGAAGCGAGAAGTGTCAGGAAGGTGTCAGGCTTACAGTTCGCCGGGCTCCATATCAGATAAAAGTATTGAAGCGGAGCAATGGTTCTTATTTCCACACCTTGCGAGATAAAATGATGTGGGGAACAGATGTTCGTATTTAAGGGCTAAAGGAAATCTTCGTCACGTTTCCATAGCACAATGCTCCCTTCTCTTAGAGATGCCTGCACGTCTATGAGCCGTTGGTTGCTGCTGCCACAAAATAACAGGTCTTCATCGCGCAGCGACTGGACAAAGGGACCGTCCACCAGCACGTCCAGATACTTTAGTAGATTATAATACGCAGGTACTTTTATCAAATCCTCAAAAAGGAAACCTGTATAGCACCAAATGGTCTTGTCGGTTTCTGCTTTTATCCGTGCTGCCAACTCAGTAAATCCTGCAGCCTGATAAAACGGATCGCCGCCTGTAAAGGTAACATGAGCTATGGGGTCGGCGATAATCTCCTGCATGAGCGAATCGATAGTCCTGTCTTCCCCGGCTCCAAATGCCCACGATTGCGGATTGTGGCAGCCTTTGCAATGGTGCTTACAACCACTGCAGTAGATGGAAGTCCTGAAGCCGGGCCCATCTACTGTAGTGTCGTTTAGAATGCTTAAAACGTTGATTGTCATCTTTTTTAAGCAATGATATTTCAGTCATGTACCACACGGTCGTTGAGCTCAGCCAGCTTGGCTTTGTTCCAACGATCGGTTGTGCCTACCAGATAACCTGTGATACGCTGCAGACGGTCCACATTGTGACTGCCACACTTTGGACAGGTGTCCATGTGCTTTTCGGCATTCTCATAACCGCAGTCCATACAACGGTTGCGTGTGTGGTTTACACTTCCATAGCCAATGTTGTATTTGTCCATCAGGTCAACAATGTTCATTACTACCTCTGGGTTATGTGTTGCGTCACCGTCTATTTCAACATAGAAGATATGTCCGCCACGTGTCAGGTCGTGGTAAGGAGCCTCGATCTGTGCTTTATGCAAGGCAGAGCAGTGGTAATAAACAGGTACATGGTTAGAGTTTGTGTAGTACTCCCTGTCTGTAATGCCTGGAATAACTCCGTATTTCTTGCGGTCGAATTTTGTGAATCTACCGCTCAGACCTTCTGCGGGAGTGGCCAGAACGCTATAATTGTGCATGTACTTCTCGCTGAACTCGTTCACGCGGTCTCGCATATAGGTGATAATCCTCAAGCCTAATTGCTGGGCTTCATCGCTCTCTCCATGATGTTTTCCTACCAGTGCAACCAGACATTCTGCCAGTCCGATGAAGCCGATACCCAGTGTTCCCTGATTAATAACCGGCGCAATGGTATCATTGGGACTCAGTTTTTCGCTGTCAATCCACAGACCTCTCATCAGCAGGGGGAATTGCTTTACGAAGGCTGTCTTCTGGAACTCGAAACGTTCGTGTAGCTGCTTGGCTGTGATTTCCAGCACATTGTCCAGCTTGGCAAAGAATGCATTGATGCGGTCTTCTTTATTCTTGATACCCATACATTCAATTGCCAGACGAACAATGTTGATGGTGGAGAAACTGAGGTTACCACGGCCGATACTGGTCTTGGGGCCGAAGCGGTTTTCGAATACACGTGTACGGCAACCCATAGTCGCGCATTCCCATTTGTAACGTTCCGGATCATCCTCGCGCCAATTCTCGTTGTAGTTGTATGTGGCATCCAAATTGATGAAGTTGGGGAAGAAACGTCGTGCCGTTACCTTGCAGGCATATTTGTAAAGGTCGTAGTTCCTGTCTGTGGGTAGGTAGCTGAGTCCCTTCTTCTTCTTCCAGATTTGGATGGGGAAGATAGCTGTCTCTCCGTTCCCAACACCCTCGTATGTACTGCGTAGCAGTTCGCGAATGATGCAACGTCCCTCGGCACTGGTATCTGTGCCATAGTTGATGCTGCTGAATACCACCTGGTTACCACCGCGGGAATGGATGGTGTTCATGTTGTGGATGAAAGCCTCCATTGCTTGATGAACTCTGCCGACAGTCTTGTTGATGGCATGCTGCTTGATGCGTTCGCGGCCTTCGAGACCAGACAGGGGAACGTTCAGGAAGTCATCAATAGGTGCGTTGTACAGCTCGCTGTAATCCTCTGCATTCAGATCTTCCAGCACCTTAACCTCCTCTATATAAGAACTGCGTACAAAAGGAGCCAGATAGTAGTCGAAGGCAGGAATGGCCTGACCGCCGTGCATTTCGTTCTGCACAGTCTCCATGCTGATACAGCCTAAGATACTGGCTGTTTCTATACGCTTGGCAGGACGGCTTTCTCCGTGTCCGGCCTGGAAGCCATGCTTCAGAATCTTATCCAAGGGGTGCTGGACACAAGTGAGCGACTTGGTAGGATAGTAATCCTTGTCGTGAATATGCAAGTAGTTGTTTTGTACAGCCTCACGTACGTCCTCGCTCAGCAGATAATCGTCAACAAAAGGCTTTGTTGTTTCGCTTGAGAATTTCATCATCATACCGGCTGGCGTGTCGGCATTCATGTTGGCGTTCTCGCGCGTTACATCGTTGTTCTTAATGTTGATAATTTCCAAGAAGATGTCGCGTGTCTTTGCCTTACGGGCAATGTTGCGGGCGTTGCGATATTTGATGTAAGCCTTGGCAACTTCCTTGCGCGATGACTTCATCAACTCGTTTTCTACCAGATCCTGAATTTCCTCTACCGTCATCTGTTCTTTTCCCTTCATGGAAATGCGGTCCGAGATGGAGGTTATCAGTGTTTCGTCCTCACCTTCTTCGGTGGTCAGCATCGCCTTTCGTATAGCTGCAGAAATCTTCTGCTCGTTGAAGCCTACTATTCGGCCGTCTCTTTTTACTACGGTTTGTATCATTTTTGTTTTTTTCTTGTTAGTTTTGTGTTTCCGAAAATTGCTGTGCAAAATTACGAAAAAGGAATAATTCGTGCAAGAAAAAACAGAAAAAAGTTTTCCTTTTTGCAAAAGATTTTTTTTTAAAAAACAAAAAAGTTCTCCAAAACTTTTTATAACACGTTGATATTCAGTGTTTCGGTTTGTAGAATTGAAGAAAAAGTTTCCCAAAACGAAATTTGTGCTCGTTATGCTAATAGCTCTTTGGCGTATTGCGGTGTCGTTCTTGTACATTTACCCTAATACCTTATTTATATACATAGCCTCCCTCTAAAACCACTTCCGTTAATGGTGATTCCCCTTCGTGCCTATTATAATACTTTTTAGCTTTCGGGAGTTCTTTGACTCCCTTGGATAATGAGTAGTTTAATTCTCACTTAATCGTATCATTGACTATCGCCGAAGATACTGTCGTTCGACAATAAAAATAAAATCCTATTTATTTTGTATTGTTCTCACTTAATCGTATCTTTGTCAGCGAAAAATGTATCATGAACTAAAACTGACAACAAAACAAGAAACATGAAAACAAGAAAGATTCTATGGATGCTCGCCGCCATCCTCGTGTGCGGTGTCGCAACGATGTTTACATCTTGCTCGAACAGTGATAACCCTGTCGATCCTGCCGAGAACCTCTCTGAGAAGATTGTGGGGAAGTGGATATTTGCCGAGCGGAACGGAGAACCTACGCCAACCAACAAGAAGAGGGTCTTCTACTTCGTATCTTCCACCAAGGCGTACGTCAGTATTTCGCGCGGGTCTAAAGTTGGGGAGGAAAGGAAATGGCTTGAGCATACAGAGGCCGAGGTGGCAATATCCGGCAACAAGGTGACGCTCACCATGCACTCCGATGAGCAAACGACGCTGAAGTACGAATTCATCATTACCACCATCGATGACACTGAGTTCATCGCTGCCCTCAAGGTTTCTGCAACGGTTGACGGCAAGGAGGAACGCAACACTGAAAGTAACGTCTGCCTTAAGCGGGTCACTACAGACTACCGCGAGGCCATCCTCGGCACATGGGAAGGCCACAGTACAAGCGAGGGATCGGTCTTCGACGATGTACAGGAGCACAGATGGGAGTATAAGGCCGACGGCACTTACGTTTATTATATCAAGGACGGTGATAATTGGGTGCCTGGTGACAACTCTCTGAACGAGTATTTCTTATTCGGCAACCTGCTCTGCACCCGCAGGGTGGACCATGGACAAGAAAACCGCGAGTGGTGGGAAATTTCGATTGCCGCCGACAGAATGAACTGGACCGCTTTGCGCCTGAATGACGACGGAACAACCTTCACTGCCACGTTCGAGATGAAGAAGGTGGAGTAAGTTTTTTTTTCCATTTCATATCTTAGAAAAAGAATTAGTTAATGTCCATTGAATTGTAACTATCAAAAAAATTAATAGCCATGAAACAATTTGTTACATTTGTATTTTTATTTGTATTTTGTTTGGCAGGCAAGGCAGGCAAATTATTGTTGGTGGATGGCAATGCTGATTGCTTAAAAAATGTGGATAAACTTATGGTTGAGTTAGACTGTTCTACGGCTACTTATCTGAAAACTCGGAATTTCTCGGACTACCTGAAGCTTGCCCGAAGAGTCCATAATTGGGAAGAAAGATCGTTAGATTACTTCTTCGAGTGGTTCAACGACGAAACAAAACAATTGGTGGCTGTACCGGTAAACAATACAGACCAATACAAATTGGTTATAGTTGTAAAAGATGTGCAAAAATCAGGTAGAATAACTGCCGACATAAAACTTATCGATACCAAAACGAATAAAACAGAGGCCGTTTTCTCCTTGGAAGGCACAGATGGAGATAAGAACGATAACATTACACTGCGCGATCCAATGAAGGATGCTGGCGAAACAATAGGCAAGTATCTGAAAAAGAATGTTGAGCGGAAAAAATAAGATAGGCAAAGTAAAAAATATCAGCTGTCCGTAATGGGATGGCAAAGACCTGATACTTAACAGCTCCTGCGTTGTGAAACGTAGGGGCTTTATGTAATAAAAAACGCTTCATTTTTGACAGTATCAACAAAAAATTGTAACTTTGCCGCGATTAATGAATATACATTATTTATTTTATAGGATATGAATAAAAAACTTACGGCAAGCCTTGTAGTGGCTGCTATCATTGTGGCTGGTATTATCGGTTATCTCATTTACACCATGCAAAAGCAGCAAAAAGAGAATGCGCAGATGCTGGAATTGGCAGAAATGGATAAGCGCGAGATGGAAAACGAGTATGAGCAGTTTGCAATGCAGTACAACGAGATGAGGATGCAAATCAATAACGACTCGCTTGTTGCCCAGTTAGAGAAAGAACAGCAACGCACAGAGGAATTGCTGGAAGAGTTGCGTCGGGTTAAGAGCAACGATGCAGCAGAGATTATGCGACTGAAGAAAGAACTGGCTACCCTGCGAAAGGTACTTCAGGATTTTGTGCATCAGATTGATTCTCTGAACCGTCTGAACGAGGAACTGACACAAGAAAATTCTAATCTGAAAACTCAGAATCAGCAGGCGCAACAGCACATCAGCAACCTAAGCAGTCAGAACGAATCTCTAACTTCCAAGGTAGAGATTGCCAGTCAGTTGGATGCTACAGGCATTTGGGCTGAGGGGCGCAACAAGAAGGGAAAAGCTGCCAAGAAGATTAAAGATGTTAAGAAGTTCGTCATCGGATTCAAGATTGCGCGAAATGTTACCACCTCCACCGGAATCAGGAGTATCTACTTACGTATTTCCACACCTACCGGTGATGTACTTTCGAAAGGCGGCACCTTCCAGTACGAGAACAGAAATCTGGAATACAGTATTCGTAAGGATATTGAATATACGGGTGAGGAACAGAGTATTCAGGTTTACTGGGATGTTGCGGAAACCCTGAGTGCCGGAACTTATAGAGTGGATATCTTTGCCGACGGTCACAATATAGGGACTTCTTCCTTCTCGTTCGAGAAATAGCATGGGAAAAGGCAAGTTGGCTAAGTTTGCCGAGATGGCAGCAAACCCGCTGGTTGTGGAATGTCCCACGGCAGCTGTTATGCAGGATGAGTTCCCGCTGAAAGGTCTTTGGGGAGAGCAGTTTTTCCACAATAGTAACCCTATTGTGTTAGAGCTTGGCTGTGGCAGGGGCGAATATACTGTAGGACTGGGAAAACTGTACCCCGATAAGAACTTCATCGGTGTGGATATCAAGGGAGCCCGTATGTGGACGGGAGCCAAAGAGGCACTCCTGTCCGGCATGAAGAACGTAGGATTCCTGCGCACCAACATTGAATTTATACAAAAGTTCTTTGCCCCGTGTGAGATAAGCGAGATATGGCTCACATTCTCTGACCCTCAGATGAAGAAAGTTACCAAACGTCTCTCAAGCACCTATTTCCTGCAGCGCTACCGTCAGTTTATGCAAGACGGGGGACTCATTCACTTGAAGACCGATTCCAACTTTCTCTTTACCTATACCGAGGAAATGCTGAAGGCCAATAACCTGTTCACGGAGGTTTGTACAAGAAGTCTGTATCAGGAGGAGGGAGACGATACCAAAGAGGCTCGTTCCTTCCAGACCTACTACGAAAATATGTGGCGGGCACGTGGCATCGACATCAAATACCTGCGTTTCTGTCTTCCCTTGCAAGGAGATCTGGTAGAGCCCGATGTGGAAATTCCTTTGGACGAATACCGCAGTTACAGCCGCGAGAAGCGTTCCAGCCTGGAGGTAAGCAAATAAATAAAACAGAAAAAGAAAATGGAATTATATCCGAAACTTATACTGGATGCACTTTCCACTGTCCGCTACCCGGGAACGGGTAAGAATGTGGTAGAAATGAATATGGTGGAGGACGACATGCGTATTGCCGGCCTGCACGTCAGTTTCAGCCTTATCTTTGACAAGCCTACAGACCCCTTCATGAAGTCGGTTGTCAAGGCTTGCGAGGCTGCTATTCATGCTTATGCCTGCAAAGATGCCGAGGTAGAGATAAAGACCAAGAGCCTGCAAGCTCCCCGTCCCGATTTGCCCGACCTCCTGCCTGGCGTTAAGAACATCATAGCTGTCAGCAGTGGCAAGGGTGGGGTAGGCAAGAGTACCGTAGCCGTCAATTTGGCTGTCGCTTTGGCTCGTTTGGGCTATAGCGTAGGTTTGCTGGACTGTGATATATCCGGTCCCAGTGCTCCCAAAATGTTCCAGTTAGAGGATGCCCGTCCCTACAGTGAGAACATCGATGGCCGCGACCTTATCGTCCCTATAGAAAAATATGGGGTCAAGGTGCTAAGCATCGGGTTCTTTCTCGATCCCGACCAACCAACTCTTTGGCGAGGCGGTATGGCCTGCAATGCGCTGAAGCAGCTCATAGGCGATGCCAGTTGGGGTGACCTCGACTATTTCGTCCTCGACACGCCTCCCGGAACCAGTGATATACACCTTACCCTTGTTCAGACGCTCCCCATCACAGGGGCTGTTATTGTAAGCACACCTCAGCAGGTAGCATTGGCCGATGTTCGCAAGGGTATCAATATGTACCAGAACGAGAAGGTCAACGTACCCGTCTTGGGATTGGTTGAGAATATGGCTTGGTTCACGCCCGCCCAGCATCCCGAAGAGAAGTATTTCCTCTTCGGTAAAGAAGGCGTAAAGGAGTTGGCCGAAAAGATGAACTTTCCCCTATTGGGACAGATTCCCATCGTGCAGGACATCTGCGAGGCAGGAGATAACGGCACGCCAGCTGCCCTCGACCCCTCTACCATTACTGGTCAGGCCTTCCTGCAGTTGGCCGCCAAGGTGGTTACACAGACAGACAAGCGCAACCTGGAGCAACCTCCCACCACAATTGTAGGCATAAAAAAATAACCTATATGAAACATTCTGTCCTTTTACCCTTTATCCTCTGTATATTCTTATTCAATGTGCAGTTACTAAGCATTCATGCCCAAGTAGATACCAGCCATCCCAGAAAGATGAAAAGTCCGTTAAAAGGGTACACGTTGGTGTGGTCCGACGAGTTCAACGCATCTGTTATCGATGAAGCCAAATGGACCTATCAGGAAGCCAAGGCCGGTTGGGTGAACCACGAGTTGCAGACCTATGTGGCCGGTCAGTCGCCGAAGGGCAACAAGGTGGCAGAATGCAGCAACGGGACCTTGAAGATTCATTGCTTCAGGGAGGGTGATATAATATACAGTGGTCGCATGTATGGTAACAGAAGTGTAGGTTTCAAGTACGGATATATCGAGGCCAGCATAAATTTGCCCCGCGGAAAAGGCACTTGGCCTGCCTGGTGGATGATGCCCGTAAGTAAAGACAGATGGC
Source organism: uncultured Bacteroidales bacterium (assembly GCA_902801485.1). GTDB lineage: Bacteria > Bacteroidota > Bacteroidia > Bacteroidales > Bacteroidaceae > Physcousia. The sequence continues at coordinate 80,402 of CADCIP010000012.1, read as the reverse complement.
CCTCATGCGGCGAGATAGATATTATGGAGGAGGTAGGCGTGGATGCCAACAGAGTTTCCAGTAGCATCCATTGCCAGGCATACAACCACCCCAACAAAACGCAGAAGACACACGAGATGTTCTGCGAAGGAGCCGAAGACGGATTCCATGTATATGCCTTGGAGTGGACAGCAGACTATATTCGGACCTATGTTGACGGTAAGGAACAGCTATACTTCGAGAACGATGGAAAAAACGACAACGATACCTGGCCCTTCGACAAAGCCTTCTATCCCATCCTGAATATTGCCTGGGGAGGCGACTGGGGTGGTTACAAGGGAGTGGATGAGACGGCACTGCCCGTCACTATGGAAGTGGATTATGTAAGAGTATGGCAGAAGAAAAAAGAGTAAGGCGTTCAACCTTACTCTTTTCTTTGTTTTTCTTCTGTTTTTATTCAATTACAACTCTTGTCCAACCGTGAACATCCGGCTCTATGCCATATTGGATGTTGCGTAATTTGTTGTAAAGTCTGGTACTGATTGGACCTGGCTCACCATTCTTGCTGATGATGTAGCTCTTCTTGTTCTCCAGGTCATCGATACGTTCGATGGGACTGATAACGGCAGCCGTTCCACAAGCGCCAGCCTCTTCGAAAGTTGCCAGTTCCTCTTCGGGAATCTGGCGGCGTTCCACCTTCAGCCCCATGTCCATAGCCAGCTGCATCAGGCTCTTGTTGGTGATACTGGGCAGAATACTGGTACTCTTGGGAGTAACGTAGGTGTTATCCTTGATACCAAAGAAGTTGGCGGCCCCGCACTCATCGATGTACTTCTTCTCCTTGGCATCCAGGTAGAACTCACAGCTATAGCCCAGATCGTGTGCCATCTTGTTGGCTCTGAGGCTGGCGGCATAGTTGCCGCCCACCTTATATATACCTGTACCAAGTGGAGCACTACGGTCGTACTCACGGATAATCACATAAGGATTTGTAGCAAATCCCCCCTTGAAGTATGGACCTACGGGCGTAACAAAGATAAGGAACAGATACTCCGATGCGGGATGCACACCCACCTGGGCGCTGGTACCAATCAGCAGCGGACGTATATATAAGGTAGCACCGCTCTCGTATGGAGGGATGAAGCGCTCGTTTAGGCGTACTACCTTTTCTACCATCTCAATAAACTTCTCTGTGGGGAGCTCGGGCATCAGGATGCCGCGGCAAGTGCTCTGCAGACGGGCTGCATTCTCGTCGGCACGGAACACACGCACCTTACCGTCAGGGCAACGGTAAGCTTTCAGGCCTTCAAAAGCCTCCTGGCCATAATGCAGACAAGTAGCAGCCATGTGCAGGGGTATTGTCTCCTCACTGCTGGTTTCTATCTCGCCCCAAGCTCCATTGCGATAATAGCAACGTACATTATAATCTGTCTTCATGTAACCGAATGACAAATTACTCCAGTCAATTTCTTTCATCTTTACTTACCTTAAAAAAGTTTCTAAGTTGCAAAAATACGGAAAAACTTCCTAAAAGACGAACAATTTGCGGCACAAATTTTTCATCCTGTTGGATTTTGTCCTACATTTCTACTCTTCCAGCAGTTTTTGCACCTCCTCGTCGGCCTTAGTAAGCTTGTCTTTACAGAACTGCAGTAATTGCTGCGCCTCCTTCAGTTTCGCTGCAACCTGGTCGATGGCAATATCTCCGTTTTCCATTTCTCTGGCCAGCTTTTCCAACCGATTCATAGCAGCCTCGTATGTCAACTCCTTTTCTTCCATAATTATATTATTTCGGAGTACAAAGATAGCTGTTTTTCCTGTATCCGGAAATAAAAAGCCTCTCAATTGTACCATGTTTTGTCCAATAGTCTGTCGTTTTGCATAAAAAAGCTAAGGTGTAAGAGGTAGCAGGCCCTTGTCACCTACTCTTGACAATTTGAAGTTAAACTGCACTGAGGGATTGGAGGGTACACGGTATATCCCCATTTGCGAGCGACAGCTGACAAGACTGATGCTCTTCGCTCGAAGTTTGGCCAGTCCTTTTTTTCTGCCGGACTCCACCCCGTTTCTGCAATAGCGAAAACGCGGGGATAGAGCATCATCTCGGCATGCCAGGGATCCTGAACATGCTCTGTCCACAAGTTGCCCTGAACGCCCAAGACATGATGGACATCTGCCTTGGAAATGCCTTCTACTATCGGTTCGAAGGAATAGACCTTCTCCAATGGCACATGACGGCCCACAGGGCGGAACTGAGCAGGGTCTTGGTGGTAGTCCAGATAATAGTAATGTGTGGGTGTGAAAATCACATCATGTCCTTCTCTGACAGCCTGCAGACCGCCCTCAATGCCATGCCAGGACATTACTGTGGCATCCGGAGCCAGTCCTCCCTGCAGGATTTCGTCCCAGCCGATGATACGCTTGCCGTGCTCGTGGGCAAAACGCTCCATCCGCCTGATCATATAGCTCTGAAGCTCTTCCACTTTCTTCAGTCCCTCGGCCTTCATCCGTGCCTGACAGTCGGGGCAGAGCTTCCAGTTGTTTTTGCGGGCCTCGTCACCGCCAATATGGATGTACTGAGAGGGAAACATATCAAAAACCTCCAGCAGCACCTTTTCCAGAAACTCAAAGGTGCTTTCCTTTCCGGGGCAAAGCTCCCAAGGGTCTTTACCGCCATTGGGCAGGCTGCAAGCCAACTCGGGATAAGCTGCACGGGTCTCGTAGTTATGTCCAGGCATCTCTATTTCGGGAATCACCTCGATATGCCTCTCACCGGCAAACGAGAGAATCTCGGCAATATCCTGCTTGGTATAGTAACCGCCGTAGGCCTCGGGTGTTCCCTCTTCCACGAAAGGCCCGCCTATCTCGTTCTTTTCCCAATCCCAGAAATAGGCCTGAGGACGCCAGGCTGTAAATTGTGTAAGTCTTGGATAAGCATCTATTTGCAAACGCCAACCCGGATTGTCCACCAAATGGAAATGGAAGCGGTTCATCTTGAGTAGGGCCATCATCTCCAATTGCTTCATCACAAAGTTCTTGCCTTGGAAATGGCGACTCTCGTCCAGCATCACGCCCCGATACCTCAGGCGCGGCCAGTCAAGGATGGTGCAGCAGGTTACCGTACTGTCTAAGGATGCCATCATCTTGAGCGTCTGACGGGCATAAAACACGCCTTCCTCATCGGCTGCCTCTATTTTCACGCCTTTCTTCCCAACCTCCAGCCAATAAGCTGACTTCAGTTGCCAATCGGTCAGTTTCTGACCTTCCAAATGGCGGAGGAGTACCTTTTCTGAAATGCGAACCTTCTGGTGCAAATCGGCTATCTTGTCCCGACAAACGCTTCCCGGGCGAGCGGAATACGCTACAGGATTCGGAATTAAATTTGTTGGTTGGGTCTGTGCCTGAGCGCACATCGCCCCATGGACAAGTGCAAGTGCTAAAAGAATCCTTATCATCGTTTTAATATTTTATGTATCAGATACACCTTCTACCTTTGACTTGAAGGTGCCGTCGGCGAGGCGGGTGATAATTTGGTCACCGGGATGCATATCCGAAGAGGAACGCAGGAGTCTGCCGTCTGCCGTATAAGTGAGGGAATAGCCTCGCTTGAGCTGAAGGGCAGGGTCGAGGGCGATGTAACGGGCTTGAAGATTCTCTAACTTGAGTTTTGCGTTCTGGAACATGAATCTGACTGACTGCATAAAGCGGCTCTGTAACATCTGTATTTGATGCTTCTCGGTGAGCAGGCGCTGACGCGGTGCCGAAGTGAGCTGAACGGTAAGTTGTTCTATCCGTCGCTGCTGACGTTCGCACAGTAGGGAAACGCCTTGCATAATGCTGTTCTGGATATCATCGAGACGGGCCAGTTGCTGTGCTCCATTATCTATAAGGAAGGCTGCTGCAGCAGTTGGGGTTTTAACACGGGTGTGGGCAACGAAATCGAGGACGGTCTCGTCGCGCTCATGTCCTATACCGACAATAACGGGTATGGGCATTTGGGCAACAGCGGCGGCAAGAGGATAGGAATCGAAGTCGGAAAGGTCGCCCGTGGCACCGCCGCCTCGAATAATAACAACGCAGTCCCAACAGTCGGCTTCGTCGGCTATGGCAGCCAGAGCGGTCATTATGCTGTCTTCGACATTAGTTCCCTGCATAACGGCGGGGAAAAGGTGATGGTGGAAGAAAAGGCCGTATTCGTTATGTTCTAACTGGTTGCAGAAATCGCCATAGCCGGCTGCACCTGCAGAAGATACCACGGCTATGTGCTTTAACAGTTGCGGCAGGGGTAGCTCCTTGTTGTCATTGATGATGCCGTCCTGTTGTAACCGGTTCAGGATTTCCTTACGGCGCTTGGCCATATCGCCCAATGTAAAGGAGCTGTCAACATCAAGGATATTCAGGGCATAGCCGTACTGTTCGTGAAAGGTTACCTTTACCAGCAATTTAACGTGAAGGCTACGACGGAGTGTCTCGCCAGTCTCTTTCTGGAAACGCAGGCTGATGATGTTGTAGTTGCGGGCCCAGCAGGTGATGCGAGCCCTTGCAACTATGTTGCGGCCGGCCTCGTCTTTCTGAATCATCTCACCATAGAAATGTCCGCCGAAGCCTACAGAGGCATCGGCGAACTCTCCTTCAACCCAGTACTTCTCGTCCAAGGAGTTTTCCAGTACTGAGCGTACAATATGATTCAGTTCGAATAGTGTCAAGTACTTACTTTACAAGCACCTTACGTGTTGTACCGTCGTTCATGCGGATAACATTAATGCCGCGTTGGATTCTGGATGACTGCTGGCCGCTCAGGTTGTAAACCTGCTGTACCTTGCCGGCTCCCTGAAGTGCTGCGATGGCTGTCGCTGAATCCTTCTCTGGGGCTACCAAGTTGCCTTCGCTGCTAATTGTACCAAAGAGGCTCCAGGGTGCAGTTAAAGTGTAGGTTCCGACAGAAGAATTGGGAACGTAAAGTGTTGCAGTCTCTACAGGAGTATCAAAGAAAGCATCAGCTGTTGCTGTAGGGCATTTCTCGGCATTGCAGTAGAAGGCTTTCAGGTTGGGGCAACTGGCGAATGCACCATCTTCGATTTTTGTTACTTTTGAAGACAGTGTAACAGAAGCCAGATTCTCGCAAGCTGCAAAGCAATCTTCGTCGATAATTGTAATAGACTCGGGAACATTGATAGTTGTCAGGCCACTGCCCATGAAGGCAGCTGTACCGAGACTGCTTACGCTGGCAGGAATATCCAGCGTTGACAGACCTGTACATTTCAAAAATGCATAGCTGCCAATTTCCTCTACACCGTCGGGGATAACTGTGTTCTTGCATCCTACAATCAACTTAAGGGCTTGTTTTCCTGTCTTGGCATCAACGGTATATGTTTCGATAATGGCATTGCAATTGTTACGTGAATCATACACGGGGTTGCCATCGGCAACAGCAATAGATGCCAAATTATTGCAATTCCAGAAGGTAGAATAAGAAATTGACTTTACTGTGCTGGGAAGATTCAGGGCTGTTAATCCTGTACAGTCCTCGAAAGTGGCACGACCAATCTGAACAACACCTTCGGGAATTGTTACAGATGTCAGTCCCGTACAATCCTGAAAAGCTGCATCACCAATATTCTTAACATTTGCGGGGATGCTTATAGTCTTCAAGCCAGTGCAGCCTTGGAAAAGATAACTCCCAATCTCGGTCAGTGCTTCGGGGAGGGTGACATTATCTAATGCAACGCAACTGGCAAAAGCAGAACCGCCAATCTTGGTGATACCGTTAAGATTAATTGAGGGTATGCGCTTGCAACCAAAGAACGTGTAAGGTTCGATGGTGGTTACACCTGCAGGAATGGTGAAAGACGTAAGGCCGCTGCAACCGAAGAAAGCAGAATAGCCGATGCTTGTTACTCCTGCGGGAAGAGTAAGTGTGCTAAGACCGGCACAGTTTCTGAAGGCATTGCTGCCGATTTCCTTTACACTCTCGGGAATGGTAATGGATGTGAGGCCCTTGCAATAATAGAAAGCCTTCTCGCCAATAGCAGTAACACTGTATGCTTTACCGTCAATGTTAACGGTTGCGGGAATAGCAACACTGCCCTCGTACAATTCTTCTCCGGCAGCTACAGCTACCTTGGCTGAGGCAGAAGCAGGATACCATCGACTTCAAAGTCGTAAGCCTGCATGTTCAGGCTGCCAAATAAGGCAAGTAAACAAAAAACAAAGTAATTTCGTTTCATTTTAGTTTAATATTTTTAGTTTGTTATTACATTCAAAATGTAGCCTATTACGGCACAAAAATAGAAAATTATTCTTTTCAAACAAAGAAAAATCATTTTCTTTTTGTAATTCTCTTACTTAATTGTAATTTTACAACCGCAAAAAAAACAAATATTGAAAAAAATATTAACATGAAAAAGATTATCCTTGGCATGACAGCAGCAATGTCGTTACTGGCTTGCACAAACCGGCAAAACCCATTCCTTGAAGAGTGGGACACTCCTTATGGCATTCCTCCTTTCGGAGAGATTCATACAGAAGACTTTATTCCCGCCATCGAAGCTGGTATAGAACAACAGAACAAAGAGATTGAAGCAATTGTGGCCAATCAGGAAGAGCCAACTTTTGAGAATACCATTCTTCCGCTTGAACTCTCTGGAGATATTCTGAATAAGGTAACTGGTGTACTGTACAACATCTGCGAGACCGACCGTACAGACGAACTGGACTCTGTTATGGAAAAGGCCATCCCGGTGCTAACAGAACACAAAGACAATATATCTTTCAATAAAGGACTTTATGAACGCATAGCCAAACTTTACAAGGCCGACCAGAGTATGCTTACCCGCGAGCAGCAGATGGTGCTGAAGAAAACCTTTGAGGCTTTTGAACGTAATGGTATCGGTTTGCCTGAAGACAAACAGGCCCGCCTGCGAGAAATAAATACGGAAATGGCTTCCAAGACGCAGAAACTTGGTAACAATATCCTTTCTGAGAACAATTCTTTCAGAGATATGTTCGGTGTTGCCATCTCTGACTATCCAAATGCCATGACTACAACGGAAAGCCGTGAACTCCGTCGGCAGATGCTGGAGGCTTATACCATGCGCGGACATAACGGCAACGAATTTGATAACCGCCAGCTTGTACTCGACATTATGCGCCTTCGTATCGAGAAGGCGAAAATAATGGGCTATAAAAATCCTGCCGCTTACATCCTGGAGCCGAAGATGGCGCACGATACGGAAACCGTGGATGCATTCCTTTCTAATATCATGACTGCTGCCGTAGCAAAGGCTAAAGAAGAGGTTTACGACATGCAGCAACTGATGAACGAAGACATAGCTGCTGGAAAACTTCCTGCAGGCAGCAAAATAGAGCCCTGGGACTGGTGGTATTATGCAGAGAAAGTTCGTAAGCAGAAGTACGACTTGGACGAGGAACTTACCAAGCCTTACTTTAAGTTGGAGAATGTGGTGAAGGGTATCTTTATTGCTGCCGACAAACTTTACGGTGTGAAGATGGAGGAGTTGAAGGATGTGCCTTCCTATAACCCTAAGGTTGTTACCACCTATAAGGTAACAGATGCTGACGGCAATTTGCTGGGTATCTTCACTACCGACTATCTGCCCCGATCCAGTAAACGAGGCGGTGCCTGGATGAACAATATTCGCGAACAATACACAGATGCCAATGGTAATGTGGTTCGTCCAATTATAGTTAATGTAGCTAATCTGGAGGATTATCTTACCATAGACGAGGTTCAAACCGTCTTTCATGAATTCGGCCATGCCTTGCACGGACTGCTAACCCAGTGCAACTACCCATCTGTCAGCGGCACCAATGTTACACGCGACTTTGTGGAAACTTTTTCGCAATTCAACGAGAACTGGGCCTTCCAGCCAGAACTCTTGGCCGAGTATGCCATAAATGAGAAAGGCGAAGTGATTCCTGCCGAGCTGGTGGAGAAGATTAATAACTCGCTGAAATTCAATCAGGGTTTCATGACCACAGAGCTCTGTGCCGCTTCTATCTTAGATATGAAGTGGCACGAATTGGAAAGTATTGAAGGCATAGACATTGATGCTTTTGAAAAGCAGGTTTGTCAGCAGATGGGACTTATTCCCGAGATAGGACCACGCTATCGTACCACCTACTTTAATCATATCTTCTCCAGTGGTTACAGTGCGGGTTACTACGGTTATCTGTGGGCCGAAGTTCTGGATAAGGATGCCTTCTCTGTCTTTGAAGCTTCTGGCAATGTGTGGAATAAGGAACTGGCCAACAAGTTCAAGCAGACCTTCCTGGAAAGGGGCGGTTCGGAAGAACCTATGGTGTTATACGAACAGTTTACCGGCAGACAGCCTGACAACACAGCCTTCCTGAAAGGTCGTGGTCTGAAATAATCGGAATCGTAACTTTGCAGTTTAATTTATAAAGTATAGGGTAATATGAATAGGAAAAATGGTATTATACTTTTCTATATATGTGCTGTTTTCACGATTGCAAACGCACAGACAAACGAGATGTGGCTGCGCGTCGAGGGTGATGTTGCTGCCAATCGTTACAAAGAGGCTTTCGAACGCCTGCATACTATAGAGCAGGCAATCCAGGCCAATACGAATCTGGATGAGAAAGGTAAGGCGGCTGCACGCTACAAATCATCGCTCATAAGAATGACTATGTATATGAAGATGCATAGAGGTGCAAGCGCAGCTGAACATTTGGACAAAATGGAACTCTATGCTAATGCTTCGGGGGACGAGAAGGTGAAGAACGACCTTCTCTACAACAAAGCTATCTACTATTATACTTTCGGGCAGACGGAGAAGGGAAATGCTGTTTTTAAGGAGATGGCAACCAAACTGACGGCATCGAAGGAATACGATAAGGTGAATGATGCTTATAAGCTGATGATAGAGGGTGGCAAAAAATCAGGTAGCACCAATATGGTGGCGCAGGCTTATAGCGGCTACATTGCCTGGAAGGATTCTGCTGCAGCACTGAAGTTGGCCGATGTGTCTGGTGCCTTGAAGGAACAGATTCAGGCTGGCGAGAAGGAAATTGCCGAGAAAGATTCCAAACTGGCTACCAGGCAGGGCATCATTATCGCTTTGTGTGCTCTTTCTGCTATATTGGCTGTAGTGCTGGTAATAGGTTCTTTGTTGGTACTGCGCCTCCTGGCTCTTACCCGCAAGCAAAAGAAAACTATCTGTCAGTTGGGCGAGAACATTGCCCTGAAAGCTAAGTTCACCAGCAATATTTCTGCTCAACTTACACCAACCTTGCAGAAGCTAAACGCTCAGCAACCCGAGGTGAAGGCGCTGCTGGATTTCTCGAATCATATACAGACACTCTCGCAACTGGAAGCAACAATAGGAGAGAAAGTCGATACAGAAGAGGTGAATCTGCAATCTTTCTGCGAGGAACTGATGAGTCAGATTCGCGGTAAAGAGAAGTCGGGTGTCGTGCTGAACGTAGATGCTCCTAAGATGAGTGCTACATTTAATAAGGAATATGTCTCTCATATCTTGCTGCATCTGCTTGACAACGCTGTTAATTATACACCTGAGGGCGGACATATTCACCTGGATTTCAAAAAGCGCAGCGTTCACAAGTGCCAGTTCCTGGTTTCCAATACAGGATCTGTTATTCCAGAGGAGAAGCGTGAAGATGTATTCAAACCTTTCCTGGAGGTGCGTGACCTTACCACTGGAGACGGACTGGGGCTGCCCATCTGTCAGCAAATGGCCATTAAGATGAATGGTGACTTGAGCATTGACCCTGAGTTTACTAAGGGCACCAGGTTTGTGCTGAGCCTTAATGGGTAAAAGCCCCCCGGCCCCCTCTGGGGAGAGGGGGACAAAAGTTTAGAGTTTAAAGTTTAGAGAAAGACCCCAACCCTAACGGAAACGTTAACGAAAACTTTAATTGGATTATCGGTTATTGAAAATGTTCAACTCTCAACTTTCAACTTTCAGCTGACTCTAGCCCCTAACCTCTAACCTTTATATCAGGAACTTAAATCAAAATATAAAAAAAAGGAAACACAAAATGAAAAGAAATGGTTGTTTGAAAATCAGCAGATTGTTGCAGACATTTTTCGCCTGCTTCATAGCCACTTGTGCTTGGGCTGATACAGAAGTTAATGTTGAGAAGGCTGGAACACTTTCTACCCTGCTTACCACCAGTGATGCTACTTTGAAGGTTAGAGGTTCTATCAACGGAACCGACCTAAAGCTTATCCGTGAGTGGGTAGGCAAAGGTACGGTTACGGCTCTTGACCTCTCAGGCGTGAATATCGTGAGCGGCGGCGTTGCCTACTACAACAGCTTCAAAACAGAAGACAATGTAATAGGTGAGAGTTTGTTTCAGGACTGTGTCAAGCTTAAAAACATCTTATTGCCTGCCAATATTAAAATCATTAAAGCTTGTGCTTTTTCCGGTACAGGAATTACCAAGGTGGATATTCCTAATACTGTGACAAGTTTGGGTGTTGACGCCTTTGCCTATTGTTCCTCTCTGGCGACTGTTGTTATTGGAAGTAAAGTGAAACGGTTTGATCAGGGCGTGTTCTGGAGTTCCGCGGTTAAGACTGTATATGTAAAACCTATAACCCCACCTGCTATCTCGGCTTATTTGTTCGGATCGTCTCCCAGAATCTACGTCTATACAAGTTCACTGAGCGAATACAAGAGTTCCGGTTGGAAAGACTTTGGCACCATCGTAGGTGGACTGGAGAAGACTTATCCAATGGAGGAAGACCCCAACACAGTAGCCAAGACTAAGTGCGGAGACTACTTTGAGGATGTAGCCTGTACCCAGTTGAAACCCGAATATCAGGCAATGAGTGATGAGGAACTGACTGCCGCTCTGACCGAAGTGAAGATGCCGGAAATAATGATTGCTACAGCCCTTAAAGTGAAGAATGACTCATGGGCCAAATACGAGCAGGACTTCCGCATTCACAGTTATAAGGCTTACAGTGATGCCAGCTATTGGAACAATAAGATGATGAGTACTGGCGGTTCGTACATGGGTAATCCCACAGGTATATATGCAAAGAACGACGGAGACGAGATTTTTGTCTTTGTTGACAGCGACGTTCCCTCCGATGCAACGTTGTATTTTGCCGGTTGTGTGGAAAACGAACTCATCTACGGTGCCCAAACTGGGACAAAGCTGGTGAAAGGTCTTAATATCATAGAAGGCACAAAAGATGCACTTTACTACATTGTATATACTGCCGACACGAAGTCGATGAAAAAGACACTGGACCAGTGGCCCGAAATAAAGATTCACATCGAGGGTGGTGTAGTGAACGGTTACTACGATGTTTCACGTCATAGCGATGCGGATTATCAGGCTCTCTTGAAGGCTGCTACCCATAAACGCTTTACCATAAGGGGCGGCCATTCGCTCTTCAACCTGAAGACAGCTTCTTACAAAACCGTTTTCCCCAAGACTATCGACAAGAGCATTTGCTGGTTCGACAGTGTTGCCGTATGGGAGAAGGAACTGATGGGTATGTGCGAGAGTGTTGCTTCTGGCAAAAAGGCTGGCTATCCGTGGTATCTGACAGGCGGTGAAGCCATCTATCCCATCTATTACAACAACCCGAACTTTGCCATCGAAGGAGAACCGGAGGATGCAGGCTATGCCAACTCCACTCCTTACAGAACCAGTTACAACGGCATTGATTGTATCAAGAACTGCCTTAATGCATTGAACCCCAAGATGGATGACTGGTGTGCAGGTCATGAGTGCGGCCATAATAACCAGCACGCCATAAATTTGGAAGGCTGTACTGAGGCTTCAAATAATGTTTTTTCGAACCTTGTACGCTACCTTGATGGCCTTAACACATCCGGCGGCGCAACTCTCTCTACCGTTATGGCAGAGTATGCCCGTCACGAACCGTTCTATTTCCGGGATGTGAACAGTCGTCTGCGCTTCTTCTGGAACTTTTATCTGTATTACCATTTGGGACAGAAGAATACATCGTTCTATCCTGAATTGTTCAAAGCCCTGCGCAAAGACCCGCTGGTAAACTATAACACCACAAATAACAACAACGGAGGATTGAAGTTCGTCCGTAAAGTCTGCGAGGTTGCACAGGAAGACCTGACGGATTTCTTCGATATCTGGGGGTTCTTTGAGCCGATAAAAAGAACTACTATCGAAGATTACGGTTCGCACCCCATTGCTGTTACACAGGCTACCATCAACAGTACAAAGGCCAACATTGCCAAATACGAGAAGAAGAATCGTGAAATCATCTTTGTGGAAGACCGTGCGGATTATGTACTTTCCACGGGATTCTTGCAGGCCGCAGGTAAGAAACGCAATGATTCGGATCTGGTGGGACAATGTGGCGAGTTGGGACAGTTTACCAGCTATTGGCCTGGAGGGTGTGCACCTTCCGAGTATGTTTATTATCAGTCCGACTCTCTCTATGCGATAGAGGGTGAAGGTGGTTTGGGCTTCCTTATGCTCGATGCCGAGAATAAAATCAAGTATGCTTCCAATGCAAAGAACCTCTGTATCCCGTCAAGTGTAGGTAACGACTTCACCATCTATTCTTACGATGCTGACGGCTCGCTGCACGAAGTCACTCAGGCAGGTAACGGTACCGTGTATGTCACACTTACTTCTGCTGGAAGTCTAAAGATTAAACTGGAGAACAACCAAGTAATCAAACTGATTGTCAGCGGACCGATTAATGCAACGGACCTCAATTATATGAAGCAACTTATCAGCAAAGAAAACCTTCAGTCTATAGACCTCGAACAGGCAAGGGCTACCTCGATAGGCGCCAACGCTTTCTCTGGTATTAAGAAGCTTGTAGCGATAAATCTGCCAAAGTCCCTTACCAGTATCGGTTCGAATGCCTTCTCGAACTCAGGCCTTAATTCGATTACGATTCCCGACAGGGTGACTACGGTCGGTGGCGATGCTTTTGCCTATTGCGACCAGCTCTTGTCGGTGATTGTGGGAGAAAAAGTCAAATCCATGGATCAAGGTGTTTTCTATGGCTCTGCTGTTAAAGAAGCATACTTCAAACCACTTGTCCCGCCAACCCTGAACGGGGTAAGCGACTATCTGTTCTCTGGCAAGAACAGAACTATCCATGTTTATTCCAAAGCTCTCAGCAAATACAAGACAGCAGGTTGGGACCGCTTTGGAACGTTGGTTGGCGACTTGGAGAACTGCGAGATTGTTACTCCAGTAGTGGCTCCTATGGCCGAGGCAAAGACCATCATGGAGAATGCTCCCATCTACAACTTACAGGGTGTACAGGTTACTAATCTGCAGCCCGGTATCATTTACGTTCAGAATGGAAAAAAGTTTATGAAGTAAAATAGAAGTTATCATGAGAAACTCTAGTGGAATCATAAAGGCATTGCTTTTAGGCATTGCCTTTTTATGTTCAGGAAGTATCTGGTCGGCAACAGACGTGAATGTTGCCAAGGCCGGAACGCTTTCTGCATTACTGCAGGATGTTACGTTGGAGAAGGAACTCAAACTGTCTGGCTCTATCAACGGGACTGATGTGAAGTTTATCCGCGAATTGCTGACGGCAGGAAAGATAACTAAGCTGGATTTGGCTGAGGTACGCATCGTAAAGGGTGGGGTAGCATATAACGAAAGCTACACAACGTCCAACGATGTGTTGGGCGACTATATGTTTGCCGACTGTTCCAGACTCACAGCCTGTGTTCTTCCTAAGACTATTACATCAATAGGCAGGTATGCCTTCTTCAAGACGGGACTCAGGGAGGCTGATATTCCCAATAGTGTGACACGCCTTGGTGGTGCCTGCTTTGCCGACTGCAACTCTCTTAACACAGTGGTAATCGGTAGCAAGGTGGCTAAGTTGGAACAAGCTGTTTTCTATAACTCATCGAATATCAGGTATGCCAATGTTAAGCCTAAGACACCTCCATCCTTGGATGCTTATATCTTTACGGCCCGGCCTACCATCCGTGTCTATCAGAGTGTGCTGGACGAATACAAGGCTTCCGACTGGAAGCAATATGGTACCATCACGGGTACATTGGACAGGTTTTATCCCGAGGAAGATGAGGATTCGAGCACTATTGTCAACCAACTTTATAACACATGGTTTGAGGATGCAGCCTGTACGCAGTTGAAAGACGAATACAAGAGTATGACGGATGAGCAACTCACGACCTCTATGAGGGAAGGCGGAATGCCGGGTTATATGGTCGGTATAGCCTTGAAACTGAAAAACGAGGATTGGGCGGCCTACGAACAGGATTTCCGTATTCACAGCTATAATGCCTATAGTGATGCTTACTACTGGAATAACAAGTTGCGTAGTACGGGCGGCTCGTATATGGGCAATCCGACAGGAATCTATACCAAAGGAGACGAACCGTTGTATGTGTTTGTGGATTCTGATGTGCCTGCGGATGCTACGCTTTACATGGCAGGCTGTACAGGAAACGATCTGGTGACGAGTGCCAAGCAAGGTAAGATGCTGAAGAAAGGACTGAATGTGGTGGACGGTCATGATAATGCTCTCTTTTACATTATATATACTGCTGACACACAGAAGAAAACCAAGACACTAAGCGAATGGCCCGAAATAAAGATTCACATTGAAGGCGGACTGGTGAATGGTTATTACGATGTGGTCCGCCAAAGCGATGAAGATTACAGGGCAATCTTGAAGGCTGCCAGACACGAGCGTTTTACGGTCAAGGGAGGACACTCTTTATTCAATTTCAAGACAAGCACTTATAGATCTGTATGGCCGAAGAGCGTGGAAAAAAGTATCTGCTGGTTCGACAGCTTGGCGGTATGGGAGCGAGAACTTATGGGTATATGTGAAAGTGTGGCTACGGGCAAACGTGCAGGAGCACCTTTCTACCTGACGGGCGGTGAGGCTATATACCCCATCTATTACAACAATCCCAACTTTGCCATTGAGGGTGAGGCAACAGACGGTGGTTACGCTAACTCTGCATCTTACAGGACAATGTATAACACCGCCGGTTGTGTGCAAAGCTCGTTTGATGTCAGCAGGACAGCCGATTTCGATGACTGGTGTTCGGCTCATGAATGCGGGCACAATAATCAGGGGCCAATAACCGTAGAGGGTGGAACTGAGGTTAGCAACAACCTCTTCTCCAACTATGTTCGCTTTCACGACGGTCTGGTCACCACAAGCGGAAACTCCCTTGCGACTATTATGGACGAATATGCACGTCGTGAGCCGTTCTTTACCCGTCCGTTGGACAGCCAGATGCGTATGTACTGGCAACTTTACCTCTATTATCATTTGGCGCAGAAGAATACAGCATTCTTCCCCACGCTCTTCAATAAGTTGCGCGAGGACCCACTGACCCTCTACTACTCTAACACTGGTTGTCTGAAGTTTGTGCGCAAGGTATGCGAGGTGGCCCAGGAAGACTTGACCGACTTCTTCACCATCTGGGGATTCTTCGAGCCGCTTAACAACTATATCGTTAATGATTATGGCGAGCACAAGATGACGGTTTATCTGTCGGATATTAAAAAGACGCTGACAGAGATTTCCAGGTATCCTACCAAGAATCGCGAGATTATCTTCATTGAAGACCGTATCGAGAGCATTCCTACTACGGGTTTCCTCACTACAGCAGGTCAGAAGCGTCGTGAATCAGATAAAGTCGGCCAGTGTGGTGATGTGGGTCAGTTTACTTCTTATTTGCCCGGTGCCAGTAAACCTTCTGAATATACTTATCTTCAATCCGATTCGCTTTATGCGCTTGAAGGTGAAGGTGGTCTGGGTTTCCTGATGCTGGATGCAGAAGGTAATATGAAGTATGCTGCCAATGCCAAGAATTTCTGCATTCCTACGAGTATAGAAGATAACTATACCATATATTCTTATGATGAAGGAGGCGTGCTGCATGAGATAACGAAGGCTGGAGACGGAACAGAACGAGTAGAGTTGACTATGGCTGCTTCATTGTCAAGGAAACTGTCAGACAAGGCTATCAAGGCCATTATCAGTGGTAATATCAATGGTACGGACATCAAGTATTTGCGCCAGCTTCTCACAGAAGGTAATCTGGCTTCGATTGACCTTACGGATGCCAAGATTGTTGCCGGTGGAACTTCCTATTACCAAAGTTACAAGACCACAGCCAACACGATGGGAGCCTATATTTTTGATCACTTCAAACAGCTTACTTCTATTTGTCTGCCTTCGAAGCTTACCTCGATAGGAGAACATTCCTTCCGCGCATTAGGCGTTAAGAAAATAGAGATTCCGGATGCTGTAACGTCTATCGGACTGGAATCCTTCGGAGATTGCAGCATGCTTTCAACAGTTATTTTGGGTAAGAGCCTGAAGTCGATGAGTCAGGGAGTATTCTATAACTGTCCTGTGAAGGAAGTCTATGTCAAAGCCCTTACGCCTCCAAGCATTGCAGATTATATCTTCAATAGTAAACCTGTGATTCATGTCTATGCCAGTTCCCTTGCCAAGTATCAGGCGTCAAATTGGGCCAAGTTCGGCACCTTGGTGGGCGACTTGGAGGATTGTATAGACAACATAGAATCCATCGAAGAGGAACATGTAGAGGATAAGGATGAAGCACCTGTTTATAATATACAAGGAATCCAGGTCACAAACTTGCAACCTGGATCCATATATATTCGTAATGGAAAGAAATACCGTTATTAATAAAGGTAAATCTTGAAGTCCTTGATACTGCCGGGGGCACCTTGCTCGGCACGCGGCAGATACTCTAAGGCTGTGACATTCTGGACGGAACCTAAATCGATTACTAACAGATGGGGAGCTGCGGCTCCCTTTTCTGTTTGCCAATAGGTGCTCTCCTGAAGATCGAAAACTTTATCACCCAGATTGTTGCCTGCCTCATCTTCCGAGTTGGCGTACTTTGTCTTCCACGGTTCACGGCTCAGACGCTTGCCATCGGCACCTTGCAGATACAGTTCGGCAATAGCTACACGGTCTCCCTCTTTTTGGGTGGAGAGGCATTCGATAGCCAGATAGCGACCTTTCTGCGGCGCATTGAACTTGACTGTCTGCCAACCGTTGCCTGCCTTGAAGGTGCCTGTGGCTACGGGTGTAGCGCTGTTTAGGTCTGGCTTGTCGCCAATGTTGTTATGTTTGTTGCTCTTCTCTAACTGCAACTTGTTCAGTTCTGGTTCTGCCTGTCCCCATACTACCGTTTCGCGGGGACCTACGATATCAAGGACGATTACCTCATTCTGTCCCTTCTTCAGCCAACAACCTGGCACATAGAGCGTTTGCTGCGGGCCAATGCTCCAGAAACGTCCCATAGCGTGACCGTTCACCCAGACTTGTCCTTTGCCCCAGGTCTCGAAGTTTAGGAAGGTATCACCCACCTTTTTCAGGTTGAAGTAGCCACGATGATAGCCAGGTTTCAGGAGGTCGCCAAGTTTCTTTGACCCTTCATAACCCTGTGTTAAGGCAAGCGCAGGAACACACCCTTTTACCTCGCCAGAAGCCACTCGATCATTAACGCCCTTAACCATATCAAGGACTTTCTTTGCTGTCTCATAGTCATCTGGGATGGCCACGTTTGCCCAGTTTTTGGGCGTTAACACCATTTCCACGTCATCAGTCTCTGTGGTCAGCGTAACATTACCGATGATCCCTTTGAAGTCTTTGATGGCACGACCGAAGTTGATGCGGCCCATGCCTTCGACGATAATAATCAGATCTTCTCCCTTTTTAATGGCTGGAATCGTGAGCGATTTCTCATTTTTCACGCGGTCAATCTTACCGATATACTTTTGGTCGATGAACACCTGTGCAAAGTCGTGGAACTCTCCTGTGAGCTCGCTCTGCGAAGTGATTTCTGGCAAGCGGGTGGAGTACATCATGGTGCCCCAACCCATATTCATCTCTTCAAAAGTCTTCAGGTTTCCCTTGACAGGCTCGGTCATAGCTGACATGAGCGGGGCAAACTCCGTCAGTTCGAACTTGGGAACAGTGATGATTGGCATCGGAGCCTTGGGAACAGCGGGTAAGCCCCCCTTCCGTCCTCCTTGTAGGGGGAAACCTCTTTCATCATACTTTTGCATCATCTTGCGGAGTTCCCAGAATTTGGGGGTAGCAAGGCCCCATTCGTTGATGGGTGCATCGTAGTCGTAAGATGTAACATCGGGGGCAAAGCCGGGAGAGTTTGCTCCTGCCCAATGACCGAAGCTGGTTCCTCCGTGTGTCATATAAAGCGAGAAACTGATGCCCTTCGAGAGCATTTCATCCATACCCTCCACCATGTCTTTGGCAGGACGTGTCTCATGGCGTGCTCCCCACTTGTCGAACCATCCGCTCCAGAACTCGGAACACATCTTGGGGGCATTGGGACGCAACTCACCCAGTCGACGGAACTGTTGGTCGATGTTGGCACCTGTACCGAAGTTCATCGTCCAGGTGAGATCATCAAGACCGTTCTTCTCGAAGTTGCTGCTCCAGTCGCACTGGAATAACTCCAACTCTTTGCCATAGATGCCGCGCAGACAGTCACGGATTTCTGAAACGTAAGGCTTGTCTTCGCCATAGCTTCCGTATTCGTTTTCTACCTGCATCATGATAATAGGACCGCCGTTCTGAATAGTTAGGGGGTTCAGTTGCTCGCCCACCTTTTCCTCGAAGATTTTTACACGCTCCATGAAATCGGGGTCGCGTTCGCGCAACTTGATGTCCTTCTTCTTCAGCAGCCACCAAGGCAGACCGCCCATCTCCCATTCAGCACAAACGTAAGGGCCGGGACGGACAATCACATACATACCGTTCTTCTGGGCAATACGGCAGAATTCAGCTATATCGTTGTTATCGGTGAAGTTGAACTGTCCTTCTTGCTGCTCATGGATGTTCCAGAATATATAAATGCATACGGCATTCATTCCCAACGACTTACACACCTGTATGCGGTGCTCCCAGTAGGGACGGGGAATTCGTGGATAATGTATCTCGGCAGCCTTCACTACAAAGGGCTCGCCATTGAGGAGAAATGTCTTACTACCTATGGTAAAAGTGCCGGGCTTGTTGTCAGCCAAAACTGTTGCAGAAAACAATGCGAACAGCGTCAGAATGGAGAGAATTTTCTTCATCTTTATCATTAGTTTAAGGGTTTTTCTGGTGTAAAGGTAATTATTTTTCTACAAAGGTGGAAATACTGCGGGCAGAAAGTTGCGTTTTTCCTTTGTAAATGCCAATAGGTTTCAGGTTTTCACCTTCTGCATCGCTGGTACGGTATATCTGCCAGCTGTGTTTTTTCTTATCGGAGAAGCTAAGCTTGAAGTCCTGAGGCTTATCGGAATAGTTGATAGCAACACAAACCCACTTGCCGTCTTCGTTCTGATAGGCAGAAACCATCAATCCGAATGGGTCTTCCTGCTTAGGGCTGCTGACCTCGTATCTTACAGCGCCAGGACGGACGAAACGGCTGAAGTTGCCCAATGCCCAAAGCAACTTGGAGTCTCGGGCCCGTTGCTCGCGTTCATAAACACGGATGAGCCCGTCTCTGTAATTACCGCCGCAGGCACGCCACCACGACCAACTTTCGGCATCGGCGTATGTAAGGTCGTGATGAATGACGCGAGCCACATAAAGGGCAGTCTTCATGGTAAAGTCATACCCTTGTCCTCCGCCAATTTCGGTATCGTTGCCCATGATGCAGATTTCCGTCTGCCAGAATTTTATACCATATTTCTTACATTCCTCCCGTAGTTGCTCACGTACCTTTTTCATATAAGGTATAGGTGTATTTGTCCAATAGCTGTGAGCCGCCACCAGATGAGGAACATTTGGCAGGTTGCCTACGTATGTCAGTGTGCTGTCTGGTGAGAAGAATGTACTGATGGCATTTCCGCGTTGCCAGTCGGTCTCATGAATGCCCAAAAGGCAACGGATGTCGCTGGACTCGTCCATAAGAATCTGGGTGTTGAGTCCTTGTTCAGTAAGTGCCTTGCTGGTCTCGCGTGCCAATCGGGCTATTTCGCGGTGTGTAGCCGGCGAACCTTCTTGCTTGGGGCCTAACCAGTTCCAATGGCCGTCTGGCTCGTTCACGGGACAAAGATAATCAAAGTGGATGCCTTCTTGTTCCTCCAATCCTTTGAGTGAAGTGGCCATAAAGCGGGCAAAGTCGTCATAGCAGTCATCTTTCAGGTTGATGGTGCCGTCCCTGCCTGTATTAGTGGCAAGTCCGTTCTGTGTGAAATAGACGGGAGCCGAATTCAGAAAAGCCAGGAAATGGGGCACACCCCTTTGCTTGGCCATTCTGATGAACTTGCGCTGACCAGATTGCTTGGTCCAGTCGTAAGTGCCGTCCTTAGTCAGGAAACATTCAGTACGGGTGCCAGGATTAATCTGGGATTCTCGTCCTTGCTCAGCGCTTCCGGCTCCTAAATTAAATCGCCAGACAGAGAGACCGATTCCCTTGGGTTGCCCTTGTGAATCATTTTCCGTCGAGAAGAGCCAGTCGGCAATCTTTTCTTGTTCTGCTTCGTTGTCCCATAGACCGATGAATTGCATGGACCAGGCATCGGAAGCACCAAAGTGACGGATGGTCTGACGGGGTTGACTTGTTTCGATAATGTAGTCGGCAGCCCGACTAACCGTTGCGATGGTAGTAAATACCAGTAACCAAAAGTATTTCATGGTGTTAATTGTTTTAATCGTCAAGGTCAAAATCGAAGTCGGCAAAGAACTCCGGTACTTCGCTTTGGAATTCATCCAGAGAGCGGCGGTCCTTCTTGGTGGGCCGACCGGTTCCCTTGGCGCGATTTACAAATCCGCTAATCTTGCTCATCTCAAGGATCTCATACTGTTCTGGAGCTGTAATGTTTTCCAGAATCTCAGGGATGAGTTTGGCACCTACACGCCTTTCTATGGCTTGCAGCACACGGAAGGAATAGGTGACGGGCGGTTTACGCACATCTATTACGTCACCTTCCTTAATCATTCGACTGGCTTTAACGGGAGTGCCTTTCAGGCTAACCTGCCCCTTCTTGCAAGCTGCGGCAGCTATGGTACGTGTTTTGAAGATGCGGGCTGCCCAGAGCCATTTATCTATACGAGCTTCTGTGTTCATTTGTTGTTGTAATTACACATGGCAAATTGTATGCCGCTGAGGGCAAAGGCTTTGATAGCATCGGCACATACGGGTGTTTTCTTTTCTATGACGCTTTCGTCTTCGGGACTGAATTTGCTAAGTACGAAATCAACCTGAGCGCCCTTGGGAAAGTCGTTGCCAATACCAAACTTCAATCGGTTATAACCCTCGGTTCCCAGCATCTGGGCAATGTGCTTCAGTCCGTTGTGTCCCCCGGCGCTTCCGTTCTGTTTCATACGGATGGTACCAACGGGCAGACTGAGATCGTCAACGACAACAAGCAGGTTCTGCAATTCAATTTTCTCTTGTTGCATCCAGTACCGGACGGCATTGCCCGACAGATTCATATATGTGCTGGGCTTTAGAAGGATGAGCTGAGCGTTCTTAACCCTCATGCGGGCCACGAAACCGTAGCGTTTGTCCTCCCATTGGGCATTAGCCGACTCTGCCAGCGCATCTACAATGCGGAAGCCGATGTTATGGCGTGTGCCTACATACTCAGGGCCGATATTGCCCAGTCCTACAATCAGGTATTTCATAACGGAATTCTCCTCGTCGGTCTTTTTCCTGCTTTTTGAAGGGAACAAAAGGGAGATAATTGTTTTTATAGGATTCATTGTCTTGAAAAATAAAAGGCGGCATAGTGTGTGCCGCCTTTATGATGCTATGGTAAGGAATTACTCCTCGGAAGCCTTTGCTGCAGCACTCATTGCGCTACGTGTCATCTTAACCTGACAAACTACAACGCTGGGGCTGGTAACAAGTTCGAGACCCTCGAAACTCAACTCACCTACCTTGATGGTCTTACCCAGACCCAAGTTGGTAACATCAATGTTCAGTTTCTCAGGGATAGCGGTATAAGGAGCTTTAACCTTGAGCTTACGTACGCTGGCAGCCAGCTTACCACCGGCTCTAACACCTTCTGCCAAACCGTTCAGCTTGATGGGCACTTCCATAACGATGGGCTTGGTCTCTGTGATCTCATAGAAATCTACGTGCAGCAGGGCGTCTGTCACAGGGTGGAACTGAAGTTCCTTCATGATAGCCTTGCATTCTTTACCGTCAATGCTCAGGTTCACACTGTAGATGTCGGGAGTGTAAACGAGTTTGCGCAACTCCTCCTGAGTAGCGGAGAAACTTACTGCAACGGGGAGACCTTTCTCATCCTTAGCCTCACCATAGAGGTTACAGGGAACAGCTCCAGCCTTACGGATGTCACGACTTGCCTTTTTGCCTGTGGCAGGACGGGCAGTACCTTTTACGTCAATACTTTTCATTGTTTTTTTGTTTTTGTGTTACTCTAAATTAAGTTAAATTTTGCTTAATTCACCATCACACGGCTTCAAAAGCGGGTGCAAAGGTATAAAATAATTATGGATTACCCGGTAGGAATAACGAATTATTTTATCCAAAAGCACCAATTTTGTATTCTAACGATGTAATCAGAAGTCCAAATCTATGTTTATTTCGCCTTCTTCCTGAGTTCTTTGCTCTGTTGGTCCTTGCTGGCTGTTGATATAATTGATGGCTTCGTTCAGGCTATCCAGAAATTTCTGGAAGTCTTCCTTGAAGAGGAATATCTTATGTTTCTCATAATTGTATTGAGGCATCTCAGTAGTGCCCGAAACCAGTTTCTTACTCTCGGTAATACTAAGGTACATCTCCTCCTTCTTATTCATCTTTACATCTACATAATAGATGCGTTGGCCGGCTTTGACAGCTTTGGAAAACAATATGTTGCTTTCGGCCTCGGTTTGCGTTTTTTTGTTCGATTCCATGTTTGCAAATATATAAAAGCGGGTCCAAAATTCTTCATATTTTCTTTATCTTCCAAAAAAAACGCTGAAAAATTGCCTATAT
This sequence comes from uncultured Bacteroidales bacterium, assembly GCA_902801485.1. Taxonomy (GTDB): domain Bacteria; phylum Bacteroidota; class Bacteroidia; order Bacteroidales; family Bacteroidaceae; genus Physcousia. The sequence goes on along the minus strand of CADCIP010000012.1, from coordinate 57,450 downwards.
GGGGCAAAATGAGTACTTTTGTACCCTCATTTTAAGTGTAATAGTATGATAAATCGCGAATTAATTCGATTAAAACTTGTTCAAATTACCTATTCTTTTTATCAGAATGGAAGCAAGAATCCTGCAGTGGCAGAAAAAGAACTGCTTCTGAGTTTGTCCAGAGCTTATGATTTGTATAATAGTATGTTGCTCCTTATGGTGGAATTGAACCGTATGGCATTGCGCATGCTGGAAATGCGCCAGAGTCGGGCCAGACGTCTTGGCGAGAGTGATTTCGTAAGTGCCAAGTTTGTAGAAAACCGTTTTATGTTGCAACTGGAGTCAAATAAGCAGTTGCGTGAGTACAGAGAGAACCAGCGCTTTGACTGGTCAGACCAGGAAGAGTATGTGCGTTCGCTTTATAATAAAATAGAGGAAAGCGAATACTATAAGGAGTACATGTCATCGGGCAAAAACTCTTATGAAGAGGATAGGGAAGTCTGGCGTCTTATCTATCGTCATCTGATTTGCAACAACGAAGAACTGGATTCTGTATTGGAGGAAATGGATCTTTATTGGAATGACGATAAGGTAATTGTGGACACCTTTGTGCTGAAGACTATAAACAGGTTTACAGAAGATAGCACAGACAAGCAACCTTTGATGCCCGAGTACAAGGATACCGCGGATCAGGAGTTTGCTATCCGTCTGTTGCAGAAAGCTATTGCCAACAAAGAATATTATTATGATTTGATTGCATCAACCACCCGCAATTGGGACATCAAGCGTGTGGCACTTATGGACCGTATCATTCTGCAATTGGCTTTGGCAGAGATAATTTCTTTTCCCGGCATTCCCGTTAGCGTAAGTATTAATGAATATGTCGAGATTGCCAAGATGTACAGTACCAGCAAGAGTGGTAAGTACATAAATGCTACGCTGGATAATATATCCAAGAGGCTGATGGAGGAAAATAAACTGATTAAAAATATTTAAATAAGAACAACAATGCAGCAATACAGTGGACTTTTGATGATTGTGGCTCTTTTTGCCATCATGTATTTCTTCATGATTCGTCCTCAGCAGAAGAGGCAGAAGGAAATACAGAATTTCCGTAACAGTATTACCATAGGACAGGCTGTTGTAACAGCAGGCGGTATATATGGTGTGGTTAAGCAGATAGACGAGAATGACAATACGCTGATAATTGAGGTTGCCAATGGTGTACGTATCAAGGTTGACCGCAACTCTGTGTATGCTCAGGCTCAACCTGCCCAGTAAGTTATTCAGGGCATTTCTTTTGCCTTAGCAAAAGTCGGCACTATGGGATATGGACTCGCAAAGTTTTGGGTGAGGATAAGAAACGTGTTCTTTGGCAGGAAAAGCCATGAGTTTTTTGTCTTTCTCTTCTTCTTTGTCGTGTCTGCGGGGTTCTGGCTGTTGCAGACGTTAGACGAGACGTTCGAGACGGAGATTTCTATCCCGTTGGCATTGAAGAATGTTCCGGAGAAGGTGCAAATTACTACCGGACTGCCTTCGCAGATTCATATTACCATCAGGGACAGAGGAACAACGTTGTTCCGTTTCTTCCGCTATACGGTGCAGAATGCCGTAGAGGTGGATTTCGAAAAATATGATGCCGGTCATCTCACAGCCCGTGTGCAAGTTCCTGTATCTGATGTGCAGCGAATGATACAGAGTCAGTTGGGAGTTTCCAGCCATATTATTTCTGTCCGTCCCGATACTTTGGAGTACTACTATAACAGAGGTGTAGCAAAAAGACTTCCTGTTAAGATTTGCGGCAGTGTTGGTGCATCGCCTCAGAATTACATCCAGTCTATGAACCTTTCTGAGGATAGTGTATTGGTGTATGCTCCCAATAGTGTGCTTGATACCATGCAGTATGCATACACACAGGCAGTCAGCCTGTTGGGTCTGAAGGAGAACATAACCCAAAGCATTTCGTTCCAGCGAATGAAAGGTGTTAAGTATGTTCCGGAAAGGGTAGAAATGACGGCATTTGTGGGCTATTATGCAGAAAAGACGGTTGAGGTACCCATCATAGGACTGAATTTCCCCGGAGACAAGGAATTGCGTACTTTTCCTTCGAAAGCTAAAGTCACATTCCGTGTAGAGTCGGGGCAATATCAGAGAATAACGGCAGATAATTTTGTATTGGCCGTTACTTACGAGGAACTGTTGCAGAATCCCTCAGACAAGTACCGGCTGCACCTGAAGTCTCTTCCAGATGGCGTTACCAATGCACGAATTTCTCCGCTTGAGGTGGACTATTTGATAGAAAGGGCCGAGATGGAAACGGGAATCCAATAGATTCTGTGAGTGAAGAATATGGTAATACTGGGAATCACAGGTGGGATAGGAAGCGGAAAGAGTTACATCTCTTCTCTTTTGCATAAGCAAATGAATGTGCCCGTCTATGATTGTGACACTGAAGCGAAACGCCTTATCTGCGAAGATGACACTATCAGGCAGAAGTTGACAGAATTGGCCGGTGCATCTGTATATAAGAATGGGGAGTTGCAGAAAAAGGTGTTAGCCGATTACCTGTTTTCCAGCCAACAGCATGTGCAGCAGGTGAATGCTATTGTTCATCCGGCTGTCAGAAAGGATATCGGCAAATGGGTGAAACAGCAGGATTCCCCAGTGGTCGCTGTGGAGAGTGCCATATTGTACGAGAGCGGATTTGATACCCTTGTCGATAAGGTCCTTTTCGTAAAAGCTCCTTTGGAACTGCGCATTCAGCGATCCATGAAGCGCGATGGCAGTACACGTGAGCAGGTAGAGGCCCGTATAGGCATGCAGCAGTCTGAACAGCAACAGAAGAAGGCTGATTTCGTTATAGATAACGGTACGGAGGGAAAGAAGGGTTTGCTGGATGCCTTGCAAGGAATGTTGAAAAAGATTACAGTCAATCAGACTGAGACATAGAACAGAAACGTAATTATTAACAAAACATCAGATAAAAAAGAAAGAAACATGTTAGAAAAGATTTTGGCAATATCCGGCAAACCCGGTTTGTACAAGTTATTATCTCGTGGAAACAATAGTCTTATTGTAGAAACATTGGATGCCCAGAAGAAGCGTATGCCTGTGTTTGGTACCGATAAGGTAATCTCATTGGCTGATATAGCAATGTACACCGACGACGAGGAGGTACCCTTGCGTCGTGTATTCAAGAACATTCTGGAGAAGGAAGGCGGTAAGAAAACAAGCCTTGATTATAAGAAAGCAAGTAAGGATGAGTTAGCTGCCTTTATGGGAGAAGCCCTTCCTAATTATGATAGAGACCGTGTATATCCTGCAGATATGAAGAAACTGGCTCAGTGGTACAACATTCTTATAGAGAATGAGATCACCGATTTTGAAGAGCCTAAGACAGAAAATACAGAAGAATAATCTTAAAGCTAAAAGATAATGCGACTGCTTTATGCAGCGCTGCTAAGTTTGTGCTCCCTTACTTTGGGAGCACAGACAATAGCAGAGCAATACCATGAATTGCTTGCAAAATCTCAGGAGATTTATAAGCAAGCCGTAGGAAGGGAAACAGAAATTATTCCTATTTCCGGAGATCAACTGAGTAGTAATGCCAACGATTGGCAAGAAGGACAGCACATAGAATATCTGGTTGACGAAAATCCCAATACCTTCTGGCATAGTGATTGGCATAACCTTGTACATGAAACGCACTACATTCAGGTAGATTTTGATGAGCCTGTAGGTGGTAATATAGGCCTTTATGTCCTTCGTCGTAGGGAACCCAACAACCATGTGACGCTGATGGGTGTCTTGGGTAGCAATAACAAAACACAATGGGATGACCTGGGTGAAATAAAATTGGGCAATGCAAGTTACGGAGAGGAGTTCACCTCCGATCCCATATCCTTGGGAGATAAAACATATAACTCGTTGCGTTTTACCATACTTGCCAATACAAACGGTAATACCTTTGGCCATTTTGCTGAGTTCCATCCTATTCACGTAACTGTTTACGGACCCTCCTATATAGCCGACTTGGGATTTACTGCCACGTATTTGAAGATACTGATAGAGGAAGGAGAGAAACTGGAAGATGACGAAATCTCCGCTGATGATTTGCAAGTGTTACAGGAAGCTTATGATACGTTCTGCGTAGAGCTGGAAAACCTGGAAAACGGCGGATCTCCCACCTACGTGAAGCAGCTTACCAATCTGCCGGCCCTTTACATCAACACATACGACGGCTCGGGCATTTCCAGTAAGACCGATTACAAATATGCCAAGTTGTGGCGTATTCAAGACGGGGAGACGGAGTTTATCGACTCTTTGGAGATCCGTGGCCGTGGTAATAGTACATGGGGCGTCCCCAAGAAACCTTATCGTATAAAATTCAAGGAGAAAGAGAAATTCCTTGGAAAAGGCTATGCCAAGGCCCGCAACTGGACGTTGTTGGCGAATGCTGTCGATAAGACACTTATCCGTAATGCGGTAGCCAGTTTCATCGGAAAGGAACTGGGACAGTCTTTCGTTCCTGCTGCTAAGTTTGTGGATTTGTCTTTGAATGGTTACTTCGTTGGTAATTACCAGATTAGTGACCATATAGATATACGGCCTCACCGTATCGATATTGTGGAACAAGAGGAGAGTCCTGCTGGAGACGCAGACATCTCCGGCGGTTACTTTATGGAGCTGGGTTCTCCTGCTTATGACCAGGAAAAAAATTTCACCACCAACAGGGGTGTCGCCGTTGGAATAAAGTCGCCTGACGAGGATGTTATAACATATAGTCAGATTTACTATCTCCAGAAGTATATGAACAACGTGGAGTCGCGTATTTTCTCTTCAAGTTACAGAGACCCGGAAAGGGGATATCGTCAGCTTTTTGACAGCCTCGCTCTTGCATCATGGTATCTGACGGTAGAATATACTGCGAACTGCGACGGATTGTACAGCATCTACTGTTATAAGAACCAGGCAGACGACCGCTTGTATATGGGACCCATCTGGGATTACGACATAGCCTTCAACAACTGCTACCGTTTAGGTGAGATGACCGATAAGCTAATGCTGGATAACGGATATAGCAGTAACGAAAGGCAGTGGTTTAAACGAATGTATAACGACCCCTGGTTCAAGAACCTCATAGGCCGCAGATGGCATAAGGCTGTTATGCAGGAGCATCTTGTCGAGAAGACACTTGCCTTCGTAGATAGCTTAGCTGCCGAGATAGACGAGAGTCAGCGGCTAAACTATATGATATGGCCTATCGACGAGCGTACTTGGGACGAGTTGCAACTCTTCAGTACGTATCAGGAGAGCATAGACTATCTGAAGACTTTCCTGGTTGAACACGCAACTTACCTGTCTTCTGTCTTTCCCAATCCAGACGATATAAAACCTGTCGACCCTGTACCTGCCAATCCCATGGGTATAGACAAAGACGCTTACTATTATATATATAATGTAGGGGTAGATCATCCTGTTGACATAGGTGACGGGGGCGACTGTTTGGCAACTTGGAGTATGACTCCCGAAAGATATATGTCACAGCATTGGCAGATACGCCCTGTTACGGAAGATTACTACCAGTTTGTGAGTCGTGAGAGCAATCTGGCTATTACGGATATGGCCGTAGGCTCCGATGGCATGTATGCTACAGGAAGTCAGTTGCAGGTAACACCTCTCGAAGAGGGGAACGACCGTCAGCTATGGCGCTTTGTAAAGGCTGGTGAGAACTGGGCCATTGAGAACAGGGAAACCGGGTTGGCCTGGAACAATTCCAATGGGGGCAGTGAAGATGGTAACCCGGTTATCAGTTGGACCAATAATGCCGATAATGCCTCGAAGCCGACACGTCAGTGGTACATTGTTAAGGCTGATGAAAGCATGGTGGATGGTATTGCTTCTATGTGGAAGGAGGACTTCGACTACCGCATCACTATGGATAGCAACAGGCAAATCCATATTCGAATCCCCAACGATGTTGAGAATGTACAGGGAACCATTGCCGTATATGATTTGAACGGACGTATGCTGGCATCCGGCAGTGTGTCAAAGGCTGTTGATGCTTCTATGTTACCAGGTGGCGTTTACCTGGTTAAGTGGACAGTAAACGGACACACCCGTTCGCGTAAGGTGAAGTTGTAAGCCAAAATCTTATAGGTAGATATTGTGGAATGCTTCTGTTATTAGAACAGGAGCATTCCTGTTATTCCGCATAACAGAATAATAAGTATGGGGCTTGTTTTGTAAACGCGGTGGGCTATCATGGCAAAGCAGAAAATCCCTACGCTTATCCAGAACTGCCAGGGTGTTTCGGAGATGTTGCCAAAGTTCTCCTCGTTCATGAGCAACAGGGCTGCAGCTGCCAGAAGACCTACTACGGCAGGACGCAGACCTTGGAAGGTGCTCTCTACTGCACTGTGGTTTTTGTACTTCATCAGGAACCTGCTGATGATAAGCATAAGAACAAAGCTGGGAAAGACAACGGCAAAGGTGGCAATAAAACTGCCCAGAATACCCCAGGCAGGATCGTACCCGGCATTCACCATAGCTGTATATCCTACGTAAGTGGCACTGTTGATACCGATAGGGCCAGGCGTACTCTGACTGATGGCCACAATATCCGTAAACTGTCCCATTGTCATCCAGTGCTGATGCGTAACCACCTCAGTCTGAATCATGGATATCATGGCATATCCTCCACCGAATCCGAAAAGTCCGATGAGGAAAAACGTCCAGAATAATCTTAGTATCAGTACAACCATGATAAATTTGTTTACCGTTTACCGTTTACTGTAATCTCTAATCTCTCAGTTCTAATCTCTCAACTCTCCTTCAAGTATTGCCCGTATGCGTAACCGCCCAGTCCGGCTATTAATATAATGTATATAGGACTAACACCCATCAGCCAGATGGCAAGGGCTGCCATAACAGGAATCCATACGTTGTAGCGGTTGATGTGGGAACTCTTGGCCATACGGAATACAGGAGCAGCTATCAGGGCTACTACGGCAGGACGCAGACCTTTGAAGAACTTCTCCACCCAGGGATTGTCCCTGAACTGCATGAAGGCAAAGGCTATGAGCAGGATGATGATGAAAGAGGGCAGGCAGGCACCCAAGGTACTTAGGAAAGCACCCCAAACACCTTTCTGCTTGTAGCCTATGAAGATACTGATGTTCACGGCAAAGACACCGGGACAACTCTGGGCTACAGCAATCAGATCGACCAACTCTTCGTGGCCGACCCAATGCTTTTCATCTACCACCTTCTGCTCAATGAGCGGTATCATGGCATAGCCGCCGCCGAAGGTGAAAAGTCCTATCTGAAAGAATGTCTTAAAGAGATCAAACATTATTTTTTATCCATTCCCTTGCGTTTACGAATGCTTCAATCCAAGGTGTCACCTGATCCTGCTCCTTGCGGTCAGCAGGATAGTAGCCGCACTGCCAGGGGAAGAAGGCACGTTCCAGGTGAGGCATCATAGCCAGATGGCGACCGTCGGCGCTGCAGATACCGGCAGCAGAGAAGTCGCTACCGTTGGGGTTGGCAGGATAACCGTCGTAACTGTATTTCAGTACGATGTTGTAATCATCCTCTTTGCCGGGCAGAGAGAACTTGCCTTCTCCGTGAGCCACCCAGATACCTAACTTGCTTCCGCTGAGGCTTCCCATCAGCACGCTCTTGTTGGGCTGAACGGTCAGACCAAGGAAGTTCGACTCGAACTTGTGGCTGTCGTTGTGCAACATCTTAGGGGATTTGCCATTTACCATTTCTCCCCCTATTAATCCCAACTCCACCATCAGCTGGCAACCGTTGCAGACACCCAGTGAAAGTGTGTCCTTGCGGGCATAGAAACGGTCGAGGGCTTCCTTGGCCTTGGGGTTGTAAAGGAAGGCACCTGCCCATCCCTTGGCACTTCCCAATACGTCGCTGTTGGAGAATCCGCCGCAGAAGACGATGAAGTTGATGTCGTCCAGTGTCTCGCGACCTGTGATAAGGTCGGTCATCATCACATCCTTTACGTCGAAGCCTGCCAGATACAGCATATAAGCCATCTCGCGTTCGCCGTTTGTTCCCTTTTCGCGGATAATAGCAGCGCGCAGACCGCTCTTCTCGCGACGGTCGGGGTTCAGGCTGAACTGGCTCAGCTTGCCTGTAAAGTTGGAAAGAATATTCCACTGCAGAGGCTGCTGCTTGTAGTTCTGGTAACGCTCGGCAGCCTTGCCGTGGAAGCTCTGCTTCTGATCCAGCAGGAAGCTGCTCTTGTACCAGACATCGCGCAGGGCATCGATGTCGAAGTCGAATGTCTGTCCGTTCTTCTGGATAGCAAGGGTGCGGCCTTCGGCTGGCTCCCCTATATTAATGTAGCCTATGCCTTCGTCCTCCAGGAACTTCTTTACCTCTGTACGGTTGCCGTTAGCAACCTGGATAACAACACCGGGGTTCTCGGCAAAGAGAATCTTTGTCAGGTCGTCGGTCTTTATCTTGTCCAGATTGATGTTCAAACCGCCCTTGGTGTTGGCGAAGGTCATCTCCAGCAGGGTAGTGATAAGACCACCGGCGCTGATGTCGTGACCAGCCAGAATGAGGCCCTTCTGAATCAGGGTCTGGATGGCATTGAAGCAATCGCGGAAATACTCGCTGTTCTTAACGGTAGGAACATCGCTGCCTACCTTGTTGTGAACCTGAGCAAAGGCAGAACCGCCCAGACGGAGCTCATCGAAAGAGAAGTCGATATGGTAAAGTGTAGAAGGTACGTTCTGAACAACAGGAGAAACAACCTTCTTGATGTCGCTTACCTGTCCGCCGCTGGTTACGATGACGGTACCCGGAGAGATAATCTTCTCGCCGTTGGGGTACTTCTGTGTCATACTCAGCGAGTCCTTACCTGTGGGAACGTTAATCTGCAACTCGCAGCAGAAATCGGAGAGAGCCTTGACGGCAGTATAGAGACGGGCATCCTCACCCTCCTGGGCACGACAGGGCCACATCCAGTTGGCACTCAGGCTTACGCTGTCCAGCCCTTCCTCCAGGGGAGCCCAAACAATATTTGTCAGAGACTCGGCAACAGAGAGTACGGAACCTGCTGCGGGGTCTGCCAGGGCTGCCTGAGGTGCATGACCCAGTGCTGTAGCAATACCCTTCTCTCCACGATAGTCGAGGGCAACCACACCGCAGTCGCTCAGCGGCAACTGCAACTCGCCCTGACATTGCTGGCGTGCCACCTTACCTGTTACGGAGCGGTCCACCTTGTTGGTCAGCCAGTCCTTGCAGGCAACAGCCTCCAGCTGCAGAACCTTTTCAAGTTGAGAGTTTAGAGTTGAGAGTTTAGAGTTGTCATACTCTACATTCTCGTATTTACGCTCTACGGTATTGTCGCGCATGATGGTCTTGGGAGAGTGACCGAACATCTGGCTTACCTCCAGGTCGAAGGGACGGACACCGTCGCCCTGCTCGAAGCTGAAGTGTGCATCGCCTGTGGTCTCACCCACTACATACAGCGGAGCGCGTTCACGCTCGGCAATCTGACGTACATGGTCGATGTGCTTCTCGTCGATAAGCAGTCCCATACGTTCCTGACTCTCGTTGGCAATAATTTCCTTTGCCGATAGGGTGGGGTCGCCAATGGGCAGTTTGGTCATATCAATGTGACCGCCGCATTCCTCAACCAACTCCGACAGGCAGTTTACGTGTCCGGCACTTCCGTGGTCGTGGATGCTGACAACGGGATTCACTTTCTCCTCGCAAAGGGAGCGGATAAGGTTGTAGGCACGTTTCTGCATCTCAGGATTGGCACGCTGAACGGCATTCAGCTCGATGCCGCTGCTGTAACGGCCTGTCTCAACAGATGATACAGAGCCGCCGCCCAGACCGATACGGTAGTTATCACCACCTACGACAACCACCTTGTTACCCTTCTGGGGAGTACCCTTCAGGCAGTCGCGCTTGGTACCGTAACCCACACCGCCGGCCAGCATGATAACCTTGTCGTAGGCGTATTTCTCGTCCTTTTCCTGATGCTCGAAAGTCAGCACAGATCCGCAGATCAGAGGCTGGCCGAACTTGTTGCCGAAGTCGCTGGCACCGTTGGATGCCTTGATAAGAATCTGCTCGGGTGTCTGGTACAGCCAATCACGAACGGGCAGAATCTTCTCCCAGTCACGTTCCTCCTGAGTACGGGGGTAGCTGGTCATATAAACGGCAGTACCAGCTATAGGCCAGGAACCTACACCACCGCCCATACGGTCGCGGATCTCACCGCCTGTACCTGTAGAGGCGCCGTTGAAAGGCTCTACCGTTGTGGGGAAGTTATGTGTCTCAGCCTTGATGCTGATAACACTCTCTATGTCGCGGATAACGAAATAGTCGCTCGTGCTGTGGTCCTGCGGGGCAAACTGCTCCACAACGGGACCCTGTGCAAATGCTACATTATCTTTATAGGCAGAGATTATCTTATGGGGATTCTCCTGCGTAGTCTTCTTAATCATCTTGAAGAGGCTGCTCTCCTTCTCTTCGCCGTCGATGATGAAGGTGCCGCCGAAAATCTTGTGGCGGCAATGCTCACTGTTGATCTGTGCGAAGCCGAACACCTCGCTGTCTGTAAGTTTGCGGTCCAACTGCTTCTCCACATCGTGCAGGTACTCAATCTCTTCTGGCGAGAGTGCCAGACCCTCCTGCTCGTTGTACTCCTCCAGATTCTCGATGTGCTGGATGGCAGCAGGCTTCATGTTGATGGTAAAGATCTCCTGGTCGAGGCCCTTGTACATGCGTTGCAGCATTGGGTCGTATTCAGCCTTCTCGTCGGCTACGGGATAGTATTCCTCGATACGGCTAATGCCCTTGACTGCCATATTCTGGGTAATCTCCACGGCATTGGTGCTCCAGGGAGTGATCATTTCCCTACGTGGACCGATGAAGAATCCGCTCAGGGTCTCTCCGTCAAGTACAGTAGCTCCGTCGTAGAGCCAGCAAAGTTTTTCTATATCTTCGCTTGTGAATTTGTGGTCACAGGCAGTAGCGATGATGCTCTCCTGTGGTGTCTTAAAGAATGTAATTGCCATCTCTTCAAATACGTTTTTTTATTTTTGCGACAAAGGTACAAAAAAATAATGAGGTAACCAACGGGTTCACCCACTATGTTTGAATAAAATTTTCTGTATTAACATAATTACCGGTATAAGTGGGTCTTCGTCAATTTCGTTGAAATGTTGCCAAAATAAAAGAAAACCCATAAAACCCGTTTCTGTTGCTCATGGTTTTCACCCATTCGTATTCAGTTTGTGAATCATCGAATCCAAATTAAGCTTGCCTTCACTGTTTCATAAACCGAATACAGCCTTACGGCTTGAGCAACAGAACCGAAAAACAAAGACAATAACTTTAAATATCCCACATTTCAACTAAATTGCAGAATAACCATATAAACTGTCTGAAAACATTCTGATGCCAATAATATAATATGCTAATAGCCGTGTAAGAATTATTTTCAAGGCTTGAAAATTTATAACCAAGCTTTGAAAATAAATAACCAAGCCTTGAAAATATATTATCAAGCCTTGAAAATAGTTTTATTGCCCGTGTTACACTTCTTTCTTTCCCTTAGTAAAATCTTTTTGTCGGGTTGGGATTGTCTTTTTTCTGTCTTGGCAGACAAGGCTTCTAAATGCTTTCGAATGTTAAAAAATGTAATATGCAGAAAATAATCTACAAAATAATTTGGTTTATATTATAAACCTGTTTACCTTTGCAGCGCAATCCGGATGAAAAGGCGTCTTTTTCCGACCTTGCTGCAGAAAGGAAGGGGGAAGTGCTGAAGGTCATAGAACATTGACCGTTGAGAAAAATGAACATTATTCTATTTATCATCTAACTGAAAACAAAAATGGAAGAAAACAGCAACTTGACTGCTGAGCGCAGTCTGGAAATTATTCGCGAGTCAATTGAACGCAGTCAGCGCACGATCACCCGTAATTCTGCATTGCCGATGATATGGTGGGGTGTTTGTGTTGTCATATTTTCATTCATCATTGCCTACCTGTGGAAAAATCACGGCGGACCTGCATGGAATGCTCTATGGGCAGTCATGTGGTTGGTTGGCTATGTGGGCAACTGGATGATTGACAAGAAGAACGAAACCGTTCCAACGACATTCGTCGGCAAGTCCATCAGTTATGTTTGGACTACATTCGGTATATTCTGCGGAGGAATCGGCTTTATGTTTTGCTTCATCGGCAACGGAATCCTGCCTTTAGAATTGATTATGCCCAAAGTGTATGCTTTTGGTTGTATTACGAGCGTTATTTCCCTGTGTTTCGGTATGGGAACGACCATCACAGGGCTCATCATCCGTAACCGAATCATTCAGGTTTGTGGCCTCATCGCTGGCTTGGGCGGCTTCTTCTGTGCTTTGCATTTCCCTGGTCACGAACAACTTTATGTGATGGCAGCCGTGGCAGTTATCGGTCTTGTAGTTCCCGGAGTACTGATTCAATTACAGAACCAGAAATAAGGAGGACGTAAATATGTTTCAGCCATTAGACCCACTATTGCACTCTGAGTTGCGACTGGCTATTATGTCGTTGCTCATAAGTGCCGACGAAGCGGAGTTCCCCTATATCAAGGAGCAGACGGGAGCTACGGCAGGTAATCTGAGTGTGCAGGTGGATAAGCTGTCGGCAGCAGGTTATATCGAGGTGGAAAAGACTTTCAAGGGTAAGCGCCCTTGTACCATCTGCAGGATTACTGATACTGGAAGGCAGGCTTTCGAGGCTTATGTGAAGGCTCTAAAGAGTTATCTGAAGGTGAAGTAAGGCAAAAAAAAGAAAGATGTGCAGGAGCAATTTCCTGCACATCTTTTCTTGTATTATTTTATGGATGAGGAATCTTAGTCTTCCCAACCCAGGGCGCTGGCGCCAAGAACGGCAGCGTTGGCGTTCATAAGGCCGGAAACCAGGAACTTAGCCTTGTCCTTGAAAATCTTCAGGACGGCATTGTCGTATGCTTCCTTGATGGGCTTCATAATCAGGTCGCCAGCCTTGCAGAGACCGCCGAAGAAAATAAATGCCTCGGGGCTGGAGAAAGCAGCAAAGTCGGCACAAGCCTCGCCCAACATCTTACCTGTGAACTGGAAAATCTCGTTGGCAACCTCGTCGCCCTTGCTGGCAGCAATGCTGACATCCAGAGACTCGATTTCCTCGATGGGCTTCTCGCGCAGCAGAGAAGGACGGTCTGTATTGCTCAGAATCTCGCGAGCAGTACGTGCAACACCTGTGGCAGAGCAGTATGCCTCTAAGCAACCCTTACGACCGCAACCGCAAGGACGACCACTGGGAGTGCGGTCCATGATGACATGACCCAACTCACCGGCAAAACCGTCACTACCATAAACCAACTGACCGTTGATGACTATACCGCTACCAACACCAGTTCCCAGGGTGATAACGATGAAGTTCTTCATACCGCGGGCAGCACCATAAGCCATTTCGCCCATAGCAGCAGCATTGGCATCGTTTGTCAGCTTAACGGGAATGCCCGTCTTTGCTTTGAACATCTCTGCCAAGGGCACAACACCGTCATGAGCCCAAGGAAGGTTGGGAGCAAACTCGATGGTACCATTATAATAGTTACCGTTGGGCGCACCGATTCCCATACCCTGAACCTGTTCTGTTCCGCCAATCTGGGCAAGAAGAGGCTTCAGGCACTCTACGCCTGCCTCGACAAACTCTTCTGCAGTTTTGTACTGCTGTGTCTTGATAGAGTTCTCACCTACAACTTCGCCACGAGCATTAACGACTCCGAAAACGGTGTTTGTACCACCCAGGTCAACACCAATAACATAAGGTTTTACTTTGTCCATAAGGTTGTTTGTTTATAAGTTTATGAGTTAATAAGTTTACGACAAAGATAGGCATTTTCTGCCGAGTAACACAATTTTTACAGCTAAAATCTATGAAAAGTCAATAAAATGTACGAAATTTGCAGCGTTTATGATGTTCGGACATTCAGTAGATGTTATAGACCTGATACTAAAAGGCCTTACGATCGGGATTATTGCAAGTGCTCCGATGGGACCGATTGGTATCTTGGTTGTGCAGCGAACCCTGAAGAAAGGGCGCTGGTATGGCTTTGCAACAGGAGTTGGGGCCGCATTGAGTGATATAGTCTATGCTATCGTCACAGGCTTGGGTATGAGCTTGGTGTTTGATTTTATTGAAAAACCTTCAACCATGCTTTACCTGCGCCTTATTGGTAGTATCATGCTGTTCTTTTTCGGATTGTGGATGTTTAACACAAAACCGCCTGCACCGCATTCATCAAGCGGGAAATTGGGTTCTTTCACGCATAATGGCATAACGGGTTTTCTGCTTACGCTCAGTAATCCGCTGATTATATTCCTGTTTGTCGCACTTTATGCACGATTGAATTTTGTGGTTCCTAACCATGTGTGGGAGCAGACTTTGGGTTACGCCGCCATCTTCTGCGGGGCTCTGCTCTGGTGGGCCTGTCTGACAGGTGCACTGAAAAGTATGAAGGCTCGCCTGCAAATCGAGACGCTGAATTTCTTTAACCGTCTTCTGGGTGCCTTGGTGATGTGCGTTTCTGGAATCATGTTTGTTTTGACAATGATAGGTAAATTATGATAGTTGCCCGGAAACTCAGAAAACAGAACATTACTGCATACATTATATATATGTTCCAGGTGGAGGACATTATCCGTGCCTACGGATTGGATGTGGACCGCATCTGCAAGGAGTATCTTCCAAAGTTCCAATATACAGAGGAGCAGATAGCCGAACAGCGCGACTGGTATGCCGGTCTGATAAGAATGATGCAGGAAGAGGGCGTGAAGGAGAACGGACATGTCCAGGTGGTGAAGAATACCTTGCTGCTGATGGCCGACCGTCATAGGGAGCTGCTTGCCGATTCCAACCAACCCTTCTACAGTGCAGCCTATTACAAGGCTTTGCCTTACATCGTGGAACTGAGGAGCAAGGGCCGCAACAAGGAGAAAGACGAGATAGAAAACTGTGTGGATGCACTGTATGGTGCTACGGTTCTGAAGATGCAGGGACGCGAACTCTCAGATGAGACCAAACAGGCTTTGCAGCCCATCACGCATCTGCTGGAAATGCTCGGCAAGTTGTATTCTCCTGAGAGCTGATAGTTGATAGTTGATAGTTGATAGTTGATAGTTTAAAGGGTTTAAGGAGTTTAAGGAGTTTAAAGATTTAAGTTCTCCCTCTCCTCGGAGAGGGGTTAGGGGAGAGGCTGTTAACGTTTTTGATTATGAACACGGAAATAGAAAGAAGAAGGACGTTTGCCATTATCTCGCACCCTGATGCGGGTAAGACGACACTTACGGAGAAACTGTTGCTCTTCGGAGGTCAGATTCAGGTGGCAGGCGCAGTAAAAAGCAATAAGATAAAGAAGACGGCCACCAGCGACTGGATGGAGATTGAGAAACAACGTGGTATCTCTGTTACTACCAGTGTGATGGAATTCGACTACGAGGGATATAAGGTGAATATTCTGGATACCCCGGGTCACCAGGACTTTGCCGAAGATACTTTCCGCACACTTACGGCTGTAGATAGCGCCATCATCGTTGTGGACGGAGCCAAAGGTGTTGAGGCACAGACACGTAAGCTGATGACGGTCTGCCGTATGCGCAAGACACCTGTTATCATCTTTGTAAATAAGATGGACCGTGAAGGAAAGGATCCCTTCGATCTTTTGGACGAATTGGAGGAAGAACTGAAGATAAAGGTTCGCCCCCTGAGTTGGCCCATCAATCAGGGCATGCGTTTCAAGGGCGTTTATAATATCTACGAGCAGAACCTGAACCTGTTCCGCCCAGACAAGCAGAAGGTTACAGAAAAAATCAGTGTTGAGCTCAATTCCGTTGAACTCGAAGAAAACGTGGGCGAAGATGATGCAGCTAAGCTGCGTGAAGATCTGGAGATGATAGAGGGCGTATATCCAACGGTAGAAGAGGTGATTGGAACTAATGAAGAAGGAACATCGGCTTATCTGGATGCTGAAGTGGCTCCGGTATTCTTTGGTTCAGCCCTTAACAACTTTGGTGTTCAGGAACTGCTGGACTGCTTTGTGAAGATTGCGCCTTACCCACGTCCTACGAAAGCGGAGGAGCGTGAGGTGAAACCCGAAGAGAATAAATTCACAGGTTTTATCTTCAAGATAACGGCCAACATCGACCCCAACCATCGCAGTTGTATTGCCTTCTGCAAGGTTTGTTCGGGCAAGTTTGTCCGTAATGCTCCATATCTGCATGTGCGTAACGGTAAGACGGTGCGTTTCAGCAGTCCTACTCAGTTCATGGCACAGCGTAAGGAAACCATCGATGAAGCTTGGCCCGGAGATATCGTGGGTTTGCCCGACAACGGCATCTTTAAGATTGGCGATACACTTACCGAGGGCGAACAGTTGCATTTCCGAGGACTGCCTTCTTTCTCGCCCGAGATGTTTAAGTACATCGAGAATGCCGACCCCATGAAAACGAAGCAGTTGGAGAAGGGTATCAGCCAGTTGATGGACGAGGGTGTAGCCCAGCTCTTTGTGAATCAGTTCAACAACCGTAAGATTATCGGCACAGTGGGACAGTTGCAGTTCGAGGTTATCCAGTACCGACTGGAGAACGAATACAATGCCAAGTGCCGTTGGGAGCCAGTCAGCCTGTACAAAGCTTGTTGGATTGAATGTGAGCCAGGCTATGAAGCAGAACTGGAGCAGTTCAAGAAACGTAAATACCAGTACTTGGCTAAGGACCGTGAGGGCAGGGATGTGTTCCTGGCTGACAGCGGTTATGTGCTTACTATGGCTCAGCAGGATTTTGAGCACATAAGGTTCCATTTTACAAGCGAGTTTTGACATGAATTGCGAGATAGACATAAAGAATGCTGTTGAGGTATTACGCAAGGGTGGTGTGATTCTTTATCCTACAGATACGATCTGGGGAATAGGTTGTGATGCCACAAATGCGGATGCCGTGCGTCGTGTTTATGAAATAAAGAAGCGTGAGGACAGCAAGGCACTTATCTGTCTGGTAGATAGTGCCGACCGTATGCAGCGTTACTTCAGGAAAGTTCCTGATGTGGCTTGGGACTTGGTGGACTATGCCACCAAACCGCTGACGTTGATTCTGGATGATGCAGTAAATATCGCTCCCAATCTGCTGGCCGAAGATGGCAGCTTAGGTATCAGGGTGACGCACGAGGAGTTCAGCCGACAGATTTGCTATAGGTTCCAGAAGGCTATCGTGAGCACTAGTGCCAATATAAGCGGAGAGCCTTCGCCCCAGAACTTCTATGATATCTCGGACGAGATAAAGAATCAGGTGGATTATATTGTCAGCTTCCGCAGAGGAGAAAAAGCAAAGGCTCAACCCAGTCAGATTATCAAGTTGACAAAAGACGGAGAAGTGAAGATTATAAGAGGATAAGGATGGAGCAGATATGTAGAGATACTTTGGCTTTCGTGTTGCGCTGGCGACGCAAACACCTGAATGACAATCAATTTATACTTGTCATTAGTTTCTTTGTCGGTATCTTTACGGCTTGTGCCGGATTGCTGCTGAAGTGGCTTATCGGTCAGATTGAAGATCTGTTAACACACAGTTTTGACGCATCAACAGCCAACTGGCTTTATCTGGTTTATCCTGTAGTGGGAATCTGGCTTACTATGCTCTTTATCCGTTATGTGGTGCGTGATGACATCAGTCACGGTGTAACCAAGATTCTCTTTGCCATAGCCAGAAAACAGAGTCGGATAAAAGCCCATAATACGTGGTCGTCGGTAGTTGCCAGTGCCATAACCATCGGCTTCGGAGGTAGTGTGGGAGCTGAGGCTCCAATTGTCTTGACGGGAAGTGCTATCGGCAGTACACTGGGACGCCTGTTCCATTTGAGCGGTAAACAGATGATGCTGTTGGTGGGATGCGGAGCAGCCGGTGCTGTGGCAGGTATCTTCAAGGCACCTATAGCCGGACTTGTCTTTGTGTTGGAAGTTCTGATGATTGACCTTACCATGACCAGTCTTCTGCCTTTGCTTGTCAGTTGCGTAACGGCAGCAGCTCTTACTTTTGCCGTATCAGGTATGAATCCCATCTTTGAGTTTCATCTCCAGGATGCTTTTGTGGAAGAAAGACTTCCGGCTTACCTTGCTTTGGGTGGTGTATGCGGTTTGGTCGCACTTTATTTTACCAGAACGATGAATATGCTGGAAGGCGTGTTCCGGAAACTTAACGGACGTTACAAGAAGCTTGCTCTTGGTGCCATCATGCTGAGCTTGCTCATATATCTGTTTCCTTCGCTTTACGGAGAAGGTTACGATCTTATTACGTTGCTGCTGAATGGAACCGGTGAGGCTGACTGGAATACGGCAATGGACCGATCTCTGTTTTACGGCAGCAACCATCTGTTGGTTTATCTGTTCCTGATAATCGTCTTTAAGGTGTTTGCCTCTACTGCAACCAATGGCGGTGGTGGTTGTGGCGGTATCTTTGCACCCAGTCTGTTCCTTGGCTGTATCTGCGGTTTTATCTTCTGCCGTCTGTGGAACATGTATGATCTGCTTGGCTTCCAGATTCCTGAGCGTAACTTTGCTATGTTGGGAATGTGCGGACTTATGAGCGGTGTTATGCATGCCCCTTTAACAGGTATCTTCCTGATTGCCGAGTTGACGGGTGGTTACCAGCTTTTCATGCCCTTGATGGTGGTTTCCGTAATGGCATACTTAACAATAAAATCCTTCGAACCGCATAGCATCTATGCCATGCGTCTGGCTCAGCGCGGAGAACTGCTCACACATCATACGGATAAGTCGATTCTTACGCTGATGAGCATGGACAGTGTTATCCAGCATTACGACCAGGTTCTGTATCCAGAGATGACGTTGGGCGATGTGGCCAGTCAGGTCAGCAACAGCAAGAATCATGTGTTCCCTGTTGTCAACAGGCAGATGCAGTTTGTTGCAGCCGTATATCTGGATGATATCCGCCATCTTATTTTCCGTTCTGAGCTATATAGGCAGTTTACTGTATCTCAGCTAATGAAACAGCCGGAGGGGATTCTGACGGTTAATGATTCCATGGATGTTGTTGTGGCAACATTCGACAGCACGCATGCCTGGACACTTCCCGTCGTGGATGACGATGGCGTTTTTGTGGGCTTTATCCGTAAAAGTTCTGTCTTGACTGTTTACAGACAGACCTTGGCGGATTTCTCTACGGATTAAAATCCTCCCGATTCCATAGGATAAGACTTTTTGCTGTTAGGCATAACAATAGCAGATAGACCAACAATACTTGCCACCATGTGGGGTAAAGATCGGTTATGGTGGAATAAGGAATGCTCGCTATGGTATCTGCCAGCCATTCCTGTGCTTTTATGACAATGGTCAGCATCCATGCTATGCCTTCTATAGGAACAAGCAGTAAAAGTATGCCCAGATAAATAATGATGGTGGTGAGTGGAATCAGTATCACGCTGATAAAAAAGCCTGTTAAGGGAAGGGTGTGGAAATAGAAGATGCTTAATGGTGCTGTTCCCAGCTGAGCTACGACTGAAAGCACAAACATCTCCGTAATGAAGTTGCCCAACTTTAGCTTTTCCTTTAGGGGATGATACAGAACTAAAATGAAAAATACGGCCAGAAAGGATAGTTGGAAACCTATGGTGTAAAGGGCGGTGGGACTAAACAGCAATATGACTAAAGCACTCAGGGCCAGAATATGAAGGGGCGGCGTGTCGTTTTGTGCCAGCGTTGCTATGGTGGCTATAGAGAACATAATGCTGGCTCTGACCAATGATATGGGCATTCCTGCAATGAAAGCATAGCCCCAGATGGTGAGCAGAATGGGCGGCAGCCAGAACCATTTCCATTCGCTGAATCGGATTCTCCTGATAAAGAGCATATACAGGATTCCGTATAAAATGCCCAGATGCATGCCGCTTAAGGCTAAGAGATGAGATGCGCCCGCATGGGCATATTTTTTCCGTGTTTCTTTGTCTAAACCTGACTTCTCTCCTAACAGTAAGGCAGAACAGACAGATAGAGCCTCTTCTTCAAGACCTGCTTCACGCAGTCGTTCCGTCATTACTTTCTGCTGTTCCTGCGCCTTTTTGCAGACAACCTTATAGAATGTGTTATCGGATGGCTTTTCCTTTTCCGTCCCTATGCGTGCCATTCCCAGAGTTATCCAGAAAGCAAAGAGCAGCATATCTGCAACGAATGTCTTTTTCCTTAAAAGTATGCTTGCTATCAGTAGGGCCAACGAGACAAATATAAAATAAATGCCGGAGAGAGAACTCCCCAGCAATATACCTGTTATATATAAGGGCGTAGCCCAGATTATGGGCTGTCGGATAATCATAAGGCTTTTAAACGAGTGCAGGCATCAGATGGGTCGGGTGCCTTAAAGACGTAGCTTCCTGCAACCAAAACATCTGCACCGGCATCTTTTAGCTGTTTGCCTGTTTCCTGGTTAACACCACCGTCAATCTCTATCAGAGCCTTGCTTCCTGTTTCGTTAATCAACTTCCGCAGCTCCTTCACTTTCTCTATTGTGTGAGGGATGAACTTCTGACCGCCAAAGCCGGGATTTACGCTCATCAGCAAGACCAGATCTACGTCTTGTATGATATCTTTGAGTACACTTACCGGGGTGGCGGGGTTCAGCGTTACGCCGGCCTTCATACCGGCCTCATGAATCTGACCTACCACACGGTGCAGATGGGTGCATGCCTCATAGTGAACATTCATGAGATAAGCACCCAGATCCTTTACCTCCTGAACAAACTTCTCGGGCTGTACAATCATCAGGTGTACATCCAATGGCTTCTTGCAAAGTTTTGCCACATGTTTCAGGACAGGAAAGCCAAATGATATGTTGGGGACAAAAACACCATCCATAATATCCAGATGCAACCAGTCGGCGGTGCTTTGGTTGAACCATTCCATTTCGCTCCTCAGGTCGGCAAAATTTGCCGCCAAAAGCGAGGGTGACACCATCATATTCAATATAGCTTAATGGTTGTTAGGAACTGGGGACGATATGTCCGCGCAAATTGGCGGATGCGTGCCAATACGGCAGTACTGGGTTGAATGTAGGGTAAAGGTAGAACTTGTTCCATAGGCGCGATTCGGTAGATTTATTTGTTTACTGTCTTTACAAATAAAACGTACCGAATCGGTAAATTATTGTATAAAAAGTGATATTTTTATCCTACCAATGCTATATTATGCTGCTGAACCATTTTTCTGAGATTAATGAGTGCATATCTCATACGGCCCAGAGACGTGTTGATGCTGACACCTGTCTTTTCTGCAATCTCTTTAAAACTCAGGTCTTCATAAAAGCGGAGAAGGATAACTTCGCGCTGGACGTCTGGCAGGTAATCCAGCATTTTGCGAATCTGGCTGGCTTTCTGCTCCTCAATGATATTATTTTCGATCCCACCTTCGCTCAAACGAATGTCATTGAGAATGCCGGGGGTAAACTTTTCCTGCGTAATCAACTTTCCCGATTCTGTTTCACGTGTGGTGTCGATTATCAGATTGTGTGCTATGCGAATAAGCCATGCACTGAATTTTCCTGTAGTCTGGTACTTATGGCTACGGATAGCCATAATGGCACGTGTGAAGGTCTCCTGAAAGATATCATCAGCACGTTCCTCTTCTTTTACCAGAAAGAGGATATAAGAATATACATAACTCTGATGACGCTGTAACAACTCGTCAAAAGCATTATCATTACCATTCTCATACAATTCCACCAACTCATAGTCGGTGCTTGTACTTAGATTCTTCATTACGCTTGTTTTAAAAGTTTTGGTGTAATGTTTTCTCTATAGGCAATGATGTTTAAAACAGTTATTTTACGAGTTTACTTGTGCAAAGGAAACACTTTTTAATCAATCTGCCAAATTTTTTGTCATTTTTTTTATTATAACGTCCATCCTTCTATATGTGCACCACGTAGAAAGTCGGCTATCTGCATACGTTTTTTACCCGAAATCTGCACTTCTGCCAGATAAAGGTACCCATCAGGTAAAGCTACTCGCAGGAATGTCTTTCCGTCGGTTTGAAGGGTGGGTTCTTTGACGTCTGTCAAAGCTGTCTCTTTTCTGGTTTTAAAGATTTTCATCACCAATTCTTTCCCCTCCTGCGTATGTAGTGTTGTCCAGGCTGCAGGGTAGGGACTAAGGCCTCTTACGAAATTGTAAACCTGCGCGGTATTTGTCCATTGAATCTCGCATGTTTCCTTGAAGATCTTGGGTGCGGGTCGGAGCGGCTCTTCTGTCATGAACTGACTCTGATCTGTAGCCTCTGCTTTTCCTTCTGCTATTAAGTCAACTGTTTTTTGAACTAAGTCGGCCCCTTGCACCATCATGCGGTCATGAATATCTTCCAGGCAGTCTTCTTCTCCAATGGGAATACGTTCCTGAAGAATAATCCGGCCTGTGTCTATGTCTTCGTCCAGGAAGAATGTGGTAATACCTGTTTCTTTGTCGCCATTGATGATAGCCCAGTTGATGGGAGCCGCACCACGGTATTGCGGAAGTAGGGCGGCATGCAGGTTGAAGGTACCCAAACGTGGCATTCCCCATACCACCTGGGGAAGCATCCTAAAAGCAACAACAATCTGCAGGTCGGCTTTCAGCTCACTCAGTTCCTTCAGGAA
This sequence comes from uncultured Bacteroidales bacterium, assembly GCA_902801485.1. Lineage (GTDB taxonomy): Bacteria > Bacteroidota > Bacteroidia > Bacteroidales > Bacteroidaceae > Physcousia. Next base: position 34,769 of record CADCIP010000012.1, on the reverse strand, counting down.
AGCCTCGTCTTTCAGCTTCTCGGGCTGAAGTACAGGGATGTCATGGCAGACGGCATATTGTTTCACCGGACTTGACTGCAACACATCATGATGTCTGCCTATAGCCTTGTCGGGCATCGTAACAACTCCCACTACGTTATATCCGTTCTCCACCAGCTTTGCTAATGAGGGAACGGCAAAGTCGGGCGTTCCCATAAACACAATTCTCAGCTCTTTCTTCATTCTTTTCAAATTTGCAGGGACAAAATTACGAATAAGTGAGAGATAAACAAAATAAATGCGCGGTTCTTTCACACCGCTTCGCAAAAATGCCTAACTTTGTGAGTCAAACTTAACAAAAAACTTATCTTTTATGAAACATTCAGCCTGCCGTTACGGTCTTTCCGTTCTGCTCAGCCTTTGCTGCCTTTGCTGCAATGCAGAAACACACGATCTTCTCCAACCGTCAACTGCCAAAGCAGTTTCCCTTAAGCGTACTAAACCAAAGGGCTGTCTTCAAACTGCTATGGAAGCATACCTTAAGGATGCCCGTGAACAGGAACTTAACATCCAGAGTGTGATGGTGCTGCAGCATGGAAAGGTACTGTATGAAAAGTGGCTGAACGGTGGTGAACCTCAGCTGCCGCATGTGCTGAACAGTGTCAGCAAGACATTCACTTCAGCTGCCGTGGGACTGGCAATAAGCGAAGGCTTGCTTTCGCTGGACGATAAGCTGGTTTCCTTCTTCCCCGACGACCTGCCGCCTTCTCCTTCCGAGAATCTGCAGAAGGTTACCATCCGTCATTTGCTGACAATGAACTGCGGACACGACTCGGAACCCTCACGCAGGAATGATACGGACACATGGGTACGGACTTTCCTCTCCTGGCCTGTGCAGCATGAACCGGGAACATACTATTGTTACAACAGCATGGGAACTTATATGCTTTCGGCCATTGTGCAGAAGGTTACCGGACAGAAAGTTGTGGATTATCTGCAACCCCGCCTCTTTGACCCTCTGGGTATCGAAGCACCCCGTTGGGACGAGAGTCCGCAGGGCATCAACTGTGGCGGATGGGGACTTTACCTCAAGACAGAGGATCTGGCCAAAATGGGCCAGTTGTTGTTGCAAAAGGGAAAATGGAACGGCAAACAAGTGCTGCCTGAATCCTATGTTACCGAGGCAACACGTGCACAGGTTCCTTGCCAGCCCTCATGGGTAAGGGCCGACAAAGTCGCTGAGAGCGGACTTACGCCCGAGAACAGCGACTGGGTACAGGGGTACGGCTATCAGGTATGGCGCTGCAGGCACAATGCTTTCCGTGCCGACGGTGCCGGCGGTCAGTATATCATCGTCATTCCAGAGAAGGATGCCGTTATCATCAATACGGCAGACCTGCGTGACATGCAGGCCGAACTGAATCTTGTCTGGGACCATATCCTTCCTTGTTTATAAGGCTCAATACGGGGCCTGCCGTAGTGATGCCAAGTCCCATACGTACTTCTCTCTTAGAGTGGCTCTTGGCAGGACGTTATGGAATATTGTGGACGTTATTGTTGCTGTTATCCTTGCAATCCTCGCTTTCTCTGAGTTTAGAAAGAAAAGATAACCTATGAGGTCTTTTTAATCAGGAACAGGGGGACACTGTTTTACTCTCTTCTTACCCAGCAGTCAGGGCCTTTTTAGCTTCGATTTCAGAACCGGGAGGTACTCCGGAGGTAGTATGTCCCTTTTTCGTCAAGGTTAAGGGTTAAGGGTTAAGGGTTAGCGGTTAGCGGCTAGAGACACTTTGGCTATTGGCCGTTGGCCAAAGTTCTTAAACTTCTTAAACCTTTAAACTTCTTAAACTTCAAACACTGACTCTCAACTCTACACTCTAAACTCTCAACTGTTAGCGGTTAGTGGTTAGAGACTCTTGACTCTCGACCCCAGACCCCAGACCGTAAATGGTAAATGGCTAAATGGTAAATGAGAGGGTTTTAGAGGTTTTTGTTTTTCAACGAAGTTGTTTTTTCAGCGCAAAAACTTTTTTGTTGTGCTGAAATGGTATAACTTTGCAAGCGGAACATTGTTATATAGAATATGAAACGTCATCTATATTACATACTTGTCTTTCTGGCTCTTGTTTGGAGTCTGTCAGTCCGGGCATCGCTCTATATTGTTGGCTCTGCTATCAGTACCGGTTGGAACCGTCAGGCAATGACGGAGCAGGCCGAGGGTCTTTACACATGGCAGGGTTACCTGTTCCATGGCGGTGAGCTGAAGTTTATGAAGGAGGCTACGGGATGGGGCAGCCACTGGGGACCGTCGGCTGCCAATACATTGCTTGGTATGGGGACACAGAAGATAGCGCTGCATACAAGCGGTGACTATAAGTATCGCATTGATAACATAGGGCTGTGCAGGGTGACGGTGGACGTGAATGCAAAGCAGATACAGGTTGCCACCAGCGAGGGTGAGTTGCCCGTGCAACGCCTTTATCCGCCTTGTCTCTATCCTGTGGGATCCGCTGTGAATACGGATCTGTCGGACAAGAACGATTATGCCCTGCACGAGGATGCTGCGGATGCCGGAACTTACAGTGGTCTGTTAAGGCTGACTTCCGGTACACTGGCACTACACAGTAAACCCTACCAGAAGGTGAACCGTGTTCGGACGGTTATTCCTGTACTGGCTTCGGGGGCATCGGACAAACTGCCTAAATTGCGTTATAGCATGGAAACGGACAAGTGTTGCTATGCCCCTGGCGATACGGTGCGGCTTACCCTCTCTGCAACGGCAACGGACGGTATGCACGTTCGATACCGTTATCTGGGTGATATCATTGCCGATACGCTTCTTTCGTCAAAGACATGGACCTGGGTGCCGCCAGCTGAGGACTTCCGGGGATATATGGCAGAGGTATATAGAAGCGATGATGAGGGAGATCATATCTGTGCTACGATTGGCATCGATGTGAGTTCTGACTGGACGCACTTCCCGCGTTACGGCTTCGTGGCTGCCTTTGGGAATGACAAGACGCAGAGCAAGACGAGGACGGAGATGAAGTGGCTGAACCGCTGCCATATCAACGGCGTGCAGTTTCAGGACTGGCACTACTGCCACGACTGGCCGTTGGGCGGTACACGGGAAGAGGGATTGTGGACCACATACAAGGATATTGCTAACCGTACTATCTATACTTCTGCTGTCAGGAACTACATTAAAGCACAGCATGAGCGGGGAATGAAGAGCATCTTCTACAATCTGTGCTTCGGCGTGCTGGACGGTTGGGAAGGACGCGGTGTAAAGCAGGAATGGTTCATCTACAAGGACAAGAACCATAATATGGTGGACAGGCATGAACTGCCCCCTTCGTGGAAGAGCAATATCTATTTGGTTAACCCTGCCAATGAGGAATGGCTTGTTTACCTGGCAGAGCGAAATGATGAGGTTTATTCCTTCCTCGACTTCGACGGCTACCAGATAGATCAATTGGGGTCGCGTGGCAAAGTATATGACTACAACGGGGGCAGCGTCAGTCTTCCTGAAGGCTATTCTGCATTCATCAGCTATATGAAGAACCGACACCCGGAGAAGCGTCTTGTGATGAATGCCGTATCGCAATGGGGCGCGGATCAGATTGCAGGGACGGGCAAGGTGGATTTCCTGTACTCTGAGGTGTGGGGGAATAAGGCGGGAAGCAGTCTGACTGGCGGTGAGGGGCGCTTCTCGAACATCAAGAAGGTTATTGACGGGAACCTGAACTGCAATCCTGTCCTGCGTTCTGTCCTGGCTGCCTACATGAACTATGCGAGTGATAACAGGAATTTCAATACGCCTGGTGTTGTGATGGCGGATGCGGTGATATTTGCCCTGGGCGGCTCGCATCTGGAACTGGGCGGCGATCACATGCTTTGTCGCGAATACTTCCCCTATAGCGGAATGAAGTGGCACAACCAGATTGAAGACTGGATGACACGGTATTATGATTTTATGACTGCCTACGAGAACCTGCTGCGTGACAACTGGGCTGAGAGGACAAACGTGAAGGCTACCTGTCCTGATGTGACCATCAATAACTGGGAGCCTGTGGCTAATCAGGTGACACTTGTGGCGCGTGAGTTGAATGGTCGTCAGGTGGTGCATCTGCTCAACTTCACACACGAAGAGAGTGCGGCAGTTATTGATGATAACTATATGCTTTGCTGGCACGACAATCAGGCTGTGCGCCCCTGGCCGAAACGCTTCGAGAACCTGTCCCTGCGTCTGACAGGACTGACGGGTATGGGTAAGGTACGGCGCATCTGGGTGGCATCACCGGATTATTGCGGCGGTGCCATGCAGGAACTGACGGATTACGATTATTATTCCTCCGGCGGCATCATTACGCTGACCTTGCCTTCGTTGCAGTATTGGACTATGATTGTGATAGAGCCTGAAGCGGTGACTGCCAAGGATAATGTCAGCTATGCCCCCGCCACTGATGGTGAGGTTCTGGAACCTGGACGTGTATCTTCCTTCGTGTCAAGTCCTACAGTCAGGAATATGTGGAACCTGCAACTCGAAGAGGAGGTACTCAAGGCACATGTTGATATACCTGCCGGATCGCTTATACTGCAGCGGGATGAAGAGGATGCTGTGGTTCTGCCTTTCAGGGTGGGTGATGACATTTTCTTTACTCCGGCGGGTTTGCCGGCTTCGAAACATGCCCGTGGCATCCTGATAGGTGGAGGCCGGAAGGTATTCAAGTGATTTGTGGGACTTTCATTTCTTAATACCAATGACAGTTGCGTAGGACGGTTTTTTAAGATGTATCTCCGTTTGCGTGAACCCAGCTTCAATGAGCATTTGCTGAAGTTGTATGGGCTGATATGCTGTCATACCTTCCACAACATTTGTCCACATAGAATTTCTGTCAACAACCTCTACCATAATTACGAATTTGCCTCTGGGCTTCAGTACGCGTTTCACCTCTTGTAGGCAGTCAGGCAGATCGGGCCAGAAATAAACGGTCTCTACCGCTGTTACAAGATTGAACTCCCCATCCTCGTATGGAAGCTTCTCGGCAGAGCCTTGACAGACAAACACCTGCTTGTCAAGCACTTTGGCATTCACTTTTTTGGCTTTCGCCACGCTCTCCTCAGAGATATCAATACCATAAACGCAGGCTCCTTTGCTTCGTTTGAGCAGGCGTTGTAAGGTGGCTCCACCACCGCAGCCAATGTCGAGCATTGTCCATCCGTCTTGGATACCAGCTATATTCAGCCCCCAATTTGTCAGCGGTGCATGACATAGGTTCATGAACTTTAGCATTAGACGGCCCATCCGCCCTTGCGGACAAGCACAGTTTGTGAATAATGATTTAAGAAAACTTGCCATAATAGTTTACAATTCGGGGTTGATAACATTGAGCCAGGCATCTATGCGACTGTCCGTCTTGTCGTCCTCGTTAATATCATCTAGGGGCAAACCGATAAATTTTCCGTCGATGACAGCTTCAGAATCATCAAACTTGTAGTCGGTGGTATCAACGCTGCCGATAAAACGAGCACCACTTTCCTTGATGCCTTTATACAGTTCACCCATGCCGCCTACAAAAGTATCGCTGTATGACCAGGCATCGCCACAGCCAAAGAAAGCTATTGTCTTACCTTTAAGGTCGGCATTCTGCAATGTTTTCAGACCATCGTACCAGTCGTCCTGCATTTCTCCGGCCCCCCATGTAGATGTACCAAGGATAAGGTTTTGGTTTTCTTCCACGATGGCATCATTCAATTCTTGAACATTCAGGGCCTTGCAGCCCAACTTAGAGGCAATCTTCTCTGCGATGGTCTCACAGGTTCCTGTAGAGGAACCATAAATAACAATTGTAGTATTCATTTCCAAATAAATATAATAATGTGTTTAATTCTTCCTGAGACACTTCTCGTTGCACTTACGCTTGCAATAGCGCTGACACTGTGCACAGATGTCGTAGCCAAGCATGGCACCAAGAATGAAATCTTCTTCAGGTGTAAGTTCGTTAAGCGGACGAGTAACAAAGAGACGAATGGCCTCAAGGCATTCAGTGCGGCCAAAATATACATTCAGATTTTTCTGACCGGCTGGTTGCAACACGTAATGTATGCCTTGACTCTCCAGTCGTGATACGGCCAGCTCTTTATATTTCTTGTTACAGGTAAACAGAATCATCTGACGAACACCCTTATGAAGTTCATAAATATGGTTCATCAGCACCTTCATCTCTTGTGGAATAGTCATTCTTGTCGTAGTCATTTTTGATTGTTTTTTTTCGATGGCAAAGGTACGGTGAAAAGTAAAAGCACACAATACCCAAAACAGAGTGTTTTTCTTACTACATATTTTCTCATAAAGTACGAGAAAATGATTAATCAAAAATCATTATTATCTGAAAACCTATTTATTTAACTTGTTTTTAGCTCGTAATCAAGTTGAAAAATGTGACGTGTACGGAATAAGTCAATCCTATCTGAATGACTGAAAGTGCAGACACCCTGTCCTTCGCAGAACAGGGTGTCAGTACCTGGCTGTTGAAAAGTAGCAGTTGTGTCAACTTTTTCAAGTGTGAGACACTGATAATTGAAAAAAACGTGGTACCTTTGCACAACAATATGGAAAAGATATTAACAGAGGAAGGACTGAGGAGATTCTCAGACTTGACAGATAATGCCACGAAGGTGGTGATTTGTGCCCATGTGTCTCCGGATGGCGATGCCATAGGTTCTACGTTGGCATTAAAGCATTGGCTGACTCGGAAAGGTAAGCAAGTGACGGTAGTGATGCCGAATTTCTTTCCGGATTTCCTGCACTGGATGCCTGGCGCCTTGGATATAATGGTTTATATGAAGCATGAGGAAACGGTTGCACCCATTGTGGCTGAAGCGGACCTGTTCCTGATAACGGACCTGAACGATTCTTCCAGGATGCAGGAACTGGAAGCTTGTGTATTGGCCAATCCTGCACCTAAGATTATGATAGACCACCATCTGAATCCTACGGATTTTTGTCAGTTGGTGATATCCCGTCCGGATATGTGTGCTTCTGCCGAGGTGATTTGCCATTTGTTGCATCAGTTGGGCGAGTTGGAAAAGATAACATCCGATGAGGCTACCTGCCTATATGCTGCCATGATGTGTGATACGGGAGCTTTCACCTTTAATTCTAACAGGGCTGTTGTATATGAGTGTATCTCCTTTCTGCTAGATCGCGGTATCGACAAGGACAAGATATATAGGAATGTTTTCTGGACCTATTCCCTTGCAAGGATGCGACTTACCGGCTATATGCTTTATGTAAAGATGGAGGTCCTTCCCGAACTGCATGCCAGCATCATCACGCTTACCAACCAAGAGCGCAAGATGTTCAGTGTTAAGAATGGTGATACGGAGGGAATCGTTAATATGCCTTTGCAGATAGCTGGCATGAGACTGAGCGTTTTTCTTAGCGAGGATACAGAGCATGACGGAGTGGTAAAGGTAAGTCTGCGCAGTGTTGATGATTTCCCATGTAATGAGCTGTCGGCCCAGTACTTTAACGGAGGAGGTCATAAGAATGCCAGTGGCGGACGGCTCTATTGTGGAATGGAAGAGGCTGTTCAGAAGGTTCGTGAGGCCATAAAATCTTACTCTCATTTGTTAAATGGCCCCTCTCCCCGCTCCCCAAAGGGGAAAGCCTTAATGAGTTAAAATAAATGAATTAATTTTGTATTCCGCTCACTTATTCGTATTTTTGAGACTCGTCTCTAAAATACTTTCGTTCGGGAGTTAAAATAAATGAATTAATTTTGTATTCCGCTCACTTATTCGTATTTTTGTGCCCAAAATAGAAAGTTTATGAAAAAAGTCTTTTATACATTCCTTGGTTTGATGGTAGCCGTTGCGGGCTTTGTGTCTTGTTCGGATGATCAGACTTATGCACAACAGAAGGATAAGGAACGCAAGGCTGTTGATGCGTTCTTGAAACGTGACGTAACAATAGTAGGCCCCTCTGGTGATACTATTTGCAATGTAGGCGTTATCAAGGTGATTACGGAACAGGAGTTCCAAGCGCAGGACTCAACAACAAATCTTGAGAATAACGAGTACGTGCTTTTTGCCAATAATGGTATATACATGCAGATTATCAGAAAAGGTGTTGGCGGGAAAATTGCCAAGGGTGAGACTCGTCAGATAGCCTGCCGTTTTGTCGAATTTAATATATTAGGCGATAGCTTGCAGTTGCGTAACGATGTAAGCTATTGGCATCCCAATCCGGATATCTTGGCTGTAACCAATACTTCCGGCACTTTCTCTGGCAGGTTTGTTACGGGAACGCAGGCTGGAGCCATGTATCAGACTTATGGCGAAGAAAAGGTGCTGGAAGGATGGATGGCCCCACTTCCTTATATCCGTATCGGCCGACAGTCAACAGCCGAGGGAGAAATTGCAAAAGTAAGATTAATCGTACCTCATACAGCAGGACAGAGCAATGCTGCCACAAATGTATATCCCTGTTTCTACGAAATCCTTTATCAGGAATGTCGTGACTAACACAGGCGGTATATACATTCACGTTCCTTTTTGCCAGAAACGTTGCATCTATTGCGATTTCTATTCTACTACCTATGGGTTGGAATGGAAACGTTTGTATGTATCTGCCCTTAAGCGCGAGATGCAGTTGCGACGTTTGGAAATAGATCCTTCGCGCGTACCTTCTTTATATATAGGAGGTGGCACCCCCAGTCAATTACCTGTATCGTTATTGTTGGAGATGTTTCAGGCAATTGGGGGATGCTTTACGTTTGCAGAAGATGCAGAGATTACCATCGAGGTTAATCCGGATGATGTTACGCAAAGTTTGATTGATGCATTATACCAAACGCCTGTGAACCGTATAAGTATGGGCGTGCAGACATTTTCCGATTCTCTGCTTCGTCTTCTTAATCGACGGCATACATCGAGTCAGGCTTTGGAAGCTGTTCAGCTTTTCAGGCGCGCAGGCTATGAGAATATAAGCATTGATCTGATATATGGACTTCCCAACCAATCGTTAGAGAGTTGGAAACATGATGTAGATGTGGCGGTTAACCTTGGTGTACCTCATCTAAGTGCTTACGCATTGTCCTATGAAGAAGGTACTGCTTTGCATAAAATGCAGGAAGAAGGACTCGTTGAGGAGGCTCCGGATGAGTTGTCCTGGCAGATGTACGGGTATCTGACGGACAAAACGGCTGCTGCGGGAATAGAACATTACGAGATATCGAATTTTGCCTTTCCTGGCAAGCGTGCCAGGCATAACAGCAGTTATTGGGATGGCTCTCCATACCTTGGATTGGGTCCTGGAGCGCATTCCTATGACGGCAATCATGTCCGCAGGTCTAATAACACATCGCTGAAAGAGTATGTCCAGGCAACAGCGGATGTGCCCCACCAGACGGAGACTCTTACCCCTCAGGAACGGTATGACGAAACTGTTATGACTCGCTTACGTACTGTTTCCGGTCTTCCGCTCGATATCCTGACAGATGAGCAGAGATCCCATTGTCTGCAGATGGCGGAACAGCATTTACTTAATGGTAATCTGGTGAGGGAAGATAATGTCTTGCGTCTTTCGAGAAAAGGAATTTTTGTCTCGAACAGTGTCATCAGCGACTTGATGTATTAAGCCCATTTTTTCCACCTTTGTTTTTGCTCTTTTTGCTTATCTTCAAAACATGTTGTTTAACATGTTATTTTCCTATTGTCAGTTCAAATATTATTGCTAATTTTAACCCCTGAAAACTAAAACTAATAGCATTAATATCAAATAATATGAAAGTTTACAAAACAAATGAGATTAAAAACATTGCGCTGATGGGCAATGATGGTGCGGGTAAGACAACCCTGACAGAGGCTTTGCTTTTCGAGGCAGGCATTATCAAAAGAAGGGGTCGTATTACCCAGAAGAACACTGTTAGTGATTATTTTCCGGTAGAACAGGAGTACGGCTATTCTGTATTCTCTACTGTCTTCCATACAGAGTGGAATGGTAAAAAGCTGAATTTTATCGACTGCCCAGGCAGTGATGACTTTGTTGGTTCTGCTATTACAGCGCTGAACGTAACGGATACCACAGTTATCCTTATTAAGGGCGGTGCTGGCGTAGAGGTTGGAACGCAAAACCATTTCCGTTATACGGAGAAATTAAATAAGCCCGTTATTTTCCTCGTTAATCAGTTGGACGATGAGAATTGCGATTACGATAATCTGTTGGAGCAACTGAAGTCGATTTATGGTCCTAAGGTCGTTCCCGTCCAGTATCCTATTGCTACAGGTCCGAACTTCAATGCCTTGATTGACGTGCTGCTGATGAAGAAGTACTCGTGGGGCCCTGAAGGTGGTGCTCCTACCATTGAAGACATTCCTGCCGACCAGTTGGATAAGGCTACCGAGATGCACAGAGCATTGGTTGAGGCTGCTGCCGAGCACGACGAGACTCTGATGGAAAAATTCTTCGAGAGCGAGGAACTTACAGAGGATGAAATGCGTGAAGGCATCCGTAAGGGCTTGGCTTCACGTGGTATGTTCCCCGTATTCTGCGTAGATGCTGTAAAGGATATGGGTGTTCGCCGTCTGATGGAGTTCTTGGGTAATGTGGTTCCTTTCGTAGATGAGATGCCCAAGGTCTTCAATACCCGTGGCGAAGAGATTACGCCGGATTCCGCAGGTCCTACCAGTCTGTTCTTCTTCAAGACGGCTGTTGAACCCCATATCGGTGAGGTTCAGTACTTCAAGGTAATGAGCGGAACCGTTAAGGAAGGTGATGACCTTACCAATGCGGATCGTGGTAGTAAGGAGCGTATGGCTCAGCTTTTTGTCTGTGCCGGTGCCAACCGTATCAAGGTTGATGAGCTGGTAGCAGGCGATATTGGTTGTACTGTTAAGTTGAAGGACGTTAAGACTGGTAATACCCTTAACGGCAAGGATTGTGATAATCGTTTCAACTTTATAAAATATCCTAACTCGAAATATAGCCGTGCTATCCGTGCAGTCAACGAGAGTGAGACAGAGAAGATGATGAATGCTCTGCAGAAGATGCGCGAGGAAGATCCAACATGGGTTATTGAACAGAGTAAGGAGTTACGCCAGATTCTTGTTCACGGTCAGGGTGAGTTCCACCTGCGTACCCTGAAATGGCGTATGGAGAATAACGAGAAGATACAGATTGTCTATGACGAGCCGAAGATTCCTTATCGCGAGACCATTACCAAGGCTGCACGTGCAGACTATCGCCATAAGAAACAGTCTGGTGGTGCCGGTCAGTTTGGTGAGGTTCACCTTATTGTAGAGCCTTATTACGAAGGTATGCCCGCTCCTGAAGTTTATACTTTCGGCGGTCAGGAATATCGTATCAATGTGAAGGGAACCGAGACTATTGATTTGGAGTGGGGCGGCAAACTTGTCTTTATAAACAGTATCGTTGGTGGTTCTATTGATGCACGTTTCATGCCTGCCATCCTGAAGGGTGTTATGCAACGTATGGAGCAAGGTCCTCTGACTGGATGCTATGCCCGTGACGTTCGTGTGATTGTTTACGATGGTAAGATGCACCCGGTAGATAGCAACGAACTTTCTTTCATGTTGGCAGGTCGCCAGGCATTTGCATTGGCATTCAAGGAGGCCGGTCCGAAGATTCTTGAGCCAATCAATGATGTTGAGGTCTTTGTCCCCAGTGATAAGATGGGTGATGTGATGAGTGACTTGCAGGGACGTCGTGCTATGATTACTGGTATGACCAGTGAGAACGGTTACGAGAAACTTACGGCAAAGGCTCCTCAGAAGGAAATGTTGAATTACAGTACGGCACTCAGCAGCCTCACAGGCGGACGCGCCAGCTTTATTACAAAGTTTGCTTCTTACGAATTGGTTCCTGGCGATGTACAGGCTAAGCTTATTGCAGCATATCAAGCTACACAAGCAGAGGAGAAGTAGTTTACATTTTGACAACTATTTGTATATAGTATTGTTAAATATACTAAAAGCTGGTGCGTTTTGTGCCGGCTTTTTTTGTTTTCTTTAAGGAAACCCATTACCTTTGCCAGTATGAAAAGGACGTACATTTTTATAATCTGCATGTTGGTGGGCATATCCTTCCTGGTATTGCTATATTTGCAAGGAATGTATGCTTCGGCCATGGTGAGGATGCGTGAGGAGCAATTTGATGAGAATGTGAACCGTAGTCTTGATCAGGCTTCACGGGATTTGGAGCGTTCAGAGACATACCGTTATTTGCAAACCGTATTGAATCACCATGAGCAGGAAAAACGCGACAGGATGGATTTGCAGTCGTCATATTCCGTTTCGTCTCCGATAGGTCTTGATACAATAACAAGGAAATATAATAGCGTTATGCAGCAGGTTGGCCGTCATCCCGGTCAGTTCCCTAATACCTTGACTTTTTCCCGGCCAAACCGTATGGTGCAGGCGATGAAACAACTTCGCAAACAGGTCGAGGATGCTTATCTGTACGAGCGTGGTGTACTCGATGAAGTGATTTATGCTGTAATGTACACAGCCAGCGACTTACGTTTCCAGGACCGTATTAAAAAGGCCGAACTGGAAAATTATTTGCGTGGTGCATTGGTCAGGAACGGTATAAACCTGGACTTTCACTATATTGTCTATACTGCCGACGGAAGAGAAGTGTACCGTTGTGCCGACTATACCGATGAAGGTAATTCTTCAAATTATCCGATTGTCCTGTTCCGTAGTGATCCCACCGGTCAGATGGGTTATGTTAATGTCCATTTCCCTGACCGCCAGAAATATGTGAGTGGCGTGGCCAAGTATGTGCTGCCTGCTATGATTTTCACTTTCATCCTGTTTGTCACGTTCCTGGTAACAGTTTACCTTATCGTCCGACAGAGAAAGATCAGTGAGATGAAGAACGATTTCGTTCACAATATGACGCATGAGTTCAAGACCCCCATCTCCACCATTTCCCTTGCTGCCCAGATGTTGTCTGATAAGAGCGTCAACAAGGATGCAGGAACCTATGAACGTTTGGGAGATGTGATTAACAACGAGACCCGACGACTTCGTTTCCAGGTGGAGAAAGTCTTGCAGATGAGTCTTTTCGACCATAATAATATTGCGCTCAAGCTGCAGGAGTTGGATGCCAATGAACTAATAGATAATGTGGTTCAGACATTCTCTCTCAAGGTAACTCAGAACGGAGGCACTTTAGATACCCGACTGGAGGCTTTTAATCCTTTCGTGAATGTTGACGAGATGCACTTCACAAACATTATCTTTAATCTTCTCGACAATGCTGTTAAGTACAAGCGTGATGATGCCCCTCTCCATCTTGAAGTTTCAACCAGGAACCAAGGTGAAGACTATATCATTATAACCATCAAGGATAATGGCATCGGTATGCAGAAAGATGATTTGAAACGTATTTTTGATAAGTTCTACCGTGTTCATACCGGTAATACGCATAATGTAAAAGGTTTTGGCTTAGGCCTGGCGTATGTAAAGAAGATGATAGACCTTCATCATGGCACTATAAAGGTGAGCAGCGAGGTAGGACAAGGGACTAAATTTATGATAACATTACCAATAGTAAAAGATTAAGTTATGGAGAACAAATTGCACATTCTGTTATGCGAGGACGAAGAGAGTCTGGGCATGTTGGTTCGCGAGTATTTGCAGGCCAAAGGTTATGAAGCAGAGCTGTATCTTGATGGAGAGGCTGGCTATAAGGCTTTTATGAGAACCAAGTTCGATATGTGTCTGCTTGATGTAATGATGCCCAAGATGGACGGCTTTACATTGGCACGCGAGATACGTATGGTAAATGCTGAGGTACCCATCATCTTCCTGACAGCAAAGAATCTTAAGGACGATATTCTGGAAGGTTTTAAATTGGGAGCAGATGATTATCTGACCAAGCCTTTCTCAATGGATGAACTGGTGTATCGTATGGAAGCAATTTTGCGTCGTGTAAAGGTAAAGTCAACACGTGCTGTTACCCAGTATCAGTTAGGTAAGTTTACATTCGACACACAGCGTCAGATTCTTTCCATAGGTGACAAACAAACCAAGCTTACCACAAAGGAGTGTGAGTTGCTTACCATGCTGTGTGCCCATTCCAATGATGTCCTGGAGCGTGAATTAGCTCTTAAGACTATCTGGATTGACGATAATTACTTTAATGCCCGAAGCATGGATGTCTATATCACCAAGTTGCGTAAACATCTGAAGGATGATCCCTCTATCGAGATTAACAATGTTCATGGTAAGGGTTACCGTTTGATTGTTCCTAATCTGATGGCAGAGTAAATACAAAGAGCGGGGTTCCATTTCCTGGAGCCCCGCTCTTTGTTCTGTTTCCTGTTCTTCTGCTCAGAAGCAATATCCTACATGAACACTGCACTCATGCACGTGGGGATTCTTTTCCTTGTCAGGGAAGTCACGTGAATAAGAGACTCCTAAATATACCTTATTATAATAGAACCTTAAGCCTGTTTGCCACCCTATCTGGAAACTTTTCCAGTCGTCTTCCTTTCCCGCTGCTATGGCACGTATATGTACACCGGCATAGGGTGCCAGCGCTATATCCTTCGTTTTGGAAAGATAAAGCTTATATACAGCATTCACGGGAATCCTGAAAGTGAGCAGGTCGTACTTAATGCCATTGTCTTTGGCGTGTGAGTATTTGACATTTGCTCCTACTTCAAGGAAATAGGGCATATCTTCCATAATTTGGATGGAACGGGCATAACCTACAGAAAATTCATGGAATTTCTGCTTGTAGTCATCCGTGAAGTATCTGCTGGGTGAATAATGAACGTAAAGGGCGTTCTTGTATTCTTTGTGCTGCGGCTTGGGAGCTTCTTCTTCTACATCTTCCAACGTCCAATCTTCAACGGAATCATAATTGTCGTATTGTGCATAGGTGTTGGAACATATGCACAAGAACAGAATGGTTCCGATGTTTTTTCGGAATGATTTCATTAGGCGTTAGGAATGTAAATGGATACTTAAGAACGTTTTGCAATGACAATATGCGCAACGATGCCGGCAATGATAATCAGCAAGGCAATCATCTGGTACCAGTTGTAATCGACCAGCTCTGCCAGGAATCCGAGGTTAAGTCTGGCTGCAAAATAGCTGATAATAAGCATTAATGCACCTAAAACAATCAGGGTTATACCTAAACTCTGTTTTTTCATAATAGTAATGTTTTTATTTTTTTGAACGTTTAAACTTTTTCTGATACAAAGTAAATGATTTTTCTTGAAGTAACGAAATGTTTTGGGGTAAAAAATGCAAAAATGATGCAAATCTTTGGCAGTTTCGTTTAAAAGCAGTACCTTTGCACCGCATTTTTGCAAAATAGTATTAATTAATTTATTTAACGTATTATGAATCAATACGAAACCGTTTTCATTTTAACTCCCGTTTTGTCTGACGATCAGATGAAGGAAGCGGTAAACAAGTTCAAAGACGTTCTTGTTAAGGCTGGTGCAGAAATCATCAGCGAGGAGAACTGGGGCTTGAAGAAACTGGCTTACCCCATCGAGAAGAAGAGTACGGGTTTCTACGAGCTCGTAGAGTTCAAGGCTGCACCTGAGACCATTAAGAAGTTGGAGGTTGCATACCGTCGTGATGAGAGAGTACTTCGTTACCTGACAGTAAAGATGGAGAAGTACGCAGCAGAATATGCTGAGAAGAGAAGAAACAACAAATCAAGTAGTAAGGAGGCTTAATCTATGACACAGCAATCAGAAATCCGTTATTTGACCGCTCCTGCAATTGATGTCAAAAAGAAGAAGTATTGCCGTTTCAAGAAAAGCGGTATTAAGTACATTGACTACAAGGATCCTGAATTCCTGAAGAAGTTCCTGAACGAGCAGGGTAAGATTCTTCCCCGTCGTATCACCGGTACCTCTCTGAAGTATCAGCGTCGTGTGGCTCAGGCTGTTAAGCGTGCTCGCCATTTGGCTTTGCTGCCCTTCGTAACAGACTTGATGAAGTAAAAAAAGGAGGAATAGATATGGAAATTATACTGAAAGAAGACGTTATTGGCTTGGGTTACAAGAATGACATTGTAAACGTAAAGTCTGGTTACGGTCGTAACTATCTCATTCCTTACGGAAAAGGCGTAATTGCCAGTGAGAGTGCTAAGAAGCAGTTGGCTGAAACACTGAAGCAGAAAGCTGTTAAGTTGGCTAAGATCAAGGCTGAGGCTGAGGCTAAGGCTGAGAAGTTGAATGCTGTATCTCTTGTCATTGCTACTAAGGTTAGCACCTCTGGTGTTATCTATGGCAGTGTAAACAGCTTGCAGATTGCTGACGAGTTGCAGAAGCTTGGCTTCGACGTTGACCGCAAGATTATCGTTGTAAAGGATGTTAAGAGCGTTGGCGACTATGTTGCTACCGTAAAGCTTCACAAAGAGGTATCTGCTCAGGTTCCCTTCAAGGTAATTGCCGAGGGTGCTCCTGTTGAAGAAACTCCTGCTGTTGAAGCTCCCGCAGTTGAGGCTCCTGTAGCTGAAACTCCCGCAGAAGAAGCATAATATTTGCATTCTATCATAAAGAAAGCGTAACTCTGTTGAGTTACGCTTTTTTTGATTCATGTTTCAAAATTAACCGTTTTTTTTCGGTTTAAAACAAAATTATTACTATCTTTGGCTCCTGTAAAACAGTATAGACCGATTATGAAGATATATACAGCCATTCTTATATGCCTTGTTGGAGGTTTCTTTATTCCTCTTTCTGCACAGGAGCAGAAGAGCTCTCTTGCAGATTCCCTAACTGCAGCATCGGACTCTATGGTACGGGAACTTACCTCGCAGGTACAGGAGTTGCAGTTGCAACGTATTATGCTGCAAGAACAATTGGAGCGTTCCGGTCAGAATGCCCGTATGGACTCCATAGCAAAAGTGCAGCGTCAGCAGCGTATAGACTCGCTCCGTAAGGTTACAACGGGCTCTCCACTCATTGTCGAGGATGATACGCTGCTTGTTCTCTATGCCCGCAGGGGTGGTATGCTGCCAGAAACAAGAGTAAAGGCAACCAGAGAAATTATAGAGTCGCTGGCACATAAGTTGGTATTTAAAGTAGATACCCTCTATACCTTCGAAGGCGAGTTTACCACGGATATCATGGCTGGCAATACCGTTGTGATGAGTGTTACGGATACCGATGGCCTCTGGCAAGGTAAACCGCGTTCGCAACTGGCTAATGAGTATATGGCTGTTATCCAGCATAAAATTATCGAACTGCACGAAACCTACGGTTTACAGAAGAAGTTGCTGAGGCTTTTCTTTGCCGTTCTGTTGATTGTTGTACAGCTGATACTCATTAAGCTGACCATCTGGCTGTTTGACAGATGGCGTTCCAAGGTGATGCACAGAGTTTTGGATTGGCTAAAGCCTATCAATATCAAGGATTATGAACTTTTTGATGTACACCGTCAGGGGCGTGTCATTATGTTCTTCTATAGGGTGCTGCGCATACTTTTCATTCTCTTCCAGTTGCTCATCTCTGTTCCCGTCTTATTTTCTATCTTTCCGGAAACCAAGACCTTTGTTGACACCATCATCGGATATATCTTGAATCCTGTGAAGGATATTCTTTCTTCCATAGTGGGCTTCCTGCCCAATTTGTTCAAGATTGTCATTATCATTATCTGTTTCCGGTACCTGGTGCGTGTCCTGAAGTATTTCTCTGTTGAGATTGCCTCTGGCCGACTTAAGATAAACGGTTTCTATCCCGACTGGGCACCACCTACATTTGTTATCCTCAGGGTGTTATGCTACGCACTTATGCTGGTGATGATCTGGCCTTTGCTGCCCAGTTCTAACTCGGCTGTCTTTCAAGGCGTCTCTGTTTTCATGGGTCTTATCGTTTCGCTGGGTTCCACCTCTATAATAGGTAATGTTATGGCAGGCATGGTAATGACATACATGCGTCCCTTCCGTATTGGTGACTACATAAAGGTAGGCGATATCGTCGGGGAAGTTATCGAGAAAAATGTCCTTGTTACTCGCATCCGAACCCGTAAGAACGAGATTGTTACTATCCAGAACTCTAACATGCTCAGTGCGCAGACGTCCAACTACACAGAGGCTGCCAAAGAATTTGGCATTATAGTTCATACCAAGGTGACTATCGGCTATGACGTTCCCTGGCAGCAGATTAAGGAGATTATGGAAAATGCCGCACTTGATACCCAGGGCATCAAGAAGAATCCCAAGCCCTTCATGTTGATAACGGCTTTGGATGATTTCTACGTTGAGTACGAAATTAATGCCTACACAGACAATTCCGCAGCTATGCCTCGGGTCTATTCTGAACTGCACCAGAATCTTCTGAAACGGTTCTTCGAGTCAGGCGTAGAGATTATGTCGCCTCACATTTTTGCACGTCGCGACGGAATAGATACCCAGATGCCGGCTGACTATCTTTATCCTGAGAAATCTTAGAATTCTTCGGGCAAGGTCAGCACTTGTTCTATACGACCTCCTTTAAGCCGGATCCAGGTCTTAAAGGAAGAACTGCCTTCTGTCAGCTCAAAGATGCGGGCACCGTTGGGTTTCAGGTTGTTATATACCGTATCTCCGCCACTATATCTGCCGTACATCATATATAGGCCGCGCCACTTCATTACGTAGTCGTCGTCATGATCATGTCCGCAACTGACAGCCTTTATATCCCCCTCTTCGCGCATCGCTACAAAGACGCCGCTGTTTATGATGGGAGAACAGGGGTTCTCGCCCAGATTACCGCGTATCTGACGACGTGAGTCAGAGAGTCCCTCCAGATATTCCATTATAGGAATGTGCATAAAGGCCAGCGAGGGTAGGGGAGAACCGTCGTTCCCGGCTTTTAGCTTCTTGCTTGTCTGACGGTACCAGTCAAGCTGGTCGGCATGGATATAATCGTAGGATTTCAGTTCGGGGAACTCCTTGGCCTTGTTGCCTGTGTCGAACAGGTAGAGGGCCCATTGCTTTTTCCCGTCGGCACTGTTGATGGTAATCACATCGTTGGAAGCGCCGTGTATAGGCTTGACAGCTGTGTTCAGGCATCCCGGCATTTGGCGAATGTGTTCAAGGACTTCTATGCGCGTAAGCCCGAACTCCTCGTCGTGATTACCCAAAGCAACGGCAAAGGGAATGTGGCGTTCTGTTATCAGCGAAAGAATCTGTGTAAGGTTCTCGCGTGCGGGTTTTGCAAAGATTATGTCGCCTGTATGAATCACCAAGTCGGGCTTTTCTGCATCCAGCACCTCAGCCACATTATCAAATGCTCTTTGCGAGCGTGCATCACCTCCGATAAAGTGCGTGTCGGTAAGCTGCACGATTTTAAACTTCCCGTTGCGGAAGGGCAAGGAAGCAATCTCTTCTTCTTTAGGCTTTTGTGGTTCTGTAACCTTACGTTTGGGTGCTGCCGTAACATTGGCTGTTGCAATGGCAGGAACAGCAATTGCTGCTGTGCGGATAAAATCTCTTCTTTTCATAAGTATGTCAGATTAAGTTCTTCTTCTGGGGCAAAGGTAGTGCAAATCGAGCGGAATACAAAATAAAACAGATTTTATTTTTATTCCCGAGGTGCAGCCTATCTTCGAGATTTTTGTTTTAAAGGTAGTGCAAATCGAGCGGAATGCAAAAATAAAAATCGTTTTTTTTTATTTCCGAGCGGAAGTGTTTTCGACGATAGGTCTGCAAGCCCGAAATCAGATTGTCTATACTTAAAGAAACTTAAGAGAAAGACTAATTAACATTATTATTTATTTTAATCTGAAAAATAAGCATACTTTTGTGTACGATAAAAATAAAGCCTTATGAATACAAAACTGAAAAACCTGTTTCAGCAACTGTTGCAGAGCCCACGCAGATTCCCAGTAGAAGCCGCCCTGGGCTTGGTGTTTTTTATCATTGGAGTCTTGGATCTGAATAAAAACTTGCTTGCTCCACTAAATGCAGACATTCTGTGGCTGTTTGCTCCGCTGGTAGTTTTTTCTTTTTGGCTCCAGCGAGTTAACCGCTGGGCTTATCTGGCTTCTTTCTTCCTTTGTCTACCCCTGATGTGTTTAAACCTGAAACCCTTCCTGTGGACCTTCGGTTTCGGGTTCACCTATGTCCTGGCAGCCATTCTGTTGGTTCTTGGTAACAGAAGGATGGATAACCGTTCCTTTGCAGCCCATGCCCTTCATGTTGTCACGCAGGTGTTTTCCGGCCTGCTTGTAACAGGCATCCTCAATTTGGCGGTGATGGCTGTCGTTTCTTCTTTCCTTTATATTTTCGGTGTCAAGGGCGATGGACGTTTGTTCGAATATATATTCATGTTTATTTGGTTTGTGATGGCTCCTCAGGTTTGCTTCACCTTTGTCCGGCAGGATGAGGATGATGTGAGCGAGCCCGAAAAGGTGATCCGTCTCATTCTTAATTATATCCTTTCACCGGCAATCATCATCTATACAGTCATCCTTTATATCTACTTTATAAAGATTGTTATTCTATGGGAGTTGCCCAAAGGCGGTGTGGCTTGGATGGTAATGGGCTTTATTACGGTAGCGCTTGCTGGTCGGATGGCACAGTCGATTCTCAGCCATAGGTACTATGACTGGTTTTACTGTCATTTTTCACTTATTGCCGTTCCTGCGCTTATCATGTACTGGATCGGCTTCATCTATCGCATCCGTATGTACAGTTTTACCGAGAGCCGGTTCTATCTTATGGTAGCAGGCATGTTGATGACACTCTTTGTGCTGATGCTGTTCTGGAAGTGCACACGCCGATACCAGTTGATGGCTTTTTTATTAGGTGCAGCCATAATCCTGTTCACCTATATTCCGGGCATCTCAGCCAAGCGCATCGGTCTGAGTTGCCAAAAGCAAAGACTTTGTGGATTAACTGACGAGCTGAAGCTGATAGATGCAAAAACGGGCAAGCTGAATACTCGGATAGATATGCGCAGCATTACACGGGACAGTCTGTTATGCGAGAAATATAAGGAAGTTACAAATGTTATCAGTTATGTACGGAAAGAAACAGGAACTGTTCTGTTTAATAAGCAATATGGCGAATGGTCCTACTCAGAGTACGACTTCCGATATATGAATCCCCAGAATCCCGGTAACGAAATTATGTACAGAAGAATTAATCCGGTGAATCTTGGTGAATACAATATCTTACTTCCCGAAAAGGGATATAAATGTGACTTTAAAAATGGTTGTGTTACTGTCAGGCAATCTGACGGGAGCGTTGTTCTTGAATATCCCATCGACGCCGTCCTGCACCAGGATACTATGCTGCTGCATAATCCCGAACCATTATTCTCTTGTCGGAACGACTCGCTAATGCTGGTCCTCGATAATATCAGTATCAACGATAGTGTTGTCTGGTATGTTGACAGCTATAACTTTCATGTCTATAAAAGAGGCTCTTGAAATATCATGTGGATAATAATTGCTGTAATAGTATTCTTTTTTTTTGCTCGTGCCTTGAATAATGCAGGTAAGAGGGGAGGTGACTCATGGAGAGAAAAGGAAGATTGGGCTCAATTAGACGAAGATTTAGATGATTGAAAATATGGAATATACTTATAAATATCCAAGGCCGGCAGTTACGGCCGATAGTGTTGTAATATCAAAAGAGTCAGAGCCAAAGGTGCTGCTTGTACAGAGAGGTAATGAGCCTTATAAGGGCTGTTGGGCTTTTCCTGGTGGTTTCATGAATATGGATGAGACTACCGAGCAATGTGCTATCCGCGAGTTGGAAGAGGAAACTGGCCTTAAAGTGTCGTCACTTCAGCAGATTGGTGCTTATTCTAAAGTGGACAGAGATCCACGTGGACGAACTGTCACAGTTGCTTACTTGGCTCGTGTCGATGCACCCGTTGCTGTCGTGGCACAGGATGACGCGGCAAAGGCGAAATGGTTCCCTCTGTCGGCTTTGCCTCCATTAGCTTTCGACCATGAGGAGATAATGCGGGATGCCGTTTTACTGGCTAAAATTAGTTGAGACATCATCTAGGCATACTCATGAATATGGCCAGAAGTATGGCTGAAGTATCTTTGTCCTATATTCAATAAGGGACTTACGACTTTGGTTATCTAATGCCTCATAAATAAAAAAAAGGCGGCATCCTTGGGATGTCGTCTTTTTTAAGACTTTTTTTGTTCTGTAGTCTTGATTACTCAGCTACGGGAGCAGCAACAGAATCACATGCTGTTGTGTCAGCGCAGCTAGTTGTGTCACAAGTCTCAACAGCGGTAGAGTCGATAGTAGAATCGGCGGTCTCCTCATTCTGAGCGGTAGTGTTACCACAAGAAGCGAAAGATACAGCTACTACAGCTGCGAACAAAAATGCTAACTTTTTCATTTTTTTTGCTTTTTTAAATCTGTAAAACAATCAATTGCTTATTAAAACGGTGCAAAGGTACGGAGTTTTTCAATACGTTGTATCTTTTTTTATTATTTTTTTTATCTTTTTTTTGATTTTTTTTCTTAACTGTCTGAAAATCAGCATATGTGTTTTTTCTCTATTTTCAGAATAAAATACTTTTTTGATGGTTCGAACACACTTTAAGTCTTGTTCTTGATTTATCCTTCTAATGGTTTTTTTGTAAAAACAAACACAAGATTTTGCTCATTATCTGTAATTTTCTTAACTTTGTACCCATGTATGACTTTAAAGGCAAGAAAGCCGCATATTTTACATTAGGTTGCAAGCTGAACTTTGCAGAGACAAGTACTGTCGGTAAACAACTCCAGGTGGCTGGCGTGAAAACTGTTGGCAAGGGAGAAGTGGCCGACATTTGCATTGTCAATACCTGTAGTGTTACTGAGGTGGCTGATGCAAAGTGTAGGCAGGCCATTAGTAAAATGGTTCGCAGGCATCCCGGTGCTTTGGTTGTGGTGACTGGTTGTTATGCACAATTGAAGCCAGATCAGGTTTCGGCCTTGGAAGGTGTGGATTTGGTTCTTGGGAGCGAACAGAAGGGACAAATCCTGCAGTTCATAGCTGAGCGCTTGCCTATGATGCCCGAGGAAAGGGCTTTGGTGGCACATGAGCATCATACCAGTAAGACGGCAGATATTCGAACCTTTGTTCCCAGTTGTTCTTGTGGCGACAGAACGCGTTACTTCTTGAAGGTACAGGACGGCTGTGATTATTACTGTACCTATTGTACCATACCTTATGCAAGAGGCAGAAGCCGGAACGGAAGCATACAGTCTATGGTGGAACAGGCGCAGGAGGTTGCTCGTCTGGGCGGAAAGGAAATTGTGATAACGGGTGTCAATATAGGTGACTTTGGCAAAAGTACCGGTGAGTCTTTCCTGGATCTGATAAAGGCCTTGGATAAGGTAGAGGGAATTGAACGTTACCGTATCAGCAGCATTGAACCCAATCTGCTGACTGACGAGGTATTGCAGTTTTGTGCGCAAAGCCGTGCCTTTATGCCTCACTTCCATATCCCTCTGCAAAGTGGAAGTGACGAGGTGTTGCGTCTGATGCATCGCCGGTACGATACCCAATTATATTATAATAAGGTTACACGCGTGCGCGAACTGATGCCGGACGCGTTTATCGGGGTGGATGTGATAGTAGGAACCCGGGGAGAGACTGATGAGTTGTTCCGTGAGGCACTCGGCTTTATGGAGAAGATAGATGTTAGTCAGTATCATGTCTTCAGCTACAGCGAGCGACCCGGAACAAAAGCTCTGCAGATTCCTTATGTGGTGTCTGCCCAGCAGAAGCATGAACGCAGTCAGCAGATTATTGCACTTAGCCAAGCGAAGTTGCGTGGCTTCTATGAGCGGTTTGTCGGGCAGGTGAGGCCCGTATTGTTGGAACACAGCAAGACCAAAGGCCTTATGCATGGTTTCACGGATAATTATATAAAGGTTGCAGTCCATACTGCAAATGAGTTGGATAACCAGATTGTTAACGTACGTCTGGGAAAATGGGACAGTGAGGAAGAACTGCTAACAGCAGAATTGATATGAATCGAATTGCAATAGTAATATTGAATTGGAATGGGGCAGGCATGCTTCGTAAGTTTCTGCCCTCTGTGGTGAATTACAGTCAGGAGGCTGAGGTGATTGTTGCCGACAATGCCAGCAAAGATGATTCGCTGAAGGTGATGGAGACGGAGTTTCCT
The DNA here is from genome assembly GCA_902801485.1 of uncultured Bacteroidales bacterium. GTDB lineage: Bacteria > Bacteroidota > Bacteroidia > Bacteroidales > Bacteroidaceae > Physcousia. The sequence continues at coordinate 10,652 of CADCIP010000012.1, read as the reverse complement.
GAGGTCAGAACCATAACCCTTGACAAGAACTATGGGTTTGCCGAGGGTTACAATCAGGCTTTAAAACAAGTGGAAGCGGAATACTATTTGCTGCTGAACAGTGATGTGGAGGTTACAGAAGGTTGGTTGGCTCCCATGCTCTCGTATATGGATGCTCATAAGGATGTTGTTGCCTGTCAACCGAAGATACGATGCGAATGGAACCGTTCCATGCTGGAATATGCCGGTGCCTGTGGCGGTTACATAGACTATCTGGGTTATCCTTTTTGTAGGGGACGGGTCTTTAATACAGTTGAGGAGGATTTGGCTCAATATGATACGGTAATTCCTGTCGTATGGGCTACTGGGGCGGCATTGATGATACGCAGCAAACAGTATTGGGAAGCAGGCGGACTGGATGCCCGTTTCTTTGCCCATCAGGAGGAAATAGACCTTTGCTGGCGCTTACGGGCGAGGGGGTATAAGATAGTCTGTGTACCCAAGAGTGTGGTATATCATGTAGGAGGTGCCTCGCTACCTAAGCAAAACAGCCGTAAGACGTTTCTGAACTTCCGTAACAATATGATTTTGTTATATAAGAATCTGCCTGATGACCAGTTAAAGAACGTGATGCGCCGCCGCTTCTGGCTTGATGCTTTGGCATGTCTGTATTTCTTCCTTACAGCACAATTCGGCAGTTGTCTGGCTGTATGGAGAGGCCGCTGGGCTTTCCGGAAGATAAGAGCCGGCTTCCGCTTGGATAGGGAGAAGAATATGCAGGCTACGGTGGTGCATTCCCGGGAATTCCTTTTCCAAAAGAGTCTCTTGTGGCAGTATCATGTCAAGGGGAAAAAGACGTATAATGAGTTGGTGAGTTGAAAGTTATAGAATTATGAAGAAAATACTGTTATTTACGATATTGTTGCTGGTATGTTTGATGCCGGCAAATGCTGTGCTGAAAGAACGTGATTTAGCTCGCACCTTGGGTGTGCTGAAGGCTGAGCTGCAAACAAAATACGAGCAGCAGCAGACCTTTATGGCCATGTACGAACAGCAAGGAACACAGCAGCATCAGCAGTTGGTAAGCTATATGCATCAGTGCGAGCAGATAGGTCTGATGCTCTACTCGCAGACAACTGACAATACCTTTGATATGGCATACGCCTGTCAGCAGGCTACCAACTTGTTTCACGACCTTCATAACCGTGACAGCAAGATGCATCAATACGAAAAGATTATTGCACGTGTTAAGCAAGAAATAGAAAGATACGATGCATTGATTCAGTCGCTAAAGAGCATGCCGCCTGTAAGCCTGTCGGATGCTGACAGCGTGCTGACGGAGAATGACAGTATCCTGATGCAGGCTATTGATTCTCTTGCGGAAAAGAAAGATTCTCTGCTTGAAGTCAGGGATAATATGCAGGAAAAAGATCTGAAGATGTTAGAACGTGCCGAGGCAGAAGGCGGGAAGGGAACCCCGGAACCTCTGTATCTGTCAGGGCAACAGCTGATAGACCGTGCAGCCTGCCTTAAGTATTCGATAACTTTACGCGATAACTTGCAGCAATTCCTTGAAAAACTGGATGCAGAAAACACCTATTATAAGAGTGTGAGCGGCAAGGTAGAGGAACTGAATCAGTTTGCAAGGAGCAGGTATAAGTTGTTACAGGACAACATCTTCAAGAACGGAGGCGATAATTTCTTTAAGATTCTGAAGACCTTTCCTATTCAGATGATGATGGCCAAGGGTGCTATGGATTCTAAATACAAGCCTTTTGAAGGGCATGAAAAGACTTATTCTGAGTGGCGTGGTGCCCCGGTGTTATTTATTAGTGTATTCCTGATATTCTACCTGGCTCTTTCCCTTTCTGTCAGTTATGTTGTTCTCAGGTGGCTGTTACCCAAGAGGTGGCGTAGTGATGCTTTCAAACTGAAGCGTCAGATGCTGAATAATGTTGTTGGTATAGCCTTGTTTGCTGTTATTGTAATGATTGTCCGTTCGTCCATTCATCGGAATTTTATACAGATGGGAACGGCCCAGATAATTAATATGGCTTGGTTGATGGAGGTTATCTTCCTGAGTCTGTATATACGTCTCAAGGGCGAGCAGATGCGTCATGCGGCCATTATTTATCTGCCTCTGATGTCCCTTTCTTTTGTCGTAATCCTGTTCAGAATCGTTCTGATTCCCAATTTGATGGTTAACCTTATATTTCCTCCTGTCTTGTTAGGCTTCTGCATTTGGCAATGGAGGGTATCTAAGAAACATCGTGGTTATCTTCCCATGCTCGACATCATGTATATGCATGCAACCAGTTTGGTTATGGTTGTGGCTTGTTTGGCATCGTGGGTAGGTTTCTCGCTGTTTGCGGTGCAGATAATGATTTGGTGGACATTCCAGTTGACTGCTATTATGACGGTAACGTGCATATACTATCTGATGGAGATGTACGAAGAACGTGTTCTGTTGTCTAAGTTACGTCCGGACCTGAAGGAAAAGAAAGAAAACGGTGAAGACATAGCTGACGAGATGAAGGAACTGAAGAAGAAAATCCAACATGGCGACTATATATCCGAAACATGGGTTTATGATCTCTTTAAGCTTACCTTGGTTCCTGTTTTCGCAGTCGCTTCGGTCTTCTTTAGTATTTATTGGGCTTCCCGAGTGTTCGAGATGACAAGTCTCTGCGAGTCTTTCTTCCGTATGGATATTGTTAATCAGAAGGACCTGATTCGTATTTCCCTGGATCGCCTGAGTGCAGTGGCTGCATTATGGTTTGTGTTCCGTTATCTTAATTATGGAATTCGCGGATTCTATTGTCATTACAGACGTAAATTGCTCGCTGAGAATGAAACGCTGAACCTGACCTTGGCGCGTAATGTCATAGGCATTCTATGTTGGGGTATCTATTTCATTATTGTATTGGTGGTGCTGGATGTACCAAGGAGCGGTATCAGTATTGTCGGAGCAGGTCTGGCTACAGGTCTTGGTTTTGCCATGCAAAGTATTCTGGAGAACTTCTTCTATGGTATCTCGCTGATGACAGGACGAATTCATGTTGGTGATTATATAGAATGCGACGGTATTGCCGGAAAGGTTGAAAGCATTACATACCAGAGTACACAGATTGTAACAGCTGACGGTTGCGTAATAGCGTTTATGAACAGCGCTCTCTTCAGTAAGAACTTTAAGAATATGACGCGCAACCACCGTTATGAACTGATTAAAATCCCTATCGGTGTGGCATACGGAAGCAATGTGGAAGAAGTACGCCAAATGCTTACCGATGCACTCATGCCTGTTTGTCAGGAGAAGAATGCCGACGGGCAGAGCATTACCAATGTCGAGGAACAACCGCTGAAAGTAACCTTTGTGAATTTTGGTGATAGCAGCGTGGATTTGGCTGTATGCATCTGGATGTTGGTAGAGGAGAAGGTGGCGTTGACTGGCCGTGTAAAGGAAATTATCTATAATACGCTGAACGCGAACAATATAGAGATTCCTTTCCCCCAGCGGGATGTTCACATCAAGAACAACTAAGCCACTCCTTACAGATATTCGGGCAATTGGAACAACTTGGTGCCGTTGCTGCCTTTAATCAGGATGGTTTTGCCCGAAAGGGGATTGTTGGCAAGTTCCTTTTTGACTTCTTCCACATCCTTGAAATACCTGTGGCTGATACGTATGTTCTGGTAGTTGAGTGAAGCAAAGTTCTCTCCAACCAGCCAAACTTCTTCCAAAGGCATTCCTGCTAAAACATCCATAATCTTGCGGTGCTCCAATTCACTGTCGGCTCCCAGTTCGCGCATATCGCCAAGAATAACCATCTTATGTTTTGAGTCTATAAACTGGAAGTTGGTAAGCGCGGCAATCATACTGCTGGGATTGGCATTGTAGGCATCCACAATCAGAGAGTTCTTTCCACTGTTACGGAACTCGCTTCTGCTATTGCTGGGCCTATAGTTTTCGATAGCGTGACAGATCTGTTCGGGGGTTATGCCGAAATGCAAGCCAATGGTTACAGCCGCCCGCAGATTAGATATGTTGTAGGCACCAATAAGCTGTGTCTGTATAGTGTGCCAAGGTGCATCATCATCGCTTCTCCACTTCATTTTTACAAATGGATTACAATCCTCGACACGGCCTTCGATGTAAGGAATAGCGTTGCTGTGCAACTGGAACCCGCGTTCTTCTGCCATCTCTAGCAAGTCTTCGTCCATTGCGTTGATGAAAATGGTTCCCTCGCGCTGACGTAAATCATCGTACAATTCTCCTTTTGTTTTCTTTACGCCCTGAAAGGAACCAAAGCCTTCCAGATGAGCGCGACCTACATTAGTAATCAGACCGTAGTTAGCCTTTACTATGTTGCATAGAAATGCAATCTCACCAGGATGATTGGCACCTGTCTCTATAATAGCTATGTCGTGTTCTTTAGTAATACGGAGTATTGTACGGGGAACACCCAGATGATTGTTCAGATTGCCTTGGGTATAGAGTACATTATGGGCTTCCTCCAGTACACAGGCTATCAGCTCCTTTGTGGTTGTTTTCCCATTTGTGCCAGTTATTTGGAGTATGGGAATATCGAGTTGCTGTCGATGATAGGCTGCAAGGTCCTGAAGTGCTTTCTCGGGATTCTCGACAGCAATAAACCGTTTGTCATCTTTTGGAGCAAATTCTTTTTCGACTACCGCATACGAGCATCCTTTTTCCAATGCAGAAGCAGCATAATGGTTACCGTTGAAAGAGGCTCCTTTCAAGGCAAAGAAAAGAGATCCTGCTGGGCAGTCTCTGCTGTCTGTCGTTATAATGGGATGCTGTTGGAAGATTTCATATATTTGTTCTGTCTTCATATTAATTGTTTTTTTTACATTTTATGGCACAAAGTTAACTCATTTTTCCGATAATTTATAAATAATGTATAACTTTGTGCCAAATTACCAAAAAATATATGAGAGGTCGGCTGCCTTATACGATAAATGTGGGAGGAAAACTTATGGATTTGAGTGAACCTCAGGTCATGGGTATCCTTAACATCACGCCAGATTCTTTTTATTCGGAAAGTCGGAAGAACACCGAAGAAGAGATTGCCGGACGTGTGAATGCTATATTGGCAGAAGGCGGATCGATAATAGATGTTGGTGCGTATAGCAGCAGGCCTGGAGCCGACAATATTTCTGCAGAGGAAGAGAAAGACCGCCTGCGTGGTGCGTTGCAGATTTTGCGCAGGACGGCTCCCGAGGCTGTAGTAAGTGTAGATACGTTCAGGGCTGATGTTGCCCGAATGTGTGTCGAGGAATACGGCGTGCAGATTATCAACGACATAAGCGGCGGTCAGTTGGATCCGCAGATGTTTGAGACGGTTGCCGCCTTGGGTGTTCCTTATGTTTTGATGCATATGAAAGGTAATCCGCAGACCATGCAGCAAGAACCGCACTATGAAGATTTACTGACGGAAATGTTGCAGTATTTCGGGAGTAAAGTACAGCGATTGTATGAACTTGGTGTAAAGGATATCATTCTTGACCCCGGTTTCGGTTTTGCTAAGACAATGGACCATAACTATGAGCTGATGAACCGCTTGAAGGACCTGAGTGTGCTAGAGTTACCTATACTGGTAGGTGTGAGCAGGAAATCCATGATATATAAGTTGCTGGACGGTACTCCAGAGGGAGCACTTAACGGAACGTCTGTACTGAATACCTTGGCATTGCTTAAAGGTGCAAGCATTCTCAGGGTACATGATGTAAAGGCGGCTGTTGAGGTTGTTCAGATAGTTAAAAAGATGCTGGCATGTTAGAATTTGGTATAAAAGACTTGGTTGACATTCTGCTTGTGGCAATTGGTCTCTACTATTGCTATAAGGTCATGAAGCAATCACGTTCCGTAAATATCTTCTACGGAGTGTTGATCTTTATCAGTTTCTGGATTATTGTCAGCAAGGTGTTGGAGATGAAATTGGTGGGTGGCATCCTTGACAAATTGGTTAACGTAGGTGCTATAGCCATCATAATCCTGTTTCAGGAGGAAATCAGACATTTCTTCTATAGGATGGGAGCCCGAAGGAAGGTCCACAGATTTATTAATTTTTTCCGTCCTGACAGGAAGAAGGATTTCTCGGAGTTCGTTCACGAGAGGGAGACTATTTTCCCCATCGTTATGGCATGTCTGAATATGAGCAAACAAAGGGTGGGAGCCTTGATTGTGTTGCAGAACAACCTTCCTCTGAACGACTTCGTCCGTACTGGCGAGATAGTAAATGCCAAGATTAGTCAGCGTCTGATAGAGAATATTTTTTTTAAGAATAGTCCGTTGCATGATGGGGCCATGATTATATCTAACAATAAGATTACTGCTGCCGCCTGTATCCTGCCCATCAGTCATGACTTGGATATTCCCAAAGAATTTGGCCTACGTCACAGAGCAGCCAAAGGCATCAGTCAGGAGACAGACGCTTTGGCTATTGTGGTCAGTGAAGAGACGGGCAGTATAAGCGCAGCCTACAACGATGTGCTGAAGGCCCATATATCGGCAGAGGAGTTAGAGCATCTGCTTATGAGGGGAAAGTTCTGAAAGTGAAAAAGACCCCCCCAACCCCCTTTAGGGTGGAGGAAGTGAAGAATAGATTGAATTTAAACATATAAAAACAGATAGTATTATGACATTAATGGAGAAAATCATCGCCCGTGCCAAGAGCAACAAGCAGCGCATTGTGCTGCCTGAGAGTCTGGAGGAGCGAACATTGACAGCCGCAGATAAGGCTCTTGCCGACGACCTGGCAGAGATTATCCTGATTGGCAATCCCGATGAGATTTTTGCTTTGGGTAAAAAACTGGGACTCACCCATTTGGACAAGGCCGAGATTATCGACCCTGCAACAAGTGATGTAACAGACGAGTACGTGGAATTGCTGTATAATTTGCGTAAGAGCAAAGGTATGACTAAGGAGGAAGCTCGTGACAAGGTGCTGAATGATCCTCTGTACTTTGGCTGCCTTATCATTAAGAGCGGACATGCCGACGGTCAGATTAGCGGTGCCCTCTCTACAACGGGTGACACTCTGCGTCCTGCCCTTCAGATTATCAAGTGTGCTCCTGGCATTACCTGTGTAAGTGGAGCTATGCTGCTCATTACCGATAAACCCCAGTATGGCGAGGATGGCGTAGTAGTCCTTGGTGATGTAGCTGTAACGCCCGTTCCTGATGCTTCACAGTTGGCTCAGATAGCCATCTGTACAGCCCATACAGCTCGCAGCGTGGCCGGTTTTGCTGACCCGCGTGTGGCTATGCTAAGCTTCAGCACCAAGGGAAGCGCTAAGCACGAGGTTGTAGATAAGGTTATAGAGGCAACAAAGATTGCTCATAAGATGGAGCCTACCTTGAAACTGGACGGCGAATTGCAGGCCGATGCCGCTTTGGTTCCCTCAGTGGGAGAGAAGAAGGCGCCAGGCTCAGAAATTGCCGGTCATGCCAACGTATTGGTGGCTCCCAGTTTGGAGGTGGGAAACATTGGTTATAAACTGATACAGCGTCTGGCTGGTGCCGATGCCTTAGGCCCCATCTTGCAGGGTATTGCTCACCCCGTGAACGACCTCTCTCGCGGTTGCTCTGTAGATGACATCTACAAGATGGTTGCCATCACAGCGTGCCAGGCAATGGATGCTAAGTAAAGTTTAGAGTTTAGAGTTGATAGTTTATAGTTTAGAGAAACATGAAGATATTAGTCTTGAACTGCGGGAGCAGTTCCATTAAGTACGCATTGTACAACATGGATGACAAGAGCGTCATCACAAGTGGTGGTATAGAAAAGATCGGTTTGCCTGACAGCTTCATCACCGTAAAACTGAATGGTGAGAAGCATAAGATGGAGCGTCCCATTGCTGAACACACAGCAGGTGTTCAGTGGATATTCGAGGTACTGACAACAGGCGATTACGCTGTGCTGAAGAACCTTGAAGAGTTGGATGCTGTAGGCCATCGTATGGTACACGGAGGCGAGAAGTTCAACAAGAGCGTTCGCCTGACTCCAGAAGTAATGGAGGCTTTCGCTGCCTGCAACGATTTGGCTCCTCTGCACAATCCTGCCAACATCAAGGGCGTGAATGCCGTTTCGGCTTTGCTTCCCAACATTCCCCAGGTAGGCGTGTTCGATACTGCTTTCCATCAGACAATGCCAGATTATGCATACATGTATGCTCTTCCTTATCATCTGTATAAGGAGTATGGTGTTCGTCGTTATGGCTTTCACGGAACCAGTCACCGTTATGTATCACAGCGTGTATGTGAGTTCCTGGGTGTTAAGCCAGAGGGTAAGAAAATTATCACTTGCCACATCGGAAACGGAGCCAGCATAGCAGCCGTAAAGGATGGTAAGTGTGTAGATACTTCCATGGGTCTTACTCCGTTGGAAGGCCTTATCATGGGAACCCGTAGTGGTGATATCGATGCCGGTGCCGTAACTTTCCTGATGGATAAACTCAACCTCGATACCAAGGGCATCAGCAACCTGCTGAACAAGCAGAGCGGTCTGGCAGGCGTAAGCGAAGGTAGCAGTGACTTCCGTGACATCCTTGCCGGTATTGCTGCTGGCAACGATAAGGCTCGTTTGGCTAAGGAAATGTACACCTATCGCATCAAGAAGTACATTGGCCAGTATGCTGCAGCTATGGGTGGTGTGGATATCATCCTCTTTACCGGTGGAGCAGGCGAGAACCAGTGGGAAGTGCGTGAAGGTGCTACAAAGGGTCTCGAGTTCATGGGCGTTAAGTTGGACGACCAGAAGAACCGTTCCTGTCGTGCTACAGAGGCTATCCTCAGTGCCGATGACAGTAAGGTTACCGTTTGCTGCATCCCAACGGATGAGGAGCTGATGATTGCCCTCGATACCCAAGCTCTCTGCTAACAGATAGCTTATACATTATTAATAATAAAGAGGGGGTGTCTGAAATAGGCACCCCTTCTTGTTGTTTTCTTATCCTCGACGTTCCAGATAGGGAAGTTTGTAAGGACGGCGGTAATCGTAGTAGTAAAGGCGATGAGCAAAGGCCTCCTTGTCGTCGCCAAAACTCAGCGTGGCAGGATTCCAATGCACAGGACGATTCAGCTCGCGAGCTATGTTGAATATGCAGCACAGCGTGTTGGTACTGCAACCGTACTCAACAGGAGCAATAGGATCTTTGTGCTCACGTATAGCATCAATGAAGTTTTGCATGTGTGGAGCGCTAACCTCATACTGTCCAGCAGCGATAGTCTCTTGTTGCTTCTTCAATTGCTTGCTGTCAGAGCATTCTATGTAACCGCGTGCCACCTTCAGCCATCCTTTGTCGCCAATGAACTTGATACCTTTGTCGTTCGCGTTGTCTGTGAACGGGCGTTCCTGCATAATAATGCCGTTGGCATACTTCATAGTAGCGTATTCGGCTCCGTTGTATCCCTGAGGAATGAACTCTACAGGCCCCAGTCCGTCCATTCCGATGGCAGCCTGAGCGATGTCGTACATGTGAGCTCCCCAGTCGGCAGGAAAACCGTTACCCGTTTCCGAGTACCAGCGCCAAGCGCCCCACAGTTGCTCGTTCTTGTCGGGGTCGAGTGTCACCACAGGGCAAAGGTCTGAGTGGTAATGAATCTTAGGATCATTCAGCGGACCCATCCATAGGTTGAAGTTCAGATTGTCAGGCACAGGCATCTCTGGCAAGTCCAATGGCTTTGGAGGATCGCCCACGCGAACATGTATTTCCTTAATGTCTCCTATCGCTCCACTTTGTACCAGCGCTATGGCCGTCTGGAATTCCCCGCTGCTACGCTGCTGGCTACCCATCTGCAGGATGCGGTTGTTGGCACGTACGGCACGCTGAATAGCCAGACCTTCTGTAATGGTGTATGCAAGGGGTTTCTGCACATACACATCCTTTCCTGCCTGTAGCGAATGAATGGCAACCAGAGCGTGCCAATGGTCGGGTGTAGCAATCTCGATGGCATCTATGTCCTTACGCTCCAGTAAACGCTCATATTCCTCGTAAACATCGCAGCGTACGGGCATTTTCTTTTCCTTTTGCCATTTTGTTACATACCTGCGGAAACGTTCGCGTTTGATGCTGTCAACATCGCAACAGGCTGCAACCTGTACTCCTGGACATTCGGTAAAGCTGCGGAAGTCGCTGCATCCCTGTTGGCCCAGTCCAACAAAGCCAAGTACCACTCTGTCGCTTGGGGCAATCCTAACCCCGTCGATGGTAAAACTGGGCAGAATCATAAATCCGGCAATGCCAGTAGCCGATGTAGCCAGAAACTGGCGGCGCGACATGGATTTCTTCTCTGTTTTAGCGTTCTTTTTAGTCATAGTAATCAATGATTTATCAGTTGAAAATAGTCAGTTTTTTGCTTCTTTTGTGTTGTTTTTTGGCTTTCACGATACAAAATTAACGATTTTTTTTGCATTATCTTACAAGAAAAACAGCAGTTTTCTTTTTGCGTTTTGAAGATTTCCTTGTTTTATATTGAAGTGTGTAAATATTTTTCCAAACTTCGTTAAACGCCTCTTTTTGCAGCCCAGTTAGAAAAAACTTACTCCCTAACTAGGAAATTTTTGCCGCCTAGTGTGGCAGTAAAAATTCTTGTGTTAAAGAGCATGTTTGCTTCTTTTGGCAGGCTCGAATATTGTCAAAATATTTCCC
>CADCIP010000011.1 GCA_902801485.1 uncultured Bacteroidales bacterium | reverse complement strand
GGAGAGGTTGTAGATAGCACCCTTGTTGACGTTAACGTTAGCGTTGACGTTTTCGATAGCCGTCTCTCTATTAGAATCAAAGTAGAAGGCCTTAACCAGAGGACCTGTATTGGAACTGTTCTCCAAGTAAGCCTTACCAGCCTTGATGGTCCCCTTGTCTGCCAAATAGAAGCCAGCGGGCTTGCCTTCGGGCTTAGCCAGAACGTACTTACCGGCAGCCTCAATGTCTTCGTCAGTACCCTTCAGGTCGTTGCCCTCGATATTTTCAGGACTGGCAGCATATGTTACAGTCATGCCAATGATACGATAGTGGCCGCTCTTTGAATGACGGAAGAAAGAAATCTTATCGGTAACACCTTCCCATGTATATTCTTCAACAATCCATTGGCTACCAGGGATAGTGGTGAAATCGAAGACAAGATCGCCATCGGGGTTGTAACAGTCATTAAGAGTAGGAGCATAGTTCTTCGCAAAGTTAAATATAATCTTGGTGATGGGTTGGCTTGAAGCAGTAACGGTCAGAACGTTGCCGCCATAGAAACGTATAGAAGTTCCAGAATTATAGTACTTGGGATTATTTGCTCCAGTACCAATGCTGAAATCGATATCCACATCATCCGACGTAATAGTAGCGACATCCTGAGCATTCTCGTAGCCCAAATCAGGGAAGTTAACAGTTACGCTCTTCTCAATACCTGAAGCAGGCATGAAGCTATAGAACCCGGCAGCACCCTTCAGCACAACTGGCTCCCAAGCGGGAATAGAACCCTCTACGGCATTCAATGTCAACTTATCGTCATTGACGGCACCCGTGTAAACCTCTACGCCCTCGGGAGCATCAACAGCCTTATCAATGTACATAGTAGCATAGCCGGCCTCGGTAATCTTCTTAACTACGCCGTGAGTCTTGTCTGGAACGGGATAGGCATCTTCGCCAATATTCTGATACCAACCATCACCCAGCATAACACAAAGTTCACCGTTAGCTATCTGCTCTGCTGTAATCTGCGTACCCTTCTGTACTGTGCCAATCTCGTTGAGATAGTAGCAGTTTTTGAAGGTGTTATTGTTTCCGTGTGACAGGGTGAAGCAATTGCCTGTGCCCGTAACGTCGGTCAGCTGACAGAGGGAGTAGCAGTTGTCCATGATAACAGTAGCATTGCCATCTGTCCATCCTGAGAAGCTACTGTACATTGAACTTCCTTCGTGGCCCATCTTACCCAGTGTAGCGCAGTTGTTGAAGGTCATAATTGCGTAGTTGGCGCCAACCATGCCTCCATCGCCCTGTACGCCAGTAGAGGACAATCCTGTGATATTAACATTAGTGATAACATTCTCAACCAGTACTTTGCCGTTGGCTTTACCAATAAGAGCTCCGAAGTGGATGTTTGATGGTTTTGCTTCACCTTCTACATTCAGGTTACGGATGGTTGCACCGTCAACAAAGGCAAAGAGACCGCGCCACTTATCCTTAACTTCCTCATAGTTATAAGTAATGGTAAATCCGGCTCCGTTAAAGACACCCTTGAATGGCTTGGTTTCCGTTCCAATCATCAGGTTAGGATAGTCGCTCTTGCTCAGGTCGATGTCGGTTGTCAGGATTGCTGGAATATCCTGCTTACCTTCCTCTATCTTCTGAGCTAACCAGTTCAGTTGTTCAGCGCTGCCAATCATGTAGAAGCCTGCATCGTTCTGTCTTACACTACCACAGACAGAGCAGAAAGCATTGTTGCCGAACTTGTGATCAGGTTTCGTGACTTGACCTTTGGTGTTGGTGTATATGATTGGATTGTCAGGCAGTTCTTCACCATCGCAACGAACAGTACCTGTAGCATATACCTGCTGGCTTCCTGTGCCGGGCTGTGGAACCAAGTCTGTTCCAATGGTCTGAGTCCAGCCGATAACGCTTTGGTCACCGTTCAGTTTGAAGCAGAGCGCACCGTTTGCAACCTCTTCTGCAGTTATCTGCGTACCACCTACGTATGTTCCTATCAGGTTAAGGTAGTAGCAGTTGTTGATTGAAACGCTACCGCTTGGATGTGTTAAAGTGAAGCAGTTGCCGGTTCCTGTACCTTCAGTGAGCTCGCAAAGGGAGTAGCAGTTATTCAGAGTAGTGGAAGAACTACCGTTAGACCATGCAGAGAAGCTGCTGTACATTGAACTTCCTGGATGACCCATCTTACCCAGAGTGGCGCAATCGCTGAAGGTGATGTTAGCGTAGTTTGCGCCCAGCATACCTCCGTCACCTGTTACCTGATTCAAAGCACCGGTGATATCAACGTTGGTAATAACGTTCTCAACAAATACGGTACCATCGGCACGACCTATAAGAGCTCCGAAGTGGATGTTTGTTACGTATGCACTTCCTTCGACACGCAGGTTGCTGATGGTAGCATCCTTGACAAAAGCGAAGAGGCCACGCCACTTATCCTTAACATTCTCGTACTTATAGGTAATGGTAAATCCCTGACCATCAAATATACCGCTGAAAGGATTTGATTCTGTACCAATCATCAGGTTAGGATAGTCGCTTTGGCTTAGGTCGATGTCGGCTGTCAGCACAGCATCCAGGGTTGTGTTGCCCTTAGCTATTTCATCAGCAAAGGCTGATAAGTCTTCGGCTGTGGCAATCTTCTTTGCCGTCTCCTCGGGAGTATCTCCGTTAACCTTTACCAGTCTCCAGCGTCCGGGATATCCGTTACGGGCAGGATCGGCCTGTTCATAATTGTCATCGCCCACCTCTTGCTTGGCAAGGCTGTTGTTCCCGCGGTCGTTACGCAGGTAACCTTGCACGTGGAGTGAATGATCAGACTCTTCGTTAGCCATGTAGAAGCAACCCTCTCCTTCTGCAAGGTCGGTGAGTGTGTAGCCCACGGGAGTTGCAGAGAAGATAACGTCAGCCTCCCCTTCGTTCATATTGCCCAGATACTGGTTGTTCTCCTTGTTGAGGAATGCCCACTGGTCGCCCACCTTCTCGGCAGTCCAGATAAAACCTTCGGCATCTCTGTTGAGGTCGCCCCAGTAAACATACATTTCACCCCAGTTTGCAGCGTAGTTTGACTGCAGGGTTGACATAGCTTTGGGCTGAGCGGTGGTGCTGCCATTAAACTTCGCGCGGTCGCTAATGATGAAGAACTGCTCACCCTCCTGAATCTGGCTTATGCTGGTAATCCAGGGATTGGGGAAGCCTCCCATTGCAGCCACTTGCTCGTCGGTAAGCGGTGTTTCCCAGAATGCCACTTCGCTGATGTATGTATCTGACATCTCGCCGTCCTCATCGCAGTGCAGATAGAAGCCCCAAGGGTCAATCTCATAACGGGCATTCGTGGTCTCGTAGTCGAATACTTTCTGTCCGTTTACATATGCCTTTGCCACTCCCTCGCTCATGGTGAAGACAATGCGGTACCAAAAATCGTTCCAAATGCGGCCGTAGTAGCCACCCAAAGCACCAATTCCAATCTGACCTTTGCTGATGAACAGATCACCGTCGTTGGCGTTTCCTCCGCTTGTTTGGAACAAGCCATCGTACACGTAAGCATTAGGAACTTTCATGTCCATCATAAATGTGTAGTTGGAGGTAACTTCGGCACCCTCGGCACGTGCAACCTTCAGGGCTGCAGCCTTAGGCACAAAAATGGCGCTGCTCCCGTCCCTTCCTTCAGCCGTTGTAATACCGGCTTCGGCAACGGTTGCTTCGGTGATGCTGCTGTTGCCCATTACGGCAGGTGTCAGAACCAGGTTTCCCTTCGATGCCTTCATCAGGTCGTTGGGGTCGCTGAAGGTCCACTGACCACTCGGTTCAGGTGTCTGAGCCATTACCGTCACATTGTTCCCCGTCATGCCTACTAAGGCAAGCAAGAACATAGTTAGTAATCCTTTTCTCATAATAACTGATTTGTTTGTTTGGTTAGTATATAGTTTAAAGTTCATTCTTTAAGGTATTCCTTTGGTTTGATTCCACCGCAAAAGTACAAAAAAAAATCCGAAAGTAACCAAATCTTTCGGATTTTTTGTTTTAGAAGTTCACTTCTTTTTATCCATTTCTGTATTGCATAATGCTTTTATATCATTATTTTTATTTTGTTCGGGTGAGTTTAAAAGGCGTTTCTTTGTCCAGTTTGCCACTGAGATACTTACCGTCATCGCTTAATAGCATGGTATCCTTCTCCTTTCCTTCTTCTGTTATAATCATGTTGCCCTTGACGGTGTATTTGCATTTTTCTGAAGGTGCAATGGCACAGGCAGCGTGTATCATTTTGCGTTTAGCCCATCCTATGCCGGCCTTTTTCATTCCTTCATCGTCAACTTTCATATCCATCTTCATCACGACGGTCTTGTCATCTTTGAAAGTAACGGTAACAGCAGTCTTTGTACCTTTGAAGATAGCTTCTGCCATTTTCAGACCTTCCTCGGTCTTTTTATCCAACTCGGCCTTTTCGGCATCTGTGAGCTTGCGTTTTTTATTCTCCTCTGCTTTCTTTATGGCATCCGCCTTGGCCTTGTCAAGCTCTTTATTCATGTCTTTTTTGACTTCATTCATTTTGCCAGATAAAACGTTGGAGTTGTAGTAAACGCGGCCCGCCATATTGGTCTGTGCCTGAACAAAGGTGCTTATAAACAAAAATAAAAGAGGAACAAGGGTTTTCATTTGGTTAAAGAGTTTAAAAAGTTTATTTCTTTGTAATATTATTGCATCATTTTGGGGCAAAAGTATAAATAATAATGTTAAATGGGAGTAGAAAAACGGGAAATGAGTAGGATATTTGTATCTTTGCAGCAAAAATAGGGGGGGAAACCTTAATAAAAAAATGAAAACTTCACGTATAAGTATATTTTTTCTGACTTTATTGCTTCCATTGTTTCTTTGTGCACAGCGCAGGGAAAAAGAAGTTGACCCGTTTGATAATTTAACAGGCTCTGCGATAGGAACGAAGAGGTGGAAAGGTTTGGATCTGGGCACCCCACATGTTATTACACGTGTGAGTTGGCGTCCTCATGGTACTGATGATGATTCCGAAAGTGTGGTTTTGGGGCTTTTTGAAGGATCCAATCGAGAAGATTTTGTTGACGCCATTCCTCTGTTTATGATTACCGAGAAGGGAGGCGCAGGCGTAATGTCTTATGCCGACATTTCCGTCTCGCGCGGTTTCCGCTATGTACGTTGGTGCGCTCCGGCTGGCAGAAGTTGTGATATTTCCGATGTATGGTTCTATGGTCATGAGGGTGTAGGCGATGATTCTCGTTTTTATCAGTTGACCAACCTTCCCACTCTGTCTTATCATACTTATGAGGGGATTGAACCATACGACAAGGTCCATGAGTTGGAATCCGAAATGTGCTTGATTTATGATGGTGGAATTCATTTGCAAGAATACCCCATTTTAGCTCGTGAGCGCGGTAACGGTTCCCGCTACGAACTCTTCAAAAAGCGTCCTTATCGCATTAAATTTAACGACGGCAAGAGCCATCACATGCTCAAGGATTCTCCCCTACAGAGTCCGGCGAAGAGCAAAAAGTGGGTACTGATGCCCAACTGGCGCGAGAAGAGCCTGATGCGTAACAACATTGCCTTCGAGATGAGCCGCAGGCTGGGCCTTAGATATACGCCTTGGATTCAGAACGTAGACGTGATAGTGAACGGAGAATACAAGGGAAACTATCAGCTTGCCGACCAGGTAACTGTGGACCCCAATCGTGTTGACATTGCCGAGATGCTTCCCGAGGATAACGAAGATTACAGCATTACTGGCGGCTATCTGTTGGAGATTACCAGTCCGGGCGGTGAGCAGTATCACTTCAGTTCCAACATAGGAGGGATTCCCGTGGATGTGAAATATCCCGATGATAAGGATATCACTTCGGAACAGTTCTCGTACATCCGCAATGCATTCAACGAGATGGAGTCCCTTCTGTGGTCACCCGACTTCATGCATCCTGATAAAGATTACCACAGTAAGCTGGACTTGGAAAGCTTCCTGCGTTTTTTCCTGGTGGAAGAATTTGCCGGCAACCATGATGCCATGTGGAGCATATATGTATATAAGGAACGCGATGACGACCAGCTCCACTTCGGACCTGTATGGGACTTCGATCTCAGTATGGACAATGACCAACGTTCCTATCCGGTCAATGGGAAACCCTACTGGCTTTACAACTACGGATCTGCCGTTACGGGTATACGCGATTTTGTGAGCCGCATCCTTTCAGCCCCATACGCCAGTGAGATGCTCAGCAACATCTGGGCTGAAATGCGCGAGAGCGGAGCCTTCACTGCCGAAAGCCTTTGCGCCTTTGTGGATAGTTTGGGGCAGGTGTTGGATGAATCACAGAAACTGAACTTTACCCGCTGGGATAATCTGGGCGTATTGCTCACCCTTCAGGCGGCTGCACCCGGCACCTATCAGGGCGAATTGGATATTATCAAGAACTACCTGAAAGGACGCATCCGCTGGATAGATAAAAAATTGGGATATGGAACGATTCCTCAGAATGTGGACTTTGTGATATCCACTCCCGATGATTTGTTGGAATTTGCCGAGTTGGTAAATAGTGGAGAGAATACCGTCAACGCCAAGGTTACTGCCGATCTGGACTTCCAGGGCTACACCATTACTCCCATAGGTAATGCTACCTATCCGTATGGGGGACGCTTTGACGGAGGCGGACACACCTTCAGCAACCTTAATATAGAATCCGGGAACAACTATGTCGGTCTCTTTGGTGTCGTTGGTGGCGGTGCTGCTATCAAGAACTTTGTACTCGATAATACCTGCTCCATCAGCGGAAAATCTTATGTCGGCATCATTGGAGGTTCTAACGGTGGAGGAACAATTACAATGGAATGTCTTGGCAACGAGGGTTCTGTGACAGCCTCGGATCGGAATGCCGGCGCTATTTTCGGCTGTAACATGTCCGCAGCTGCTACACCCATTTTCATCAACTGCTACGTCACAGGACCTGTGACAGGTTATCGCGAGAGTGGCCAGATAACCGGATATGCCGGTAATGGTCAGACATATAACTGCTATGGTAGCGGCAGAATCGAAGGCTATTATTACAAGGATATGAGCGACGCAATGCTACGTGGCAACCCCAAATCCACCAACTGCTTTTCTACTACACCCGACAGAAATGCTTATCAGATAACACCTGACCAAGTGGCCAACGGCGAGTTATGCTATATGCTCAATGAGTACAGCGGTCAGGACACACCCGTTTGGTTCCAGACATTGGGAGAGGATGATCATCCTGTATTAGATTCTACTCACGGTATCGTCCTGCTTGCTGACAACGGAACATACTATAATGAAAACACAGACAATATCATAGTTCCCTTCCGGGCAGAACGTTCTACATCCTATTCTGTTATGGGTACTCCTATGTCAAAGTCACAGAAGGGGCTTCATATCATTAATGGGAAAAAGATTCTTGTGAAGTGATAATAACCTAAAAACAAAACAACATGAAATTTATTAGCTGGAATGTGAATGGCTTGAGAGCCGTAGTGGGAAAGAACTTCAAAGAAGTGTTCACGGAGTTGAATGCCGACTTCTTCTGTTTGCAAGAAACCAAGATGCAAGAGGGGCAACTGGACCTTCAGTTTCCTGGCTACATTTCGTATTGGAGCTATGCAGAAAAGAAAGGTTATTCGGGAACGGCTGTTTTTACCAAGCATGAACCCATAAATGTCACTTATGGTTTAGGCATAGCAGAGCACGATACTGAGGGGCGCGTAATAACCCTAGAGATGCAGAATTATTTCCTTGTGTGTGTATATACGCCCAATAGCCAGGATGGATTAAAACGTTTGGATTACCGAATGAAGTGGGAAGATGATTTCCGTTCTTATCTGCTATCGTTGGATGCCAAAAAGCCTGTCTTAGTATGTGGAGATATGAATGTGGCGCATCAGGAGATTGACTTGAAAAACCCTAAGACCAACCACATGAATGCAGGTTTCACAGATGAAGAACGTGAAAAGTTTTCACAATTGCTTGCTGCGGGATTCACTGATACATGGCGCACGCTGAACCCGGAAGTGAAGAACGTTTATTCATGGTGGAGCTACCGTTTTCAGGCTCGCGCAAAGAACACAGGGTGGCGTATCGACTACTGGCTTGTCAGTAACCGCCTCTTTCCTAAGGTTACAGATGCAAAAATACACACCGAAATCTTAGGGAGTGACCACTGCCCTGTGGAGTTGAACCTCGAATTAACATAAATCAAGAAAATTGTACTTTTTTTTGTTTTTTTTGATTGTAGGTTCGCTGGTAAGAAAATAAACTCTTATTTTTGCAGCGAAAATAAAATAACTAACAAAAATACTTTTTTTAATTGCGGGGATGAGGTGTTGTCTCCCTTTAGCTACAATCAACATGAAAAAAACAAATTTGATTTTGGCGCTTTCCGTCACCATTGGGATGGGATTCGTTTTTACTGCGTGTTCAGACACCCACTCAAATGAGGGAGAACCTGCTGTTAGTCAGCAAGATTTCAACCTTACGCAATCTTCTGATTTTGCATTCTCTTCAAGGACGAGTTTGATAGGCTCTACTTTTGACACACGTGCTGCCAATACAAGTGGAAACATCTGGTATAAGGAATATTCACGTCCAACAAACGTTACAGATGCAGAACGTGCCAAGGTAGTAGAGGAGTTCAGCCAGAAACGTGAGGGAGCCAAGAACCAATTGTCCGTAACTTGGAAATTTTTCTATGTACAGCAGGTCTATAAGGGTGAGACCGAATATAAAGACGGTTATAACCAGAACATTCGTAAGGGTTCGGACCATATGGATGAAATACTGGTTTTCAATAACCTAAAGACAGAGGTTAAATGGAACCCAAAAATAGTTCAGACGACAGAGTATGAAGGTACATACGAGCACATCAATAATTTCAATAATGGTAACAACAATACCATTATGGAAGATGAACAGACCCACGACCAGTATATCGGAACTACCCTGATGGAATATATGGGTACAGATGGCCGCGACGAGCAGTTTGCATACCATAATTCTACTGATGGTAAATACCATTATGAATATATTATTCTGAAGATTGACGGTAATTATTACGTCGGTTTCGACTTCTACGCTCATGGTACGGATATTTATCCAAACAACCATAATCAGGACGTAGAGCGCGACTGGGTGTTCAACGATTGGATTGTTAAGATAACACCTGCCCAGAAGATAGGCGAAGACCCTGTGAAACCAGACTTGGAAGAAGAACCTGTCGGTCCTGTTAATCCTGTTATAGACCCGAATTCGTTTAAGGCCGAAATCGAGGTGAACCTGAGCATGAATGCCGAGCGTGATGTTGACGACTATATTTACACCAAATTATCTATCCATATTCGTGATACTTCCGACGTGGAAGTCTTTATTCCTGTAACTCCGGAGTACTATTGCGAGGCCGATGATATGGATATTGTTCTTTCTCATAAGTTAAACGTTGAGATGCACAGTCCTCAGCCAGATCGTATAGAGTATGACATTAATGGCCATACGGTAACTGCTACGGTAAGCTACGAGGCAACGGGTATTCGCATTAAGACACAAGGCATCACACCTGAGGTGTTGAAGTATCTGCGTGAGACTTACTCAGATGGTTTG
Organism: uncultured Bacteroidales bacterium; assembly: GCA_902801485.1. Taxonomy (GTDB): domain Bacteria; phylum Bacteroidota; class Bacteroidia; order Bacteroidales; family Bacteroidaceae; genus Physcousia. The sequence continues at coordinate 71,371 of CADCIP010000011.1, read as the reverse complement.
ACCATCGAAGTCTGGAACTACTATAACGACTACGCAGTAGAACTGGGCCGTAACGAGTTGAAGAAGATGCTGGACAAGAGCACAGTAAAGTTTACAACGGATCCTCAACAATATGTTAACGCCTTTGCCAAGGTGGACGATGTGAAGAATCCACTGGATTGTGTTGTTACTCCTCCAAGCAGTTGGAATGCAGCAGCTAACGACGGAACATGGGATTACAACGTAATATATGTTAAGTAAAATCATATTATAGGTATATCATAATAAGCAAAAAGAGGATGCTGCCTGATCTGACACATCCTCTTTTTCTTATATTCCGGCAATGAATAAAGAGAAACATGAAGCATCAGATTACTATTACGCCTGGAGAGCATAGATTCGACGAGGTTGCAGCTTCTCGTATTGTAGAACAGATTAAGGCGAAACCCGATAGCGTGATAGGTCTTTCTACAGGCCGTACTACGTACAATATGCATCGTCGCGTGGCACAGATATGGCAGCAAACGGGTTTCGATGCCAGTCATACGACATTCTTTGGTCTGGACGAAGTAGTGGGCGTATCGCGGGATTATACCGGAGCATGCTATACAATGCTACGTACGGAGATGCTCAACGATATGGATATCGACGAGAACCACTTTCTGATGCTTCCGACACAGAGCGATGATTATCCTGCCGCCTGTCTGCAGTTCACTAAGGAACTGGAACGACGTGGCGGCATCGACCTTCTTATTTTAGGCCTGGGAGAAAACGGACATCTGGGATTTAACCAACCAGGTACTCCTTTCGAGAGCACCGCTTGGGTGACCGAAATGAATGCAGAACTGGAGGAACGAATACGTTGCGAGACTGCTACACCTGCAGACAAATGGTTGGGTGGTGTTACGCTTGGCATTCGAGACATCATGCAAGCTCGTCGCATTGTACTGGTTGCCAAAGGTAAGAACAAAGCCGACATAGTGCAATCCATGCTCCTTGGTCCTGTTACCACAGACGTGCCAGCTTCTATCCTCCAGTTACATCCTTGTTGCGAATTCCTTCTTGACGCAGACGCATCAAGTAAGCTGTAGCGCAAAACGGCCCTTTTATGCGTTCACCAACGTAAGGATTAACAAAGAGTAACGTTTAGAAAAAATCGAATTATTTGTCTCCATCTATCTTCTTTTATCTCCCTTTATCCACAAAGCAAGCAGAACTTGTGAAAGTATTTTAACCTTAAAAATATAACGGGGAAAGAAAAAATATTTGTATCTTTGTCCTCGCAAATATATTAAACCCATGAAAGCAAAAAGAATTATTCTTTGTGCAGCCATATTAGGCTTGCCCGATTTTTTACTCTCAACTCTAAACTCTCAACTGTCAACTGTCAGGGCTCAGGAGAATATCATAACAGTAAATGCCAGGAGACCTGGTGCTGTCATTCAGCCCACCATGTACGGTATCTTCTTCGAGGATATCAACTATGCTGCAGATGGCGGTCTCTATGCTGAGCTGGTAAAGAACCGCAGTTTCGAGTTTCCCGACCGCTTTGCCGGCTGGGAAATCTCAGGAAAGGTGACACTGAAGGACGACGGTCCCTTCGCGCGTAACCCTCACTATGTACGTCTTGCTCCTTCAGGACATCGCGATAAGCATACGATGATAGAGAATCACGGTTTCTTCGGAATCGGAGTGAAGAGTGGGGAGGAATATCGCTTCTCACTCTGGGCACGTGTTCCGGATGGCGGTAATGCCAAATTGTGGATAGACTTGGTGGACAACGCTACAATGGAAGAAGACCAGAAACTGGGCAATGCTGGTGTGGAAGTCAGCGGCAAGGATTGGAAGAAATATACTGCCATTATCAAGCCCAAGAAAACTTTTGCCAAGGCTCACCTTCGCGTGTGGGGAGATGGTAAGGTAACGACCGACGTGGAACATATCAGCCTTTTCCCTGTGAAGACCTACAAAGGGCACGAGAATGGGTTACGCATGGATGTAGCTCAGACGCTTGAAGACCTGCACCCTGGCGTATTCCGCTTCCCTGGCGGTTGCATCGTAGAGGGAACAGACTTGGCTACCCGTTACCAGTGGAAGAAAACAGTAGGGCCTGTCGAGAACCGTCCGCTGAACGAGAATCGCTGGCACTACACCTTTACCCACAGGTATTTCCCCGACTACTTCCAAAGCTATGGCCTTGGATTCTTCGAGTATTTCCAACTCTCGGAAGAGATTGGAGCCGAACCATTGCCCGTACTCAATGTGGGAATGGCCTGTCAGTACCAGAATGGCGACGATGCACATGCACCGGCTACAAAGGAAGGCTTGCAGCAGTTTATCGACGACTGCATAGACCTTATCGACTTTGCCAATGGCGACCCTGCCAATAATCAATGGGCCAAACTCCGTGCTGACATGGGACATCCTGCCCCCTTCAACCTTAAATTCCTGGCTATCGGTAACGAACAATGGGAGAAGCCCTTCTTCGACCGTCTGGCCATTATTGCTCCTGAAGTGCGTAAGGTTCATCCCGAAATAAAACTCATTGGCACCAGCGGTCCCAACGCCGAGGACGACCATTTCCGTAACGGTTGGAAGGCAATGCGTGAACTGAAGGCTGATCTTGTAGATGAACATTTCTACCGAGATATCCAATGGTACAAGAACTCCATGAACCGCTATAGCGACCGCACGTTCTACACCAAGGATGGTCCGCGTGTCTTTGCCGGCGAATGGGCTTGCCACGACCGAGGCAAGAAATACAACCATGCTGGGGCCAGCATCTACGAGGCCGCCTTTATGACCAATATCGAGCGCAATGCCGATTTGGTTCACATGGCCACCTACGCACCGCTCTTTGCCCACATGGAAGGATGGCAATGGCGTCCCGACCTTATCTGGTACAACAACCTTGCTACAGCTCGCACTGCCTCTTACTACGTCCAGCAACTCTACATGCTCAACCGCGGCACCCATGTATTGCCAACAACTATACAACTCTTCTCTCCCTCGGGTGAGAGGTTGGGAGAAGGGCCGAATCCCGTAAAGGAGGGGCAGGATGGTGTATTTGCCAGTGCTGTAATCGACAAGGACAAGAACCAAATTATCGTCAAAGTAATCAATACCCAAGAGAAATCAAGTACTGCAAGCATAAATATCACAGACCTGAAACTCAAGGCATTCCCCACAAGTGCTGAAGTCATTTCACTGGATTGTTCCGACTACGATGCAGAGAATACACCCGGCAAGCCTGAGGTTGTCAGTCCCAAAAGCAGTACCATAGCTGTTACTGCCAACAAAGGCACCCTCATCCTCACCCCCAATATTCCTGCCAAGACTTTCCAAGTCTTCAAAGTGAAACTCTAACGCAAAGAACAAGAGAAACGGTTGTGTATTTTACATCATTCTTCTCATTACCACACCATAAGGACATAAGGAGGATTCGTAAGAATAACATCAAACCTATCATCATAAACGGATTTATCTTGTATTCCACTCGGTTTGCACTATCTTTGGCTATCGCCGAAGTTACTTTCGTTCGGGAAAGAAAAGAAAAAAACGTTTTCCTTTTGCTTTTCGCTCACTTAATCGTAACTTTGCACTCTCGAAAAGGATTTTTTATAAAAAAGGAATAGATATGAGTACATTGGAATCAATTTTTGCAGAGAAACTGCTGAATGTTAAAGCTATAAAGTTGCAGCCCAGCGCACCTTTCACCTGGGCAAGCGGTTGGAAGAGTCCTTTCTATTGCGATAACCGTAAGACTCTTTCTTATGCCAACCTCCGCTCTTTCGTGAAGATTGAGCTTACACGTACAATTCTGGAGAACTTCCAGGATGTTGATGCCATTGCCGGCGTTGCTACGGGTGCTATAGCACAGGGTGCTTTGGTAGCTGATACACTGAACCTTCCTTTTGTCTATGTTCGCAGCAAGCCAAAGGACCACGGACTGGAAAACCTTATAGAGGGCGAACTGAAGCCTGGCATGAAGGTGGTAGTAGTTGAGGACCTTATCAGTACGGGCGGTAGCAGTCTGAAAGCTGTAGAAGCTATCCGCAATAACGGCTGCGAGGTTGTTGGTATGGTGGCCAGCTATACCTATGGTTTCCCCGTTGCAGCAAAGGCTTTTGAGGATGCCAAGGTTAAACTTATCACGCTGACTAACTATGAGGCTGTTGTGGAGCAGGCCGTCAAGACGGGCTACATCACAAAGGATGAGGTTGAAGTTTTACATGAGTGGCGTAAAGACCCCGCTCACTGGAACGGATGATCATCAATTTAGAGTTCAGAGTTTAGAGTTTAGAGCACTATAGACTGAATTATGGCTGAATATAAAAGCGACGTTAAAAAGATATATTACCCTGTGGAACGGGTGTACGACCGATTGTCGGACCTGAACAATCTGGCTGTCATTCAACAGAATCTGGATAATCCGATGATCCGTGAGAAGATGCTGGAGCAGGCAGGCGAAAAGGCATCGCCAGAGCAGTTGGACAGCGTGCTGGAGAAACTGCGCGAGCTGAAGTTCGACAGCGACAGTGTTTCGGGCTCCTCTCCTGTGGGCAACATCACGCTGCGCATCATCGAGCGTGAGGAGAACAAGACCATCAAGTTTGCTCTGGAGGGTGCTCCCATTCTGGCTAACATGTGGATTCAGCTACTGCCTGCCACAGAACAGGAATGCGCAATGAAGCTGACGGTGAAAGCTGACCTGAATTTCTTTATCAAACAGGTGATTGGCAACAAACTGCAACAGGGTGTAGACGGACTGGCACAAATGCTGGCAAGTATTCCTTATTAGTTGAGAGTTTAAAGTTTAGAGTTTAGAGTCAGTTTAATCAGTTGAAAGTTGAACGTGGGTATTAAATGCTCAATGTTCAATGCTCAATGTTCAATGTAAGAAGATGGCAAAGCTTTGGGATAAAGGATTTGAGATTCAAGATAAGATAGAGAGGTTTACTATCGGACGTGACCGCGAGATGGACCTTTACCTGGCAGAGGCTGATGTGTTGGGCTCTATGGCTCACATTACCATGTTGGAAAGCATCGGGCTGCTGCAGACCGACGAGCTGAAACAGCTTCTGGCTGAGCTCAGGAATATTCATACAGAGATTAAAAAAGGAGAATTTGTTATTGAGGAAGGGATAGAGGATGTCCATTCTCAGGTGGAACTGATGCTGACTCGCAAATTGGGCGACATAGGCAAGAAAATCCATTCGGGACGCAGTCGCAACGACCAGGTACTGGTAGATCTGAAACTCTTTATCCGCCGCCAGCTGAAGGACATTGCCTCAGATGTGATGGAACTCTTCAAGGAGTTGCAGGCGCAAAGTGAGCGTTACAAGAATGTACTGATGCCGGGCTACACACATCTTCAGGTGGCTATGCCCAGCAGCTTCGGTCTGTGGTTCGGTGCATATGCCGAAAGTCTGGTGGATGATATGATGTTCCTGCAGGCCGCCTTCCGTATGACCAACCGCAACCCACTGGGTTCGGCTGCAGGATACGGTAGCAGTTTTCCCTTGAACCGCACCATGACGACAGAACTGCTTGGGTTCGACTCTATGAACTACAATGTGGTTTATGCACAGATGGGACGCGGCAAGACAGAACGCAACGTGGCCTTTGCCCTTGCCAGCATAGCAGGTACCGTCAGCAAACTGGCCTTTGATGCCTGCATGTTCAGCAGTCAGAACTTTGCATTCGTAAAGTTGCCCAACGATTGTACCACAGGCTCCAGTATCATGCCGCACAAGAAGAACCCCGATGTCTTCGAACTGACACGTGCCAAGTGCAACAAACTTCAGGGACTGCCGCAGCAGATTATGCTCATCATGAACAATCTGCCCAGTGGTTATTTCCGCGACTTGCAGATTATCAAGGAAGTATTCCTGCCTGCTTTCCAGGAGTTACGCGACTGCTTGCAGATGACAACATACATTATTAATAAGATTAAGGTGAACGAGGATATCCTCTCGGATTCACGCTACGACCTGATGTTTTCTGTCGAGGAGGTGAACCGTCTGGTAACCGAGGGAATGCCCTTCCGCGATGCCTATAAGAAGGTTGGGTTAGACATTGAAGCCGGCAAGTTCACACCGTGCAAGGAAGTTCACCATACTCACGAGGGTTCAATCGGCAACCTCTGTACAGAACAGATTGCTGCCCTGATGAATAGTGTCTGGAACGGCTTTAATTTTGAGAAGATGGAAAGCGCGGAGGAAGCGCTGATTAATGGTTATGGGTTATAGGTTATCGGTTATAGAATAATGGTTATAGAATAATGGTTATTGGTTATAGAAATATTTTTCGCCTATTGGCTGTTTGTTGTTGTGTATTGTTAGGAGTAAGTTGCCAGAATACAGACTACACCTATAGCAACCTGCCGGCTAAGTTTATATTTGAGAATGCTTACCAGGCCCCTGCACTTTTCACAGCATGTAACAGCATGGGAGAGTTCTGTACTATTACCTACTCTAAGGACGGGAAGCAGTTTGTTTTCAAGGGATCAGCAAAAGAGCCTTCATACGTTAACCTGACTGCTATTGCAGGCTATTCGGGCTTTCACCTGGGACTAAGCGGACTGATTGTAGGCTTACCCAACATCCCGGAAATCGGAAAGACAGAAAGTCAGGTGGTATGTTTCGACCTTGCCTGTTCAAATTGTTATAATGACTATAACATCACCAAGCCGCTTATCGTACAAAACGGAACAGCTACTTGCAACAGTTGTAAACGTGCGTATGACCTGAACAATACAGGCTTTATTACCAAGGGCGAAGCAGGCAAGCCACTCTTCCGTTATAGAGCCAGTTACGTCAACAATACACTTGTGGTAAGTAACAGATAAAGGTACTTTTCTTAGTGTTTTCTGAAAATTTTTCACTTTTCACTTTTCACTTTTCACTTTTTATTGTACCTTTGACCTATGGTCTTAGGTACTTTTGCTCGAAAAAACTCAAAAATCTTTTGGTTTTTTGCTCGCTTATTCGTACCTTTGCAACCAATTAAGGCTGCCCAGATGGTGGAATTGGTAGACACGAGGGACTTAAAATCCCTTGACCATTGCGGTCGTACGGGTTCGAGTCCCGTTCCGGGCACCAGAGAATCTCTCCAACTTACATGTCTGTTGTTGGAGAGATTCTTTTTTCAACTTGTACATTCCGATAATAATGTGTATCTTTGCATCAGAATACTTAAACATATACCTAAAAATGAAAACTTACCTCACAATCATCTTGATGTGCCTTTCCACATCTATTATGGCAGATACCGCCTTGAACGAGAAGTTACTAACCCAAGGATGGCGTTTCCACCGTGGCGAAGCCGTAGGTGCTGAATCAGTAACATTCAACGATGCCGATTGGCAGCAAGTGCGAGTCCCCCACGACTGGGCCATAGGCGAAGAGTTTAACCGCGAAAACGACATCCAGTGTGTGATGATTAAAGAGAACGGCGAAGAAAAGCCTACGTGGCATACAGGGCGCTCCGGCGGACTTCCCTGGGCCGGTGTGGGTTGGTATAGAACGACATTCGACACAAAACCCGGTACAGGAGCAACTCTCCTCTTCGACGGCGCCATGAGCGAAGCCCTGGTATATGTAAACGGCAAGAAGGCTATCTTCTGGCCCTGCGGATACAACTCCTTCTTTGTTGATGTTACCGCTTTGCTGAACAAGGACGGGAAAGCCAACGTGTTGGCTGTCCGACTGAACAACCGCGAGCAGAGCAGCCGTTGGTATCCGGGAGCTGGGATTTACAGAAATGTACACCTCATAGAGTGGGAATCGGACGTCAGGATTCCTGTTTGGGGAATGCATGTGACTACACCACATATCAAGAAGGACTATGCCACAGTGACCAATGACATTAGCATCGAGGGAGCAGACGAGCAGGAACTGACTGTTTCCATGACGCTTTCCTACAAAGGAAAGGTCGTTGCCTCAACCATTAAGAAGCAAGTAATCCACGAGGGAATACCCCTCCGTCTGAACACCACTGTTGAGCATCCTCACTTATGGTCGCCCGAATCTCCCGAGTTGTATCTTCTTGATGTCAAAGTCGAGAAAGACAGTAAACTGTTGGACAGCAAACAGCAACGAGTGGGCATCCGCTCTATCGAATACATTGCCGAAAAGGGATTCTTCCTGAACGGAGAGAAACGCCAGTTCCGCGGTGTCTGCAACCATCACGACCTCGGGCCTTTGGGGGCTGCCGTTAATGAAAGTGCGTTGCGTCACCAACTGCAACTGCTAAAGGATATGGGGTGCGATGCCATTCGAACCAGTCATAACATGCCGGCACCCGACTTGGTGGAACTGTGCGACGAGATGGGTTTCATGATGATGGTAGAACCCTTCGACGAATGGGATGTTGCCAAGTGCGACAGCGGGTATCACCGTTTCTTCAACGAATGGGCCGAGCGAGACATGGAGAATATGGTACGCCACTATCGCAACAATCCGTCAGTAGTAATGTGGAGTATCGGTAACGAAGTGCCTTCACAGGTTCAGAAGGGCGGAACTAAGGTAGCAGCCATGCTAAGGGACATCTGTCACAAACTGGACCCCACACGTCCGGTAACCGCTGGTATGGATCGTGCCCATGCCACCATTTGGAACGGTTTCGGTGCCTTGTTAGATATACCCGGTTTCAATTACCGAACCGAACTTATCCCCGATGGACACAAACGCCTCCCCCAAGGCTTCATTCTGGGCAGTGAGACAGCAAGTACTGTCAGCAGCAGGGGCATTTATAAATTCCCTGTAGAGCTGAAAAAAAGTCAGCAGTACGACGACCACCAAAGCAGCGGGTACGATACCGAGGCATGCTTTTGGAGCAATATACCCGATGTGGACTTTGCCCTGGCCGACGACAACGAGTGGTATATGGGACAGTTCGTATGGACAGGATTTGACTATTTGGGCGAGCCCACCCCGTACGACACCAACGGATGGCCCAATCATAGCAGCCTCTTCGGTATCATCGACCTGGCCTCACTGCCCAAGGATAGGTATTACCTGTATCAGAGTGTATGGAATCACACACATAAGATGTTACATGTACTCCCCCATTGGACTTGGCCTGGTCGTATAGGCGAAATAACACCTGTGATGGCATACAGCAACTATCCGGAATGTGAGCTGCTGGTAAACGGCGAAAGCATGGGAAGACTGCACAAACTTACCAAAGAAGAATGCCTTTCCAGAGAGAAGGCTGGAGACAAACTGGCTATGCTTCGCCGTTACAGATTTATCTGGGACAATGTAAAATACGAACCGGGTGAAATTACCGTGAAGGCGTACGATGAAACAGGTAAATTGGCCGACACAAAGACAATACGCACAGCCGGTAAGCCACATCACCTACGCCTTACAACAGATCGTGAGTCCTTGAAAGCTAATGGTTTGGATATCGCCTACATAACCGTAGAGGTTGTGGACAAAGACGGTAATGTATGTCCTCATGCCTCGGATCTCGTAAGTTTCAAAGTGGAAGGTGAAGGCCATTTCTGTGCAGCTGCCAATGGCGACCCGACCTGTCTGGACCGTTTCCAACTGCCACGTCATCATGTAATGGCCGGCAAGTTGTCCTGCCTTATCGAAAGCAATGAGTCTGCAGGAGCTGTCACACTAAAAGCCTCTGCAGGTAAGCTGAAGGGACAAATTACCATTCCCGTGAAAAAGTAAGCTCCCCCTACCCTATATAGGAAAAATCCTATACTGTTTTCTCGTATTTCCCTTCTCCTCTGAATTGGGATGCTGTATCTTTGCAGCATTAAACATTAAAACCATACTGTTATGAAACGCTTACATTACTTCCTTATGGCACTCAGCACAATTGCATCAGCTTGGCTGTTCAGTTCCTGCCAATATATAGAAGACGTTAATCAGTCTATGGTTCTCTCTGGCGAATGGAGAGGCGACTTCGGTATGTATTACAATTATGTTGACAGAAGCGGGCGCGAATACACCTTCGACAGCTACGACACCTACTTAACCTTCGTTCCTGCCTACAGCCGCGCCCGTTACGGGTCGGGAACACAGGTGGATTATTACGAATACGGGCCTTACGAGTACCAGTACTACAGTTTCCGTTGGAGTATAGAAGGAGGCGTAATCTATCTGACTTACGACTACGACCACGAGCTGGATACGCGCATCAACGACTATCACATGACCAACGATTACCTCTCGGGTACATTTGCTTATTCGGGGACTTCGTTCCGCCTGTACAAGATTGTAGATTATTACGACTGGACGCCTTACGTAAACTCCTATGGATACGGTGCACGTAACAACTGGGGCAGATATTACGCACCTGCCACCCGTTCCGATGGTGAATTCATGGCAGACAGTATAGCTGCAGACAGCATAGCCGTATCAGCATCGGACAAAGAAGAAGGTCAGGTAATCTCTCGCGGACGAAGAACCACACCACTGAAACAGTGATTTAAATGCAGCACAGGCATGACATTTCGTTATAAACATAATTGTTGCCTTTATAAAAAAACATAAAATAAATACGGAGTTTTAGGGAAAAGTTGTATATTTGCAGCAACTCAACAACGTATGTTCCAAAATGGCAAAAAAGTTGCCGTTAAATAAGAGATAGTAAGCATATTGTATCACCCTAAAAAAGAGAATGTATGAAAAAGTATGTTTGTGATGTATGTGGATATGAGTATGACCCTGAAGTAGGTGATCCTGACAATGGGATTCCCGCAGGTACGGCTTTTGAAGACCTACCCGAAGACTGGGTTTGCCCACTATGCAGCGTAGGCAAGGATGAATTCAGCCCCGTCTAAGAGATTTATCAGGAAGAAACTTTTTGTTTAGTTAACAACCAACACGAAGCCGCCACGGGCGCGGCAATGAACAGAAACAGGGAGGGCCGTGTGAGGCAACAGTTGCCAAGCGCGGTCCTCGTTGGCATCTAAGAAACAATCGGCCTGACGCTTCTTGCCGACAATAGCGGGAAGACGGCTAAGGTCGAACTCGCATTCTTGCTCTCTACCATTGATGCCTGCCACGTACCAAGTCTTGCCACTACGGCGAGCAATGACAACACTCTCACCAGGGTAACCACTTACCAGACGGGTCTCATCCCATGCAGCAGGCAACTTAGATAAGAAGTCCTGAACGGCCTGAGGCTGGCTGAGGAAACTCTCAGGGCGGTCGGCAAGATGTTGCAGGCCGCTTTCATAAAGCACAGTCAGAGCCAGTTCGTGCGCATGAGTGGTGATATGCGGATGTTGCGAGTCGCTGAAAGCACAAGGGGTATAGTCCATCGGGCCAATGACGTTGCGAGTGAAGGGCAACGTAGCATTATGGCAAGCTGCTTTGTCTGTGAAAGAACCCACATTATTATACCATTCTGCACCATATACACCTTCTGTTGACAAGAGATTAGGATAGGTACGCTGCCAACCGCGTGGAACGGTTGCCCCATGGAAATTTACAAGCAGATGATGCTTGGCGGCACATTCCATCAAGTCGATACAATAAGCCATATTCATATTGTTCTCGCCGCTGAAGAAGTCGATTTTTACACCTGCCACTCCTATCTGTTCACACCAGGCAAATTCCTTCTCTCGGTCTTCGGGCTTGTTCAGTCGGAACTTGGGTCCTGGAGCACCGTTTATCCAACCCACACTGGAGTTGTACCAAATCATGGGCTTCACGCCCTTCTCCTTGGCGTATTTCACTGCATCCACTACGGTTTTCCCATCCTTCATCTCGTCCCACTCAGCATCTATGAGCACATACGGAAGGTGCAAGGTTGCTGCCATATCAACATACTTCCTGATGATGTTCAGGTCGTTGCTGCCGTGATTGTATGCCCAATAGACCCAGGAAACTACACCTGGCTCTATCCAACTGGTATCGGTTAGCTTGCTGGGACAACTGACGTCTGTCACAAGTGTACTTTCTACCACATCAGCCAAGGAACCAATTATCATCACCTTCCAGGAACTCTGTTGGGCAAACTGCCCGTTCTGGTCGGTTACGATATTGAACTTGTTCTTTCCGTCAAGGCTATAGAAAGAAGAGGCAGCATTGTCATGATGGATATCGGCCTCGGTGAGAAGTGCGAAAACGTTGTTGGGGAACTCAAACAGGGCAGGGAATGACAGGCGGTCGCCCTCCTTCAACTGGCGGTTCTTGGGATAGAAACCTTCAGCACCATCGGTCCAGTTCATCATCCAACTATTATAATAAGGTATAGTGATGGGAATAGGAATTTCGGCGTTATCGTTCATACTTTCTCGACCCACCTTTTGGAAGGCAACTCCATCATTGAACACTCGAATACGAAGCACACCTCCGCTCTGAAGAGAGTAAACGGATTCTTTTCCTTTGTTTGTGCAATGAAGACGTTTTCCAGCCAGCATAGTGTAGTCTTCCTTGATGTTGCGTGTATCTCCGCCATCGATTCCCTCGAATTCAGCAGTATAGATTTCCTGCCATTTCCCGCTTAGCTTATAGCTGACGGTAATATGGTCATTGAACTTTTCAACCTTGATACGTCCGTTGGGGGACACTTGTGCGGAAAGGCTATGTGTAGCGAACAATAGCAGAAGCAAAAGATAATTTCTTGTTTTCATGATTATATTATTGTTTTTTCCATTTACTGATATTTCGGATAAGTCCCTCGTATTTAGCGCGCTTAACAGCAGAACCTTTGAAAAGGACTTTGTACTGTTCGGGTGTAAGGGCGCGCCAGTCTTCCTCCTTCATGCCTAATAACTCGTCAGAAGGCTGAAATGCCTGTTCTGTTGTGGGATGCGACTCCTTAAACTGAGGGCAGGCACGCAGACATTTGTCACAACCGTAGAAAGTTCGTTTAAGGTGTATGTCGTGTGGCAGTTCTCCCCTATTCTCTATGGTCTGATAGCTGAGGCACAGACGTGCATCAAGGCCCTGAGGAGTGAGAGCTGGACAGAGCGATTCCCAACCGGTGAAACGCTCGGATGCGGGAGAGAGCGGTTCGTCGTAGGCATCTGCCTCTTGCTCTGCAAAGATTTCGCCTAAGAAGACTGTGGGTCCATATCCGGGAACAGATATCAGACCGTTCTGGCAGAACTCGCCTATTCCGCACCGCCATGCCCAGTAACGTTCCAAGACAGGGGCAGTATCTACAAAGCAACGTCCCTGCAATCCGGCCTCGGTCATCAGTTGACGCAGGCGTTCTTTCATCACATCGTGATAATCCTTACCCTGTGCATAAAGGCTGATACCCGGTTGCTGGTGGGTAGGCATATAGTTGAGAGCCAAACTCACGATGCTCTTGACGCCTGGGTGCAAGAGGGCTGGCTGCAGACGCATCTCAACATGGTTCTGCATATACTCCATATCGGCCTGAAAGCCTAACTGCAACCAACGGCGGAACCCTTGGGCATACCACTCCTGAACAGGCTCGGCAGGAGCGATGCCACAAGCCACAAAACCCAGACGCTGGGCCTGGGCTTTCAGTTGGTTGCTATTCAAAGGTGCGGAATTCATACCCTTGTTCTTGAAGCCAGGATAAAGCTTCCGGTAAAGCGTGTTTGAGTTTCTCGATGCTTTTCAGGGAATCATGGAAAGTGATGATACTGCCTGGGCGGGTGTAGCGCTTTACGTTACGCAGCACATCCTCGGCAGTTAACAACCTGCTGTAATCGCGTGTTACCACATCCCACATAACTACCTTTATGCCTATATGCCGAAGAACCCTATACTGTACCGTCCTAATCCATCCGTGTGGCGGACGAAAAAGGTTGGTATGCAGGACTTCGTCTGCCTTTTTAATATTGGCAAGATAGGTCCATGTAAAATGCCGCATACCGGAAAGGTGATTGTAGGTATGATTGCCTATCTGGTGACCGCGCCGACGGACTTCCTCCAAAAGATGGGGGTATTTTACGGCATTCTCGCCGACCATAAAGAAAGTGGCCTTGGCATGGAAACGGTCCAAGGTGTCAAGAATGAAAGGAGTAGCCTCGGGAATAGGGCCGTCATCAAAAGTCAGGTAAACCGACTTCTGATGACGATCCATTCTCCACAAGGCATGTGGGAAAAGCCAACGCAGGAATATAGCGGGCTGCTCGATTATCATTTAGAGATGATTCTGAAGGGCATTGTTGAAGGCTTCCAGTATTACCGCCATATCTTTAGCCTTATTGCTACCGGCATCTTGTAGTACCTCAGTAGCTGCGTGCATCTGATAAAGGTAATACATGCAGTCTTTCTCGCTCTGGACAAGTATCTTGCCGGGCAGACTCATATACCAGTTCAGGTACTCCACGGCATTGGCAGCAACAGGATAGGCAATCTTCTCGGCCATCTTCTTGTTTCCCACAGCAATCCATGCACGTGCCAGATCCAACGAAAAACCGGCATAGTTGTGGGGCAAGGTAGTTGGCGGCAATACCTTTTCGGCGTATGCTATCAGTCGGGCCGCCTTATCTTTCTTACCTTCCTGCAGCAAACGGGTTGCCAACTGGGCAATCATACGGCGATGGGTATAGCACATACGGGTAACGGTCTCGTCAAGATAGATGTCGGGATTGTCGATTCCGCCAAAGGCAAAGCGTGTCATAATATTCTCATACATACGGTCGGTGTCCATATCCTTACCCGTATCAACGGTCTTGAAGGGGGTGATACGGTTGGCAAGACCTTCCTGGACGAAATAGTCACCCAGACTGCCGTAGTTGTCTTTCCCTACTGTGATGGCTACATACATCGGACGCTCCCAGTTACACTGTGCCAGCATTTCGTACATCATCATCTCGCTCTTATAAACAGCACGTTTGCCCTTTAGACTTATATGCATAAAGTCAGGAATACTGTCGCCGGCCATCATCATTCCGCTACGCTTAACTGCCTCCTTATCCACAGCAAACACGATAGAATCGGTGGGGAATATCTGCAATTCGGGATTGGTGTTCAGCACCCACTTGTCGATGATGTAGCGTAATTCGTAAGGGTTGTCACCCAGCACCTGATGCATCAGCACGGGATCATCCTTATAAGCCTCAATGGCCTGCTCCAGAACACCGGGGCGAACGCTTACTCCCTCGCGGGTTCCTGCCACATACTGCAGACGGCTCCAATGAATGGGCACTGCAGGCGAATCATAGGCGGGTCGCTTCATCTGGTCGATGTACCAGTCGGTCTGCAGATAAGAAAGGTTGCAGACGCGAGCATCGGTGCGGAACGATTCCGTCTCCTGTGCATACCACAAGGGGAAGGTATCGTTGTCTCCATTGGTGAAAATGATGGGGTTATTGCCTTGCGAGAGGGTCTGCAGGTAGTTACGGCCAAAGTCGCGACAGGTATAACGACCGCTTCTGTCGTGATCATCCCACGTCTGAGAGGCCATCTGCAAAGGTACCAGCACACAAAGGCAACTCAGCAAGGCACATATCTTCTCGTTCTTTAGCAGTTTCTGCAGATAATCGGCAATGGCAGCAACACCAAGACCTACCCAGATGGCAAAGGCATAGAACGAACCGGCGTATGCGTAGTCTCGTTCACGCGGTTGCATAGGTGTCTGGTTCAGGTAAATAACAATGGCCAGACCCGTCATGAAGAACAGGAAGAATACAATACCGAACTGCTTCTCGCCCTCGTTTTTGTTCTCGGGCGTATTACGGAACAACTGCCAGAAGAGGCCCAGCAGACCCAGGATCAGCGGCAAACAGTAGAATACGTTATGCCCCTTGTTGTCGCGCAAATCTGACGGCAGTTTGCTCTGGTCGCCCAAACGCATATTATCCAGGAAAGGAATACCTGTCAGCCAGTTGCCGTGCTCCCATTCTCCGTTTCCCTGAATATCGTTCTGACGACCGGCGAAGTTCCACATAAAGTAGCGCCAATACATGAAATTAACCTGATAGCTCAGGAAGAAACGAATGTTCTCCAGCATGGTAGGCATCTTAACGGGAACCATCTCGCCACAGCGCTCGTAGTTTCTGGTTGTACCTTTTACGCCACCCATCCAACTCTCGTATGCCGAAGCATGACCGCTACTGTACATACGGGGGAAGAGCATATTCTGCTGGTAAACGTATTCCTGATCGTAGCGCTGAATCTCATAGCGATCCGGTTCTTCCGGACTGGCTTTCTCCTTACGCTGATATACAGGTGCTTTCTGCTTGCTGACGGGAACACAGTAGTTACCGTCCACTTTCAGTTGCACCTGGCTGGTATAAGCCTGTCCGTAGAGAAGAGGACGATCACCATACTGCTCACGACTCAGGTAAGTACCCAGAGTAAAGATGTCCTCGGGTGAGTTCTGGTCCATAGGTGTATTGGCTGAACTGCGGATTACGATAACGGCGTATGAGCTGTAGCCAATCATAATCATGAGCATACAGAGCAGACTGGAATTCATCAGACGGGCAGATACCAGAGATTTTCCTTCCCTTTGGAAACGCAGAAGCACAAACAGGGCAGCCAGAATGACAATACCCGTAACAATGCTGGCGATACCGTATCCGTAGAAAGGAATACCCAACATACCTACGCTAAGCAGATAAGAGATGTTCATGCGAATACGACTCTTTTGCCTGCGAGTCTCCCAGATGCTCCACAGCACGATGCCTACCAATAATATAATGTATATGATAAGTCCTGTGTTGAAGGGGCAACTCAGTTGGTTGACAAACAACAGTTCGAACCATCCGCCTACCTTTACGATACCTGGCACAATGCCATACAATACAGCAGCAATGAGCGCACCGCTTCCGACTACAGAGAGCAGTGCTCCCTTGAGGTTGGGGTTCTTGGCTTTTTTGTAATAATAAACAAGAACCAAGGCAGGGACACAGAGCAGGTTCAGCAAGTGAACACCGATACTGAGGCCTGTGAGATAGGCTATCAGGATGAGCCAACGGTCGGAGCCAGCCTCATCGGCATGGTCTTCCCATTTCAGCATCAGCCAGAATACTACAGCGGTAAAAAGGCTACTGTAAGCATATACCTCACCCTCTACGGCACTGAACCAGAAGGTATCGGAGAAAGTGTAAACCAAAGCTCCCGTCAGGGCACTGGCCTCAACGGTTATCAACTGGGCAACGTTCTTCAACTGACCGTTCTCGCCTACTAACTTGCGCCCCAGATGACTGATACTCCAAAAAAGGAACATAATACAAGCAGCACTGAAAAGCGCACTCATGGTATTCACCATGCGGGCTACCAGCGCGGGGTCACTGACAAACTGCGTAAAGAGGTTTGCCGTCAACATAAAGAAAGGTGCCCCAGGGGGATGTCCCACTTCCAACTTGTAAGCTGTAGTGATGAACTCAGGGCAGTCCCAAAAGCTTGCCGTGGGCTCTATCGTGCTGCAATACACGAAGGCCGCAATGGCAAAAGTAATCCAACCCATCAGGTTGTCCACTAATCTGAACTGTTTCATTTAACGGTGTGTATTTATTTGTTTATATTGATTGCATTCTGCAAAGTTACTGTTTTTTCTTCTGTTCTACCGCTCCACTCGGCATTTTTTTTATCCTTTAGCCATAATAAGGATCATTATGAGCACTCCATAACGCAAAGCCTTCCCTAATGCTATGCTCAAGAACGTAAGAGTGGGGTTGGCTCTCATATATCCCAACGTCACCGAAAGAGCACTTCCCAAGATAGGCAGGAAACAGAAAAAGCCCATCCAAGCGCCCCGTCCCTGCAACCATCGCTGAGTCTTTTCAACCTTCTCGCGCCTAACATGCAGATATTTCTCGATCCATTCTATCTTCCCCAATCTTCCTACACAATAGTTGAACATGCTGCCCAGGACATTTCCAATGGTAGCACTTACAAACAGCGGCCAAGGATGTAAGCCTGCTAAAAGAAGACCTGCCAACAGTGTCTCGCTACTAAAAGGTAAAACACTGCCCGCAATAAAAGAAGCAATTCCCATTCCCCCATATCCCAGGGGGATCATATATTGTACTATGTCGTCCATAAATTAAAATAAGCCATCGTGCCACATAAGAATAGCGACAAGATAAAGAATGCGTTGCTCAGCCAACTTCCTGTCAGGGAAAAGTAATGGGCAATAAGAGGACATGCGCTTACAATCAGCAACGCCATGGTGTTCTGGAACTCTCCAGGCTGCAGGAAAAGATACACGAGGAGCAGAATGGTCTGAACCATATAGATGTAAAGTATCATCCTAACCCGTATCTTATCGTTGTACTTGGTTTGCAAATAGTGAAAGACTCCCACTAAGCTCAGCAAGGTAACAACACCCATAGACACCATCCGGCTAACAGGCAGGCTGGTTATAGCCTCCAACGAAACAGGGTGCCATACGAAGTGCGAGGTAACAAAAACGAGTATGCTATCTGTCTTATCCGTAAGGAAGCACCAAGTCCCCCAGACCGCGTAGGGCAATGCCATACCCAATAGTCCAGCCCAAAATCCTCGCCATGAAAGAGAGCGCAGGAACCCTATCAGATAAAGGTAAAAGAGCAACCCCATAGGTAACATGACAGCAGCAAACAGACTGCCTGTTCCCAAAAAGAGAAAACTGTGGAAAATCCAGGCAGCTGAATTGTATAACTGATAGCAGCGGAACAGCAAGTAATAACTAAGTGCCATGCATACCGCGCTGATAGCCGGAGTTCCGAACGGGTGCATGAATGCTTGGCAGGAAGCCAGCACAAGCCATGTGCAAGCCATCATCCTGGTGCGGAGGCGAATAACATTATACACATCATTCGTCTCCATAAAGACATATGCGGCTAGGACACATAATGCCCACCCTATGATGTTGCTTGTGGCAAATGACTGCTGAGGCCACCACCATAAGATGGTTGTCAGCACTGCACAGACAGGCATTGTGGCCGTACTCTCTGCTACCTTATTCTGAAATCGGTTATACCTCAATGCTCAATAAATCTATAGGTCTGCTCCGATGTCTCTGCGGAAGTATTTGTCCTTGAATTGAATCTTCTGGGCCTCGGTGAAACTCTTCTGAAGGGCTTCAGCCTTATTGGCTCCGTAACTGCTTACAGCAATCACACGACCGCCGTTCGTGACAACTTCCTTGTCCTTCAATGCAGTTCCTGCATGGAATACAACGCTGCCCTCAACTTTGTCGATGCCGCTGATGGGATAACCCTTCTGGTAACTTCCGGGATAGCCGCCGCTAACCAGCATTACGCAGACAGCACTGCGCGTATCAAATTCGATGCTGCGCTGGGCCAATGTTCCTGTTGCAACGCCTTCAAAGAGGTCAACAATATCACTCTTCAAGCGTAGCATAACGGTTTCCGTTTCCGGATCACCCATACGGACATTGTATTCGATGACATATGGTTCGGGTTCACCTGTAGGCGTGTTTGTACGGTTAATCAGACCGAAGAAGATAAAGCCCTTATAGTCGATACCCTCAGCAGCCAAGCCTTCAACAGTAGGACGGATGATGCGGTCCTCGACCTTCTTCATCCACTCTGTAGTAGCAAAGGGAACGGGACTTACGCTGCCCATACCGCCAGTATTCAGACCGGTATCACCTTCTCCGATTCGTTTGTAGTCTTTTGCCTCGGGCAGAATCCTGTAGTCCTTACCGTCGGTCAGTACAAATACAGAGCATTCTATACCGCTCATGAATTCCTCGATTACCACACGGCTGCTGGCGCCTCCGAACATTCCGCCTAACATCTCCTCCAGCTCTTTCTCTGCTTCTTCCAGGGTGGGCAGAATCAGCACGCCCTTACCGGCGCAAAGTCCGTCGGCCTTCAGTACGTATGGGGGCTGTAGGGTCTTCAGGAAAGCTTTTCCTTCGGCCAGCGTCTCGCCTGTGAAGGTCTGATAGGCTGCAGTAGGGATACCATGACGCTGCATGAAGCCTTTGGCAAAATCCTTGCTTCCCTCCAGTACGGCACCTGCTTTGCTGGGACCGATAACAGGAATGTTCTTCAGTTCGGGGTCGTTCTTGAAGTAGTCATAGATACCCTTCACCAATGGGTCCTCGGGACCTACCACTACCATCTGAATACGGTTTCTCAGCACAAAGACCTTAATAGCATCGAAGTCGTCAGCCTTTATGTTTACGTTCTCGCCAACTGTTGCTGTACCGGCATTCCCCGGGGCAATATACAGTTTCCCGCATTTCTCACTCTGAGCAATCTTCCAAGCTAAGGCGTGCTCACGGCCGCCACTTCCTAAAAGGAGAATCTGCCCCTCGAAGAGGGAATTATTTGTTTCTATCATAATTACTTGTATTTTTACCGCTTCGCGGGCTTTAAGTAGTCTTCAAAATATTGTGTTATACGTTCATGCAGATGCACACTCTTGTGCCCTGCCATATTATGTCCCTCACCTGGATAGACGAAGAAATCGGGCTGAGTACCCGCCTCGGCACAAGCATTCAGGAACTGCAAAGCATGCTGAGGCACCACCGTGGGGTCGTTCATGCCGATGATAATCTGCAGCTTGCCCTTCAGGTTTTTGGCCTTGTTGATAAGACTCGTCTGCTCGTAGCCCTCAGGATTCTGTTCTGGCGTATCCATATAACGCTCACCGTACATCACCTCGTACCATTTCCAGTCGATAACAGGGCCGCCTGCCACACCCACCTTGAAGACCTCGGGATAAGTGGTCATCAGCGATGTAGTCATAAAGCCGCCAAAGCTCCATCCGTGAACACCTATTCTGTCGGCATCCACATAGGGAAGGCTCTTCAGATAGTTCACACCGCTCATCTGGTCGCGCATCTCCACCTGACCCAGATGACGGAAAGTAGCCTGCTCGAAGTCACGACCGCGGTCCTCGCTGCCTCTGTTGTCGAGTATAAAGAGGATATAGCCCTTCTGCGCCATGTAGGTTTCCCAACTGCGACTGGCCCAATGCCAGGAAGCATCTATGCTGTGAGCATGCGGACCGCCATATACATAAACCACTGTGGGATATTTCTTGCTGGGGTCGAAGTCGGCTGGCTTTACCATACGCCAGTACAAATCAGTTATTCCGTCTTCAGCTTTCACGCTTCCGCTCTCGAAGATAGGCTGGTACCATCCTTCCCAAGGGTTGGGAGCTGTCTGTAGCAAAGTGCTCTTGCCCGTCTTGGTATTGGTGACAGCATAGGCACGGGGAACATCCGGCTCTTGCCAGGTATCCAGCACCCAAAGGCCGTCTTCCGACAGGTTTGCCTGATGAACGCCCTTGCCGTTGTCCAGCAGTGTGCGCTTTTTTGTCTTCAGGGAAAGCGAATAAATGTTACGTTGTAATACATTAGCCTCCTTGGTTATGATGATAGCGCTCTTGGTAGCCTGGCAGAATCCCGCAATGCTCTTTACCACCCATTTGCCGGAGGTTAGCTGCTCCTGCTTCAAGGTGTTCACATCCATCAGGTAAAGATGTGTAAAACCATCTTTCCAGCTCCAGAAAATAAACTTGTTGCTGTCCCAAGGCAAGAAGGTAATGGGATGCAAGGGTTCTACGTATTTATCGCTTGTCTCAGTATAGAGTGTCTTTATCTTATTGCCTGTGGCCACATCATAGGCATCTAATGTGCAATGGTTCTGGTCGCGGTTCAGCTCATACAGGTACAATGTCTTGTCGTCTGGTCCCCAAGCAATATTGGTGAAATAGCGGTCGGTGGGGTCGCCAACGTTCAGGTAGATGGTTTTCTCTGTATCTAAATCAAAGATGCCAATGGTTACCTGATGTGAAGTCATTCCTGCCATAGGATACTTGTCGGGCTCCAACTCCGCTTCACGCTTAAAGGTGTTTACCTGCGGATAGTCAGCCACCATACTCTGGTCCATACGGTAGAAAGCCAACTTCTTGCCATTGTTGCTCCAGAAGGTTCCCTTATAGATACCGAACTCGTCGCGGTGAACGCTCTGTCCATATACTATTTCACGTGAGCCGTCCTCCGACAGTTGCACATCGTGCCCGTCGGCATAACGGACCCACAGGTTATTGTCGCGAAGGAAAGCTGCAGCATTCGAAGCCTTGCACCACTCCAACAAGCCTCTCGGATTGGGTCGGTTGGGCTTTTCCGGTTCCTGATAGTCCGTCGTTTTACCTGTTGCGGGATCTACCTGAACGGTCTTGTCTCCGTCTTTCAGAATCAGTTTCCCTTCCTGCCAGCTATAGTTCCAACGTTGGGGAACGGAAACCCTATAGTTCTTACCGCCGAAGTTCAGTTCCTCCAGCGTAAACAGTTTCTGTGCCATTGCTTGTGTTGCCAACATGAGCAAAGATGCCAATATCAGTTTAATCTTCATCGTTATCAAAATATCTTTTGCCGAACTTCTTGTTGCCGCCCTTGTTGCGATCGAAAGATTTCTTGGGTCCACGGTCAAAGCTCTTCCCGCCTTCCTTGCGGAAGTCCTTGCGGTCGCCCTTGCCTTTCTTAAAGTCGCGTCTGTCTTCCCAATCGTCCCTTTTGGGCTTGCGCATTCTCTCCTTGGGATTTTCCTCCAGTTTGTCCTTGAACTCACGGTGCTGCTTGAAGCGTTTGTGGTCAGCCATCATGCGGCGTTCCTTGGCGGTCTTTATGTCGCCACCCTCAGCACGCATGTCGTTGAACTTGCCGCTGAATATCTGATACTTGCGCAACTCGCATTCCAGACTTCCGTTGTACAGCGGTGTGCGCAGCGAGGGTTTCAGGCCAATCTGGTCGAAACATTCCTCCCGGTAGCTCAGCACCCAAGCCTCGTTGTCTATGAACTGATGCTTTAGTCTCTCACCAATCATCTTGTAAAGCCCCAACAGGTCGGGAGCAGAGATACGTTCTCCATAGGGCGGATTCGTAATGATGATACTCTTCTCCTTCGGCTGGGTGAAGTTAGCGAAATCCTGCTGCTGAACGGTAATTTCCTTGCTCAGACCGGCAGCCTTCACGTTGGTAGTGGCAATGGCTACGGCAGGACGACTGATGTCATAGCCGTAGATATGATGCTCGAAGGGATGCTCCTGACTGTCGTCCTCATAAACCTTATCGAAAAGTTCCTGGTCGAAGTCAGACCATTTCTCAAAGGCATATTCCTTTCTGTACACACCTGGTGCGATGCCTCTGGCTATCAGCGCAGCCTCGATGGCGATGGTACCGCTTCCGCACATAGGGTCGATAAGGTCGCACTGCCCATGCCAACCCGTCAGCATGATGATACCGGCTGCCAGCACCTCGTTCAGGGGAGCCTCTACACTCTCCTGACGATAGCCTCTGCGATGCAGGCTCTCGCCAGAACTGTCCAGCGAAAGGGTGCAGTCGTATTCAGCCACATGGATGTGCAGCTGCAGGTCGGGGTTGTTGATACGGATGTTGGGTCGGTTGCCTGTCTTCTCGCGGAACTGGTCCACAATGGCATCCTTCACCTTGTAAGCCACAAACTTGCTGTGTCGGAACTCATTGCTGAATACCACGCTGTCAACGGCAAACGTTGTCTCGTTGCTCAGGTATTCGGTCCAGTCAATCTCCTTGATGGCATCATACACCTCGTCGGCGCTGGTAGCGCGGAAGTGTTTGATGGGTTTCAGTATCTTTATGGCAGTTCGCAACTGGAAGTTGGCACGGTACATCATTTCCTTGTCGCCGGTAAAGCTTACCATACGTCTGCCTATCTGTATATTGTCGGCACCCAGGTCAGTAAGTTCCTTTGCCAACACCTCTTCAAGACCCTGAAAGGTCTTTGCAATCATTTCAAACTCCATGAAATTAATTTATTGTTTTAACTCTAAACTATCAACTCTAAACTATCAACTCTCTCACAGTCCTCCCCAATCCTCGGGTCTTACCACGTGACTCTTACGCTTCTTGGCCTGAACCAGTTGTTCGCCCGGCTGCGTACTCTCCGTAACCCACAGGTTACCGCCTACCACAGTTCCTCTGGCCAGTGTAATACGACCCAATATTGTAGCGTTACTATATACGATAACATCGTCCTCCAGGATCGGGTGACGGGGAACACCCTTTATGGGATTACCCTTCTCGTCCAATGGGAAGCTCTTGGCACCCAGCGTTACGCCCTGATACAGCTTCACGTTGTTGCCGATGATACAGGTTGCCCCAATTACTACACCCGTTCCATGGTCGATGGTAAAGTGCGAGCCAATGGTGGCAGCTGGATGAATATCTATTCCCGTCTCGCTATGCGCCATCTCAGTAATGATTCTGGGGATGAGGGGCACACCCAAGACGAGCAGTTCGTGAGCAATACGATAGTTGGTGATAGCCTTGATAACAGGATAGCAACTGATAATCTCGCCGTATGATTCTGCTGCAGGGTCGCCATTATAGGCAGCCTCCACATCGGTAGCCAGAATGCTCCTCAACTGGGGCAGTTTGGCTATGAAACATTCGGCCATCTCCTGAGCTTTGGAAGTTGACAGTTGAGAGTTGACCGTTGACAGTTCATCATTGCAATCATCGTCTTTCCTACAGAAACAAAGTCCTGCCTGAATCTGTTGCCACAGCAAGGTATATAGGCGTTCCACATTCATGCCAATGTGGTAGCGGAGCGTCTGGCTGTTCAACGTAGAATTACCGTAAAAACCAGGGAAAATGATGGCGCGGCACAAATCAACGATTTCCGATAAAACGGCTCCTGAAGGTAAGGGCTCACCATCGTTGTGCTTATGGAACAAACCACGTAACGAGCTGCTTTCAGACAACTCGGCCACAGTCTGTTCCATCAGATTATTCAGTGTTGTAGCACTCATAAAAATATATAATGTATCAATAAGTGGGGGCAAAATTACGAAAAATCGAGAGCAGAACAAAAGAATTCTTCTTTTTTTATGCCGAGATGAAGTAATTTCGAGGCGATAGCCTCAAAGTTACGAATAAGCGAGCAGAAGCCAAACAAAAAAACCATTTTATTTAAGTAAATATTTTTCCCATTGCCTCTCTTTCCCTCATTCACATGCCATGTTAGAAAAAACTTGCCGTCGCACGTAGAAATTTTTGCCGCCACACGAGGCAGTAAATTTTTCTTGGTTAACAAGGAATCCAAAGGACGTTTTCGCTCTTTTGGAATGTCAAATATTTTCAATACACAATTAATCTTTACATATTAAAGCACCTTCATTTAGTCCAAACAACCACTATTATAGAGAAATGCATGTTGTTATTAATAGAAAATTTTGTGGCCCTTAAGGGTTACAAATATTCCTCTTAACCCATTAAACAGGGACATTTAGGAAATATATTTACATATTTCGTGTTTCAGAGCAGAGAAATTTACAAAAACCTTCAAATTACAAAAATCACGTCTAAGGCCGACAACCATCTTCCTTGAACAGACGGGAGGTTAAAACCATCCAACCTCCCGTCCAATAATCCCGATAACCATCGAGCTTCAGAGATGTTTTTTGTAATATGGGAAGTTAATATGCTTATGACATATAGCTGATAGTAAACTTCATTCATTAATCCCTACAACTGGTACTGCGGGCTGTTTATAGTATTATAGCTGCCCATCGAGAAAGGGTGGTTCGTGTAGTGAATAACGAATCAATGGCAATGGTATGGAAAGTGGGTGGATATGTTTCTAACAAGCTGAAATCGTCCGCTTGGGGTGATGGCGTGGTGAGGCAATTGGCTGAGTACATCCATACCCAAGATCCTGCTGTTCGAGGATGGAGTTATCGAACTATCTACAAGATGGTCCAACTATATGATACATATTCTACAACATCCTTCGCTTCTTTACTGGCAGAAACGGATATGAAAGCCTATAAACATGTTGTGCCATTCGAAACGGCACAAATGGATGATTCTGTAATTGTGCCATTCGAAATGGCACAAATTCCAAATGTACTGTTTTGTACAGGATGGACGAACCACCAGATCGTTCTAAACAGGTGTAAGACAGATGCAGAACGTTTGTTTTATATACTATATGCTGGAAGGGAACGATTGGAGAATAAAGAACTGGTTCGTGCCATTAAGACGGATGCTATGAGTTCTCTGCTTAGTGGAAAGAATGTCCAGTCTAATACGATGGCGAGGACATATCCGAATTCTCCAATACTCTTTAAGGAGAAAGTATATTTAGATATGTTAGGATTACCTTTGCGATATAAGGAGTCTAAACTGAGAAAAGAGATTATTACTCACATGAAAGATTTTATTCTGGAAATGGGAAAAGACTTTCTGTTTATTGATGACGAGCATCGTGTAACAGTGGGTAGTAAGACTTTCAAGGTAGATTTGCTTTTTTATCATCGACTGCTGCAATGTATGGTTGCTATTGAGTTGAAGACAACAGATTTTCATCCTAAGGACTTGGGCCAGCTCGAGTTCTATTTAGAGGCTCTTGATCAAGAAGAACGTCGCTCGAACGAGAATCCAAGCATAGGTATTCTTCTTTGCAAAGATGCTGATATGGAAGTAGTACGTTATGCGTTGAATCGTAGCATGTCGCCAACAATGGTGGCGCAATATAAGGAGCAACTTCAGGTTGGTGGTGTGATTCAGCAAAGTTTGGTGGAATTTTGCAAGTTCTTAAACGAAGGTGGAAAGAAAAAGTAACCCATGATCATCATCGAGTCGAAACGGAAAACTCTCAACTTCCACCTGTCAACTAAATAATTCTGCGTTTTTCTTAAGAAAACACCCCCTTTTTCTTTGTGCGAATAAGAATGCCAATAACTTCCACAAGCCTTGTGGAAATTGAATTTTTATTGAATCCCTTTTTCATTTCTGAAAAAGATTTTATCTTTGTGGCATAAAAACCTAAAAACAATGAGCTACCCACTGATATCAGAATACATTGAGGCCATAAAGGCTGCAGAGGACAACTTCGACCAGTTGAAGCATCTTCGTCCTGTATTGGATGATGATGGTCTGCCTGTGATGACAAGTGGTAACTTTGCTGTGGTATTCAAGATGAAGGACGAGCAGACGGATAAACTTTATGCTGTTAAGTGCTTTACAAAGGAACAGGAAGGAAGGGCAGAGGCATATAAGCTGATAACAGAGGAATTAGCGACTGTTGATAGTCCATACATTCTTTTAATAAAATATCTTGAGAAAGAACTGTTTGTGGATACTGAGCAGACCGATGAAACAGAGTTCCCTGTATTATTGATGGACTGGGTAGAGGGAAAGACATTGGATAAATATCTACGAGAGAACCTTGATGACAAGTATGCCCTCGAAATGCTTGCCTATCGTTTCAGCCAATTGGCTCAATGGCTCATTCCACAACCTTTTGCTCATGGCGATCTGAAGCCAGACAACATTCTAGTTTGTGAAGATGGCACGCTGGTATTGGTGGATTATGATGGCATGTATGTGCCAGCCATGAAGGGTCAAAAGGCAAGAGAATTAGGCAGTCCTGATTTCCGTCATCCAGCAAGAACAGAAGATGATTTTGATGAGCATATTGATGATTTCTCACTAGTTTCTGCATTACTTTCTTTAGAGGCAATATATCTCAACAGACTTTTGTTTGATAAATATTGTACTGATGGTTGTCTATTATTTTCGGCAGAAGATTATCAGGATTTAGGTGATTGCACTATATTTAAAGAAATTTTTCCAAGTACTATTGATGGTGTAAATAACTTGACAGCACTATTAGTTTTATTATGCAATAACCAAAATTTGCACATTCAACACCCAGATTTGTTAAATGTAGACAATCTTTCAACTAGTCCATTTGAGTATGATGAAAAGCTTCGTGATGATGACGGAGCTATGTACTCTGATGACGGAAAGAGAATTCTTGGCTTTGGCTCATATTCGAACATTGGTATATATAATATAAAAGAAGGTACAATAGTTATATGTGATTTAGCTTTTAATAATTATGAAGGTGACAACCATTTCCTTAGGGGAATAAAAATACCAGCGACCGTTTCGATTATAGGCATAAATCCTTTTGCAGGATGTATTGGCCTCGCTATTTATTGTGATTCTAAATGGTTTAAACTGGGAAAAAATATTTTATATTCAAATGATTATTCCAGACTTATTTCCAGTACAAATTCAACAAGTGAAGTACTTGATTTAAATCCTAACACTAAGATTATTGGAGCATATGCACTCAGTTTTTGCAGAGCAAAAAGAATAAAGTTACCAACCTGTCTGCAGGTAATTGAAGAATTTGCCTTTTCAGTATCCGATATAGAATATATCATTGTACCCATGAATGTCAGTCACATAGGGAGAAGAGCATTTATGTTATGTGAAAATCTTTCTGATGTATGTGTTACTGGTTGTAATACGGATGTTGACGAGACTGCTTTTGATGATTGTCCTAATATCCAGCACATATTTGTGTTGGAAAGCCGGATTAATTACTTTACTAGCAGATTCCCCGAATTTACCGACAAATTTGTTAGCATCGGGAATGATGATGACGTTTATATTAATATGGATACTCTTGCAGAAGAAATCTTCAAAATAGGGAAATCTTATTGGCGATATAAAGATTCTATAAAATATAACTTTAATGAAGCTATAAGATTATATAAGATTTCAGCACAATTAGGAAACAAGGAGGCACAAAAAGAATTTTCGGAATTGGGGAAATATTGGTTTGATAATAATACCGCAATATATAGTGAAGACAGAAAGACAATAAAAGGATTGTGGTCATACTATATTAACGAGTATCATATTTTAGAAGGGACAGATAGTATTGATGCTGATGCATTTTGTGATTTAGGATCTGAATATGATTACTCATACCTCGATAAAATAGTGATTCCTTCATCAATAAAAACAATAGGGCATTCACCATTTAATAAATATTTGTCTGAAATCAAATGTTATTCATCCTATTTTGAGGTTGATAATAATACGTTATATACAAAAGGAAAGAAAAGGTTAATACAATGCTTCGCAAAGACCGAAGAGTTTGTCATCCCAGATGAGGTCGAATTTATAGATGATCATGCTTTTTATGGATGTAAGTCTAAAAAGATTATCATACCAGAATCTGTACAAAAGATGGGTATTAACCCGTTTATAGAAATGGATACAGACGGTAATGCATTAGAAATTATCAGTTATTCATCTAAGTTCGTTATAGACAATGATGCTCTTTATGAGAACAACACTAAGTTAATATCATATTGGGGCAAAGGCGATTCATTCTCTGTGCCAAACGGGATAAAAGAAATCGGTGAATATGCTTTCTTTGCATCAAACTTAAAGACCATTAATCTGCCTAACACCATAGAATCTATTGGCGATTGCGCCTTTGGTTGGTGCTTTTCTTTAGAACAGGTACTTGTACCTTCTAGTTCAGCAGAGAAGTTTAAAAGGATTATGGATTGGTACCAAGATATGATTAGAATAGAAGCCGAGTAGTTATGAAACGAAAATACAAAACAAAAGAATGGAAATATAAAAAGCATCAACAATCTGTTATGCGGAAAACTCTCAAAAGGAAACGGGAAAAAACGAGGGCAGGGAATCGCATTGGTAAAAAGATGAATCCTCACAGCGTACAAAGAAAGAAACCTCAAAGTGCGTTTGTATTAAAGCAATTATTAGAATATCACGTGTTCTTTGATGATAATGCCAAAGATGAGAGTATTGAAGACATTGTAAAACAGATTCCACGTGAGATGCTATTTAACTTTGTTGAGGTGCTTAATAATATATATGGAAATGCTACATTAGATAAGTTGGACCTTTTCTTTTCTTCAAAGAGCATAAATAATCGCCGACTTGTCTGTTATCGAGTTATGGAATTGAGGAAAAATAATCCCCAGAGAGATTTCCTTTTCAGTTCCGATATGACGTGTATGGAAGTTATACGATATGCATTTGCATATTCTCCAGTAGATGTAAGTTTTTCAATGAATGAAGAGCAAGGAGAGATGCTTTTCTTCAAACTATTATTGCTGATTAATGAAAAGGTTGTGACATATAAACAGATAGAAAATAATTCTGTATCAAAGATGTGTTTTATTCTTTCTTTTATCAATTCTGTAATGCGAGCAGAAAGTGTGCAAGATGTTCGGAATAGGACTGCCTATCAGATGGAACTGGCTGTAAATTTCTTTAGAATGATTTCAGAAGGAGAAGAATATACTCAACTTTACCAATTGTTTCTAGCAAGTCATCATATTAACTGTTGGGAAGATTATATTATAACGATTTATGGAATACTGGCAGCAGGACAATTTAAGTCAGGAAGGATTAAAAAAGATTTAAATCTCGACGTTGATCATCTCCTCACGAAAGATGTTTTGGAATCAATTTCTTTACCGTATGATACGAAAATTAGTTATTCAGCGAAAAATAAAGACGATAGATGTTCTAATTCTGATTATAGGATGTTGAGGGATAAGCCAATCATAAAATTTGAGAATGGTGACTTCTTCATCTATAATATGGAGTTTATGCTGGATAGATTATTCAATAGTTTGTATTTTGAATTTAAGTTTCTCAATCAATCGGCAAAATTGGGACTCGATATAGCGAAATTGTTTACTGATACATTCTGCGAACGCATTATGTTCGATATGTTTATGAGCAAAAGCATCAATGAGAATAGATATAAAGGAATAAGCGAGGCGGAATGTGTTGAGAATTATAAGAAGAAAGATGACGAACTAGGAGCACCAGATTATATTGTAATGGAAGGAAATGATGTTATTCTATTTGAGTGCAAAGACATTAGAATAAGTGGTGAAGTTATCGAGACACACGATTATGAAGCGATAATCAACGAGTATAAAAATAAGCTATTTTATAAGCGTGACAAGAAAAATATATTTCATAGAATAGGTGTTACTCAACTTACAGGGCATATTGAATCAATTCGAAAAAGGAAGTTTAATTGGTGTTATGTCGACAAGGATGCAAATATATATCCAGTGTTAGTAATCTCTGATTACAAGAATGTTAAAATGGGTTTTAATGTCATTTCAAATGAATGGTATCAATCCTCATTAAATGAACTTAGAATCGTTACTGATAACAACAAACCGCTTATTGTCCTATCTTTTATTACATTATTTAAATATAATCATTTGTTCAAGAAGAATGGCTTCAAATATTATTTTGATATGTATATTAATTCTTCTTCAAGGAATCAAAAAGATATAATAGGAAGAAATCAGACTTTTGACAATTATATGTCCCAATATCCCTATCACCTTTATGACCTTAAGATTATGGTTCAGGATATACTAAATAATAAAGTTAAACGCAATGAACTATCCATTAATATGTGAATATATAGAAGCGAATATGTTTAAACGACAAATGAGATTATTATAATGTTTATGAAAGTATTTAGGCTTTTTATATTCAGGTTGCTATTTATTGTATGTTCCGTCTTGATGATGGCATCGTGCAATGAAAAGAAACAATTTGATGGAGACTTGTACCCTATTCGAGAGAATGGGCTATATGGATATATCGATTCTATTGGGAACAGAATTATTGAGCCAGAATTCTTGTGGGTATCAACCTTTCATAATGGCCTGGCAATGGCTGTTGTTGACACCATCTATCGTGAGTTTCCAGATTCAATGGCTTATGAGGTCGGAGAAAGAGATACTATCATCAAT
This sequence comes from uncultured Bacteroidales bacterium, assembly GCA_902801485.1. Lineage (GTDB taxonomy): Bacteria > Bacteroidota > Bacteroidia > Bacteroidales > Bacteroidaceae > Physcousia. Next base: position 39,911 of record CADCIP010000011.1, on the reverse strand, counting down.
GTGTATCGGATGTATGCTAAATATGGGTATATTGACAGATCTGGTGATTTTGTGATAGAGCCAAGGTTCATCAGTTATGTCAATATGAATGAAATTGGTGATGTTACCAATGACATGGACGACTGTAGCAACGCGCTATATAGGAATTCTTTCCGTAACAAACGTGCCATGTTTTACGACACGCTAACTTGGAAAAATGGATATGTTGATACGAAAGGGTATATAGTTATCCCCCCTAAATATTACTATTCTGAACCTTTTAGCGAAGGATTAGCCGTTGTTAGAGATGCTGTTGCAGAGCCACTTTATACGAACAAAGCATGCATAACACCATCAAAGCTCAGATGTGCTTATTTAGATACACTTGGGAATGCAGTAACAGAGTTCAAGTATGAATCTTTAACAAGGTTTGGTTCTGGACGAGGAATAGGCAGTTATAAGAAAATAAAAAGAGAAAATGTTGACATAGCAGACACGACAATTGTCTGGGAAACTTATAGTACACCTCGATTCCTAATAAATGGAGATGGAAAAGAAATTAAGGAACTAAATTTTAATTATGACTACTATGGGTTTAGTAAAAGTGGTATAAGTGTTGCTTCTGATGGATTCTTCATGAGAAGTATTATAGGCAAAAAGAACATTTCATATTATTATATAGATATTAACGGCAACTTTCTTGAACCACTTAAGGGTTTATCGGATTATCAATTAGATTCACTTGGTAGGTGCGATGACATTATGCAAGTACTACCAGATGATGCCAACATAGCTGCTGCAACATACTTTAATGAAGGGTTCGCTGGAATTTCACCGGACAAGAAGCATTGGTTTGTTTTAGATAAATATCTTTTGATTCACGGTTATGGTGATGAATCCATTTTTGAAGGATTCCGAGCATTCAACAATGGATTGGCTGCCGTTAAGAGGAATGGCAAGTGGGGCTTCATCAACAGGAAAATCAAGGAACAGATTCCATGCAAGTATGACTCATGCGGTGTCGTTTATCCATATTTAGAAGAAGTTTTTGAATATGACATACAAGGCGAGATTAAAAAGAAAGCATACATTAGTAGGAAAGACAGCCTTGTATGGGAAACACCAATTTACAAATCTGAAAAGATAGAGAATCGCTATTCAATAAAGGATAGTAAGGATTGGGGGAAATGGATATACGAATATAATCCTATCAAAGAGTATCATATATACTTAATTATCGGAGCAATTGTTGCTTTGATACTTACTATAAGTGTTATTTGGGAATCTGTCTCCCACAAGTCATCAAAAGGTGAAAATCATGAGGAGTTGGCTTCGCATAATGAATCGATGAATGATGCTACGGCAGATGTAGTCCTAAGCAATGTTAATGTAAATGATTCTGAAGAGATTCTGTCATATCCAACGGTTGGTCAATATACTGAGGTTATTAAGGAATCAGCAAAATCACCTGACGAATATTTTGACAAGCTAAAGCATCTACACCCAGTACTTGATAGCAATGGTGAGCCAATAATGAGTAGTGGGAACTTTGCTGTTGTCTTTAAAATGAAAGACGAGTATGGGAAACAATATGCCGTGAGATGTTTCCACAGGGCACAACAAGGTAGGGAAATGAATTACAAACTGATATGTGCAGGATTAGCAAAGGTTACTTCGCCATACTTATCGCCAATAAAATACTATGACAAGGAACTTTTTGTCGACTCAGACGAGTATCCTGTACTACTGATGGATTGGGTAGATGGTATGACCTTAGATAAGTATCTCCGTAAAGTGATAAATGACAAGAAGGCCTTAAATCAATTGGCTACTAATTTTAAGAATCTTGCTATATGGCTATTGAATCAGCCATTTGCGCATGGAGACCTAAAACCGGATAATATACTGGTGAAAAAAGATGGCTCGCTTGTTTTAGTTGATTATGACGGAATGTTTGTTCCTGCCATGCAAGGACAGAAAGCAAGAGAAATTGGTAGTCCTGATTTCAGAAACCCATTGAGAACGGAAGATGACTTTAATAAAGATATGGACAATTTCCCAATAATATCTATTTTATTGTCACTGGAGTTGCTGGTTGAGAATAAAGACTATCTATCACAATACGGTGCAGAGGATCGATTGCTTTTTTCAGAAAAAGACTATGTGAATTTGGAGAAAAGTGTGATTTTTAAGTATGCATTGGCTTCAAATAATATCTTTATTTATAAACTTGCAAAAATAATGCGTGGACAAGTTAAAGGGATAAATAACAATTTTAATGATGTAGTATTTTTATTAGATTATAAAATTAGAAAATCCACTAATGACTTCCTTGAAAAAGTTTCGTTATTATTTCTGATTATTTCTCATATTAGTCTTATAATATTCTCTTTAGTGTTGAGATCTTATTATGGATGGAGCATATTATCTATATCAGCAGTGATACTTATTGCCTTAGTTGTAATTTTCTCAGCCATAGCTATAATGGATGTTTTTCGCAAGAACCAAGAAAAACATTTATCGGCAATAACCGATGAAGATAATTCTAGTTTTGGATGTTTGGTATTTACATTTCTTATTCCACTATTAATGATGGGAGATTATTTTGTGAATTGGATAAATGGCTTTGATTTACCCCTCATTTCTGACGAATCTTTTTATAATGGCCAGTGGTACATTACCTTACTAATATGGATATCAGCTTATTTTATTGGTGGATTCTATTTTAACGTCCCCAAACTAATTCTTTCTATAAGATTGTACGTTTACATGACACATGATGAGAAGATAATAAAAGCAGAACAAGAAGAAAGAATTCGAATTCAAACACAAATAGAAGAAGAAATGAGTAAAAACAAGAAAAAAAACTGTCATTATTATCATTCATATGATGATTTTTTATACGACGATTATGATTATGACTATAATTATTTTGAGTGAGATAATTATTTTTTGCATATATGATTATTGTAGTATCCAAACGAAAGAAGCCTTCAACGATATTAAAGGAATATCCTAATGCGATATTGGCGGATGTGACAAGCGGGGCAAAGGATGGGTTAGTGAGACTTAGCCCTTTCTATCCTCATGGTGGTATACCAGTTCCATTCAGCGAAGGGTATACAGCTACTTGTGTAGAAGCAATATGGCAAGGACTGAAAGTCTTTGAGGGTTGTGATGTTGATGTTGAGATGTTCAAGAATGATACAATGAAAAATATCAAACGCACAGTCAGACGGTTTGGTCGGCCTTTGGGACATCGAAAAGGGGTCAATGGTACAGAGTTGTTGGGATATATTGAGGCAAGGAAACAGATATACATTCCAACTTATAAATGGGTATTGGAGAATAAAGTGGCTCATATCATTGAGCGACTGAGAGAGGCGAACAAGACCAAAACTATTGTATTGCTTGATTATGATACAAATGCTGACATAGAGAATGCAAAGAAACCTTTGTCGCATGCATCATTAATTAAAGCATATGTTGAAGGGATATATCCATACGGGAAGATAGAAGAACCAGTGTTGAAGAAGCCTTCGAAGACAAGAAAGAAGAAAGAAACAAAGAAAGAGGACAATAATTTGCAGTTGGAGTTGTTTAACGATTAAATAGGTTGTTATATGGAGAAGAAAAGTAATTGGCAAGAATTCAAGGAAATACTTAACCAGCATAAGATAACGAAGTTGTATCATTTTACGGATAGAGACAACCTGGAGTCAATCATCAAGAACGGTGGATTGTACTCCTGGATGGATTGCGAACGCAAGGGAATTAAAATAGCCAAACCGGGGGGAGGTAGTACGTCTCGCCAATTGGATAGCGGACGAAATCTTGAGGACTATGTAAGGGTTAGCTTTACGACTCAGCATCCAATGATGTTCGTAGCCATGAAAGATGGAAGAATCTCTAATCCTGTGATTTTAGAGATTGACCCAGAAGTGATCTTTTGGACAGGCACATTATATTCTAATATGAATGCCACCATTCATAGAATAAGGCCAAATATAGGAGAGTCTCTGTCTGATTTTAATCAAATCCACTTCCAATCCATCAAAGTACGTAAACATTTTGATCTTCCAGAAGAAGAACAACCTTATTTCCAAGCGGAGATTTTAGTGAAGAACTTCATCCCATTGGAGTATATCAAGAACATTGGCAACTTTGGCATACCTATTCCATCAAAGCCAAAGGCTCTGCAAATCAAGAATCCATATACGGCACAGATAACGAGAAATACGCCAACCGCATTTATATTTATGATAGACCAGTCTATCTCAATGAGCCGTAAGTTGAATTACCGTGGTGAGTTTATCACTCTTGCTGATGCGGTGGCAAGGATAGTCAATAACCAGATTAACGAACTTGTACTTAGATGCATAAAGACAAGTGAAGTAAGGCATTATTATGACATCGCTGTGGTTTGTTATGGTGATGATGCCAGTTTTGGTTGGAAGGGAACATTGGCAGGACGTGATTTCGTGTCACCAGAAGAATTGAAGAATAATCCTTTTAAGAAGATTACGGTCAAGGAAGAAAAGCGGACACGAAAAGGAGTTGAACTTAAAGAGGTTGAGAAAGTGCAATGGGTAGAACCTGTTGCTGCCGGCAAATATACAAGAGCACATAAGGCTTTTGCTATGGTGAGAGACTTATTAGATAAGTGGATGACGGAACATCATGAAAAAGACTGTTATCCGCCAACCATCATCAACATCACTGACGGGGCTTTCAACGGCATAGCTAATCCTCGGGAAGTAAATACACAATTGGCAAATGAATTAAAAGCTTTGTTTACCAATGATGGTAACGTCCTTTTGTGGAATATTCATGTTACGCCTGACAATCAGGAACAGGTGTTATTGCCCATCAGCAAAACTGAACTGAAAGAAGACAAATACTCTGAGTGGCTTTATGATATGTCGAGCCTTTTGCCATCACGATATAATGTGCCAATTGGTGATTTACGTGGTGATGCAGAAAACACGAGGCATGTTGCTATGGCAACGAATACGGATCTTTCTACGCTGATTCAGTTGATGGACATTGGTACACCTACAAATATCAGTCAAAATCAATGATTGCTTTTTCTATACCCAAATTAGAAGATGGCATTGTGAATGAAGATGCCGTAAGGTCCACTCAGAAATGGATATCCGTTTCGGATGGAGCCGGTGGTGGAGGCGTGTTTGCTGACCAATGGTCGAAATATTTGGTGGAGCATCTGCCTGATGAGCCTATTACTGACTATCAGTCTTTTGATAAATGGATAGATGGCATTTGGGAGCCGTTCTATAATGAATGTGAAGAAGTGGCGAAAGCAGAAGGTGGAATGCTCTTGAATAAGTTTTATGATGAAGGCTCGTTTGCCACAATTGTGGCAGTATGGGAGGACGGGCATTGGATGAGTTATGGCGACAGTGTAGCCTTCTGCTATGATAGGACATCAGGGAAGTTGCAACACAGTTTTGGACGAATTGTGGAATTCAACAACCCTCCTTATTTGGTGAACTGCAAGGACTCCACAAATGAAAAAGGATTCAAGTGTGGTAAATTTGATTTTCACAAAAACAGTGTAGTGTTTGTAGCCAGTGATGCTCTTGCACACTATATATTGATGATGTATGAAGTGACTCATGAAGAGCAATATAAAGATGAACTGCAAGAGGCTATTGATGCTCAGACAAAAGATAGCAATTTCATAAGGACTGCTTTAGGAATAAAGAAAGTGGACTTTGAGAAAGATATTATAGATAAACTGATGAATTGCAGGAATGTGGGAAATTTCAAAAAGCATCTGCAAAGGCTTAGGAAGAATGGACTGATAGGACACGATGATTATTCAATAGCAATACTATAAACCTATGGAAGAGAAACTTGGAGGTTATACCCCCGACTATATAGACACATTGTTGCCCAAGCAGATTTTTGTATTTGGAAGTAATGTGCTGGGATATCATACTGGCGGTGCTTCTGGTACTGCTCGCAAGAAGTTTGGTGCAGTATGGGGACAGGCAGAAGGATTACAAGGCCAGTGCTATGCTATCCCTGTAGATTATGGCAAAAACATTCGCAAGGACAAGGAGGTGAAAGAGGCTGTTGACAGGTTTATCGCTTTTGCCAAAGCGAATCCGGATTTGTTCTTCTTGGTCACTCGTGTGGGCTGTGGTATCGCAGGCTATCATGATGAGGAGATCGCCCAGTTCTTTGTTGGTGCATTGGAGTTAAAAAATGTCAACCTGCCAAAGAGTTTTATAGATGCGTTGGGAGGGAGTGAAGTCCATTACGATTTGGAGCGATTCTTAGAGGCCCAGAAATTGGATTATATAAGTGCTCTCAATGAAGTCAAAGATGGAGAGAAACGTAGTCATTGGATATGGTATATATTCCCACAGATTAAAGGCTTGGGGCATAGCTATAATTCTGAGTTCTATGGTATCAGCAGTAAGGAGGAAGCCAAGGCTTATTTGGAGCACCCAGTGCTTGGTGTGCGCCTTCGTGAGATTACCCAGGCATTGCTTGATTGTGGCAATCCCTCAACTGATGATATCTTTGGATTCCCTGATGTACTGAAAGTCAGGTCGTGTATGACACTCTTTGACCTTGTCTCCCCAAATGACATTTTCAATGATGTACTTTACAAATACTATGAAGGACAACGATGCGATAAGACACTATGGCGTTTGGGCTTTCACGATGACAAACTGAAAAATCAGGTCAGAATAAGTAAGCTGACTATAACTAATGATGGGGCTGTGATGCTCTCAGACTATGGCAAGGAGATTAAGATGGAGCCATTAGTAAAGGCCGTTTATCTACTATATCTTAGACATCCGGAAGGTATTGCATTTAAGAATTTGCCTGATTACAGGGAGGAACTGAAAGAACTATACTGCAAGATTAAGCCTTTTGGCCTTAATGAAAGAGTTATCAAAAGTATTGAGGATGTGACCAATCCAACGCTTAACTCCATCAATGAGAAATGTGCGCGTATTCGTGGCTCCTTTGTCTCTCAATTTGACGATAGTCTGGCAAGACATTATTATATATATGGAATGAGGGGTGAACCAAAGAAGATAGATTTGCCTCGCGACTTAGTTATATGGGAATAAAATTTCAAATACTCAAGGCTTGTGAATGAAGATTGTTTGTGGGTATCGCAAAGAATGTTTACCTTTGTCATCGTAACAGAAAACTATCTAACTTAAAAAGGTATTAATATATGTCCATAGGAGCTAAAGATTATGGGTTAATTGGCTACAATGTCATTTCAGATTTAGTCGATATGGCTGATTTGGACGGGAACATTAAGTTTGGCGAGAAACCCACAAATTCTCCGAAATGAACCCCAGACAGATTCTGATCCGTTTTAATTTACTTTAATAAGAAAAAATAAATCCATCATGAAGAAACTATTCCTTTTTATACTGGTTTTAATCTGTCTGGGATGGTTGATTTGCTGTCCTTCTTTCAGAGAGGAGGAAACCGAGGTGGCATCGGAGAATTCCCTTGTTGATTATGAGGAAGATATCTCTGCCGAATTTGATCATCCGATTACAGAGCAGTTGTATGCAGAGTTGGATTCTGACGAAGTGTATGATGAAAAGGTGCTTTTCGGGTACTGGTTTAAGCCTCACGAGGCGAATGCCGTGAATATATTCCTACACAAGAACTATACCTACGAGTTCAACTATTACATTGTGAATGAGAAGGATAGCGTCATCCAGTTATTTAAGAAGGGGACTTATACATTTGATGGACGAGTGATTAAGCTTTCTTCTGCTGAGGGTTGGGACAAAACCTTTAATGGGGAGCTATATTGCGATCATAATGAATTAAACGTTTTTCTGACGGATAAAACGGAATCTTTCTATCTGGTAAAAGGCAGTGATTAATTGTCTCTTGCCTATGTGTAAATAACCGAAAAGTATTTCTGCATATAGCCAAAAACGGAACATTGACGTTCAATATTCAAGTGACGTGAGTTTTGACGAAAAAAGGGGATTACTACCCCCGGAGTACCTCCCGGTTACCTCTCGGTTCTGAAATCGGGGTTAAAAAGGCCCTGACTGCTGGGTATGAAGAGAGTAAAAACATTTCCCGGAATAACTGCTGTGATGATTCTACTGTAACAGGCCTTCTCGCTTCACGTTAGCCTTTTTACATCTTCATGGTTATCGTTGACGTTAAGTTTAATAATTTTCAACTTTCAATTATCAGCTTTGCTAACGTCTAATCCCTTTTTCGTAAGAAAAACACCCTTTTCCTTTGTGCGAATTAGAATAATCGTTATTTTTGCAGAATTGAACAACAAACCACTAATAATTATGAAAAATAAGGTACACTTGCTAATAACGATATTGGCTTTTGTATTTAGTAGTGCAATGGCAATAGAGAGAACGACTTACACCACAAGCGAGGGAGCTGTTTTGAAAATTTCTTTGTCAACCATTGGAAATACTGCCACAGTGATGGGGCTTGAGGACATATCCTTCGAAGGCGTGCTTAACATTCCTCTCGAGGTGGAGTACAAGGGTACAACGTATTCTGTAGTAACAATAGGCGAGGAGGCTTTTATGAATTGCGAGATTAGTGCCGTTAACTTTGGAAACGTAAGTACTGTAGGAGCTTCTGCTTTCCGGAACTGTTCAAACATCTCTTCTCTTGACCTTAGTAATGTGAAATATATTGGAGACTATGCCTTCTATGTGGGAGGGAGTACCTTGACGTCAATCATTTTCTCGGGTAAACTACAGTCTGTAGGTACACAAGCTTTTCCTCAAGGTTTCGGTTGTAGCGTGACAGATGTTACCGTCAATGTCAATGATATAACTGAAATTATCGGACTGCCTATACCCTTTTTCTATTATTTCACAGAAGTAAAGTATTATGTTGCAGGTGAATTACTTAAAGAGATTATAATACCAGAAGGTATAACATCATTATCCGGGTTTAATTATATCAGGGGAATAAATCTTATCAGTTTGCCATCCACTTTGCAAAGCATTGCAGAGAATTCCTTTACAGAGACTGTTGCGCCCAAAATATATTGTTATGCGAAAACACCTCCCATAATTTCTCCCAAAGCTCGTCCTTTTGTGCCTTTGAATGATGCTGTATTATATGTCCCGCATGGAAGAAAGATTGCTTATATAGGGGCCAATGGGTGGAGTTCGTTCACGAATATCATAGAGATGGAGGATGAAGGTGAAACCGACTCTCATGGTGACAGCGTAACGGTTGAAGATGCAGGTGGTCTGGCAGAAGCTTTAGCATCGATTGACAAAGAAAAGATAACAAACCTTGTAATCAAGGGTAAACTCAGCGCGGCAGATATTAAGGTGATTCGAGCCGCAGAGGGAAAGCTGGCAGAACTCGACACTCTTGATTTAAGCGAAGTAACACTTGTACCCAGTGATGAGTATTATTATAGTTACACACGCATGATGGATGGCTCGATGTCACCAGAATATTATCGATTCTTTATTGGAGAGGCACGTAGAGATACATCATGGAAAGGGGAAACGCTCAGTTCTTGGCCACCTCATTATCATGATCATTATGATCCATATCTGCCCTATGCCTTTAATGGTATGTCGCTAAAACGCATTGTTTGGCCTGCCTCTTTTGATGAAGTAGGAGCTTATGCCATGAGTGGTTGCAATAAATTACAGGAATTTGTGATGGCCAATGAGCCTATCGCAATAGGTGATGCGGCGTTTAGCGGTTGTACAGATTTATTGATTATACCTGAACTTAGTAAATTGCAGGAATTGGGTGAAAATGCTTTCTACAACTGTGCCTCACTTCTGAAGCTTGAAGAAAACGGGCATCTCAATTTGGAATTATTGACCAATATACCTTCTGGTGCTTTTTATGGCTGCAAATACATTTCTTCGATTAGATTCTCGGATAATCTAAAAGCTATAGGAGCAGGTGCATTCCAGAATTGTAAAAACCTGACGTCTATGAATCTTTCACCATTTCTATCAAGGATGGCATCAGATTCTTTTGAAGGAACCCCGTGGTTTGCTGATAATAAGGAATCCCTTGAAGGTATAACATACATAGGAACAATTGCTATAGGTTGTGATAAAAACATGACTAAACTCAATTTCCGGGAGGGTACGTTAGGATTGGCGGATGGTTTTAAACGTCCATCTTCTACATTGACAGAAATACAGTTTCCTACTACGTTACAATATATCGGGAACTATGCTTTTAGGGAAGTTAAAACAACTCTTACAAACATTACTTTACCAGCATCATTAGAAGGTATTGGAGATTATGCTTTTGATAGTTTTACCTCACTAAATGCCATCAATTTGCCTGATGGATTAAAAGAAATTGGGCAGATGGCTTTCCATAAATGTGCTATTCAGAGTGTGATTATTCCTGAGAGTATAGAAAGAATTGGCGAAAGAGCTTTCTATGAATGTGGTTCCTTAACCAATGTTACATACAATGCTCCTCAGGTAGAAGGGAGATTTATCTTCCAATTCTGTGATAAGTTGAAACATCTTGTAATAGGAGATAAAGTTAAAATTATTCCTGCACACGCCTTTGATTACTGCAAGATGTTGGAAGATGTGTCTTTGGGCTCTTCTCTAGAAGTTATTGATGACTATGCGTTCGAATCTTGTGAATCACTTCGAAGTATAAAATTCCCATTGGGCTTACGTAAGATAGGCAAAAGAGCATTTTATAGATGCCGTTCCCTTCAGAATGTTGATTTCCCGTTAGGGTTGTATGAGATTGGCGGAACAGCTTTTCATGACTGTGAAGCATTGGAGGAAGTCATTCTTCCCGAGGGCCTCGTCATTGTTGGTGGAAATGATTCTGACGAGTATGGTGCTTTTGCCAATTGTAAAGCATTGAAAAAAGTGGAACTTCCTTCTACATTGTGTGTTATGGGAAAGTGGGCTTTTCGTAGTGGGTCTATCGAGATGGTCATTTCTCATATAATCGACCCATTCCCCATAACATCATATTATGACTTTGGCGAGCGCTCCAATTCATATACATTATATGTTCCAGCAGGAACAAAGGAACGCTATATGCAGACAGAAGGGTGGAAGACTATTGAGAAAATCGTTGAATTCCCCAGCCCTGACGTAAACCAAGATGAGGATGTGAATGAGCAGGATGTCATGGATATCGCGCACTTTGTGGTGGGAACGCCTTCCGATTCTTTCTTTGAGTTCCTGGCAGATATAAATAATGATGGAACAGTGAATCTTGGCGATGCCGTGGTTGTGGTGAATGAGATAATTGATAGTCAGAACCTTGTTAAGGCAAGAATTGCATCTAACCCTTATGAAGAACGTGATGAATTGATATTGAAAGAAGAAAATGGAACGCTGTCATTATGTATGAACAACAATCGTCAGTATACGGCATTCCAGTTCGACCTTTATTTACCCGAAAAATCTGAAGTAGCAAAGATGATACTAAATACTGGTCGTAATCAGAATCATCAACTAATCTATAACAAACTGGAGGATGGCCATTATCGAGTTGCTGTACTGTCAACATCCAATATGGAGTTTAATGGCATTGCAGGAGAACTGCTAAACATGGCAATAAACGGTGTCTCGCGTGACGATGTAAGTGTACACGAAATCCACTTCTTTGACTCTAACGGTAAGGATTATCATTTTTATAACATTGACAATTCAATGGAAACAAATATTGAAGTCCTCACCCCATATTTTTCTACAAGCGAAAAAGAATTCTATAATTTGAATGGTCAGCGCATATCATCTGTTCCCCAAAAGGGTCTGAACATTATCCGCATGAGTGATGGAACAAGCAAAAAGGTTTTAATTAAGTAAAATCACCCAAAGTCACCTTTACTTCGTTCCCCTTATCTGAACAAGCTGTTCCCACGTTGGGAACAGGTCATCGAGATAATCCTTTACCCCCTAAAGGGATTATCTGAATGAGTTGTGGAGATAAGGGGAATGACTCATGGAGATTATCTGAATGAAGCAAAGGTGACTAAGCCAATTTTTGAAGCTTATTTGTGATAATTATCTAATTTGATTCCGAGCAAAAAGTAGCTTAAATAAAATTTTTTCTAAGTTGATTATTTCTCATCCTGAATAAGATGATGTAAGATGTAAGAGGGAAGAAGGAATAAGTGTGACCTATCTGGCTTTTGCTTTATTTCCAAACATAACGGGCTTACCTTTGGGTGGGCTCATTATTTTTTTGTATCTTCGCAGGAAATATAGTAAAAAAAATGTATTTTTGCGGGAACAAAACGAAATGTTCTGCGTCTATAGAGTAGAACATGATAGATTCGAATTAAGAATTAAGAGAGAGAAATTAAGAATGGAAAGAGAAGAGTTCTGTACATTAGCCCGCCGGTTGAGGGCGGGCATCATGGCGCTGAGCCTGCGATTCCTGAAGGATGAAGCCGAGGCTGAAGATAATGTGCAGGACACGTTGCTCAAGCTGTGGACTATCAGGGAGAAACTGGATGAGGTCCACTCCGTTCAGGCTCTTTCCTATGCCATCTGCAAAAATCTGTGTGTCTCAAAACTCAGGCAGAGAAGGATTATTCCTATGGAGCTTAACGAGGAGATAAAACTTATCAGCACACATGATTCGCAGTGGATGCTGGAAGAAAAAGAGAATGCCCAATGGCTGGAGGAAAAGATAGAGGAACTTCCGTCTTCCCAGATGCAGATTCTGAGGATGAGCCAGCAGGACGGACTGGAGAACAGTGAGATTGCTGAAATCCTGGGCATCAGCGAGGTGACCGTCCGTACGGCTCTCTGCAAAGCAAGGAAAAGTCTCTTGGAGAAACTCATGAAACGTGAAGCAGAACAACTAAAAGCTGTAGAACTATGAAGAAGGTGACATCAGAAAACGTACAAGAATACCTCGCCCGCTACATGGAGGGGGAGAGTACTCAGGAGGAGCAGCGACTGCTGAAGGAATACTTTGGCAACACCAAAGACCTGCCTGCCGGACTGACTCCATACGCCAGAATGTTTGCTGTGCTGGAAGAGAAAGCAGAAACACCCAGCGTGGAAGCCTTGGACCGTTTCTCCGAAGGGCAGATTCCGGCTGTTCGCCGAAGTGTTAAGTTGTGGCCATTAGTGGCAGCAGCTTGCGTTGCAGCCTTTGCTGTTATCTTCCTGACTCCGCCTAAGCACGACGAGAACATGGCTATAGCATACGTGGATGGCAAGATGATTACCAATCAGGCGCAGGCCATGCAGATGGGGCAGGAAGCCCTGCAGGAGATATTCAGCAACGGAAACGAAGAAGAACAACTTACAGATTTATTTAATGCAAAATGAAACGAACATTATTTATATTATCAATGCTTATTGGCATCTGCCTGAGCACCTCAGCTCAGCGGGGATTGCAGATTAATGAGGTCTTCGAAGGAAAGGTCATCGCCAAGCAGTATATGCAGGAAAGCCTTATAAAGGGAGACAACGTGGCACCTTATAAGCTAAGACTGCTTCACACGGTCAAGTTCCTGGCCAATAACTCACAGCGGGCAAAGGCGGATGCTCTTTTCAACATTGACATGAGAGAACGCATCTCTGACGACGACAGCAACATGGAGATGGAGACTCGCGACGGCTTCCTCTATTACGCCATTGTGCAGCTAACAGATAACGATAAGGGATCACATCGCTACATCTGCTACCAATGCAGACCCAAGTCGACCAAATTCGACATCACTATGGTCTATATGGAGGGCGAAGCCTCACTTGCAGACTTGAGAAAAACATTCAAGAGAAAATGAGAATAGGTTATTAGTTTAACAGGTTATCAGTTTAATAGATTAAAAATATGAAAAAGTATCTTTTGGCCATAGCAGTGGCCGTGTTCGCGGTAACAAACGTGTTTGCAGACAATGATAATAATGATGACAAATATCCCGGCGGATGGGACTTTGAACTGCCTGGACTGAAAGTGAGTAAGACTACCACCAGTTCTAAGGCAACAGTCAAGGGCTCTCTCTGTTCAACCTTCTCGTTTGGTTTTATTGGCGGTGTCAGCCAGGATCCTGGTGTCGGCATAAATATGGGTCAGTCGTTCGAAATAGAATGGGGAGATGTTATCAGTGGTAAGATTCGCGTGGGCAGAAAGGATTTCTTGCGTCTGGGAATGGGATTCGACTGGCGTAACTATAGAATGACAGACAGAATGTTCGTAAAGGAACCGGACGGGAAAATTCATACATACAATTATCCTGCCGGCACAGAGCCTAAGTTCAGTCGCATTCACACCTTCAGCCTTTCCTTCCCCCTGAAGTACTACCATTACTTCAACAAGAAAATGTATTTTGCCGTAGGTCCGGAACTGTACATCACTCCTTGGGCTTCACTCAAGACAAAGTATTATCTGAATGGCGAGGAGCAGAAGATTACTGCCGGCAACATACACGAGAATACCGTTTCCCTGGGCGTAGGTGCCGAGATAAACATTCACCACATAGGTATCTACTATAAGTACAATCCCTTTAATGTGCTGAGCAGCAGTTTCGGCCCTGGGTTCGCCAGCATGACAACGGGCATCAAGGTTGCTTTCTAAGCAGATGCTATTGCTGCCGGGCAGAGGCAGCAGCTTCGAAATCGCGAATGAATCTGTCCTGCGGATGACCCTCGCGATGCATTGCCTTATATTTTTTCATCAGACGGAGGAGATCAGCCCATGTGCCGTCCCGTAGAGATTCAGCCTTGTGACGCATACACTGCAGATAAAGGGGTTGCATCCTTACACGATCCACACGTTGACGAATCTCTTCCGTTTCTGCCATGTCAAGGGCATCACGGAGTATAGAGAATGCTTTCTGTATAAACTCGTCTGTATAAATCTCGTGATTCTCGCGAATATAAATGCCGTAATGAACGTCAGGCTTTACCAGACTCTGGCACAGACGGTAATAGTCCATGATGCGGGGTGCAGCCTTACCATAGAACCCGCCGACAAAGATGCTGACAAGCGAATCCACATCTTGGTCGGGATTCCACAGCAACTGGTTTGCCGTCCAAGCCTTCAACTGGTCGAACTCGGCTCCTGCCGACTGGTACTGGGCTTCCTCGAATACGCCGATGGCCTTATTTTCGCCAAAGACTCGGATGTTGGGTCCCAGAACTTGGAAATTAGGCCAGGGTGCCATGTATTGGGCATAATCGACTATGTAGTCCCAGATGAAGAGATGCGGTGCCAACTCTGCCCATCCCTTCAGGTCGTGCATAAAAGCCTCGTTCTGCGGACAGCCTGCATATAGCGGATGGGCAAAGCAACATTCTATGCTACAGAGGCGTATAACAACATTCTCTCTTGGCTTAATGCCTGTAGGAGGCTGTCGCGAGTATTGATAGGCAAAGGTGCCCACAAATTTGTCGGGAAACTCATCCTTCACTGCATCGGCAACCTGATTGACAAACCACACGATGAGCCCGGAATGTCCACCGTACTGCTGCTCGATGGCTGCACATTTCCCGCATTGGCAGAAAAGAAAATTGTCGTTCTGGGAAAGGCTGTAGATGCGGAAGCCGGGGTTCTCCCGCATAAACTTTGCCAGTCGGGTCTTGCACAATTCCAGCACCTCAGGATTCGAGAGACAAAGTTGTCCGTATCCGGAGTAACGTTTGCCGTCGCGCAAGCAGAAATACTCGGGATGCGTATCGTAAAATTCCTTAGTGGGAACGAACTCTCCCATGGTATGAGCACCCCAGTATGCCTCCATGTTACCATACTCGTTCTGTACAGGATCCCACTTTGTGTTTTCCTTTGTATGAGCACTCCACCTGGTATCTCTGGCCACAAAATAGTTGGTATAGCGATAGGAGATGAAGGGCTGCTCGGAATGATTCAACTTGGGTAATTTCCATTCTTTCAGCTTAGGCACGACAGTGAAGTCGGGTGTGAGCCAGTGAATGCCCAGCTCTTTCTCTAAGAATGTAAAGACACCATACATGGTACCACGCTGAGAACCTCCCCAGATAATCAGGTTGTTCCCTATGGTACAATAGGTGAAACTTTCGTCGTTAGCTTCGGGTTTCTGAGCTCCTGTCAGCCGGCCTACTTGTGCGTTATATCCCACATAGATGTTTCGCCCACTTGCCTTCAGGTCAGAAGAAATGGGCAGTTCTGCACCGCTTATCTCGCGGATATACTGCTGTAACTCATGTGCTGCCGTCTGTTCCGAAGCGGATGCAGATGCATCGACAACTATTCTGTAGTTGCTTTTGCCACTCCGGAAAAGCCAGTTGGCAGCGGCAGCGTTCACGACAAAGAGTAACAGGATGCCTGTCAGCCCTGCCTTAAGAATGTCTGTTTTCATGATTTCAGATTAAAGGGTTGAAAAATCAGTTGTGAACCAGGGTGCCGATTTCCTCACCGTCGAGCACCTTTTTAAGATTGCCGACAATATCCATATTGAAGACGTAGATGGGCAGGTTGTTCTGCATACACATGGCTGTGGCTGTGATGTCCATTACCTTCAGTCCGCGTGCAATGACATCGGAGTATGTGATGTCGTGGAACTTGGTGGCTGTAGGGTCTTTCTCGGGGTCGGCGGTATATATGCCGTCAACGCGTGTACCTTTCAGCATAACATCAGCCTCTATCTCTATGCCGCGCAAGGAAGAACCTGTATCGGTGGTGAAGTAAGGGCTGCCTGTTCCGGCACTCATAATCACAACTTCGCCGTTCTCCATAGCCTCGATAGCCTTCCACTTGTTGTAGAATTCGCCGATAGGCTCCATGCGGATGGCAGTAAGCACACGGTTTTTCTGACCGATAGCACCCAGTGCGCTGCTGAGGGCCAACGAGTTGATAACTGTGGCACACATACCCATCTGGTCGCCTTTTACACGGTCGAAACCTTTGCCGGCACCCGTCAGGCCACGGAAAATGTTGCCTCCACCTATAACAATACCTATCTGCACACCCATCTCGGCGGCTTCCTTAATCTGCCGGGCATACTCATTGAGACGCTTTACGTCGATGCCGTAACCTTGTTCACCCATCAGGCTCTCGCCTGACAGCTTCAGTAGAATTCTTTTAAATCTTGCCATATTATTTGTTTACTGTTTACTGTTTACCGTTCCCGTTAAGAATAAACCTCACTTCCTTAAAATCATAACGCCTTAGTCTTCCGTTCCCGTCTTCCAGGACGAGATGCCCTGTCGGTTCAACATCACGGATGCGAGCCCGAAAGATGCCGCCTTCGTCGGAGTATGGGTGGAGAGCGTCCTTACGATACAAATGCTGCATATATAGCTGGTGTAGTTCGCTGTAGCACTCCTCTTCCATTATACCATAATAATATATGAACCGCTGCATGATGCTGTTCAGCACCTGGTCGCGGTCCACCTTCCTGCCCAATATCTGTGCCAGAGAAACAGGGTTGGGGGCATCGCTGATAAATGCTGTTTGGTTAATGTTCACTCCTACGCCAATGACGGAGCGGTGGACCTGTTTGCCATGCAGGTCGTTTTCGATAAGCATTCCCACAGCTTTCTTGTCACCAAAATAGATATCGTTGGGCCACTTTATTTGAAAACCCTCAACATAGCTGTTGAGCGTGTCGCTGATGGCTAAGGCGGTAACTTCTGACAGGGTAAATAGCTGGTTGGCTAACAACTGCCTGGGGTATGCTACGATGCTGAAAAGAAGATTCCGGCTATGTTCCGACTCCCACTTGTTGGTACCAGCACCACGCCCCGCCGTCTGGAACTCGGCAGTAACCAAGGTTAACTCGTGATTCTCGTCCTCGGGCAGTTCCTTGGCATATCTGTTAGTAGAACTTGTTTCGTCTAAAGATATCCTCTTCATGTTCTATGCTGTTTACCGTTTAATCTGTCTTTAGTATTCCGCCAACGGTGGAACTATTAACTTTCCAACTGTCTCTCAACTCTAAACTATCAACTCTAAACTCTAAACTTTACAAACTGACTCTCAACTCTAAACTATCAACTCTAAACTCTAAACTCTACATCACCTGTACCAAACGGGTGAGCGGAACGCATCTTCTATGTGATTGATAACATCTCCATTACTGAGAATGGAAATAATGTCGAAACGTACAGGAAGGTCTATGCGATTGAGACGAATGTAAGCATCAGCCGCCAGGACTGTATTTCTTATTTTCCTGGGTGTAACGGCTTCCTCTGGATTTCCGAACTTGTTACTTGTACGCGTCTTTACCTCTAACACTACCAAGATACCGTCTTTCTCTGCAACGATATCCAGTTCCTTATGGCCGCTTCTCCAGTTGCGATCCAGAATGATATAGCCTTCCCTGATAAGATAGTTTGCGGCTTTGTCCTCGCCCTCAATGCCAAATTCGTTATGCGCAGCCATTTTAGTTCTCTAAATTTTCTGCAAATTTACAAAATTTCTATATTTTTGCATGCAAACTCATTGAAGAATCTTTATGGCAGACGATAATTTCTATATGAAACAAGCGCTTTTGGAAGCCAAATGTGCAATCGAAGAAGACGAGATACCCGTGGGAGCAGTTATTGTATGCGGCGACCGCATCATAGCCCGCGCCCACAACCTTACGGAACGGCTCTCGGATGTGACTGCCCATGCTGAGATGCAAGCTATTACGGCTGCTTCTGAATATCTGGGTGGCAAGTATCTGAACGACTGCACTTTGTACGTTACCGTTGAGCCTTGTATTATGTGTGCCGGCGCTTTAGGCTGGTCGCAGATAGGTAGGATTGTATATGGAGCTGGTGACGAGAAACGTGGCTTCCGACGATTCGCACCTCAAGCTCTCCACCCAAAGACAGAACTGATTTCGGGAGTGATGGAGGAAGAGTGTGCATTGCTGATGAAGGAGTTCTTTCAGAGGAAGAGGTAGTTTACTCGTCAACTATTAATAAATAATGTGAAAACGCTTGGCATTACGCAGAAAATGACTAACTTTGTGCACTTTAACATTAAAACTATAACAATTAAAACATAACAACTATGGCAACATCAATTAAAGAATTGAATCCCCAGATTATCTGGAAGAATTTTTACTTGCTTACGCAGGTTCCCCGTCCCAGCGGACATTTGCAGAAAATTCAGCAATTCCTTTTGGATTGGGCAAAAGAACACGGAATAGAGGCCTTTAAGGACGGGGCAGAGAATATTGTCATGCGCAAACCTGCCACACCCGGTATGGAGGGCCACAAGACGGCAGTCCTGCAGGCACACATGGATATGGTTCCTCAGAAAACAGACGAGAGCAAGCATAACTTTGAGACAGACCCCATAGAGACCTATATCGATGGTGACTGGGTAAAGGCCAAAGGTACGACTTTAGGATCAGACGACGGTATGGGTGTAGCTGCTATTATGGCTGTTATGGAGAGTACCGACCTTCAGCATGGGCCATTGGAGGCATTGATTACTGCCGACGAAGAGAGTACCATGTATGGCGTAAACCATTTGGCAGCCGACACGCTGAAAGGTGATATCTTGCTCAATATCGATAATGAGACGATGGGTGAATTCGTCATCGGTTCTGCAGGCGGCGTGAACATTTCTGCCACCATGCAATATAAAGAGGTAATTCCAGAAGAAGGAGATATTGCCGTTAAGGTTGCACTGAAGGGCCTTCGTGGCGGACACAGCGGTTTGGAAATCAATGAAGGCAGAGCAAATGCCAACAAGTTGATGGCACGTTTCGTCCGTCAGGCTATTGCCGATGACGAGGCTCGTCTCTGCACTTGGAACGGTGGTAATATGCGTAATGCTATCCCACGAACTGCAACAGTGGTACTGAGTATCCCTGAGGAGAATCTGGACGACCTGAAGGATCTGGCTCAGTATTGCGAGAAGACATTCCAAGATGAGTTCCGCGGAGTGGAAGAAGGTATTTCCCTGACCGTAGAGAATACAAATATGCCTGCAGGACAAGTGCCCGTAGAAATCCAGGACAATCTGGTGGATGCTATTATGGCCTGTCATGACGGTGTGTTGCGTCATATTCCCAGTATTCCTGCTGTAGTTGAGACCAGCAGTAACTTGGGTATCATTAACATAGGCGCCGGAGAGGTTAGTATCCTTATCCTGGGCCGTTCCAGCAACGAGACGATGATGGAATATCTTCAGGAGATGCAGGAGTGCTGCTTCTCTATGGCTGGCTTGAAGGTTGAATACGGAGGTCAGTATGGTGCCTGGCAGCCCAACTTCGACAGCCCCATTGTTGCTACGATGGTGAAGGTGTACAAGGAAATCTTCAATGAGGATGCTCGTGTGGAGGTTTGCCATGCAGGTCTGGAGTGCAGTATCATAGGCGGTGTTTATCCCAAGATGGACTTGGTAAGCTTCGGTCCTACACTCCGCAGCCCTCATACACCTGACGAACGTTGCAACATCCCCAGCGTGGCTAAGTTCTGGGAGTTCCTGAAGGCCTTGCTGAAGGCAATCTAAAGTGAAGAATAAAGAATGAATTTAGATAATTTCTATAAAGCAAGGTATGTGCTGAATCAGGTTATCCGACGTACGGATCTGGTGCAGGCTCCTCGCTTGAATCCTGCTGCCGACATATACCTGAAACCCGAGAACCTACAGGTAACGGGGTCCTTCAAGGTGCGCGGTGCCTGCTATAAGATTTCGCAGCTGACGGATGAGGAGAAGGCACGCGGTGTTATTGCCTGTTCTGCCGGTAATCATGCACAAGGTGTGGCCCTTGGTGCCAACTTCAATAAGATAAAGAGTCTGATATGCCTGCCCGACGGTGCTCCCATCAGCAAGGTGGAGGCAACAAGACGGTACGGAGCCGACATCTGTCTGGTGCCAGGCGTTTATGATGATGCCTACCAGAAGGCTCTCCAGTTGAGGGACGAATACGGCTATACTTTTGTTCACCCCTTTGATGATGAAAATGTGATAGCCGGACAAGGAACCATAGGCTTGGAGCTGTTAGATCAGCTCCCTGGCGTGGAGGTTGTACTCGTTCCCATCGGAGGCGGTGGATTGGCCTCGGGCGTGGCGTATGCCATTAAAAGTCTGAACCCCAAGGTTCAGGTTTGGGGTGTGCAGGCGGCTGGTGCTCCCAGTATGTACCAGAGTCTTGTGGATCATCAGATTCTTCGTCTGAACGCAGTGAATACCATTGCCGACGGAATTGCCGTGAAGGAGCCGGGGGCATTGACCTATGATGTCTGCCAGAAGTATCTGGATGGTGTGGTCACTGTTACAGAGGATGAAATATGTGCAGCTATCCTGGCGCTGATTGAACAGCAGAAGATGGTGGCCGAAGGTGCTGGCGCTGTGAGTGTGGCAGCCGCAATGTTCAACAAGGTGCCTGTGGCCGGAAAGAAGACCATCTGTATTGTCAGTGGCGGAAACATTGACGTAACCATCCTGAACCGTGTAATCAACCGCGGTCTCTTCAAGAGCGGCAGAACCTATACCTTTGTGGTGGAATTGGATGACAAGCCCGGTCAGTTGGTTGGTGTGAGCCAGATTGTTGCCAGCTTGGGCGGTAACGTTATCAGCGTACGTCATGAGCGTAACGATGATGCCGAAAGAGTAACGGCCTGCCAGTTGCGTCTGAAAGTGGAGACCCGCGACGAAGAGCAGATAAACGAAATAAGAAAAGCATTGAAGAAGAATCATTATAAATTGGTATAAGAAAATGAAAGTTATCAGTACGACAAAGGCTCCCGCAGCCATCGGCCCCTACAGTCAGGCCATAGAAGTAAACGGTTTTGTATATGCAAGCGGTCAGATTCCCATCGACCCCGCAATAGGTCAGTTTGTTGAGGGCGGCATCAAGGAACAGACCCGTCAGTCGCTGACTAATGCACAGAATATCCTCAAGGAGGCGGGCACAGACCTCTCCCACGTAGTGAAGACTACGGTATATCTGAGTGATATTGCCAACTTTGCCCCCATGAACGAGGTATATGCCGAGTTCTTTTCTGAGCCTTATCCAGCCCGTAGCGCTGTAGCAGTTAAAGATTTGCCCAAGGGTGCTTTGGTGGAGATAGAAGTCCTGGCAGTAAAATAACAGTTAATCAATAATTATTTATTTAAGTTTCTGGAGTTATAAGATGAAGTTAAACAGGGAGTTATGCGCAACGCACAGGAATTTAAGCCAGCAAGCTGGCTGGACGATAGAGTTGGATGCTGTCTGCCTATATGGTATTGTCCTTTTTTAACTTCCATTTTAACTTCCATTTTAACTTCCGAAACTTCAGTTATCTATAATATGAAAACAACAAGATTCTTTTCCGTTTTCTTAATGGTTGCGGTATGCCTTTCTGGTTATGCACAGAAGGTGATTACTGCCCAAAGCCCCAACGGGCAGGTAAGTGTGAACGTAACACTCTCTGACCGTATTTACTATGATGTGGTAAGTCACAACGAGTCACTGCTGAAGCAGAGCGTCATTGGTATGCAGCTCACCGACAAGACATTGGGTGCCAATCCGGTTCTGAAAAAGAAAAGTGTTCGCACAGTTAATGAGACGGTAAAGCCTGTTCTCCCGCTGAAGTACAGTGAAGTGGAGAACAACTATACCCTGCTCACCCTTGATATGAAGGGCGGTTATGCTGTAGATTTCCGTCTGTATAACGATGGTGTGGCCTTCCGCATGAGAACTTCTTTCCCTGGCGAGATTGAGGTGATGTTGGAGAACACCGTCTTCCAGTTGGCCGATAACTGCAATCTTGTACTGCAACAGCCCGGCGGCTTTAAGACAAGCTGTGAGGAGAGCTATTCTATTGTGAAGAGCAACGAGTGGAAGAAGGAAGACAGGATGTCTGAACTTCCTGTCCTCATCATGGGTAAGAACCAGAAGATTCTGCTCAGCGAGTTCGATCTTGTCAGCTACCCCGGTCTTTTCCTGAAGGGCAATGCCGACAACAGCCTTACAGCCACTCAACCCAGAGCTCCCATAGAGTATGAGGATCAGGGCGACCGCAGCCACCGCATTCTGAAAGAAGCTGATTATATAGCCAAGACAAGCGGCACACGTACCTTCCCCTGGCGCTATATGCTGATTACCCAGGAAGACGGACGACTGGCAGAGAACACAATGCCCATGCGTCTGGCTCAGAAATGTCAGATTGAGGATACCAGTTGGATTAAGCCCGGTCAGACTTGCTGGGATTGGCTCAATGGTATTCCATACGGACAGGATGTGACCTTCAAGGGTGGCATAAATCTGGATACCTATAAGTATTTTATTGATTTTGCTTCACGCAACGGTGTACCCTATATAATTATGGATGAGGGCTGGGCACTGAGTACCCGCGACCCCTATCATACGAACCCTGATATTAATATGCCCGAGTTACTCCGTTATGCGAAGTCCAAGAATGTGGGTGTTTTTGTATGGCTTCCCTGGTTGACCGTCGAGCACAACATGGGCCTCTTCAAGCAGTTTGAGGAATGGGGAATCGTAGGAACCAAGATTGACTTTATGGACCGTCAGGACCAGTGGATGATTGATTTCTACGACCGTGTGGCAAAGGAAGCAGCTAAGCATCATATCATGGTTGACTTCCACGGAGCCTTCCATCCCAGCGGTTTGGAATACCGTTACCCCAACATCCTGACTTACGAGGGAGTTCGCGGTATGGAGTATAATGGCAATTGTACGCCTAACAACAGTATCTGGTTCCCCTTCCTGCGCAATGCGGTAGGACCTATGGATTATACTCCCGGCTCTATGCTCTGCGCTCATCCCGAAGCTCATCGTGGCGACCGTCCCATCTGCCCCGGTGTAGGCACCAAGGCCTACCATATGGCAGTCTTCGTGCTTTTCGAGAGCAACTTGCAGATGCTGATGGATAATCCCTGCCGTTATGACCAGTGGCCCGATTGCCGCGACTTCCTGACCAGTGTTCCTGTGAACTGGGATGAGACTCGTGTGTTGGCTGCTAAGGCTGGAGAGTATATCGTAATGGCCAAACGTAAGGGTCAGAAATGGTTTATCGGTGGTATCACCAACGACCAGCCACGTGAACTGGATGTTACCCTGAATGTTCTTCCTGAGGGAAAGAACTTGCAGATGACTTCTTTCGTTGACGGAGTGAATGCCGACCGTATGGCTATGGATTACCGTCAACTGAAATCCTCTGTAACCAAGGATTCCAAGCTCCATATTAAGATGGTTCGCAACGGTGGCTTTGCTGCTGTGATAGAATAATTGGATTAGGGATTAGAGAATAGGGAATAGGTGTGTTTTGAGTAGATACCTTGTTTTTCCTTCCCCTCTAATCCCTATTCCCTATTCCCTAATCCCTATAATTATGCGCCGCATTCTGTTTTTCCTTTTCCTTTTGCCGGTAATGGCTTGGGCAGGTAAAGAAACACCTGCCAAGAAGTTGGTATCCCTGCTCACAGAGTGTAGGGAACGTGAAGACTTGGTTCCGGACTCTTTCTTCTCGGATGTCTTGCTGTTGAAGCATGAAATCAAGGAACAGAAGGATTCTGCTGCCAAAGCTGTCTATAGTGCTACTCTTGCTCATATACTGATGCAAAATGCATATTTGGGGCAGAGCAGGAAAAGGGAAACGGAAAGTCATCCGGACAGCATAGCAGAATGGGGCCGGGAGGAGTATCTGCAGCACGCAATAAACTTGTATAACTATGCGCTGCAGGATCTGGAACTCCTACACAACGCGCCTACCACGGATTGGCTTCCACTCGTGAAGAGAGGTGAGGACGAGAAGTTGTACAATAGCAGTATGCTTGCTGTTGTATTCCATGCAATGCGAGGGGATTTCAGATATGAGAATCGTAATAAATCCAATGCCCTGTTGCCTTATGCTACGCTTATCCGGTTCTATGAAAATCAAGGATTAAGAGAAGGAGCCTTCCACCTGTGTATGGATTCGCTTGATGGAGTGTGGAAACATGATGTAAAGGAGAAATACCTCTTGCAGCTCAAGACGGATTATCATAATCTGCCTTTCTGCGATGAGGTGTATTGTAAACTCTCAGAATTAAAGAATAAGGACGAAGAGAAACGTCAGATTTTGGAGGAAGGCCTGAAGCTATATCCAAAATCTAACCGAATCAAGAACGAGATAGAGGAATTGAAGAATCCTCTCTTGACTTGTGGCATACCCAACTGCATGTATCCTGGTGAGGAGATTGAGGTTGAGGTGGAAAGCGGAAGGAATATGCGTGGGGTAAGGCTGATTACCTACCGGCTTCCTGATGATTTCTCAGAAGACGAGGATGAAGACTGGAATGGGGTTTTTGCTCATGTATTACGCGTTGGCAAGCAAGTGAAGAAGGAAATCTTTACTTTCGCTCCACATTCTGATTTTGAGACCTGGAAGGATACTTTGCGTATGCAAGCACCTTCTGATTTCGGATATTATGGAATGGTCATAGAACCAATCAATAAGGGTCGTATCAACAAAGATGATGAAGAAAAGCGAAAGTTTTGTCGTTTCTATGTTTCTAAGTTACGTGCGCTTAGGATTGGATTGCCCAATAAACAGACACAGATTGTAGTAGTTGATGGTAAAAGCGGGAAACCTGAGCAAGGCGTTTCTGTCAAGGTTATGCTTGAGCAAAATGTCAAAACCAGAAAGTCCTATACGGAGTATATTACCGACGAACGCGGAAAGGTGACCTTTGATACACCAATCTCAAGAGACGAAATCCGGGCAGACATAAGCAAGGGCGATGACCGTTTTTCTACTATGGCATTGCTAAGAAGGAATTACTTTGTCTATGACCCCGAAGAAAATGAGGTGGAACAACTGCGCATCTACACAGACCGGAGCATATACCGACCAGGTCAGACCGTTTACATTGGTGGCGTTGCATTTCATCAGAAAGGCAAGGAAACCGCTGTTATTGCAGGAGAGGAATATAAATTCACCTTCTCGGACAGAAAGGGAAATACGCTGGCAGAGCGTTGGATAAAGACCGACGAGTTTGGTGTTATCAGCGATTCCGCTTTCCTACCTAAGGATGCTGCACCCGGTAATTACAGAATTCGGGTCGGCAGTACATACAGCAGCGTTCGTGTTGAGGAATACAGGCGTCCCACATTCTCTGTAGAGATGGATCCTGCACCTGCTGTATCTTTCCCTGCCGACAGCATACACCTGACGGGTAAGGCCGTTACATACAGCGGTGTACCTGTAGTAAATGCCCGGGTAACGGGTAAGACCAGCTACTATGCCGGATTCTGGGGTTGGAGAGGAGATGCGATAGATTATGTGTTAAAAGACACACTCTATACCGATGCCGAGGGACGGTTTAAGGTAGGGCTGCCTTTGAATTATATTCAGGAAGACATCCGCTATGGTGCCAGCCTAACGCTTGATGTTGACGTTCTTAGTCAGCAAGGCGAAACAGAACAAGGTAACATCACCGTCAGAATGAGTTCGCGTCCTTATGTGCTGAATGGCAATGTTCTTGCACGTCAGGATAAAGACAATCTTCGTACATGGATATTCGGCCTTTATTCCAGCACAGGCACTAAGGTGGATGGCGATATTGTATGTCGTATCCTCGAGGGTAAGGATACAGAGAAAGCCCGATTGGTGATTCCTGCCAACAAGCCCGTGACACCTGATGAGTTGAAGACATTGCCATCTGGTACATATAAGGTGGTTGCCGAGTATGTGAACGGCAAAGATACTGCCCGTTATGAGCAACAGACGGAACTGTTCTCTCTTGCCGACACACGTGTGATTAGTAAGGAGGATGTGTTCATGTACACACCTTGTGATACATTTGCTATCGGTCGTCCTGCCAAGGTGCAGATAGGAACACCCTTAAAGGATGTATGGATGTATTGCACGATGCTTCATCATGACAAGATTGTGCTTGATACCCTAATGTGTCTGAGCGATACGGCCTTTGTTTGGGATATACCTTATAAAGAGGAATATGGAGATGGGGTCAGGTTAGAAGCCTACTTATATAATAATAAAGCTTTTAGCGGGGAAAGAATCAACCTTCATTTAGGTTTGCCCAAGAAGGAACTGACCAAACATTGGGAAACCTTCCGAGACCGTCTTCGTCCCGGGCAGCAGGAGGAATGGCGATTGTCTTTGCGCCAGCCCGACGGCAAGCCTGCTAATGCAAATGTGCTGCTCAGTATGTACGATGCCTCGCTGGATGCAATACTGAAGCATAAGATAGGGTTTGAGTTGAACTATATGCATAGGATATCATCATTAAATTATCTTGGAGGCTGGTATCCATATAAACACTTCGTTGATTTCCGTTTCGAGTTAATTGGCTATAAGGCAAAATATAGTTGGGAGTTTAGCGAATTCAATCGCGATTATTTGCTTGATCCATCTTCATCAAAAAATATCTCATTGAGTCGTTCCGGTCGGTTTGGTTATCCAGAACGTGAATCTTCTGGTGCTTTGCAGCGCTTCCCGCCTTTAATGGCAAAAGCCAACAGGAGTGTTTCTGCCGATGCGGTCTTGGCTGCTGCTCCTGAAGTTGACGGATTAGCGTTTGAATCCGTAGATCAGGCATTAAACGGGAAAATAGCAGGACTGGATATAAAAGATCCAGAATTACCCGAGGGTGAGATGCGTGGAACCAAGAAGGACGCTTTCTCTGAACTGGCATTCTTCCGTCCTACGCTTCGTACCGATGCAAACGGTGAGGTGAAGATCAGCTTTACGTTGCCTGAGAGTCTTACCAGCTGGCATCTTACGGGATTTGCTCACGATAAGGATTTGTTTACTACTCAGATAGACGAGACCATTGTGGCACAGAAGGAACTGATGGCCGAACTGTACCTGCCCCGTTTCCTGCGCAGCGGCGATGAGGCAACCTTCACGGCCAGCATCCGCAATATGTCTGAACGTCTGCAGCAGGGTAAGGCTAATTGTGTCATCATGGATGCCGCCACAGAGAAAGTACTTGCCCGCTTCCCCGTTCAGTTCCGTCTGGAAGCAAGCAGAGATACGGTTTATACCTTCCCCGTCGGTTCAGTAAGAGATAATACTGCCCTATTGATTAAATGGGTAGCTGAGGAAACGGATTACTCAGACGGCGAGCAGCGTCAGCTCCCTATCCTCTCCGACCTTGAGGATGTTACAGAAACGCGCGCCTTCTTTGTTAGCGGAAAAGGCACGTCGAAGTTTAACTTGGAGAGCCTTTTTGCCCATAATCATCCCAGCGCCACCAACCGGAATATGGTGGTTGAATATACGGCTCGTCCTGCGTGGTTGGCTCTGAAGGCTTTGCCCTCATTGTTCACTCCTCATTGCAAGTGTGTGCTCTGCACCTCGGCAGCTTACTATGCTACCAGTATGGCACAGCATATCTTGCGTCATGTGCCCGATGCCGATGCATTGGTGGATTCCTTGCATTACGATGGTATGATTTCCCTTGATTACCGTATGTCTTTACTCTCCAGCCTTTCAGCCCTCCAGCGTGCTGACGGCGGCTTTATGTGGTTCCCCGGTATGGGCTCCAATAACTATCTTACTGTTGAGGTTGCCTATCAGCTGGCCCGTTTGCGTCATGTCGGCGTAGCTTCCGATGCTGCAACCGTTGTGGTCGACCGTATGCTTAAGCGCGCTATGGATTATTTGGCTAAAGATGTTCGCAAGCAACTGAAGGATGTGAAGAATAAGAAAGACAAGCAGATAACCTATCTCGGACTTCGTTACCTTTATATACAAAGCCTGGTTGATAATATACTGACGGACGAGCAACGTAAAGACCAGAAACTGCTTATTGAACTTCTCCAGCCTGCTGAGGGAAGAGAATATACCATTGAAGAAGCTGCCCTTGCTGCCATCGTGCTGAAACGGAACGGCAAGGATAAGTTGGCCGAAAGGTATCTGGAGGGACTGGACAAGAAACTTACTCACCCTGATGGCTACTACATCTCTTATATAAGCGGCAGCTTTACCAGCATCAATCGCAAGGTGCAGACGCATGTTCAGGTGATGGAAGCTTTCCAGGAGGTGAAACCTCAGGAGCAGCAGTTGCTAAATGGTATGACCGAGTGGCTCTTGCAGCAGAAGCGTACCCAGCAGTGGGATGAGCCTGTTAAGACCGTTAATGCTGTATATGCTTTGTTGCTGGATGGTTCGCAGCCACTTGAAAAGGGTAACAGCGATGTGCTGAAGTTGCGTGAAGGACAGAAGACACATACTTTTGTAACGCCTCATACCTCGGTAGGTTATCTGCGTGATAGCCTTACAGTATCTGTCCCCAAGGAGTTAAGGGTGGAGAAAAATGAGAAGGGACTCTCGTGGGGAGCTGTCTATGCAACCTATCAGATGCCGTTGGATAGTGTAAGGGCCAGTTGGCAAGGGTTCCATATTCGCAGAGATGTGTCAACGGAACAGCCAAAGGTCGGTGACCGCCTGCATGTGCGCTATACCATTACTGCCGACCGCGACTACGAGTTTGTGCAGCTGACGTCTCCCCGTTCTGCAGCCGCCGAACCTGATGCCAGCCTGTCGGGTTACCGTTATCAGAACGGGCTGGGATATTACAGACAGATACGTGATGACCGCACGGAATATTACTTCGACCGTATGCCAAAGGGCACTTATGTAATCGAGGAAGACTGGCTGATTTCTCGCTCAGGTAATTATCAGACGGGTTCAACTATCATAAAGTGTCTTTATGCACCCGAATTCAGTTCCTTTACCTCCTCAGATAGGGTAAAAATTCATTAAAATTTGGGTTTATCTAAATAAAATTGTATTATTATTTGGAGCATATTTGTAAAAAACAGTACATTTGTTGGTTATTTGTTAATTTTAATAAAAAAAACTTGAACTATTATACCAATGAAAAAAATCGCGTTGTATGTGTTGGCCATCACCTCTCTATTTATGGCCAGCTGTTCTGAGGAGGTTGATACCTCGTCACGATATGTATTTAAGGAGGAGATAATTGCTGGTTATTTGTCAAAACACGAACAGTATAGCCAATATGTCGAATTATTAAAGCAGGTACCTGTTAGTCCTGTGTCCAAAACGACAGTATATCAGTTGTTATCTGCACGTGGTCATTATACCGTTTTTGCACCTACAAACGATGCCATCCAGTTATTCTTGGATTCCTTAGTAAAGAAAGACCTGATAGCTGAGCCTTCCTGGGATGCATTTACAGACAGTGCCAAGTTAGATTCTATCCGCAAGGTTATTGTTTACAATAGTGTTATTGATGGTGGAGATGATAACGGCACCTTCGAAATCAGTGCCCTCCCAACAACCGCTGTAGGTTCGGCAGCAGAAATTGAGGTTCCCAATATGAACGAGAGAAAGCTGGTTGTTTTACAGACAGAGGACCCCGACAGCATTCTTATTAACGACTGTATGATAGACCGTCTGAATCGTGACATTCTTTCTATCAATGGTGTTATACATTGCGTGCATCAGGTGGTTGCTCCCAGTGGAGATTCGATGGCTTCATTGTTGAAGAACATGATAGATTCCGGTAAGGGAGGTTATTCAGTAATGGCAAAACTGATTCTGGCTTGCGGTTATATCGATTCCCTTGACAAGGTGAAGGATGATGTCTATGAGCATAAGTATCAGACAGAGGCTATCACTCAGTCAGTTACTCGTGATGACGGTGAAGGAAATATTACCTTCTATACACCTGAGCATCGTTACTATGGCTTTACCATCTTTGCTGAGACAGACGAATTCTGGTCTCAGACATTAGGAAAGGCAATAAAGGAGATTTCTGTAGAGGATGTTTATAACTACATTGACAATCTGGGTATCTACCCCGAGGCTAAACGCGATAGGGAGTATAAGAGCGAAGATAACCTGCTGAATCAGTTTGTTACCTATCACATGCTTCCCATGCGTCTGTCAACAGACCGTCTGGTGAACCATTACAACGAGAAAGGCTACAACACCAATACCAATGTGCCCACCGTTGCTATCTATGAGTTCTACACCACTATGGGTAAGCGTCGTTTGCTGAAGACTTTCGAGAGTAAGGAAAGTAATGGGGTTTACCTGAACCGTTTCCCCAACCTTAACAACGGGCGTCGTGGTGATTATCATGAGAAATCTTGCGACCCCAAGAATGTGGGCATCAAGATTGGCGAGCCAAATCTTCAGGGCGAGAACAACGTTCGTAACGGTATTATCTATCCTATTGACGAGCTTCTTTATTATAGTGACAATACACGTAACCAGATGATGCGTAGCCGTATCCGCTGGAATGTTACCGCTATGTGGCCTGAGTTTATGAATAACGACATTCGTATGTCCAAGCTGACGGACGACCGTCACAAGAATGTTTTAATCCCCACCGATGCCGAGCTTGGCTATCAGTATCTGAACGATGTAACTATCGAGAAGGAGACTGTATTTGCTTATTGGACGGGACGTAATAACGGTTGGGCTAATATGCAGGGCGACGAGATGACTATTCGCGGTCTTTACGAGGTTACCATGAAGCTTCCTCCTGTTCCCGTACGTGGAACCTACGAGTTGCGCTTTGGCCAGCAGTGTGGTGGTGTACAACGTGGTATGGCTCAGTTCTATTGGGGAAGCGATGTTAACAAGTTGGCTGCTATGGGTATTCCTATGGACTTACGCCAAGGTGCTTATTACCTGCAGACCCGTAAGGGTAATATCCCCAGCGATATTGGTTACGATGACGACAGAAATGATGACGACTACAATGCTGAGGTTGACAAGCGTATGCGTAACAACGACTTCATGAAGGGATGTCAGCAATACGTAGCTGGCGGTCCTGGCGGTTCCACTATGATGCGTGCATCTAATATCTGCTTGCGCCGAATCATGCTCCGTCAGACTATGGACCCAGATGTAACCTATTACATTAAGTTCAAGACGGTGTTGGATAATCCTACACACTACTTCTATATGGACTATCTGGAGTATTGCGCAAAGGAGGTTTACGACAATCCTGCCGAGCCGGAGGATATTTGGTAAAGACCCCTCCAACTCCCCTTTAGGGGAGAGAGAGATTAGAGATTAGAGATTAGAGTTTAGAGAGATAAAAAAAGCGAGGAGCAATCCTCGCTTTCTTTTTGTTTACCTCAACTCTTTCCTTCTTTCCTTAATATATATAAGGTGAGGAACGGGGTTTGTAACTCTCCTGCCTGAGAGGTCATAGGCCTCTTTATTTTTTTCACGTTTCAGACTTTCACTTTTCAGTTCGCTTATTCCGTCCTCTTCTGAAGATACCGTGAATGCAGGGCCTTCCGTAAAGGCAGAGCCGGTATAAGCGGCATCTATGGTCTGAACGCCCCACTTGTAGGTTCCTGTGGTTGGAGGTACAAAAGTCCACGTCTGCCTACAACCTACGCGTCCCATTCGGTTCACCTTACGCAAGCCATCCTTATCTCCTCCGACAAAAGCAGGAGTACTGTTGAGCAGATTGCCTTCTGTATCCTGAATATAGACTTCGTATGTAAAGCAGGCTTGAGCTGTTTCAGGAGCATCCCATGTTAGCGTTACTGATCCGTCGGCATTAACCTCCGCCTGACAGTTTTGTGGGGCATCGGGTCTGGAGGGA
This sequence comes from uncultured Bacteroidales bacterium, assembly GCA_902801485.1. Classification (GTDB taxonomy): domain Bacteria; phylum Bacteroidota; class Bacteroidia; order Bacteroidales; family Bacteroidaceae; genus Physcousia. The sequence goes on along the minus strand of CADCIP010000011.1, from coordinate 7,469 downwards.
ATAGCACCCAGATTATAACACAGGATAGCATTGATGCCTTGCGGGCAGAGCTTCAGGTAGTTGTTGTCTGTACAATTGCCAAAGGTTACATAGTCCTTACGGCCGTCAGCGTTCCAGTCAGGAAAGATTACTGATACTGCCGTAGAACCTGGAATAGCCACACTTCGGCTCATCTTTCCCCTCCCGTTATTCAGGTAGAGTTGTCCCGTGCTGGTCTTGGCGTTCCCTTTCAGGCCGCCAACGAAGAGGTCGTAAGTTCCGTCTCCGTTCCAGTCGATAATACCAGAAGAGCTGTTTACACTGGCTTGTATGTTATAGGTGTCGGACATAAGGTCTGAATTGGCCAGTTGCACAAAGGTCGGAAGCGTTTGTCCTCCGTTGGCATAGATGCGCTGACGTGTAGTTGACTCACCAGATGAAGTTTCTCCCAATCCTGCCAGATAGATATCCAGCCAGCCGTCGTTGTTAAAGTCGGCAAGTTGAAGGGTTCCGTTTGATTTCCTTTTTATAACACCATCATTGTCTCCTAATCCTTGACGCAGGAATCGTCCGTATTGCAGTGTGTCGTTCAGATATACATCTGTAAAGCGGATTTGTCCTTCCACATTGTCCAGCATCGAGGAGATGGCAAAGTCCTGATAACCGTCGTTATTCAGATCTGCTGCCTGAATGATGACTTCCGAGAATTGCAACTCCTGCTCGTATGGCTCCACACAGAAGGTTAGATTCTCAGGCGTTGTACTCTTGTTGTGCAGCACAACGTTATAGCTTTCCTCACCAAGATGCCCGGCACAGACAATGTCTATACGCCCATCGTTGTCTATATCAATAATGTCTGCGCTACAGGGGCCTCGAAGGTTAAAACTACAAGGGTTGTCGTTTCTGTCCGTAAAGGATAGCGTTGGAATGGTAAAGTTACCTTTTCCGTTACCCAGGAAAATACCTTCCTGACTGAATTTGGTATCATCTTCCGTATTGTTCTCAAAGGCAATGATGTCCATTTTCCCGTCGTTATTGATGTCGCATGGAACGACAGAGGGTGCCTTAGCTACCATGAAAGGAACCTTTGCAGGATTGCTCCATTTGGTAGTAGCAGGAAGATATAGCATAGCGAATGTCGTTCGTTTGTTTGTCAGCTCGTCTTCGGCGGAGTTCTGAACTTCCTTGGCGTAACCACCGGCCACAATGTCTTGGTTGCCGTCATTGTTCAGATCTACGGTGACCGCTCCGCCGTTTTGAAAACCCCGTTCTTTGCTTATCATTTCGGGGTTATAGGGAGCAGTTGTAGAGAGTGTGGGTCTAATGATGGGTTCGTTGCTCATGGTCAGTCGTGAAGAGTTTGCCTTCATGGTACCTATGTACATCAGCCTGGTGCCGACATTCTCTTTCGATTCGTGTGCATGAAAGACAATGCGCAGAATGCCTTCCTTATCATAGAAGAGCGAGTGGTGTCCTGTGCCTACCAAATCGTCGAATCTGCACAAGATGGGGTTCGAGGCAAATTTGCCCCATGTGCCTGTGGCAATGTTGGTTGTAGCGGCAAAGCCAACACCGTAGTCCTGTGAGCGGAAATCGTTACCCGAGTAAGTCAGGAAGTAGCGTTTGCCTATCTTAATCACATTGGGACCTTCGTTTACTCTCCCCAACTTGTTCTCCCATTCTTGCGACACAGCGATACACTTGCGCATAGTCCCGACCTTTGGAGTGATGTAGTCGTCTTCCAACTCAGCCTGCCAGATGCAATTGCCGTCGGTAAAGCGTACAAAGAAAACGTATGCTTTGCCGTTGTCGTCGAAGAATACATGCGAGTCTATGCATTTCTCACTGCCTATCAGTTTCTCCATCTGGTAAGAGCCCACCTGCTTGAAGGGTCCTTTGGGAGAATCGGCTGTAGCGGCAAAGAGATGCTCGTTGGCCGAGAAATACATAATGTAATGTCCGTTCTTATGATACACCTCAGGCGCCCAGAACCATTGCTTTTCAGTAGTGTTTGCCTTGTTTAGTGCCTGCCCTTCATCTTTCCATGTTCGCAGGTCATCAGAAGAATAGCATCTGATACCATCGCCATCGTGTGTGCCATAGGCATAGTACTTGCCGTCCTCCAGCAGAATGTAGGGGTCGGCCAAGGGTACTTGGCTTACCTCACCCTCCGCTCTTGCTATCAGAGGCAGCACAAAACTTAGAAAAATCAGTAGTTTCCGTCTCATTTCAGTAGGTTTTTATTATGTTAGCTTTATTTTGGTACAAATTTACAATTAAATTCCATAAAATCCACGTTTTCCTTCTTGCCATTTCAGGAAAACACTTAAATTTGCGATGCACATTTTTAAAATCACACAAAAATCGAATCGGGAAATGAAGAAAATCCTTTATTTGAGCATCCTATTGCTTGTTACACTTTCAAGGCACCATCAGCCCGCTGGCATTGAACGGAAAAGACATTAAGGACGGCTTAGAAGAGGAGTATACCGAGGAGGCCACCTACACCTTCCAGCCCGATGGTTGGGTAAAGACCATCGACTGCGTCATCCACAAAAAGGACAAGGAGCCCGTCACCCTAATATATAAGGTATACTGCAAGTAAGTTTTCAGTTCGTAGCCAAGATGGAGTAGTCTATGCCATCGCATTGGATGGAGGTACATTGGCCTGGCTGATAGTCGGACTCCCTTGGTGCCGATTCCGCTGTTTGCTGGGTTGGAAGGGACTTATAGATTACCTTCTCCTTTTCCACCACTTGCGTCAGGTAAAGCGTGTCGCGTACCGATTCTATAACGCGTACGGTATCTATTGATTGTGCCAACTGATTGGTTGGTTCACTTCGCATAAACAAAGGCAAAGTCATACCAAAGATAATGCCCACCACAGCTGCTGCGGGTGTGGCTATCCATCCCCAATAGGTACGTTTCTGCTGCATAGGATTCTGGGGCACATGCAGGCCTTTGTTTTCCTGCTCAGCAAGGCGCTGAGCCGATGCATGGAGTTTATCTTCGAACTGTATCATGATAGTTGAATTTTTGTTTTAACGATTGGGTTAGAATATGTAGTCGGGACTTCACCGTTCCCTCTGGTACCGACATTACGACGGCTATCTGCGGAACGGTCAGTTCTTCTTCGAATCTGAGCGAGAAAAGCAAACGGCTCTCTGGCGGCATCTTCTCCAGATGTTGTTTCAGGGCTTGGTCGAAGGCTTTATTATCGAGGTGTTCCACGATGTTGCTCTCAGCCACTTCCTCTCCCGTTTGCACCACAAACTGCTCGTATTGCTTCTGGTGTTCGCTAAGCCTGTAATGGTTCTTTACGAGGTTGTAGCCAATGGTTAGGAGCCACGTGCGGAAGCTGGAGCCAGAGAACTTATCGCGAGCCGTCCAGACCCTCATGAAGGCATCTTGGGTGAGGTCGGCAGCCAGAGCCTCATCGCCACCACTCTGCCTGAAGAAGAAACCCATCAGCCTGCGAGCATGACGATGGTAGAGCTCACCGTATGCCCTATCATCGTCTTTGCTGCTTACCCGTAGCATCAGTTCTTCGTCTTTGAGCGAACTGAGGGGTTTCAGAAACATGGGTATTGTCATTCCTGTATTTCTTGCTGCTCCTTCAGCAGGTTCTCGAAATGCTTTTTCATTTTAGTATTTTCCACCGTGAAACATCTTTTCAAACACTTGCTGAGGATGTCGTAAAGACGATCGGCAGCAACTTTGTCGCCATTCTTTCTGAATTTTGATATCAGATTTGCCAGAAGCGTAATATGGCTTGTGTCGGTCATCCAACTTGTTGTCCATGAATCATATACAAGGTCCGGTTCTGTCAGGTATTCCAGGCTATAGACCTCTTTTACATTGTGCATTGCTACGGCAAAGTTGTCGTATTGTACAGGGCTGTATTTCAGCAAAAGCCCCTCGTTGTAGATGCTGTCCTTGTTGAGTCCTGTCTCTTTAAGAATATCCGTACTGAAATAGGTGGGGCGTTGGGTCGCATTTATCAGATACATAATGATGTCTGCCTCGTAGTATTTGTACCACTCTTCACCATATTTTCCATAGTCATTAATGTTGATAGCCAAAGGCTTGATGTCCAGTTTTTGATAGAGAGCATTCATAAAAGAGTCGGAATGAAAGTAGGATATGGGGATAATAATAACATCCCGCCTTTCCTTCAAGGCTTCCTGTATTATCTTCATGGGTGCTAACCGAATATCACCGTTAGCAAAGTAAAGCGCATTTGGCTGCATGCTCAGCAGCATGTTTCTGTTATATTGCATAATGCGCAGAGGATAGTAATTGTTCCAGTACGACTGCCTGAACAGTCTTTCTACATTTCCGTTCCAGGGATCTATGCTCCACAGTTGGCAAGCCAGGAAATCCACATCTCCTGCGTAGGCATCTCTGGGCATCAGTTTTACGGCATTGCGGATAAAATCTCCTCTTTGGGATGCAACAGAGTCTATAGTCAGGGAGAATCTGCACTTGCAGAGGTTCAGCGTATAACTGTCGGGTATGGCAGCCTCCATCTTACGGATGACGTCAGCCGTCCAGGATTTATCTTTGTCCTCTCCATAGCCAGAGGAGTACAAACCATTCGTGGCACAAAAGAGGTTGCGCCAAGCCCACTCGTCTTTTGGATTGGCATCCACAGCCTCCTGCCAAGCCTTCCTCTGCTCCATATACCACCCCGGCTCACGTATATCGGATATCCAAGACTCTACGGTTCTCTTAATTTCTATGGTCTCTTTCTTCTGTGCTAAAGCCATCATGCTGCACATGAGTACCAAAGCGATAACTATTGTCTTTCTCATTTTCTTTTTTCTTTTAACTTCTTTAACTTCTAGCGAAGCGATAACTTCTTTAACTTCTCTCTATTTCAGAGCTGCTCTCATAAAGATATACACCGCTAAACGGAAAACGTTCATCAAAAGTACAAAGAAAATTGCAAACCACCTTAATGGGACGTGGGACGGTGGGACGTGGGACGTTTTTACTTAACCTTCAGTGCGCTGTAGAAAGCATCCAGGCGTTTGATTTCCTCAAGTTGGGCGTTTATGGTGGCAGCATCTTTCTGCTTGGCAGCTTCGGAAAGCTTCTCCAGCAAACGGCATGCTGCGCCTTCTTCGTTGTTTCTGCTGCCCCCATGACTCTTAACCATGTAACAGGGGAAATGCCCGTCGATGATGCTGTAGGTGGTGCCGTCCAAGACCTTGGGCCCGTCATACGTGAGTTTGGCAGACTCAACAATATTGTCCATCAGACTTTTTAGAGCCGTGCACACATCTTCACTGATTTCTGTTGCAGAAATATTCAAAGGGCCTAACTCTAACTTATTATAATCCATATAAACCACCTTATCTTTCTCTACCGCAAAGCCGCGAGTAGGTTTGAGCGTTGGCCGGATAATCACCACATATTCGTGCTGAGGATAAGGGCATGGCTGGTAAACAAAGTTGTAACGCTGACGTTTGTATTCCTCGTATAGACTGTCTCGCACATCCTCATCCTTAATCTTTTTCATCTTCTTCTTATGCGCTTCCTCCATCTTCCGGCTTTCCTTCTTGATATGCAATTGCCACTTGCGGTATTCCTCAAACTTCCCCTCATAGATAAAGGCGTTCGCACGCGCCTGAACCCTATCTTCCTCTAAATACTCATGCACGGCACCCTCAGCCACAAAGCGTGAATTACTACTTTGCGCCCACATTTTGCCGCTCATGGCGAATGTCAGGAACAGACCAATAACAACTCTCAATGTTTGTGTACTTTTCAAAGTTTTCATACCTATTTTATTTCTTTTTATTGAGCGGAATACAAAATAAATCACTATTTTATTTTTATTCCCGAGCGAGAGTATTTTCGACGAATGTCAGAGTTACGATTAAGTGAGAGAAGAACAAAAGAAAAGTTTGTTTTTCTTTTCTTTTCCGAGCGCAAGAACTTCGAGACATAGTCTCACCTCATTAATAATCAATGCTCTTCTGGCCAATATTTGTAACATAAGAAATAATAGGCAAACTACTCTCTTCTACGTTTTCCCATTCAACCTCAACGTAATAATCAAATGTTAATTCATTATGTTCGGGATAACCCCAATCGTATATTGAGCCTTCTCCTTTTGCTTTATCATCACGCCAACTAAGATCAACTCTAAGAATTACACCTCCAAGGTCTCCAATATCCAATCGATCTAATTTGTTGTTCTTGAATTGTAGAAAATCATCTGGTTCAGATATAATACCATTATAAAAATCATCAAACACTCTTATCATCCGAAAATTATCCGAACTCACTTCCAATTGCGAACTACAGAACTCACCGCCTTCATATATCCCAACAATTTTTTGTTTAATGTGTATTAGTCCATTTCTTTGGGAAGGCTGGGGGACAGTATCATTACCATCTGGGTAATACAATATAACATCATTTATTTCATCAATGAATTCCTTTCCAAAAACATCAGCAGATTCTATCATACACTTCAGATGACTTTTGTTAATGTCGTTGGACAATTCAAAGAAATTATAATTACTGATTATATGATTGTCCCAAGAATACATTTTGTTGAGGTCTGCATGAAATGAGAAATTCTCTAATTCCAGCTTATAATCAGAAAGCAATGTCTCACCTTTTTGCTGCCATTCATCAATTTCAACAAAAGATTCAGTCTCGAATCTGATATTTGTGTCATTTCTTTTATCGAGCAAAAAAACGGCAATGCTAAAATTAACGCGATTCCCTACCTTCTTTATGTTGTCAATAACCAGAGAAGAAGAATTATTATAGTCAATTAGTTTCATTCTATTGTATACAAAAAATTTACAACTTTGATTTTGGACCAGAAAACATCCATAAAAACAAATCCATCAGTTCCGAAGAATGATGGTTTGTATGTTTGGGGCTCGAAGTGCCCGTTCCCGTGATTTAATGATGTTATCTTTATCTCCAATTTTCAATCCAACTTGCGCTTTTTGTCGTTAGCCTTAGCCAGCCCAAAGTATAGTTCGGCCACCGTAATCTCTGAAATATAACAATTCTGGACACCTACCTTCTGGAGGGTTTCACGAACGCGCCCTTCATTCCGAAACATAGAGATGCAAACGCAGGTGTCAAGCAAATATTGTTCCATAGAGCTTTACCAAGTTTCAACAGTTCTTGTATTTTCAACATTCTCGTTGCGAAGCATGTCAGCGTATTCCTCTGTGGTCATATCGCCACCCCAATCGCTGGAGAAACGGGCAAAGATGTCCTTGGTCTCCCTCTTGGTTGTGACAGCCTTTTTCATTGACTTGAGAAGCTTGGAAATCAAGTCTAACTTGTCCTCATTAGGCAATGTACCAAGAATATCCATATATACGTCGCTTGTTCTTAATGTTCCAATCATAATTGCCGTTTTTTGTATTTCCGTTTGCAAAGATACGATTAAGTGAGCGGAATACAAAATAAATCACTATTTTATTTTTATTCCCGAGCGAGAGTATTTTCGA